>JBCCJS010000007.1:0-131950 GCA_039027675.1 Pseudomonadota bacterium
AACCTGCATACGACCAGTCAGACTTACTTTGGCGACATTCGCGGTCAGTTGCATCCCGTGACGCAGCGCCCCGAACTTTTGGCCGCCGAATAGAGCAGACCCGAAATGACGTGGTTGCCCGATCCAGTCTATTTCTCAACGATGACTTTGGTCGGGTGGGGATGGTCGCTTCCTGCCTACTGGCTGATGTTCTCAGCCAGGGGCAAGGCCCTGCTCTCCAATCCTTGGTGTATCATAGTCGCCTTTGCCTGTCTGGCGCTCAGCCTTTGGCATGTAGGGTCAGAAATGGCGCGACTGATTGCGCTCGCGGGAGGCATCATGCCCCTCGACGGACAATACAATTACGGCGTGCCTCAAGTGGTCGAATTTGCCGAAGCCTTGGGCGCCGAAGGGCGGCGCGAGTACATCATCTTTCAGCTTGGCGCAGATGCTCTCGCCCCACCAGCGTTCGTTTGCTTCTTGATGGCCGTGTATCGCTCGACAATTCGATCGGCCACTGTTCAACGCATCATCACAAGCGTGGCATTTGCGTATTTCACCTCTGTGCTGATCGCCAATGCGTACATGCCAGTGATCATGGACCATTACCCAGATAGTCAAACCGGCTCGCTGCCGCTGCTTTATGGGCTGATCCCTCTGATGGACTGGGTGAAGTACACTGCTCATGCGATTGCTTGGATCATTATTGTAGCCGGCTGGGCCTGGCAGATTGGCAACCAGTCGCGAAAGTCCAAGGCATCAAAGGAGTTGCACACATGACGAGCTCTATTGCCTGGCGCGCTGGGATGATTGTGCTGGTGGTCCTCGCCGTCGCAATCATGATCATTACCGCTCCAAACGCCCCCTTTGCGCTGCAAGACTGGAACATGGAGACTCGTCTCGGCCTGCCCCTCCATATGAAGATCTGGCTCGGTTTCATGCTTGTCGCCAACTTGTCATCTGTCCTATTCGTCCGGCGTCATATTGCAGCCCGATTTGTGCTTGGCGCATGGGTGGCCAGCCATGTCTGGATCGGCGCCATTGAGGGCTCAGGCCTGTTCTCGCCAACCGGAGGCTTCGTCTCTTTTGGCCATCTCGTTTTCTGGGCACCAGCGATCTGGGCGCTCTATGCCTATCGGTCAGAAATCAAACTGCCCTCAGCCTATGGCGTTTGGGCGTGCTACATCAGCTTTGTCTATGCGGTATCTTTGGTATTCGACAGTCGCGATTCCGTGATCTGGATCGCATCACTGGTGAGGTGAAGCCATGGGACGTTTGGGCAAAATCGTAATCGGCGGCACTACCATACTGGTCGTCGGAACCTTCCTTGCCTGGGTCACTTCACCCGACCCAAGAACGAACCCGGCGACATTCGAAGACGATCCATTAGTGGAAGGGGTGGCACCTGTAGATCAAGCTGTAACACTTGCGCAATTCACTGACAGCGCAGGCAGCGTGCGGACAATTCTCGTCACCGATTTTGACGAAAGTGACATTACCGGCATCGACTTAATGGCGTTCGGTGGCACGGACAGTCCCGATCCATTCGAGGCACTGGCGCCAATTGACGATCTCCCGCAAAGCTTCGACGAGGTAGGTGCTTATCCTTCTACATCCGTCCCAATGACCGATTTGCTGCCAAGTGGAAGCCTCGGCGACCGCCACATCGGCACCGGCACAAACTTTCCCGAGCACGCAGAAGAGGCAAATAGTGGGTCGGTCTTCAGTTTCCCGAAATTCGGCACCGCCACCCCCCGCGCGAACCTCGATTATAGCTCAGCCAGGAATCTTGCTCGATTACGGGGTTGAGCTGTGTATGCGCTTTGATCGAGACGTCACCTCGCTTGAAGATTTCGATGCCGCCACCAAAGGTATTTTCCTTTGCGGCGATTTCACCAATCGAAACGCTCTGGTCGAGCTGGCAGACCCGGACAATCTCGATTCTGGATCAGGCTTCAGCGATTCCAAGAGCGGGCCAGGCCAATTCCCAACAGGACCCTTCCTTGTGATCCCGAAAGACTGGGAAACCTTCGTTGCAGATATCCGCATGACCACCAGCCTTAATGGTGAACCGCGACAGGACGCTCGTGGTGGCGAGATGACTATGAGCTTTCGCGAGCTTACCCAACAGGTCTTGGGAGACATGTCTGAGGCGCGCTTTCTTTACAAAGGCGGCTATGAGCTCATGGCCCCCAGCGGTGCAATAGACAGCGATATGACGCTGATGTCGGGAACATCTGAAGGCGTGATCTTCACATCACCTACACGCGGCGACGCAATTGGGGCTGTCATTGGCTACGCGCTTTCAGGTGGTCCGTTCGGCGGCACAGAACTGATGGACAGCGCCAAAGCCACATTCATTGCCAATGAGCTGGCCTCGGGGCATTTCCTGCAACCTGGCGACCGGGTGCGGCATGGATCATCCTATCTCGGGAACATTCATGCGGAAGTGACAGCACCTGAGTAAAGATCAGCCGCTTTGGGCGGCGATTTTGTACTCTTCCAGCGCGCCGATCCAGCTGCGTTTGATGTGCTCCATGCTCTCTTCGTTTGAGAAGAAAGAGGAAGCCCACATTCCTTGAACAGCCACCATGATTGTCGCCAGGTGATGGCTCAGCTCATCAATATCGGTATCGCTGCGTAGCTCTCCTCGCACCTTTGCTTGGTCGATATAACCGCGAATGACGAAAGTCGTCTGCTTCAGTCCTGCATGGGAGGGTGCGGTATCCTCTGCAACCATGATCTCGCGCTGGACCGCGCGAAAAAACTCTTCATCGCTTCCGAAGAATTGACGGATTGCGTCATGAGCATCGAACAAAAGTTCGAGCGCTGGTTTGCCATCTTGTTCTGCTGGCGGACTATGAAAGTCCATTTGCTTTGTGACCAAGATCGACACCAAGACATCTGCCTTGGAGCCAAAGAGATTGTAAGGGGTGGCAATGCTGACACCGGCGTCCTGCGCCAGTCGCCGCATGTTCAGCCTCTCCATTCCCTCAGCTCGAATTATCGCCTCGGCTGCCTCGCGAATCTTAGCGCGATTTCGATCTTTGGCTTTTTCCCGTTCCATTCTAACCGCATTTCCGCTTCACAAGCGACATCTCAGCGGTTGCTTGGACCCTTGCGAAGCGAGCTTCAAGCCTAGTGTTGCGATGGATCGATGCAGCGATCAGCTAATGGGTGAACGCATCGGGATCGATACAAATGAGATTGGCCATCCCGTCCTCAAGAGCGAAGTTCATAATCGGGCTGTTCGCAGTGCATGCCATGCCGCTCTTAGTGAAGCTGAAATCGCGCGTGTAAGTGCCGCGAAGCGGCATTGGATAACTTAGGAAGCGCTTCTCATTGCGAATGTAACGATAGACGCGATCCGTCATCGTCTCATTAATCCACACGTCCTGAGTAGTGGGATGGATTGCGAGCGAGTAGGGTGCTGGGCGGTGATCTTTCTCGAATTCGGGCATTTCGTGGATCTCGATGCTCATACTATCGGTTTCGATTTGCGCGATCATTCCGTCCGTATAGCCAGTTAGCCAAAGCTCACCTTTCGCATTGAAGCGCAAACGCCGGGGCCCACGAACAGGGGAATCGTACTCGGTTGCCTCAAGCGTCTCAGGGTCCACAAAGCCGATCGCATCGCCGTATAGGCGCGCGTACCAGACCTTTCCGTCTACGGGGCTGACATCAATGCCATAGGGCGTTGTCGCGCCTGCAATTCCGATCGGCGTGCGCCTCGGCAGGTCGATAAGTTTTATGTCACCCGTTGCCGGGTCGAGCCGCCCCACCTGCTCTGATCCCGCCAAAGTGAACCAAACAGTGTTGTTGGCATCAATCCGAACGGTGTGAGGATATCGGGCCGGTTCAGGGACGACATAGGAATTGACCCAAGCCTGCTTTTGGGGGTCAAACACTCCGATCTCATCTGAGGTCGCATTTGTCGTATACCAGAGCCCATTGCCTCCCATTGCAAGAGAGTGCGGACCAGGCTTGGAGCTGCGGCTGGTGTACCCGTTTGCATCCTCTACCGCTGGTCTCAATGGTGGGGGCATATCAATCCGAGTGCTCAAACCCGTATCTAAGTCCGTGACAATCATGGCATCGCCCATCCTATCGACTGAATAGGACTTTCCGTCGACTGGGCTGATCTCTGCATCGTGCGGAAACAGCACATCTTTCAGAGGGAATTCGTAGATCTTCGCTGCGGCCATTTCCGGAATGACGGGAAAGTCTGGGCGAGCCTTCACCAGGTCGCCATAAGGCCCTGACAGATCTAGCATCTCGGATTTCCGCGCGATCAATGCCTCATCGGTATCTCCCAAATAGCCGTGCATGCGGCGAATTGTTGCCGACCAAAGCCTCCCGTCACGATCGCTTCGGGTGAGTTCGTTGCCGAATTGATGACAGCCTGCGCAATCGCGCTGAAAGCCGCTGCGTGAAAGTACAGATTGTGGGTCCAGATCAAACGAGATTTGATTGAAATGAAAGACCGACGGGAGACTGTTTGAGATCTCTGCATCGCTCTGCATTTCCTGCAGTTCGATATTGAGTTCGACCTCAGAAGTTTCGTCAACCGAGACGCTAATCCTCTGGTCGCTGTAATAGGGCACGCGTGTGCGAACCGAAAGCTGGCCAACAAGATCGGTTGGCAGCTGATAGAAACCATCTGTATCGGTGAACACGCTTTCAGCCATCAGCAAGTCCGTGTCCTTCAACCGCACCATCACGCCGGCAATGGGGTTGCCATCTGTGTCGGAGACACGGCCATGAAGCAGGTGCTCTTCGTCAAATTCGTCGCCTTGAGCAGAACACGCTGTCAGGGCGAGTGAGGCGATAAAAGTTATTATCAAGGCACGCATTGTATCCCCCAAGGATGCGAGGTTGACGGTGACCGCAGACTCTACAATTGGGCCAACGCAGCTGAGCTGGAAAACAGCAGGGCGACCGCTGTGACGTTGAGAACAACCATGACGGTGGCGCCGAAGAGGTTGGTATCAACCTCACGGATTGTGCCGCCGATGTTGAACTTGAACGGCTTGATACCGTTCACGTCTTTCAAGGCGCCGCCATAAAGCGACATGCTGGAAAGCGTGAGGAAGAACGTCACCAGCCAATTGAAGTTGATGATCGCCGCCAGCCAGATGTTGAGCTCGCTTGGGAAGACCCAGATTAGCGTAATCGCGAGGATCGAGACGCCCGACTGGGTCAGCACTTGCCAGACCACGTGAAACCGAGCGTGCGGCGTCCAATGCGGGTTGGTCGCATGCGTATCGTTAAAGTCGGCTTTGATCGGCCCAATGCACTGCAGAGCAGCGACGAGTGTAAGCAGAATTTTGGCTATTAGTAGAGTGTCCATAGGGTCTCTCCCAATTGGTCTATTCGTATCTCAGTCTCCGGAGGACGGATCAGATCAGCCCCTCATAGGCGCCGCCATCAAGCTGCAGGTTCTGCCCGGTGATGAAGCCAGCCTGCGCGCTGCACAGGAAGGCGCAAGCGTCGCCGAATTCGGCTGGGATACCCATGCGCTTGGCCGGGATCGCATCGATGATTGCCTCGCGTTCTTGTTCCGGAGTGATGCCTTTCATCGCAGCAGCAAGCTTCGCCATCTGAACCTGACGGTCGGTGTCAAAACGTTCAGGCAACATGTTGTTGATGGTGACATTGTGCTGGGCGGCATCGGCTGAAATTCCCTTACTCATCGCTGTCAGTCCTGTGCGCGCTGTCGTCGAGAGGCCGAGGAAGCGATGAGGTGATTTCACCATGGCTGAGGTAATGTTCACAATGCGGCCAAACTTGCGCTCCTGCATTCCGGGCAGCGCCGCGCGGATCATCATAAGCGGGGCCAAGAGGTTGGATTGGAGCGCATCCAGCCAATGCTTCTCGTCCCAGTGAAGGAACAGGCCGGGGGGCGGACCTGCATTGTTGTTCACAAGGATATCGGGCTGCGGGCAAGCCTCAAACAGCTTGGCGCGGCCTTCTTCTTGCTCGATATCTGCCAGCACAGGGATGACCTGACCGCTACCCAACGCTTTGAGCTCTCGCTCGGCCTGTGCGAGCGGCTCGGGACTCCGCCCATTGATAACAACATGGGCACCTTCACCGAGAAGCGAGGCAGCGCAAGCCTTCCCGAGCCCACGTGATGACGCGCACACGATCGCTGACTTTCCCCTAATCCCCAGATCCATTCGACCCTCCCTTTGCGAGGAGCCCGGCGGATTTTGAGCCGCGGCTTGCCACCCTCAAACGAGAGCACCCTCTTGTTGCATGATCATTTTTTGAAATACTCTCATTTTTGAGATTGTCAATATTATTATAATGTGTTTTAATTATTCGAGCGAAGGATTTTGGACAATGCAGCACTTTTTTCACGACCGAGCGCGCGATCAAGGCAAGCGAGTGCGCACTCGCTATCTGCTGATCGACAGCGCCATCGCGGTGGTGGGTGAACGCGGCGTTCTGAACACAACGATCCAAGAGCTCACACGCGAAGCCGGTCTTTCGAATGGCACCTTTTACAATCACTTTGAAGACCGCGAGCAGTTGATCCGTGAGGCCGCCACCGCAATTGGCCTTGTGCTTGCTGAAGACATTGCGCGGCAAGTCTCGCATATTGAAGAGGGACTTGGACGTATTGTCGTCTCAACCCAGATGTTCATCACGCTTGCTGGAGCGAAGCCCGAATGGGCAAAGGTGCTGACCGAAGCGGCGAACAACGTATTTGAAATGCGGCTGGACATCGCCGGCGGCATGCTCGCCGACATCGAATTGGCGATCCGTCAGGGCGCACCTTTGGAGGTGCCCGATCGCTTCAAGCTCTTCCAGATCGGCACTTTGATTGCGCTGGCGCTGGAAGCGCGCCTTAGCGGGCAGGACGACGCGTCGATCACACACGCCACATGCGATGCGCAGCTTCGGCTTCTCGGCGCCTCGCCGGATCAAGCTCGCCAATCTGTCGCGACCTATCTCGCAACACGGGAGAATTGAGAGAATGGCGGTCCAGGTCCTTCGATACAAAACCGCAGCATCTTTCGGCTGGGGTGTTCACGCCGATGGCATGGTCTGTCCGCTTGAAGGTGACTGGACAACGACTGGAGCATTCTTGACAGGGGGCGGTGTCGAAGCAGCCTATACAGCGACTGACTTCACGGCGCCTTTGTCTGATCTCGAACTTCTGAGCCCGGTGACCAGCGATGCAGACTACATCTGCCAGGGCCTTAACTATGCCAGCCACCTATGCGAAATTGGCCGCGATCCGCGCGATGCGGTGCACAACATCTTCTTCCAGAAAGCGGCATCCTGTATCTGCGGGCCAGGTGATGACATTGTCCGCCCAGCCCACGTCAAAGCGCTGGATTATGAGATTGAGCTGGGTTTGATCGTATCGAGCGATATCACCGGGCCAGTGTCCGTTACTGACGATGATCTGCACGAGTTTCTCGCTGGTGTGGTGATCACCAATGACGTCTCGGCGCGCGATGTGCAGGTCTCTCACGAGCAATTCAACAAGGCCAAGTCCTATCGCACTTTTGGACCCACTGGCCCGTTTCTTGTTCTTTTGTCCCGCGACGAATGGCGTCGCTATGGCGAGCTGGAGCTGGTTCTGAGCGTTGACGGCAAGGAACGCCAGCGCGGCGAAGCCTCCGACATGATCCACAAGCCGGGGGCGACCCTCACAGAGCTCTCAGAGATTCGCGATCTGAAATCCGGCGACATGATCGCGACGGGAACACCCGGAGGCGTAGCGCTGAAGGTGCCTGGCAAGCTGGCGATGCTGATCGGCGCCTTCATGTCTCCAGCCAGGCGGAGCGAGATCATCACAAGACGGGCGCAAAGCGATCCAGATTACCTTCGGCCCGGCAATACGGTGAAGTGCTCGATCGCGACGCCTGACGGACGGATCGATCTTGGAAAGCTTGAGAACCGCGTTGTCGGACCAGCGAGCCGTACACGATGAGCGTTGGACCAAAGATCAAACCCCAGCCGGAACAATCAGCCAAAACATCGAGAAAACTCCATGCATATTGAAACAGATTACCTGATCGTCGGGGCCGGTGCCGTGGGGCTGGCATTTGCCGACACGCTGCTCGATGAGGATCCCGGATGTCACATCACAATCGTCGACAAGCATGCGCGCCCTGGAGGCCACTGGAATGACGCATACTCCTTCGTGGCGCTGCACCAGCCGAGCGCGACCTATGGCGTGAACTCCATGGAAATGTGCCCCGATCGGGTCGACACATCCGGCCACAATAACGGAATGTACCCGCTTGCCAAGCACGCCGAAATCCTTGCCTATTACGGCGAGCTGATGACCGAAAGCTTCATCCCCAGTGGCCGAGTCGAATATCTTGCGCTTACCGAGTATCTTGGTGGCGAGGATGGCAAGCATATGGCCCGGAGCATCCTTTCTGGCGAAGAGCAAACAATCTTCGTCAACCGCAAACTCGTAGATGGCACCTGGTTTCAGACATCTGTGCCCTCGACCCATACTCCATCCTTTTCGATCGCTGAGGGTATGCGCTTCGCTGTACCAGGTGATCTCCCGCAATTATGGCTCCAGGCTGCAGAACTGCCAAACCACTATTGCGTCATCGGCGGTGGCAAGACGGCGATGGATACAGTCGTGTGGCTCTTGGAAGCAGGTGTCGCACAAGAGAGAATCGACTGGGTGCGTCCGCGCGACAGCTGGATGTTCAATCGCAAGTTCCTGCAGCCCGCGCAGCATCGATTGGATGATCTGGCCAAATTTCAGATTGGCCTAACTGAATGCGCAAAGGAAGCATCCGATGGCGATGAGTTCTTCGCAAAGGCTGAAGATCTCGAACTGATGCTGCGTATCGACCGCGAGGTGACACCCAAAATGTTTCACTTTGCCGTCATCTCAGAGGCGGAAGTCGAGCTGCTTCGGACTGTCACGCTCGTTCATCGCAACGACCGTGTCACAGCGCTCGAACCCAGCGCGATGATGTTTGGCGAAAGGAGGGTGGATTTGCCTGAGGGCACACTCTTTGTCAATTGTACCGCCTCAGCCGTCCGCTTTGAAGATCGGGCCGACAAACGTCCCTTCTTCGATGGAGACACAATCACGGTGCAACTCGTTCAGGCGCCTCTGGTGCCCTACAGTGCCGCTTTGGCCGCATTCGTAGAGGCCAATTTCGACAACGATGAGGAGAAGAATGCGCTTATGCCGCTCTGTCCGCAAACGGACTCCACCGCCACATATCCTTACGCATTGATGGCGAACATGATGAGCAACGCCATTCTTGCAGCCAACGATAAGGTCTCGGCCTGGAACGCGAAGAGCCGTCTGCACCCCATTGGTCCGGCGATCGCAAAGATGCGAGCTGAGAATGACCCGCGGCTCGCGCAACTGGCCGATGCTCGGGCGGAGATCCAAGAGAACATGCCGCACGTCATCCGGCTCGGCATGGCGGCCAGAGCGATCCACGAAGGCGCGGCGGGGTAAGGTGGGTTGAGGGCGCAGTCCTTGAAAACCAAGCAGTCTTATGGGCGACCAAATCACAGAAAACTTCGCGCGTTCAGATCGTCATGAGCCCTTCTATTTGGCCTGCGGCGATCCCGGCCATCCGCCCGTTATCCTGTGTCATGTATGGCCAGAGCTATCGTTCTCATGGCGCAAACAACTGCCGCTCCTCGCCGCTGCAGGGTTTTGCGCCGTCGCTCCGGATATGCGCGGCTATGGTCAGTCCACGAGGTATCAAGACCACGCCTCCTACAGCGTAGCGAAAATAGAAGCGGATATGATCGACTTGCTCGACCATATCGGCGCTGAGAAGGCGATCTTTGTAGGACATGACTTGGGGGGCCAAGACAACATTCCTCCGGTCAAAATTTAGGTGCGCCCAGTCTGGACTGTTGCTCCGCGCACGCGCATCTTCGGCCAGCTGTTTCACACTGGCGACCGAGACGCGGCCTTTGAGGACGGTAATGATCCGTCCCCAGCCGAGGCCTTCACCCAGGTCGATCTGGGGATCAGCACTGTGGTCGACTGGGGCGGCGTTGGTACGGGCGATGTGAGCCTTCAGGTGCTCAACATCTTCAATCCGGAAAACGTGCTTCCTGGCGAAGCGACTTTCCTCGCTGGCCGCCGCCGCGCCGCACCAGGCCGCTCGGTAACGCTGAGCTATCAACATAGATTCTAATCGGTTAAGAAGCACTGGTAGAAGAATGGCAATCGGCGCCCGCTTGAAGCCTGTCCCTTCGTGAAGGCAGAGGCGCGCTTTTAAGGAACTGACGACATGAACGCACAAGATAAAATCGGGGCGGCAAGCCGTCTTATGCTTGTCAATTTCGGTGGACTTGTCGCGCTCTTCATCATGGGGATGGTGAGCGCGCAAGACCCGCTTTCGCCCGAGATCAATATGTTTCTTGCGGTATTGATGAGCTTGGCGGCGCTTCCGGTGATATTTACATCGCTCACCAGCGCCTCTTGGGCGCGATGGCTAAGCCTTGTTCTGGCCGCGCTTTTTGCGCTGCTGCACGCCTATCACATAGCTGCTGAGCACGGGCCGCAGGGTGACACGCCTGAAAATATTCTGATTGTCGTGACCATGCTTTTGCCCAGCCTCGCTGCAGCGTGGCTGCTGTTTACAGCAAAGGCGAACTAATTAGACTCAGAGTAGGAGACGCGTGCCCGTAGCAATCAGAGGCCAATCAATGAAACGGTTCGGGCGCAATATGCATTTGCTCCCTTTTATTGTGCGTTGCAAAATTGGCGTTTGACGCGGCCGAGGTCGGAACTTAATCTTGCGAATGGTTTTCAATTACTGAACGTAGCGCCCCCGACGACTACCGAGGTCTTGAGCATGCCTTTTATGCACCGGCTTAATCAGGCTGTCGAAAGCCGCTCTTACCGCGTGATCCTTGCGGTGTTCGGCGGCTATGCGTTTACTGCAGGTTTCTTTGCAATCCTGTCAGTCGCGCTCGTCTATGCCGGGGCAACCCGCGTCGAGGGCATGTGGTGGGGCGTTTTGACGAGCTTTGTGGTCTACACTGCGCTGGTTATCTGGGCGGCTGCCACCCGCCGAGTGTGGCTGACATCCGCCATCATCATTGTCGGCGCGGCTATGATGATCATCGCCTCACCTATTCTGGCGGTACAATTGGAACTGGCAGCGACGACATGACATTCACTATTTCGGACGATTTTCGCGCATCGATGAACTGGCTGCACACCTGGGCCGGAGTGGCTGTGTCATGCTTCCTTTTCATGGTGTTCTGGATGGGCTCGCTGGCGGTCTACGATCGCGAGATCGACCAATGGATGAAGCCCGAATTGCGCGTAGAGGCCTCGCAGGCCGAATTCTCCTATGAAGCGGTCGTCAAGGACTTGAAAGAAGGCGGCGCAGCGAATGCCTCGCGCATTTTTATCAGCGCCCCTTCCGAGCGCGACCCACTCATCAATGCGGGCTATCAGACGCCCGATGGGTTCGAGCGTGGGCTTTATGATCCCGCCACGATGGAGCGCGTAGAGCTCACTGAAAGCTTTGCGGGCACATCGTTCTTCTACCCGTTCCATTACAGCCTGCACCTGCCCGCCGGAATTGGCTACTGGATCGTGGGTTTCAGCGCGATGGCGATGTTGGTCCTGATTGTCTCTGGCATCTTCATCCACCGCAAGATCGTGCAGGACTTCTTCACGTTCCGCCCCAAAAAGGCCGCGCGGCGCTCCACATTGGACTTGCACAATATGTCGAGCCTGATGGCACTTCCACTGCATATCCTATTTCCTTTGACTGGCCTGATGATCTTCTTCTCGATCTATCTGCCGTGGTCCTCGTCGGTCGTGTTCAACGGCGATGAGGCGCGCAAATTCAACGAAGCTTTTGCGATTGCTGTAGTCGAGCCCTCGGGCAATCCAGCGCCTTCATCGCTCGCGGTCGATCAGCGTGTGGGTGAGGTCGAAGCGATGTGGGCGGCGCGCTCACCGGGCTCTGAGCCCAAAGCGGATTTTATAAATATTCAGCTCGCTAATGATGCCAACGCCTATCTGACGGTGCGCGAAGTGTTTCCATCGCGCGCAGTTTCGATGAACAAGAATATCACCTCGGTCGGGCTGGCTGAGGGGGCGATCCTGAGCGATGTCGGCGATGGACCGGCCAAGTCGTCTTATGCCTGGCTTGCGGGCGCGCACTTTATCCAGTTTGACAGTTGGGCGCTGCGTGCGCTCTATTTCGCTGGAGGATTGCTGGGAGCACTGATGATCGCATCGGGTCTCATGTTCTGGATCCAGTCTCGTATTCGCAAGGGCGCGATGGAGCCGCGCAGCGTGCGCATTGTGCGCGCGCTTTCGATCGGGTCGATCAGTGGGATCATTCTGGCGAGCGGTGTCTATCTGGTGGCGAACAGGCTTATTCCGGTAAATTCTGATGGCTTCGGGCTTGGCCGCGGTTATTTTGAGGTGTTGTTTTTCTACATCGTGTGGATCGGGACCTTTGTGCATGCGGGGCTGCGCGGCAAGTTTGCCTGGCGCGAACAATGTCTTGTGATCGCTCCTGTCGCTGTGCTTGCAGTCACGCTCAATTGGATAACGACCGGAGACCACCCAGTCGCCGCTGCCGCGCAAGGTCTTACGCAGGTTTGGAGTATGGACCTCGTTCTGTTGGCGAGCGCTGGAGTGGCTCTGTTCGCCGCCAAGCGCCTGAAAGTGCCGGAAGCGGATGTCGCGGCAGCCCGGAAAGAGCTTGCTGATATGCCGGCTGAGGCAGTGCCCGCGGAATGAGTACGCTTGCTGATTTCGGATTAATCCTGCTGGCTTACGCACTTTGTACGCTTGGCTGCTCGCTTCTGGCGTTTAATCAGATCCGTCACTGGCGCGCGATTGTGGACGATAGAAAAGCGAAGCCGCCGCGCACGGCCATGATCGGCTGGGCTTTGGTCATCGCAGCGTTGCCCATCTGTATTGCGCGCGACGGTGGCAGCTTCGCAGCGCTTTTGTGGCCGCTCATTTTCGCAGCGGGCGCTATGAGCGTCGCAATATTACTGACCTATAAGCCAACTTGGTTTCGTTCATTGGCGCTTCTAGTTAGCCCCGAGTATCGCTCCGCTCGCTGACCAAAGCGCCCGCTCGTGCTGTGTTCCCCGTCAGCGCTTTCGAAACAGATTGACGTGATTGGATAGAGGAGCGTTTTCGTCTTATCGTAGTGACTGTAAGGCATGACAGTGAGACCAAAACGCGCAAATTCCAAAGCGCCTGCTGAGCGGGTCTCGATGGATGTTCCGCATAAGACATGGTGCCGGTTTGCAGCACAAGAGAAGATTAGGATCGTGTTGGCAGGCCTTCGCGGTCATACCTCTTCCCTTGCCACATACCCTCGTCATGTGGCGTGTTATCGCCATTGCCGAGTTGTGTCGCATGGAAGGTATTGCGCAGAGCCTGTATTACATCTGGTCGAAGTAACTTATGGAGGCCGATAAGCGCAGGCTTTCTGGCGACGCTTCGCGTGTGGAAACCACTGACAAGGTAGAGGATCTGCGTCGGGAAGCGCGTGATCTGAAGGAGCTGGTGGCCGCGCAAGCACTGGAGTTGCGCCTGCTCATAAAAGCATGATCGGAGATAGGGGAGGCGAAGAATGAGATACCCCGCCTCTGGGAAGCTGGAGATCATCAGGCTGGTCGAACGGTCGCACCTTCCTGCCTAGGCAAGACTGGATATGTTGGGCAATTCCCGCCTGACCTTCTACCGCTGATATAACCTTCATCAGCGCTTTGGCGAAGCATCGCTAAAAGATCGCAAGCCAGAGCTAGGCGTGCATGGAACCGAGAGCGTGAGACCATCCAACAGCAGATCATCGGTATGGCGCTGGAACATAGCCAGCTATCGCCCGGAGAGCTCGCATTGCGCTTCACTGACAAGAAGCGCTACTTCGTTTCAGCAGTCACCGTCTACCGCCTGCCGAAGGCGAATGACCTGATCACCAGTCCTGCCTACACTGTGATCAGGGCGGCGGATCAGGTCCACATGCAGACCAGCCGGCTCAACAAGATGGGGTAGACGCACTTCACCTACCTCAAAATCATGGGGCGGGGATTGATGTATCTCTCGACCGTGCTCAATGATTACCCACGCAATATCGTCATTTGAAAGCTATGCACCACAATGCGAGCTGAGGACGTCACTGGTACAGTGGATATGGTCCTGGAAGCCTCTGGCCGCGAGCATGTCCACGTCCAGAATAGGCCGCGGCTGCCATCAGACAATGGTCCGAGCCACATCGCCGAGGAACTGGCCGACCATCTTGACAAGAACGGCATGGATCATGTGCGGCGCGCCCTGCCATCCGCAAGCACAAGACAAGATCGAGCGGTAGCATCAGACGCTCAAGAACCGCATGCCGCTCGAAAACTGCTTCCGACCCGGCGGTCTAGAGCGTCAGATCGAGGCCTTCGTCGAGCACTGCGATCCCTGCGGCGGCGCGTGGCTAAGCTAGCGGACGGCCGGAAGCCCAAGCCCTCGCCGTTCCAGGTCTAATTTGGTTCTGTCGACATATGGGTGGATGACGACATCATTCCCGCGATCCGGAAGAGCAAGGTGTCAGCTAGCGATATGGCCGGTGTGGTCACATACGTACGCAAGTGGGAAGGTGAGGGACACTACGACGCTTGGTCACACAATCGAATCTGGGAACGGGCTGGCTGAACTGTTGAAACGCGAGAACGATGCAGAATAAAACATCAGAACTTCCTTTTGCCCGGATCAGCGACCAACTGATGTTCGTCTTGCCAAATCGTCGAGCCCGGGTCTCTAGTCGTCAGTATCTCAATCTGCACACCACACTCTTGCATGGCCAGTCGCAATTGATGCATCTGTTTGATGTGCTCAGTCGCAGCGGGTTTGAACCATGACAAACCGGGTCTGCCTTGCCCTCCCCACGTTTGGCTGAAGTCTTTAGGCACCGACAGATTCTTATTAAACCAGCCGTAGATCTCACCAATTTGGCGCAATGCCCAAGCGGGTGCGAAGTCGCAGTCGCGCGATTCATCCAACGCCTGAAACAGACCAAGCCGCTGCCGTTGACCTTCGACCAAACGAAAGCACACAAATCGAACATAGGTGCGTGGAGGATTGCCCATTGCTTTCCTTTAACGTTTGGAAAAATCAGCGACTACTCCTTTCCGTCCGACACCAATCATATACCCTTCGCGAAATCATCAATTGAGACAGGAACAGACGAATCGGCTAAAAATACGCTAGAGGTTGTTTGCTTCGCTGCCAGTGGTCCAGCTGAGCAAAGCGAGGCGAACCTCACTAACCTAGTGTATTCTCTGGTAAAAAAATGGCGGAGAGACAGGGATTCGAACCCTGGGTACTCGTGAGAGCACAACGGTTTTCGAGACCGCCCCGTTCGACCACTCCGGCATCTCTCCGCATGTCCTGAGGCCACAGATACGCGCCCAAGGGTCGTCTGGCGCGCGGTTTTGGCTATGTGCAGGAAGCGCGGCGGGTAGCGCAGCACCAATATCTTGCCAAGCCCCTTCTAGGGCTGATGTTGCCCAAAGGCTGCAAAAGGCGGGCATATCTCGAGCCCAAACAGCCCTCTGGGTTGTTTTGCGGGTGCGAAGGTCCATATTTCAATAACTATGGAACGCGCCGAATTCTTCTCGAGTCACGCCGGGCGCAGGATTATTGCCCCGCGCCAGATCTGCAGCCGCTTCGGAATTGGAGATGTGGTTCGCCACCGTATGTTCGACTTTCGCGGCGTCATCTTTGATATCGATCCGGTGTTTGCGAATTCTGAGGATTGGTACGAAGCGATCCCGGAAGACATTCGCCCCAAACGTGACCAGCCGTTTTACCATCTCTTCGCCGAGAACGAGGATTCGAGCTACGTCGCCTATGTGAGCCAGCAGAACTTGGTGCTCGACAGCGATGGCGGGCCTGTGGATCACCCCACCCTGCCGCAATTGTTCGAGCAGTTCCGCGATGGCCGCTACCGGATGCGCCGCTCGCTGACGCACTGAGGCATTGAGCCCAACCGAAGCCTCAAGACCGATCAGCTTTTCAGCTTCCAGCCGCTTTTCAGCAGCGCGTAGACCCCTAGCGCAATCAACGCGTTGAACACGCCGATACCGATGGCGGCGATCATCACCGAGCCCGCATCGCCGATATCGCTCTGCCCCAGGAAGCCATACCGGAAGCCTGAGATCACATAGAAGAAGGGGTTGGCGCGGCTCACGCTCTGGAACGCGGGCGCGAGGTTTTCGATCGTGTAGAACGTGCCCGAGAGCAGCGACAATGGCGCGATGACGAAGTTGGTGATCGCTGCATTGTGATCGAACTTCTCCGCCCAAACCGAGGTCGCCAGCCCAAGCAGCGCCAGCATCACCGATCCCATCAGGCCAAACCAGATGATCGCCCACGCATGCGCGATGTGGAGCGTCACGCCCGGCCACAAGACCATGGCCAGCCCCACTGCGCCGCCCACCGCCAGCGCGCGCGTTACTGCGGCAGCGATGATCCCTGTCATCATCTCACCCGGCGATAGGGGCGGCATGAGCAGATCGATGATCGTCCCCTGGATTTTGCCCGAGAGCAGCGAGAAGGAGGAATTGGCAAAAGCGTTCTGCATCATTCCCATCACGATCAGCCCCGGAGCAACGAAGCTTGCAAACTCAACGCCCAGCACTTCGCGCCCTCCGCGACCCAGAGCGACCGTAAAGATGATCAGAAACAGCAAGGTTGTTACCGCTGGTGCCCAAATCGTCTGGGTCTGCACCTTGAGAAACCGGCGCACCTCCTTCATATAGAGAGACAACAGTCCGATCCGGTTCACTCCAACGATCTGCGGCACACCTCTCGGGGCAAACCCAGCGCTCGCTGCACGGTTTGCTGGGGGGATGGCGTTGGTTGCAGGAGGGGTAAGATCGGGAGCTTGCTCAGACATGGCCTGATCGACTAGGCGAGCAGAGCAAGACAGACAAGGCGTGCCGGCGTTCTTCCGGTGCGATCGACAGGAAAGAGACACTATGAGTTGGACTGACGAGCGTATCGCAACGCTCAAGAAGATGTGGGAAGGCGGCTCCACGGCGAGCCAGATCGCTGAGGAATTGGGCGGTGTCAGCCGCAATGCGGTGATCGGCAAGGCGCACAGGCTGGGTCTCAAGTCGCGGCCCTCCCCTGTGAAGGCCAACGAGAAGAAGAAGGCAGCGAAGAAGGCAGCAGCAGCCAAGTCGGCGACGAAGAAACCTGCTGACAGCACGGCAAAACCGGCAGCGAAGAAGGCCGCAAAGCCCGCTGCCAAGGCGGACAAGGCTGAGGCCACTGCTGAGACGCCTGCGCCTGCGCCCGCAACGCCTTCGCAGCCCATGCCCAATCCGAGCTCTGATCTGCCCAAGATCGTCTCGGTTGGTCCCGGCGGCTTCTTGCGTCAGGGCCCCGGCGATCAGCAAGCGCCGATCCCGCCCGCGCCGCCGCGCCGCTTGGTGCCCGCCAAGCCCAGCCCCGAGATCGCGGACAAGACCAGCCTCTTGGATCTGTCTGACAAGGTCTGCCGCTGGCCGATGGGCCATCCGGGCGAGCCGGACTTCCACTTCTGCGGCAAGCCAGTAAATCCGGGCTTTCCGTATTGCGTGGAACATTGCGGCCGGGCCTATCAGGCTCAGCTCCCGCGCGGCGCGCGCCGTCCCCCGCCGCCACTGCCCTTTGGTGGTCCCAGAGTCCGATAGCGCGTTCGCTAAAGCGTCCTTCCGGGCCATAGCAGCAGTATCCAGCCTGGGCTGAAGCGATTCGCCCAGCCGCATCTTTCGCGCGCCATCATCGTGCGAGCTCTTTTGTGCGCTTGTTGGAGACACAGGTTACACAGTCCAAAGAAGAAAAACCCAACCCCGCAAACGCGCCCCCAAGGCGTCTTTGAAAAAAGCCTGGCGCGCTGAGATGGTGGTTTGCAAGGCGGGTATAGCTGGGCACAGCTCCGTTGTGTACGCGCCTGATACCTGTAGGAAAGCGAAAACCGCTCAAGCACGAACCGCTTTCAGGAGAACCGCCCATGCCTGACACGTCCATGACCCTGCACGACGCCTTTATCCCCAGCGCGATCCAGATCGTTGGCGGGGTGCGCGCTCTCATCGACAAGGCGGAAAGCCACGCGCGTGACAACGGGCTTGCCGATGCCGAGCTGATCGAGGCGGCTCTGGCTGAGGACATGTGGCCCTTGCCCTGGCATGTGCGCGCGTGCTGGGTGCACACCAAGCTGGCGCTCGAGCTGGCGCCCACGGGAGAGTTCTCTCCCGACTTCACCGACGTGCCCGCCAGCTGGGACACGATGCGCGCCATGGCTGATGAAGCGATTGCCGCGCTCGAAGCTGCGGACGCAGACGCGCTTCAAACGATTGCCGAGAACGAGCTGCACTTCGTCCTTGGCGGTACGCGGCGCATGTCCTTCACGGTTGCAAACTTCCTCCTCAGTTTCTCGCAGCCCAACTACTATTTCCACGCGACAACCTTTTACGACATCCTGCGCATGAAAGGGATGAAGCTGAGCAAGCGCGACTTCCTCCATGCTCCGCGAATTCTGGGGAGCTGATTTGATCCGCAAAGCCAACCTGTTCGCCGCCAGCTTGGCCCTATGCGCGCTTTGTACGCCCAATGCCGCCATGGCCGAGATACCCGAGCCCGTGCGCGCCATGATCGATGCCGCGCTGGCGAGCGGCGATGAGGAGGCGGTGCGCACGATCATCGACCTTGCCAAGCAGACCAATCCCGATGATGCGGCTGAGCTTGATGCGATCCTCGCCGGGTTCGAGAACGACCTCGCGCTAGCCGCCGCTGAGGAAGCGGCTGCTGAGGAAGAAGCGATCCGCTCCGCAGGGCTGTTCGACAATTGGTCAGGCAAGGGCGAGCTCGGCGCGTTCATGTCGACCGGGAATGCGGAAAACACCGGGATCACAGCGAGCCTCAACCTAAGAAGAGAAGGTATACGCTGGCGGCACAAGCTCTCTGGCCGGGCTGACTATCAGGAGACAGAGGGCACAGTGACGCGCGAGCAATTTCTCGCCGCTTACGAACCCAACTTCAAGCTTAACGATCGTCTGTTCGCCTACGCGCTGGCGCAATATGAGCGCGACCGGTTCCAGGGCTTTTCGGCGCGTTATTCCGCCTCAGGAGGCCTTGGCTATGACGTACTTACCGATGGGCCGACGCTGTCTGTCAAAGCCGGTCCCGCCTGGCGCAGCACCGAGGTGACGACCGGCGCGAGCACGAGCAATCTGGCAGGTCTGGCCGCGCTTGATTTCGACTGGTCGATCTCGGATTCGATCACCTTCACGCAGGATGGCAGCGCGCTTGTGCAGAGCGGGTCGAGCACGTTTATCTCCGACTCCGGGCTGCAATTGTCGATGTCGGATGCGCTGTCCGTGCGGCTGTCCTACACGCTCGAGCATGACACCGCGCCGCCGCCGGGAGCGGTAAAGACCGACACGCTAAGCCGGATCACAATCATCTACGACTTTTGATAGGGAAGAGCAAACTAGAGTCTGCTTGCGACCTCAGTTGCGGACGTCGGGGATTAGTGCGAGCCTCAGGACATGTTGAATCTTTTTCGCACAAAAAAACCTCGCTGGATTCCACCATACAGCTTGTCTGGATTGTTCCGGCGCACTGAGTTGCGAAGAAAGGTTCAAGAGATCCGCAATCTCGCTCTTGACTGGCGGTGGGCATCCGCGAACGACTGGCCAAGAATGCACTTCATCGGCGATGACTTTAGGTTTGCCCGGCGCCATGGCTTCGGTTTCGTCGCAGAAGTAGGATCGGAGCGCCTATATTTGGTTCCACGTGGCTTTGATGATCCTGAATGGGGCTTAGCAGCATATCTGATCGATGGAGAGCAATGGTGCGCGTTGGGCTATATTGAGCCTAGACCTGGACACTGGCGCTTCCCCGAGCCGCATCAGAAGTAAGACCTCAATCGACTGAAAATTTCATTTCGACCCAAGTGCAGGCTCGGAGCCGCCGCGTTCAGATTGGCTTTACCGCTAGCTAGTATCATCACGTTATGTCGCCTCACGATGTCTTTGTCGAAAAGCTGCAAAAGCATCCTGAGCTAAGCTATTGCGAGAGCATTGGGCGTCTGCTTATCAAGCCACCTTCAGAGACGGGGTTTGCCGTCGAACTGCATAGCAGCGTCGACAATTGGACAGTTTACCTTGGTAACGCCGGATTCCACGAAACTTTTGATAATGCTGCTGAAACACTGAACTTTATGGCGTGGTGTTACTCAGGAGAGGCGCGAGTCCGCGAAGTATGGAGAGGGGTGTCTCCCGAATTCGCAGCACTTGAGTATTTCTCCGACGGAGAATGGCGCGAAGACTCTCGAACCGGATACTTCTTCTGGCGGTATTGGCGGGCTGCAAACGAAGTCATTCTTCAGAACCCGAACCTCCTTGCCGGCTAGTGGAGGAACGTCCGCTTTCCACCCCCACCCAGACAACGCTAGCGCCGCTTAAATGCTGGCAAACCAGATTGTGTGGCGCGGGCCTTTGTTGTTGGGGCGGGCCCGCACTTCGCGCGCCACGACCGCAAAGCCAGCCTCTTTCAGGCGGCGGGTAAAGGCGGGATCGGGCGCAGCGGACCATACCGCGAGGATGCCGCCCGGCCTCAGAGCATCGCGCGCCTTGGCAAGCCCTGTGCGGGTGTAGAGCCGATCATTGTCCGCGCGCACAATGCCATCGGGTCCATTATCGACATCGAGCAGGATGGCATCATAGCGAGCATCAAGCGCGCCCTGCCCCGCTTCCTCAATCAGGTCAGCCACATCGCGCAGTTCGACGCCACCGCGCGGATCATCCAGGCTGTCACCGGTTAGAGCAGCAAGGGGGCCGCGCGCCCAGTCGAGGATTTCGGGCACAATCTCAGCCACAACGACGCGCCCCTCCCCGCCAGCGCAAGCCAGCGCCGCGCGATAGGTGAAGCCCATGCCATAGCCGCCGATCAGGACACGCGGTGCGGGCGTCTCCAGCTGCTCGATAGTGAGACGCGCCAGCTGCTCTTCGGAAAACTGCATGCGCGTGCCCATCAGCTCATCACGCCCCAGCATGATGATGAAGTCGTGCCCATGACTCACCAGCGTCAGCGTATCGCCGCCGGGGATTTGCGCGGTGGCCAGAGTATCGCGAGGCAGCATCGGATTTCCTTTCTCAAGCAAAAGGCCGCCCGGATTCCTCCAGGCGGCCCTTCTTTAGCGAATCTCTAAGAGATTCGAGCCCTGTGGGCTTAGTCCTTGAGGAAGTCGGGCATGGCTGCGGGGCCGTCATTACCGCCACCGCTAGTGTCGCCGCCCTTATCGCCGCGGTCGCGCCCGCGACCACCGCCACGGCCACCGCGACGATCGCCGCCTCGATCTCCTCTGGGACCTCCGCCACGACCGCCGCGATCACCGCGCGGTTCACGCGGCGGGCGGGTGTCTTCGAGCTCTTCGCCGGTTTCCTGGTCAACCACGCGCATCGACAGGCGGACCTTGCCGCGATTGTCGATCTCAAGGACCTTGACCTTCACTTCCTGCCCTTCGCTGACGACATCGGTCGGCTTTTCAACGCGCTCATTCTTCATTTCAGAGACATGGACGAGACCGTCCTTGCCGCCCATGAAGTTCACGAACGCGCCAAAGTCGACGATGTTGACGACCTTGCCGGTGTAGATCTTGCCCACTTCAGCTTCCTCGACAATGCCTTCGATCCACTTCTTGGCGGCTTCGATTTCATCGAGGTTGGACGAGCTGATCTTGATCGTGCCTTCATCGTCAATGTCGACCTTGGCGCCGGTTTCGGCAACGATTTCACGGATCACCTTGCCGCCTGTGCCGATGATGTCGCGGATCTTCGACTTGTCGATCTGCATCGTCTCAATACGCGGAGCGTGCTTGGAAACCTCAGTGCGAGCGCCGGTAAGCGCTTTGGCCATTTCACCAAGGATGTGCGCGCGGCCGGCTTTCGCCTGCTCCAGCGCCTTTTCCATGATTTCCTGCGTGATGCCGGCAACCTTGATGTCCATCTGAAGGCTGGTGATGCCTTCTTCCGAACCCGCCACCTTGAAGTCCATATCGCCCAAGTGATCTTCATCGCCCAGAATGTCAGACAGGACCGCGAAGTCCTCGCCTTCAAGGATAAGGCCCATGGCGATGCCCGAAACCGGACGCGCCAGCGGAACGCCTGCATCCATCATCGAGAGCGCGCCGCCGCACACGGTCGCCATCGAGGAAGAGCCGTTGGACTCGGTGATGTCGGACAGAACGCGGATCGTGTAGGGGAAGTCCTCCACGGTCGGCAAAACCGGGCGTAGCGCGCGGAAGGCGAGCTTGCCGTGGCCGGTTTCGCGGCGGCTGGTAAAACCAAAGCGGCCCACTTCGCCGACCGAATATGGCGGGAAGTTATAGTGCAGCATGAAATTGCTGTAGGAGAGGCCTTCCAGACCATCGATCATCTGCTCAGCGTCTTTGGTGCCAAGCGTGGTGGTGCAGATCGCCTGCGTTTCCCCGCGAGTGAACAGCGCCGAGCCGTGCGTGCGCGGCAGCAGGCCGACCATCGCTTCGATCGGGCGAACCTGATCAAGCTTGCGGCCATCGATGCGCGTGCCGTCCTTGAGGATCGAGCCGCGAACGATCTCGCTCTCAAGCTTCTTAACCAGTTTCAGCGTGCCCAGATATTCCGCCGGATCGCTCTCGGCGAGGTCAGCGAAAGCTTCGCGGGCCTTTTCGCGCGCCGCGTTGACTGCGTCCTGACGCGCTGACTTGTCGGTGATCTTGTAAGCGGCTTCGAGATCAGCGCCGATGGCGCCGCGCAGCTTGTCCATCTTGGCGGTCTTATCTTCAACCGGATCAAGCTCCCAGGGGTCCTTAGCGGCCTGTTCAGCAAGATCGATGATCGCGCCGATGACCTTGCGGCTTTCCTCGTGCGCGAACATGACTGCGCCGAGCATTTCGTCTTCGGTCAGCTCCTTGGCTTCCGATTCCACCATCATAACCGCGTCCTGCGTCGCGGCAACAACGAGGTCGAGACGGCCGTTCTCACCCAACGCGTCAGTGACGGTGGGGTTGAGGACATATTCGCCATCATCGGTGAAGCCAACGCGCGCTGCGCCGATCGGCCCCATGAAGGGAACGCCCGAAATGGTGAGCGCGGCCGAGGCAGCGATCATCGCCACAATGTCAGGCTCGGTTTCGCCATCATAGCTCAGAACCTGACATATGACATTGATTTCGTTGTAGAAACCTTCGGGGAAGAGTGGGCGGCACGGACGGTCAATCAAACGGCTGGTGAGCGTCTCTTTTTCCGTCGCGCGACCTTCGCGCTTGAAGAAGCCGCCCGGAATACGGCCAGCGGCGGAGAATTTTTCCTGGTAGTGAACGGTCAGCGGGAAGAAGTCTTGCCCTTCCTTGACGCTCTTGGCGGCGGTCACGGCGCACAGCACCACGGTTTCGCCATAAGTGGCCAGAACTGCGCCATCGGCTTGACGGGCAATACGACCTGTTTCCAGAGTGAGGGTCTTTCCGCCCCACTCCAGCGATACGGTTTTCGTGTCGAACATGGATTTTCCTTTTGAACCCGAGGGGCCACATTGCCGCGCGGGGCCTACATTTTCCGGGTATGCCGTCCCGGTCCGGTGTGGGGCGTGGTTTTCGAATGCCCCAAGGCTGACCCGCCGAATTGCAGGTCGTGCCCCTTACTCTTGTGAGCTCCCGCGAAGGCGGGAGCCTAGTGCTTATTGGCAGGAGGTCCCCGCCCACCTTTTTTTTGGCGCGGGGACTCGCGCATACAGAAAGCGGCCCGAAATCGAGCCGCTTCCCGGAACTCTTACTTACGCAGACCCAGCTTTTGGATCAGGGCGTTGTAGCGCTCGACGTCCTTGTTCTTGAGATAGGCGAGCAGGTTGCGACGCTTGTTGACCATCATTAGAAGGCCGCGGCGCGAATGGTTGTCCTTATGGTTGCCCTTGAAGTGCTCGGTGAGGTTGCGAATACGCTCGGTGAGGATCGCGACCTGCACTTCCGGCGAACCGGTGTCGCCCTTGGCTTGGGCGTTGTCTTTGATGATTTCTTGCTTACGCTCGGCGGTGACCGACATAGTTTTTTCTTTCTACTCAGCGACATCAGGTAGGTTGAAACCCCGAACGACCTTCGCCGTCCCATCCATGATCTCGACGAGCGCCACCGGAACCGTTTCCAGCATCGCACAATAGAGCCCGGATGATTGGGGCATCCCAGACACGATCCGCCCCTGTCGGAGCGCCTGCGCGTCTGTCTGGGTGAGGGGAAGAGCCGGGATGTCGTCCAGCCCCGCCTCTAACGGCAGGAGTAAGTCAGATAGTTGCGCGCCATTAGCAATTTCGTTCAGTTTGTCCAGCGAAATCGCATGGGTCTCGGTGAACGGGCCCGCTTTGCGTCGACGTAAATAGGTGACGTGTCCCACGGTTCCAACGGCACGCGCGATGTCTCGTGCAAGGGAGCGGATATAAGTGCCTTTGGAGACGTGAGCGATGAGCGTGAGAGAACTCAACCCTTCGTCACCCTGAGCTCGTTTCAGGGTCCATCCTCCGCTCGAATCATGAAGGTCAGGATCGACGATGGATGCTGAAACAAGTTCAGCATGACGGATGGAAAGTTGGTGGATCGTCACCGCCCGCGTCTTCAACTCCACCGCCTCTCCCGCTCGCGCCAGATCGTACGCGCGTTGGCCATCGACCTTGAGCGCGGAATAGGCGGGTGGAACTTGCTGAATGGGCCCGGTAAACTGCGGCAGAACCGCCTCGACCTCGGCGCGCGTTGGGATTGCATCACTGCGGTCGATGATCGTGCTCTCGGCATCAAGAGTATCGGTCTCCTCGCCAAACTGGATCGTAAACTCGTAAACCTTGCTCGCATCAAGCATGCGACCAGCCAGCTTCGTCGCCTCCCCCAGAGCAATCGGCAACACCCCCTCAGCCAGCGGATCGAGCGTGCCGCCATGGCCGACCTTCTTTTTGGCATAGCCGCCCTCGCGCAAGACCCGCTTGACCGCGCCCACTGCCTGCGTCGAGCGAAGCCCGCGCGGCTTGTCGAGGATGATCCAACCGTGAGGCGCCGGTTTCTTGCTTGAGCTCATGCCGCCGCCCCTAGCCAAGGCCTCCGGGAAAAGCCATGAATGCTGCAATGCAAAAGGACTACGACCTTCTCATCATCGGCGGCGGGATCAATGGCGCGGGGATCGCGCGCGATGCGGCGGGGCGCGGCGCAAGCGTCTGCTTGGTGGAGAAAGACGACCTGGCGCAGGCCACATCCAGTGCGTCGACCAAGCTGGTGCATGGCGGGCTGCGCTACCTTGAACATCTCGAATTCCGGCTGGTGCGCGAAAGCCTGATCGAGCGGGAGCGGCTTTTGCAGATCGCCCCGCATATCATCTGGCCGCTGCGCTTTGTGCTGCCGCATGACAAGGGTCTCAGACCCAAATGGATGCTGCGCCTGGGCCTGTTCCTCTATGATCACCTCGGAGGCCGCAAAATTCTGCCGCCAACGCGCGACCTCAGTCTGAGGGAAGCCCCCCATGCCGCCATCCTCAAAGACCGCCTGACGCGCGGCTGGGAATATTCGGATTGCTGGGTGGAGGATGCCCGCCTCGTCGTCCTCAACGCGCTCGATGCGAAGGAGCGCGGCGCCGATATCCTCACGCGGACCGAATGCGTGGGGCTGGAGCGGCGCCAGGGCGTGTGGATCGCGACTTTGTGTGGCAGCGACGGCAGTGAGAGCCGCATCACCGCGCGCTGTGTAATCAACGCTGCTGGCCCCTGGGTTGACAAAGTCCTGGGCCGCGCTCTGCCGACGCAAAGCCACGCAAACCTGCGCCTCGTCAAAGGCAGCCACCTGATCTTCCCCAGGCTGTTCGAGGGCGATCACTGCTACATTTTCCAAAACCGCGACGATCGGATCATTTTTGCGATCCCCTATGAGCGCGACTTCACGCTGGTGGGCACCACTGATGTCGGCTTCACAGGCGATCCGGCGGGCATCGACATCAGCGCTGAGGAAGCGGCCTATATCTGCGATGCGGCGAACGAATATCTGCGCACGCGTTTAACGCCCGATCAGGCGGTGGCGAGCTATGCAGGCGTGCGCCCGCTGTATGAGAACAACGCTGGCTCGAACTCCACCGTCACGCGCGATTATCAGTTTGAGCTCGACCGGGGCGATGGCGGCGATGCGCCCCCCATTCTTTCGATCTTTGGCGGCAAGATCACTACCTACCGCAAACTAGCCGAACACGCACTGGAACAGCTTCCCGAGCTTTCCTCGCGCCAATGGACCGCGGACGAGGCGCTTCCCGGCGGGGACATCAAGCCGCAGGAATTCGACGCTTTCGTCGCGGGCATGCAGGAGCGCTACCCGTTCCTCGAGCCGCAAACCGTGCTGCGCATGGCGCGCGCTTATGGCACTCGGATGACTGATTTTCTGGGAGATGCGGCCAGCCTCAACGCGCTAGACCCGCATCTGGGCGGTGATCTTTACGCCGCCGAATTGCGCTATCTCATCGAGACCGAATTCGCCCGCAGCGCTGAGGATGTCCTCAAGCGACGCTCAAAGCTCTATCTCCACCTGACGGCTGAGGAACAGGCGCGCGTCGAGGATTGGTTTGAGCGGCAAACCGCCGACGCTTAGCTCTGGAAAGAGGGCAACGACGTTCCCCCGATCACGCTGGCGATTGATAGGTACAAATCCATCACCCACACGAGAGCGGGCCAAACCGTGCTCGCCAGCCAGCTTGTCCCGAAAATCCAGCTGTAAGCAATCACGCCAAGGAACAGGAAAATCCCCACGCGCTGCAGCCGGTCCCAATAGGGGCGGATCTTCGCTGGCAGCAGCCCGCCGACAATGTGCGAGCCATCAAAAGGCGGGATTGGCAGGAGGTTGAAGAGACCCAGGAAGATGTTGATCAAAAGGAACATCGTGATCGCGACACCGAACGGGCTTTCCTCCGACATCACGCCCGGCCCTGCAAAGCCCATCGCAATCCCCAGCACCACCGCGCCCACCAGCGCGAGCAGGAAATTGCTCCCCGGCCCTGCGGCGGCCACGAGCATCATATCAACATGCGGGTTTTTGAGCCGCCACTTATTGACCGGCACAGGTTTTGCCCAGCCGAACACCGGCCCACCAGCCAGCGCCAGCGCGCCGGGCACCAGCAGCGTACCAATCGGATCGACATGGGCAATCGGATTGAGCGTCAACCGCCCGCGCTCGCTCGCCGTGGGATCGCCCAGCGCCTTGGCAGCATAGCCGTGCGCAACTTCGTGAAAGACAATCGCGATCACGAGGCAGGGGACGAGGATAAAGATGAGCAGCACGGTATCGGTCATGTCGGTCATGTGGGGCTGAACACGCCAAAGCGCTAGCCCTGCGCCCCCTTCGTGATCGAACGCGCACGATACCAATTGAGCGCCGCTCGCTCGGTTTCGCCCACGAAGGAGGCCTTTCGGGCAATATAATCATCAATCCCGCGCCAATCGGCGAGGATCTCCTGCTTCACCTGCGAATAGGCCCGCGCGATGTCCGGGTAGGCCAGAAGATAGTCACGGAAAGCCAGATGCCGCTCAATGTGGGGCGAGCCTTTCGCGAAGGCGTGAATATGGTGGCTGCGCGCGCCCTCTACATTGTCCTTCATAAAATAGCGGCGCCCTTCGATGCCCTTCTCCCCCTTGCCGATAAATCCGGCCCGGCCAAAGGCATCATGCGCACGGCCGAGCGCTTCAAGGCTCGTGGCCTCGATCAGGATATCGATCACGGGCTTTGCAAGAATGTCCGGGATCGCGGTGCTGCCGACATGGTGAATGCCGATGGCATCATCGCCGAGAATGCTCGAAATCGTCTGGCGCGCCGCGACAAAGGCGCTCGCCCAGGCAGGGTCATGAGGAACAGGCGGCTTCTTCGTCCGCGTCATGCTAGCCAAGCGCGCCCGGATCACCCGCCAGCGCCGCGCTGAAATGCTTGCGGCAAAGGGCTACATAGCGCTCATTCCCGCCGATCTCGGTCTGCTCGCCCTCAGCGACCGGGCGGCCCATGCCATCAACGCGCAAATTCATCGTCGCCTTGCGCCCGCACCAGCACACCGCCTTCAGCTCCACAAGCGCATCGGCAATGCCCAGCAGCACAGCAGAACCGGGAAACAGCTCACCCTGGAAATCGGTTCGAAGGCCATAGCAAAGGACGGGAATACCAAGCTCATCGGTCACCCGCGCCAGCTGCCAGACTTGTTCCTTGGTGAGGAATTGCGCTTCATCCAGCAGCACGCAATCGAGCGCTTCGTTCGCGTGCAAAGCGTCCACTTCGTCCCACAAATCGATCGTCGGGGTATAAAGCTGTGCATCCCGCTCCAGCCCGATCCGGCTCTTTACCCGGCCCGCATTGCGCGTGTCCAGACTGGCGGTCCAAACCGAGGTGCGCATGCCGCGCTCACGATAATTGAAGTCGGCTTGCAGCAGGCCTGAGGACTTGCCCGCGTTCATGCTGGAATAGTAGAAATAGAGCTTGGCCATACAGTCTGCTGAAAGCGTCTAATTATTCTGGATAAAATAAAACAGGGTCGCAGCGATCACGACAAGGATCAGCAACTTTATGGCTGCGCTTATCGCGCCAATCACGAACTTCCCACCCGGTGTCATGAGGATGAAGCGCCCAATGATCGAGCCGCCGATGGCTCCGCCTAGTAGGGCTGCGATCCCTTCGACCCATCCTTCGAGTGGCCAGACGAGATAAAATGCACCCGCAATTCCCAGAACCCGGATAAGCATGACGAAGTCGGCCTCGCCGCTCATCTCTTTGCGCGCATCGCGGTACCCTTCAATATCGTCCCGATAATCCTGCTTGCTCTTCTTCGCCATTATCCACGTTGTCCGATTGTTCGATTTGGTCGGGCCATCATTGGCTGTAGCCCAACCTTACGGCAAATCTTTCTCGCCGCTACTCCAATTTCTGAAGCCTCATTGAGAAGCAGACGAAAGGCTTCGCTCGTCTGAACTTTGCTCGCCCGGCCTCATTTGCTCAATCAAACGGAAACCAATTGGCGCAGCTACGCGTAAAGAGCTGTATGGAGACCCCTCAATGACGCTGGCCCGCCGCCTCACCTTGCTCCTGATCGCTTTGATTGCGCCGCTGCTCTTGGCGGCCAACACGCCGTCGCAAGCGCTAAACTACACGATTGACGTTGCGGCCAGCGATGTCTCGGCCAAAGTCCCCTTCTTCGGCATCGCCAGCAAGACCGCGCGCTTTCCCAAGATGGAAGGGGCGGTCACCATCGTCCCCGATCAGCCCCAGGCCGCGCGCATTGACGTGACCTTCGATGCGACCGCTCTGGAAGCGCCCGACAGCGTGACGCTGAGTAGGCTCAAGGGCGAGAAATTCTTCTGGGTTGAGAAATACCCCGAGGTGCGTTTTGTCGGCGACACGCTTGAGCTCACCAGCGCGACCAAGGGCACCGTCACCGGCCAACTTACTGCACGCGGGGTGACGCAACCTGCAACGCTTAAGGTGGAGTTTGATAAAGACCCGCTCACGGCGCCGAGGGATCAGGCGATCAGTTTTACCGGCAAGACGACGATTGATCGGCGCAAATACGGGATGAAGAGCTACCAGCTGATTGTCGGCAACAAGGTGAAGATCACTTTGAGCGCAAAGATGCTGCCCAAAGCTGAGGTCCCGACCTGACTACGTCTCTTCGGGCTGGTCATCATCCAAATCGCGCGCCACTTTGGGATCGCGCAGCAGGGCTTCGATCCGGTCTGCCTCGGCAAAGCTTTCATCCTTGCGGAACTTCAGCTTAGGCGCGAATTTGAGGCCGAGGCGCTTAGCGACCTCGCGCTGGAGGAAAGCGGTGTTTTGCCTGAGCGCGTGGACCACGTCATCTTCGCCCGCCCCGAGCAGCGGTTTCACATAAGCGGTCGCGTGGCGCAGGTCGGGCGTCATGCGCACTTCGGTGACGGCAATGTTGGAGGCGCTCACCACGTCATCGTGCACTTCCTGCCGCGCGAGAAGCTCAGACAGGATATGGCGCACCCGCTCACCCACTTTGAGGACGCGGACCGAGTGCTGTTCGGCGGTAGAGGCCTGCTTGCGCGCCATGTCTTACCCCCCCATCCCCGTCTCGGTTGGCGAGGGGCGCGGGGTCGGGATCGCGGTGCTAGTGGCGCGGGCGTAGATCTTGCTCTCGTCCTCGGTCCAAAGCTCGCCTTCGAGGAAGACGACCTTGCGTCCCGCTTTCACCACCCGGCCCTTGGCGATGATGGTGGCGCCGTCGGGGATCAGGCGGATGAGGCTCATGGATAGGTCAAGGTTGAGCGGCGCCAGCTCGCCACCTGTGCTCGCGACGAAGGCATAGCCCATCACATCGTCGAGATAACCCGCGATCAGCCCCCCCTGCACCCCGCCGCGCCAGGTGGTCATCTCTTTGCGGACGGTGAAGCGCATTGTGGCGGTGTTCGTGGCTTCGTCAAAGCCGATGAACTCCGAGCCCAAGAGGTTGGAATGCGGCGAGCCATCCGCGCCTGCCTGGATTTGGTCACGCCAGTCCATCAAGCCAAAAGCCTGCTTGCATTCAACACTATGGAGGTACCTGCCACGCCGATAACAACCACACCGATCGAACATCCTTCCAGAACCGCATTTCCTGCGCGCTTCCACCAAGGCTTCTTGGCTTCTTCACGAGCACGAATTTGCTCGCTCGTCATGTAACGGCTGTCATCGTCCTCGTTATGCATGAGACAATCCTAGCTTGGCCGATCACCCAACCTCCAGCGTCCGCTCGCGCAGTTCTACCTCGAAGATTTCGAGGTTGTCGCCCGCCTGGATGTCGTTTGTGTCTTCCAGAACCACACCGCATTCAAGCCCAGCGCGCACTTCGTCGACATCGTCCTTGAAGCGCCGCAGCGAGGCGATGGTGGTGGCCGAGACGATGACATCTTCGCGAGTGAGACGCGCGTGGAGGCCCTTGCGGATAACCCCGTCGATGACGAGCAGCCCCGCCGCCTTGTCCTTCTTGCCCGCCGGGAAGACCTGCTTGACCTCCGCGCGGCCGACAACAGTCTCGATCCGCTCAGGACCAAGCTCACCGGCCATCTCTTTCGCCACTTCCTCGGTGAGGTGGTAGATGACGTCGTAATACATCATGCGCACATTATCGCGCTTCACCAGCTCGCGCGCCTTGGCGTTCGGGCGCACGTTGAAGCCGATGATCGGCGCGTTCGAGGCAGCCGCGAGCGAGACATCGGTCTCGGTGATCGCGCCAACGCCCGCATGCAGCACGCGCACCTTGATCTCATCGTTCGAGATATTGTGGAGCGCGTTGACGATTGCCTCGACGCTACCTTGCACATCTGCCTTCACCAGAACCGGCCATTCGATGACGTTGCTGGCGAGATTGTTGAACATGGTGTCAAAGCTGGTGGGCGCGAGAGCGGTGCGCTTCTCGGTCGCCTTTTCCTGTCGGTATTCAGCAACTTCACGCGCACGCTGTTCGTTTTCGACCACGGTGAGCTGATCGCCCGCCGATGGCACGCCGCCAAGCCCCAGCACCTCGACCGGCATGGAGGGGCCTGCTTCCTTGATCTGCTTGCCCGCATCATTGACGATTGCACGCACACGCCCGCTCTCAGTGCCGACAACGAAGGTGTCGCCGCGCTTGAGGGTGCCGCGCGTGACAAGCACAGTTGCAACAGGGCCACGGCCCTTGTCGAGCTGCGCTTCGATTACGGTGGCGTCCGCGTCGCGATCCGGGTTGGCTTTGAGTTCAAGGAGCTCTGACTGAAGCGTGATCGCCTCAAGAAGCTCATCGAGCCCGGTGCCCTTGGTGGCCGACACTTCGACATCCTGCACATCGCCTGAAAGCTTTTCGACGATCACTTCGTGTTCGAGGAGGCGATTGCGCACATTGTCGGGATTGGCCTCGGGCTTGTCCATCTTGTTGATCGCAACGATCATGGGCACGCCAGCGGCCTTTGTGTGATTAATCGCTTCGATCGTCTGCGGCATGATGCTGTCATCAGCGGCGACCACCAGCACCACGATATCGGTCACATTGGCACCGCGCGCGCGCATTTCGGTGAACGCGGCGTGGCCGGGCGTGTCGAGGAAGGTGATCTTCTGCCCCTTGTCTTTGCCAGAGCCCTTCGTCGTGATCTGGTAGCTGCCGATATGCTGGGTGATGCCGCCCGCTTCGCCCTTGGTCACATTCGCGCCGCGCAGCGCATCAAGCAGCGAGGTCTTGCCGTGATCGACATGGCCCATGATCGTGACGACCGGCGGGCGCTCCTTGAGCGTGTCCTCGGGATCGACATCCTCTTCTGTGGTGATGTCGATATCGGCTTCGGAGACGCGCTGGATGTTGTGGCCAAACTGCTCAACCAGAAGCTCGGCGGTGTCAGCGTCAATCGTCTGATTGACGGTTACCATCATGCCAAGGTTGAACAGCTCTTTCACAAGGTCCGCGCCCTTTTCGGCCATGCGGTTGGCAAGTTCCTGCACTGTGATCGCCTCGGGCACGATGACGTCGCGCACCTGCTTCTCGCGCGGCTTGGACGAGCCGCCGCCTTGCATCCGGCGTTCTTTCTCGCGCGCACGCTTGAGCGCGGCGAGGCTGCGGGCGCGCCGGCCTTCATCCTCATTGAGAGCCTTGGTGACGGTGAGCTTGCCTGAACGACGCTTGTCCTTGCCACTGCCAGAGGATGCAGCTGCAGGAGCGCCGCGCTTCTCGTCTTTCTTCTTGGCCGGACGCTTTGGCTCTGAACGCGCGACAGGCGTGAACTTGCGCGCCGCCGGAGCGGGCGTCGCCGAGCCGGTTGCACCTGCGTCGCCTTGCTCAGCTGGATCCTCGGAGGCCTTGGCCGCTTCTTGCGCCACTCTGGACTCTTCAGCGGCGCGCTGTTCGGCTTCTTCAGCCTCGCGCTTTTTCTCGGCTTGATTTTCCTCAGCACGACGCTTTTGTTCTTCTTCGCGCTTGCGAGCCTCTTCTTCCTCACGCTTGCGGTCTTCGGCCTGTTGGGCAAGGCGCATTTCCTCAGCCTCACGCTCAAGCCGCTTCACGCGTTCCTGCGGAGTTTCACCCGGAGGCGCTTTCTTGGTCTTGGCTGCAGGCTTCCTGGCCGCAGGCGCAGGCGCGGGAGCCGGCTCAGGGGCGGGCGCAGGCGTGGGCGCGGGCTCAGGAGCAGCGGCTTCACCCGGCTTTACGAGCTTGCGGCGCCGCTTCACCTCAACCGCGACCTTGTTGGTGCGGCCGTGGCTAAAGGTCTGCTTGACCTCGCCTGCGTCCACAGCCCTTTTCAGGCCCAGCGGTTTACGGGTGCGTTTTTCTGGTTCGTCGCTCATTCTAGCTCGTTAGTCCTTCACGTATTTTCATGTGCCGTTTGCTCAGACGGCATCTGGGACGGCGAACCATCCCCGCCATCAGCGCCGGGCCCCAAGTCTCTCAGGGCTGCTTGAGGCAGTTCAGTCCTGACAAATTTTCCACCCACGAATGCGACGAGACGGGATACCGCCTGCTCCACTCGCTTGGCCGCGCGCAAATCACCCGCATGGCCCGAAACGCCCAGATGGACGACATTTTCGCGGCCCAATGCCACAGACAGCGCCTCTCGGTCCAGAGGCAAGACGTCGCCGCGTGCGCCTGATCCTTCAGCATCCATGCCCACGCGCCAAGCCTGATCGAGCTTTCGCCGACCATCCTCGCTGGCATCCGAAGCGTGGAGCAGCAGCGCAATGCCCCCCATGCGCGCCTGCTCGGCGATGCGATGCGAGCCAAGCACGATATTGCCCGCTCGCATTTCCAGTCCCAGCCGATCCGTCAGGTGACGGGTCAGCGCGGCTTCAACCAATTGGGACAGCGTATCAGGGATCGTAAGCCTCGCCCCCTTGAACGCCCGTGCCAATGCTCCCTTCAATTGACCACTGGCGATAGCCTTTTCAAGCGCTTGGCCGTCAGGCGCAATCCAAGCACCGCGTCCCGGTGCCTTGGCTCCCGGATCGGGCAGCACATCGCAGGTTCCATCGTGTCTAGCAGGAGAAATCGCCAGCCGCACGAGAGCATCGCGCGGGTGGGTCTCCCCAGAGAGGATGCAGCGACGTTCGCTCCCAAAACCCTTGGCGGCTTTAGCGGGGGCGCCGTCGTCAACGATGTCGGAGCTTACGCGCTCATTGGGTGGAGTCCGCATCGGCGGCCTCCTCGGTGGGTGCCGGAACCGGCTCCTCGTCTTCGAACCCAGATGGAGCCGCCTGCGGCTCCTCATCTTCAAACCAATGCGCGCGCGCGGCCATGATGATCTCGTTACCCTGCTCCTCGGTGAGGCCATACTCACCCAGAACGCCGCCTTTGTCCTGCTCACGCTGCGGGCGACGCATGGGCGGGCCATCAGCGTTGTTGCGGCGACGCGGAGCCTCGCGCTTCTTGGCGATCAACTCGTCGGTGGCGAGGTCCGCCAGATCATCGAGCGTCTTGATCCCCGCCTTGCCGAGCACGACCAGCATCGCTTCACTCAAATGCGGCATGGTGGCGAGATCGTCTTCGACGCCCAGATCGCGGCGAGCGGTGCGGTGGGCTTCTTCCTGACGCTCAATCGCTTCGACAGCGCGGCTCTGGAGTTCTTCGGCAAGCTCTTCGTCAAACCCTTCGATGCTAGCGAGCTCAGCCAGTTCGACATAGGCGACTTCCTCAAGCATCGCGAAGCCTTCAGCGACCAGCAGCTGCGAGAGCGTTTCGTCAACGTCGAGCTCTTCTTCGAACATCTTGGAACGCTCGGCAAACTCCTTGGAGCGCTTCTCAGACGCCTCTTCCTCAGTCATTATATCGATCTGATGCGTCGTCAGCTGGCTGGCGAGACGCACGTTCTGACCGCGCCGACCGATGGCAAGGCTAAGCTGATCGTCAGGCACCACCACTTCGATGCGCCCATCGTCTTCGTCAAGAACCACGCGGGCCACAGTCGCGGGCTGGAGCGCGTTGACGATGAAGGTCGCGGTGTCTTCGGACCAGGGGATGATGTCGATCTTCTCGCCCTGAAGCTCTTGTACAACGGCCTGCACTCTGGAGCCCTTCATCCCGACGCAGGCGCCGACCGGGTCGATTGAGCTGTCATGGCTGATCACGCCAATCTTAGCGCGGCTGCCCGGATCACGCGCAGCGGCCTTGATCTCGATAATGCCGTCGTAGATTTCGGGCACTTCCTGCGCGAACAGCTTGCGCATGAAATCAGGCGCGGCGCGGCTCAGGAAAATCTGCGGGCCCCGATTGTTGCGCTCCACCTTGGTAATAAGCGCGCGCACACGCTCACCCACACGCGCAGCCTCACGCGGGATCTGCTGATCGCGGCGGATAACGCCCTCAGCGCGGCCCAGATTGACGATGACGTGACCAAACTCGACCGACTTGATAACGCCGGTGATGATTTCGCCTGCGCGGTCCTTGAACTCTTCGAACTGCCGTTCACGCTCAGCATCGCGAACCTTCTGGAAGATCACCTGCTTCGCCGATTGCGCATCGATGCGGCCCAGATCAACCGGGGGGAGCGGGTCAACGATGAAGTCTCCCAGCGCAGCGCCGTCCTGTAGCTTTTGCGCCTGCTTCAGATCGACCTGCTTGAAGTAGTCTTCAACTTCGTCAACCACTTCGACCACGCGCCACAGCGTCAGATCGCCGGTCTGCGGGTCAAGCTTGGCGCGGATGTCGTTCTCCGCGCCGTACCGGTTGCGGGCGGATTTCTGGATCGCTTCTTCCATCGCTTCGATGACGATCGCTTTGTCGATCATCTTCTCGGACGCCACCGAGTTTGCGATTGCGAGGAGTTCAGCCTTGTTGGCGGAAATGGCGCTGGCCATCGTATTCACTACCTTCTTTCCATGCGGACCGTCGCGGTCCATCAAACAACTAATAATACCCGCTCATGCTGAGTTTGTCGAAGCATCGTCTTTCCTCTCTGAGCAAGCCGCAAAAAGTAAAGGCGGTCCTTCGACAAGCTCAGGACGAACGGGGTGTGATGAACGATCAACCTTCGTCGTCGTTCTCCTCAAAAACTTCGTCCGCACCGCTCGCATCGATCGGCTTCGTTGCGGCGATCAGCTTGTCGGTGAGGACGAGCTTGGCCGTATGAATTCTGTCGCGCGGCAGGGCCACGGCCCCAAGCTTGGCTTCATCAAGGTTCACGACCCCATCGATCAGCCCTTCCAACTCGCCCTTGTATACGCGCTGGGCCTTTTCGTCTCCCGTCCAGCCTTTTTGCATCACAATGCGCGCCTCGTGCCCCGCCCATTGCGCAAAATCCTTGTCGCGCGTGAGCGGGCGATCAATTCCGGGCGAGGACACTTCGAGGTGATAAGCGCCTTCGACCAGCTGTTCACCCGCCTCTTCGCGCTCGTCAATAAGGCCCGAGACTCGGCGCGAAAGCTGCGCGCATTGCTCGATGATCAATTGCCCTGTCGCGGGGTCCTCGGCCATGATCTGGAGCGCTTGCCCGCCTTCTCCGGCCTCGGATTGCATCATCTGCACGCGCACCAGATCAAAGCCCAAGGCCTTCGCCTCGGGTTGTACCAGCTCAATAAGACGCGTCAGATCGGTCATGCCGCTTTCGGTTTAGCTCAATAGTGTGACAAAGCCGCTTTGTGCCGGCCCCCTGCGGCGCCAGCCATGCCAAAGTGTCTCGACGATGTCGGGATTTCAGTGATCTAGGCGGACGGACTGCGTTTGGCAAGAGAGCAATCGCATGAAAGCACAATCGCCTGAAAGCACAGGGGCCTTCACTCATTGTGGCTAAAAGTCAGGACGCGCCCATCACCCAAGCGCGTGCTTCATTGAGCAAGGCCTTGCGCTCATCAGTCTCATAATCCTCGGCATACCGGCGAATTGCGAGGACATCCTCATCCGTAAGCAGCACATCAAATTCAACCCCGATGAGTCCCTTGCCTTCGCGGATTACGCTGACGAAGACCTCGCTGCCCGCGAAGTGCAAGAAGCCCCCCTCGCCCACGGCCAAAGGTTTCGCAAGGCTGACCTGCGCGCCACTACGTGAGATATCAAGCACCACACAGCGTCGCATTTCAGTCACTGTCACCAGCCGTGCCGGGATCGAAAGCCGAAGTCGCGGGGCGCCGCGCCGACCTACATTCTTGAGCGGCTCTTCATCCGCATTCGCCGCTGGTTGAGCGAAGGGCACTCCGCCAAGTGGGAGGCGCGCAAGCGAGGCAAAGGACGCAGGCATGATTGCCATAGTTAGACAAGCATGCACCAAGATCAGCAGAACCGACCCCTACGCAAAGTCCCTGATTATCGCTGCGGACCCGAACGCAGCGTTTACATCGCCCGGCCGTCCTTGCTTTCGCCGCTAGCCCACTGGCGCGCGGTCTCAATCAGCTGGCGCCGCTCGCGCACTTCGAAGGTCTCGTAAAGACGGCGGATGTCGATCACCTGCTCATACGAAAGCTGCTCATCGAAATGCAGCGCGTTGAGACTGAATTCGCTGCGCACCACCATCGCAAACGCCTCGACCCCGCCGCATTCCAGCATGCCTGCTTCGCCTTCGCGTACGCTGTTCAGGATCGCAATCTGCGCGCCGGTTTGCGAAATGTTCAAAAGGATACACGGATGCGTGCGATCAACCGCGACGAACCGCGCAGGCAAACTCACTCGCAAGCGCGGCGCGCGCCGACGGCCAACCGGGTTGTTGGGTATGTCATTGGGACCAAGACCGCTGCGCTCATCACGGCCGAGTGCCTCCAGAAATTCGCTCAGGCGCTGTTCCTCGGTGGGCTGATCGACGTTTTGCGGATCGGCCCAGAATGACAGCGCTTCGCGAAGGTCATAGCCTTCCTCATCCGAATGGACGTCCGACTGAATGTCCGAAAAGACCCCCAAATAGGCATCCGGTTGGAGATTGGGATCGCGATCCATTACGCCAACCTGCGCGCTGGTCCGCAGCCGGAAGATGCAACGAGGGTAAGGAGCCGCCACTGAGCCATGACGGGTTAGTCCTCGCTGCCCCAGTCATCGGCATCATCCTGGCGCGACCGGCGCCGCGAACGCGGACCGGTTTCTTCGCCAAAGCCATTGGCACCCCTATTACCAGCACCATATCCCCAGCCATCCTTGGCCAGTTCACGGTTGCGCTCCGCTTCAACTTGAGCCCTGATCGCATCCTTGCCCAGTTCCTCGGCGGTGCTGGCAAGCTCTTCGGTCGCCTCGCTCGCGACATAGGTCGCACCGAAGGTAAACACGAGTACCGTGCCCATGATGACGAGCGTAATGAGACCCACGATCAAGCGAATGCCGTCCGCCAGATTTTCGATCAGATCGACAAAAATGCGCATGCCAATTCTTTTTCCGTCTCACATAGGCAAAGCCCGGCTCAATGCTAGTGGGTTAAGCGATGACGGTTAATTTTCTCTAAGGGTTTGCCCGAGGGCGAGGTTGCGAGCGGCGAGATGCTGTAGGGTAAGCGAATGTCGGCAATGGATTAACGAGGCACAAGCGCGCAGACGCAAACGAGAAACGCCCTACCCATCGTTTTCCTGTAACAGGCCGTGCTTTTTGATCGCGTGGCGCAGCTGATCGTAGCTCAAGCCAAGCGCTTTGGCCGTTTGGCGCTGGTTCCAGCGATGCTTGCCAAGCGCATGCTCAACAATCGCGCGTTCATGATTGTCGACCGCGCTGCGCAGATCATCAATTGCATCAAAGTCCATCCGAGCAGGCGCCGCATCGCCTGAGCCGCCGTTTGGCGCGGATGATGCTGAGGGCGCAGCTGCCCGGTGCACAGTCCGGGTGGCGGGAGCGCTTGGCTTCCACGGGCTCTCGAAGGGATCAAACTGAACATGCGCAATCGGCATTTCAGGATCATCCCAGCGATAAACCGCGCGCTCGACCACATTGCGCAGCTCGCGCACATTGCCGGGCCAGGCGTAATTCTCGAATTGTTCAGAGACATGCTGCGCAAAGCCAGGCCAGGCGTGCCAATCAAGCTCAGCCGCCATGCGCCGCCCAAAATACTCAGCCAGCACCGCCACATCCCCTTCACGCACTCGCAGAGGCGGAAGGGTGATGACCTCAAAACTTAGCCGGTCGAGCAAGTCGGCGCGAAACTCTCCGCTCTTGGCCAAAGCGGGCAGATCGTCATTGGTCGCCGCTACGATCCGCACATCGACCCTTATCGGCCGAGAGGATCCGATGCGTGTCACCTCGCCGTATTCAACCGCACGCAGCAGGCGTTCTTGTGCGCCCATCGACAAAGTGCCCAATTCGTCGAGAAACAGCGTGCCTTTGTCGGCTTCTTCAAACCTTCCCGCGCGCGCTTTGGTAGCACCGGTGAAAGCCCCCGCTTCGTGGCCGAACAGTTCAGCCTCGATCAGCGTCTCGGGAAGCGCTGCGCAGTTCATGGTGACAAGCGGCTCATCCCAGCGGGTGGATAGACGGTGCAAACGCTCGGCAATCAGCTCCTTGCCGGTCCCGCGTTCGCCGATGACGAGGACGGGACGCTCCATGGGCGCGGCACGGCTGGTGCGTTCAACCGCGTCGAGAAACGCGCCGGACTGGCCGATAAACTGGTTTTCGCGCTCCACCCGCACCTCCGTCTATGGCCAATATATAGGATTTTTTCCCAAGACTTGGCAAGAAAAACCATATGCACTGGGAAAGGGCGGTGCAAATTGCGAGGATTTTCGCCATTTTTCGAGTTTGGCACGCTGATTGCACTGTGATGAGCAACACCGGCTCAGCGGGCTTTCAAACCGAACGTCCCAAACGCCAACCGTAGTTTAAGGGGAGTATCCCACAATGTTCAACCGCCAGTTTCTTGAAAGCAAACTTGGACAAGCCGCAATGGCAAGCGTCCTTGCGATGACCGCGATGATCGCGCTCACCACGCAGTTCCAGGCCGCGCCCAGCGCCTTTGCGACGATCTCTGATCACAGCCTCGCGGTCGAACTGGCGTGAGCCTTGCGATGACTGACCCCAAGTCCAATCCTGTCTCAAACCCTCTAGGGCCGGAGCGCAAAGTCCCCGGTAAAAGCGGTGCCTCCCAGAAGGGTAGCAACACCGCCGCTCCGGCCCGCCCCGCCTCGCACGCCGACCTTGCGCCGGTGCGCACAGGGCAGCTCTCGCGACTGGACGCGGAAATTGAAAGCTTGCGTCGCAGCCCCACTCCGACGCAAGCTCGGTCCCAGTACGCGTCCAGCGAGAGCCAGCAGCGCACCACTAACCCGTTTCTAGATGGAGTAGCCTTCATGGGCATTTTCAGCCGCACCAGGGATATCATCGCCGCCAACTTCAACGACATGCTCGATAAGGCGGACGATCCTTCAAAGATGATCCGCATGATCATCCTCGAAATGGAGGAGACCTTGGTCGAAGTGCGCGCCAGCGCCGCGCGCACCATTGCGGATCAGAAGGAGATGCATCGCCACGTGGTTAAGCTCGACAAGCTCCAGGCCGACTGGGGTGAAAAGGCGCAGCTGGCGCTCTCGAAAGACCGTGAGGACCTGGCGCGCGCTGCTCTGGTCGAAAAGAAGAAGGCAGCTGACATGGGCGACCAGCTCAAGGCCGAGATCGCGGTGCTGGACGATGCGCTGCGCGCTTACGAAGCCGACATTGCCAAGCTGCAGCATCGCCTGCGCGAGGCCCGCAGCCGCCAGTCTGCAATCGCCGCGCGCCTCGAAAGCGCCGAGAACCGCGTCAAGCTGCGCACATTGATGAGCACGGAACGCACCGATGAGGCGCTGGCTAAGTTTGACCAGCTCGAACGCCGTGTTGACTATGCCGAAGGCCGTGCTGAAGCGCTGGATATCTCCAGCGGCGGGCCCAGCCTGTCAGATGAAATCGCCGCTCTCGAAGGCTCCGATGCCATCGATGACGAGCTTGCAGAAATGAAGAAGGCACTGGGTAAGAGCGCCGGCAAAGGGGAATAACCGACGATGGAAGACATTCTCGTACCACTGATCCTGTTTGGCAGCCTGTTCGTTGGTATGCCGTGGGTGATCCTCCACTACGTAACCAAGTGGAAGACAGCCGCCACCATCACCACCGATGATGAGGTGCTGCTGGAAGAGCTCTACAACCTCGCCAAGCGGCTGGATGAGCGCATGGACACGGTCGAGCGGCTCGTCGCCTCTGATGACCCCAGTTTTACCCCGGTGAAGCGCCTCCGCGCCGATCAAGAAACGGACAATCAGCAACTGCGTGAACTCGAAATCATGATGCAAGAGAAGAGAGGAACCAAGTCGTGAACAGCCCCCGCACAAAGCTCTACCGCGACAAGCACAATGGCAAGATCATGGGCGTGTGCGCAGGCATCGCCGACTATACCGGAATCGATACGTTCTGGGTGCGTCTGGCCGCTCTATTCCTGCTCTTCGCCACGCAAGGCAGCGCTCTGCTCGCCTATTTCATCGCCGGCTTCGTTCTGAACAAGAAGCCGCCACACCTCTACCGCGATGAGGGCGAGAAGAAGTACTGGCAGCGTGTGCGTCAGAGCCCGCACCGCACTGCGCGCGAGATCAAGGCCAATTTCCGCGACATTGATCGCCGCCTGGCCGCTGTCGAAGCGCATTATGTCAGCAGTAATCCGCGCTTGACCGCCGAGATCGAGCGGCTGCGCTAAGCGCCACTGGCGGGCACAACACCAAACAGGGGAATTGCTAAAATGGACTCTGAAATTTTCAGGATGCTGATCCCGATAGTGGCGATCACATTTGGCTGCACGATCCCGATCGTGGCCATCTGGGCCAAGCACAAGGAAAAGGTCGCCAAGTTGCAGATCGATGCGACCGCTGACGCGACGGCCGAAAAAGCCGCGCAATACGCCTCAAAGGTTCAGGGGCTGGAAGACCGGGTGCAAGTCCTCGAACGCATCGTCACCGATCGCGGCTATGATGTCGCCACCCAAATCGAAGCGCTGCGCGACACCCGTGAAACCGACGCCGCTAATGCGGGCATCCCGCTCAACCTTCCCAATCAGGAGCGCGTGTGATGGACGGCGATATGAAGATCTTTGTCCTGCTGATCATCGCGATCTCGACGCTGGGCTGGATCGTCAACAACTGGATCCGCGCCAAGCATGGCTATCCGCTCGAAGATGAGTGGGGCGGCAAGACCGAGGTTGGTGACAGCGCCGAAACCAAGCGACTGGAAGCGGAGAACGCTGAACTGCACACCAAGCTCGATGCCATGCAGGATCGCATGATTGTGCTCGAAAAGATCGTCACTGACCGCGGCTATTCGCTCTCAGAAGAAATCGAAGCGCTGCGTGATGTTCCCGCGCCAGCATCCAGCGATGCCGGCGTCCCGCTTAATCTTGATCGGAAGGAAAAAGCATGAGCCCCGATGCCGCCGCCACTATTATACCACATCTGCCATGGATCATCGGTGCAGGCCTTGCACTGGGCGCTGCCTCCATCGCCGGGTGGATCCACACCACCAAGCTGAGGATCAAACATGGCTACCCGCTCGAAGGGGCGTGGGGCCAGGCGATCAAGCCGGTGACCGATAACGAAGCGAAGCAACGCGTCGCGCTGCTGACCCAGGAAAACGCTGAACTGCGCGCCGAGCTGGGCTCGGTTAAAGACCGCCTCGCCAATGTCGAGCGTATCGTCACCGATGGCGGCTATGGCCTTGGTAGCGAAATCGAAGCTTTGCGCCAACGCTCCCTGGAAAACCGCAAGGATGAAGGGAACGCGTGATGGACCTCGATTTGGTTGGCGTTTTCATCTTCGTCATCGTCATCACCGCCATCACAGGTGGGATCATTAACGGAGTGGTGTCGAAAATCCTCGACTACAAACGCGAAAGGCGAGCCATAGAGGGCTCCCCCGCCCCCGCTCTCGCCAGCGAACACAGCGACCGTATGGCGCTGATCGAAGACCGGCTGCGTGTGCTCGAACGCATCGCAACCGACCCTCAAGCCCGCCGAGGCACCGAGCTCGCGCAAGAGATCGAACAGCTTCGGTTTGAACAGGAGAAAGTTCAGTGAGCTTCTGGACCGCCATTGTCTGCATCGTCGCCATCGGCGCCATCGCCAGTGTTCTGCGCTCAAAGTACAATGCGAAAGCCGGCATCACCGAGGATTATATGGGCAACCAAACCCTGGCGCGCCCGGATGATGCAGAGCGTGATGCCCGCGAGGCGGAAGCCGCTCAAGAGATCACTGCGCTAAAGGAGCGCATCGCTGTGCTCGAACGCATTGCGACAGACGCAAACACATCCGACGCGCGCGCCAGGCAGCAGCTTACTTCGGAAATCGAAGCGCTGCGCAGCGCTGACGCGAAAACTGACACGACCGTACCGACCGAACCCAACTGAGCGTCCCCGGACGCCCGCAAGAGACTAACAAACCAAGGATATGAGCGATGATCGACGCCCCCTCCTTTACCCCCGCCGCCGCAAGCTCGTTTCCCGGTTCCTTCGATCCCACTCTGGTGGTCGCCTTGACGGGCCTGATGGCCGTCACCCTCGTCGTGTTCGCACTCTTGCGCGGCTGGCAGGACTGGCTGGAGCTCAAACGGCGCGAGCTTGACACCGTGACCGCGCCAGATCGCGGCGGTGAGGAAAGCGCGCAACTAAGCGTGGGCGCCGCGCGCATTGAGCTGGCTGACATGAAAGAGCGGATCAAGAAGCTCGAAGCGATCGCCAGCGGGGTGGAATTGTAAGGCTTTAGCCTCCGCTCATCTGGCCCCTTTTCCTTCGCGCGCGTCGTCCCTACATGGCCGCGCATGCGATCTCTTGACGACATTCTCGAAGAATACGAATTTCTTGAAGGCGATGAGCGTTACCGGCTGCTGATTGAGCTGGGACGCGAGCTTGAGGACATGCCTGACGCGCTCAAGACCGATGCGACTCTCGTGCGCGGCTGTTCGGCAGCGGTGTGGGTCTATCCGACCGAGGCGACTGACACGCTGCACTTCCTCGCTGACAGTAACGCAGCGATCACAAAAGGCATTGTCGCGCTGGTGATCGCGGCGGTGCAGCACAAACCAGCGCGCGATGTGGCGGACATGGACGTGACCCAAGCGCTCGCCCCGTTCGATCTCAAAAGCCAGCTTTCAAGCAATCGTACCCAAGGCGTGCCCAACATGATCGCGCTGGTAAAGGAACACGCCGCACGGCTTGCAGCGGCCTGATATGATGAGGCGGCTCTATCTCGCCGCCGGGCTATTCTTTGTTGCGCTCGGGGTTTTAGGCGCGGCCCTGCCGCTTCTGCCGACAGTCCCGTTTCTGCTGCTCGCCGCGTTTTGTTTTGCGCGCAGCAATCCCGTGTGGGAACAACGCATTCTTGACCATCCGCAATGGGGCCCGCAAATTCGGGATTGGCGCGAGCGCCGCGCCATTTCCCGCCGCGCCAAGATCATCTCGATTGGCACTCTGTTTGCCGGGATTGGATTTACTTGGTTTACCCTTGGTCACCCATGGGTGTGGATTTCCGTAACGGTAACCGTAATCGTCGGAAGCTGGATTGTCACCCGAGCAGAATAGGGACTCTCACGCCCCGACGCTATCTCGAACCACGGCGATCCCGGCCTCACGCTGCTCGCGCAGCTCTTTCTTGAGCACCTGCGGATCGCGCGCGAAGACGAAGCCGAAGCTGACCCCGCCTTCCTTGCCGATGGTCGCGTGGTGGAGCTTGTGCGCTTGCACCAGCCGCTTCGCATAGCCCTTTTTGGGCACCCATTTCCAATAGCGCTGATGCACCAGCCCATCGTGGATCAACGTGTAGATCACGCCATAAAGCGAGATGCCCACAGCAAACCACCACAGCCAGTCCCAATAGAGCGAGCCGTAAATGTACATAGCCGCGTTGATCGTACCGAAGACGACCGCAAACAAGTCATTCTTTTCGAGAACGTTGTTGTGCGGCTCGTGATGATCTTTGTGCCAGGCCCAGCCCCAGCCATGCATGATGTATTTGTGCGCCCACCAAGCGAAGAGCTCCATCCCGATGAGGGACGACATGACGGTCAGAAAGACTTCAAACCAGGTCAAGGTCATAGTGCCGCTTCCTTACGTCCCGTCTGAGCGCCCGCCAAGTCAGACCTTGTGGCAACATCGCCCACCCCTGCCCGCTTGGCACCGGGAAGCGCCCACCAAGGCACTTGCGGGGCACGGTGATGCTCCAGATGGTAGCCGAAATGGAAACAGGTGGCGAGGCTGACCAGCGGATGGAAATCGTTGGTGCGCGCGTTGTGCTTGTCCGCGAAAGGCTGGCGCGTGTCTTGGTGATGCGGGCGGAAAGTGCCGAAGTAGAACAGTTGCAATGAGGATAGCAGCGCCGGCGCGCCGTAGAGGACAAAAATCTGCATGAAATCAATGTTGAAGACAAACAGATAGATCCCCACCACCGTGTGCACGAAAATGAGCGAGAACCAGCCGAAATAGCGCTTGAAGAACGTCCAGTACCAGGCGAGGAAATCGCCCGGATGCTCCTCATCAAAGTCAGGATCGCCCTTGTGACCCGACAGCTTGTGATGGACGAAATGGGCATCACGCATCCGCTTCCACTTAAAGCCTGCATACAGCATCAAGAGCGGCGCTCCGATCCATGCATTTACGCGCGGCCAGCCGGGCGCGAGAGTGCCGTGCATCGCGTCATGACAGATTATGAAAGTGCCAACACTAAGCCAGATCTGTAAGCCCGCAAGCGCGAGCGCGATGGGAAGGCTCTCCCAGGTCAGCTCGAACACAAACATCCCGTAAAAATGCACAGCCAGCCAGCCACCCGCTACCAAGGTGGCGAGAGAAAGGCCAATCATCCGTTGAACCGGCTGGCTGGGGAGGGCGTAGCGCACAGTCATACCAGATATACGCTTGAGCGGCTCATTTGGGTGCGTATAGCGGCTTGGCAGCACGGCGCAATTGAGCCAGCATCACCCGCCATCATCAACCAAGCGCAAGCGCGGCTGCCCGTTCAGAATTTCGCTCGCCCATACACGCTTGTTCTGCGTGGTCACGACGTAGATAAGCAAATTGGCCGCAAAGGTCGAGAACACATGAATTTCGGTCGGCACTGGATCGAGCGAGTGGCTTATGGTCAGGCCTGCAGGCGCATCTTTGCCGTCAGCCGCGCCGATCGGCAGTTCGAGGCACGAATTGGTGAATTTACGGCTGGCTACAATCGCTCCGTCGCGCACTTCAAAACGGTAATGCCCGCCCATCGGTATGCTCTCATAGGTCGATTGAGGAACGAGGTAGTAGACATAAAGGCTGTCATCCGCCTTGCCCGTCGGCATCACAACTGAGTTGAACGGCTTGCCTGAACAACGCTGAAATTCTTCGCGGCGCGGCAATTTGCTGGCTTCAGCCTTGGCAGCTTCGAGCGCGGTTAGCGCTCGCTCGCCGGGCTTGTATCGCTTGCGAGAGCCGATATTTGTGTCGCGTCCGTTGTAAACCCCCGACCAGACCGCTTCATAGCCCATATCGCTTTGGCTAAAAAAGACGACTTCGAAGCCAGCCTCAACTTCATTGATGACCCAGCCGCGAATACCCGAGGAGCCAAGGTCCTTGATATCTTCGCGTAGCGCGTTGGTGCCGTGCCAAGCGGCTTGATCATATTGGTAAATCGCAAGCCCGCGATCAAGCGCGCCTTGGAGCGCCGAACTCTCCTCTTCGCTGAACTCGTCCTGTGCAAGAAGCGGCGATGACCAAGCCAACAGCCCCGCAAACGCGACTGTCGCGAACGATCTGAAAGCCAAGCGTCCCTCCCGTAGAAAAATCCATCATAGGAGCGACTTACACTATTGTCCGTCAGGGAAAAAGAACTCTCGCAGGTTATCGCCGATCCTTGCCGGCCGCAGGGTCTCCGCATCGATGCAACACCAGCTCGACTTAACCTCTGCCAACACATCCTCACCGCGCTTGATCACCGTGTGATAGAACGCGCGCGCGCCATTATAGCGTTCGAGCACGGTGCTAGCGATCACTTCATCCTCGAGGAAGGCAGGCTTGCGGTAGGTGATCTCGTGCTTCAGCGCGACCCAGGCCTTGCTCGCCACCTCTTCAGCCGGGGCGAGCCGGTTCCAATGCGCCAGAACCGCATCCTGCACCCAGTTGAGATAGCGCGCATTGTTTACGTGGCCCATGAAGTCGATGTCATCGGGCACAACCTTGATCGGGAACGCAAACGGCGCAGATGTCTTCGCAGAGGCGGGCGGTGTTGCTGACATGGGTGTAAGTTAGGCGAAGGAGAGTGAAATTTCCATGAGGAATTGCCTCCAAAATCGCATCTAGCTTGCCAGTGTTGCTGCTTCACCGCTACTCGCGCCGACGAGCAGGAATAAAGTCGAGAGAAAATGGCCCCCAAACCCCGCACCCTCTACGAGAAGATCTGGGACTCCCACGTCGTCGAGACCCGCGAAGATGGAACCTCACTCGTCTATATCGACCGGCACCTCGTCCATGAAGTGACCAGCCCGCAGGCCTTTGAGGCGCTTCGTTTAGCTGGGCGACCAGTACGCCGGCCTGAACTCACTCTCGCCGTTCCCGATCACAACCTGCCTACGACGCCGCGCGTCGGCGCGGATGGAGAGCGCCTGCCGATCGCCGATCCGCAAAGCGCCGCCCAGCTTGCAGCGCTCGAAAGGAACGCGCCCGATTTTGGCATTCGTTATATCGAGGCGACGGCGGCTGAGCAGGGCATTGTCCATGTCGTCGGCCCCGAACAGGGCTTCTCGCTGCCGGGCACCACGATCGTCTGCGGCGATTCGCACACGGCCTGCCATGGTGGGCTTGGCGCGCTCGCTTTCGGGATCGGGACGAGCGAGGTGGAGCATGTGCTCGCCACGCAGACGCTGCTGCTGCAACCCTCAAAATCGATGGAAGTGCGTGTGGAAGGCACGCTTGGCCCCGGCATATCCGCGAAGGACCTGATACTCCACATTATTGGTGTCATCGGCGCAGCGGGTGGCACGGGCTATGTGATCGAATATCGCGGCCCGGTCTTCGAGGCGATGAGCGTCGAGGAGCGTCTGACCGTCTGCAATATGAGCATTGAGGCAGGCGCGCGCGCCGGGCTGATCGCTCCTGATGAGACGGTGTTCCGATACCTCAAGAACCGCCCAATGGCACCCAAGGGCGAGGCTTGGGAGGTGGCCCTCGCCTATTGGCGCACGCTGCACAGCGATGAAGGCGCAGAGTTTGCTAAATCGGTCACCGTCAACGCTGCCGATGTCGCGCCCACTGTAACCTGGGGCACCAGCCCGGAAGATGTCGTCGCGATCACTGGCAGCGTCCCCTCGCCCGATAGCTTTGCCGATGAAAGCAAGCGCGATGCAGCTGCCAAGAGCCTCGATTACATGGGCCTTACCCCCGGCACTCTCATGGCCGATGTCCCGGTTGAAAACATCTTCATCGGCAGCTGCACCAACAGCCGTATCGAAGACCTGCGCAGCGCGGCCGAGATCCTCAAGGGCCGCAAAAAGGCCGACACTGTGCGCTGGGCCATCGTGGTGCCGGGATCAGGCCTTGTGAAGGCGATGGCCGAAGACGAAGGGCTCGATACGATCTTTACCGAGGCCGGCTTTGAATGGCGCGAGCCGGGCTGTTCGGCGTGTCTGGGCATGAACCCTGATAAAGTGCCCGCCGGAGAGCGCTGCGCCTCGACCTCGAACCGCAATTTTGTCGGCCGACAAGGGCCTGGCAGCCGCACGCACCTCGTCTCCCCCGCCATGGCCGCCGCAGCGGCGGTGACCGGCAAGCTCACCGATGTGCGCAAGTTCGATTGAACAGGCTTGAAACCCGATGCAGTGAGGCGCAAGGAACGCTCATGACGAAAGAGAAGAACAACAACAAAGTCGCCATTGGCGCTGCCGCTATTGGCTCTGCCGCGGTCGCTGCTGCGCTGCTTTATGCGGGCCGCCGGTTCCGCAAGAAGCCCGAAGACAGCGCCATCGGCGCCGATCAGGCCAAAACGGCGCCTTCGGGCGAACCGCCTGAGACTGACTGAGGCGACGCGCGCAGCCATGGAAAAGCTCACACGCGTTGAGGGCCAGGCGATCCCCTTTGGCCAGAAGAACGTCGATACCGACGTCATCATTCCCGCCAAATGGCTGAAAACAATTACACGTGACGGCCTTGGCAAAGGCGCGTTTGAAACCGTGCGCGAGGTGGAGGGCAACGTCTTTGACGATCCCGCTTACGCTGGCGCGCCGATCCTGATTGCAGGCGACAATTTCGGCTGCGGGTCGAGCCGCGAACACGCCGCCTGGGCCATGCTCGATCTCGGCATTCGTGCGGTGATCGCGCCGAGCTATTCTGACATTTTCTCTGGCAATGCGATCAAGAACGGGATCCTGCCTGTCGTCTTGCCCCAAGCGGCGATCGATCGGCTGATGGAAGTGGCGCAGCAAGGCTCTCCCATCACGGTTGATCTCGAAACCCAAACCGTCACCACCCAGTTTCAGGATCGTTTCCCCTTCGAGATCGATCCGTTCCGCAAGCATTGCCTGATGGGCGGCCTTGATGAAGTCGCGCTCACGCTTGAGCGCAGCAAGGCTATTGCGCGATTTGAAGACACACGATTAAACGCACAACGCTGGCTCACCACCGGCACCAACGCATAAGGGAGAGATGCGACAATGAAAGCCATTCGCACGCACGAAGTGGGCGGCCCGGAAACCCTCACTCTGGATGAGATCGAAGTTCCCACCCCGGGCAAGGGCGAAGTACTCGTCGCGGTCAAGGCCTGCGCGATCAACTATCCCGACACTCTGATGATCCGCGACCTCTACCAGTTCAAGCCCGATCGCCCCTATTCGCCCGGCGGTGAGCTCGCAGGGATTGTCGAAGCGGTTGGCGAAGGCGTTGAGAATTACAAGGTCGGTGACCGAGTGATGGCCGGCATGGGTAATGGAGGCTTGCGCGAAAAGGCCATCGTCCCCGCCAATCGCATGTTCCCCGTCCCCGATGGCGTCGCGTTCGAGAAAGCCGCCAGCCTGCTGATGACCTACGGCACCACGATTCACGGGCTCAAGGATCGCGGGCACATCAACCAAGGCGACGTGGTGCTGATCCTGGGCGCGGCGGGCGGTGTGGGCTTGTCTGCCGTGGAATTGGCCAAGGCTTTTGGCGCGCGCGTCGTTGCCGCGGTCTCAAGCGAAGCGAAGGGCGAAGTTGCGCGGGAGGCGGGCGCGGACGAAGTCGTTATCTACCCGCGCAAGGACATGGACAAGGCCGCCTCAAAAGAGCTCGCCAATGCGTTCAAGACAGCATGCGGGCCCAATGGCGCGAACATCGTCTATGACATTGTTGGCGGTCAGTATTCGGAGCCCGCTCTGCGCTCAATCGCGTGGGAGGGCCGCTTCCTCGTGGTCGGTTTCCCAGCGGGGATCGCCAAGATGCCTCTGAACCTTACGCTACTTAAAAGCTGCGACATTTGCGGCGTCTTCTGGGGCGCCTTCACCGCGCGCGAACCGGCCAAGTTCATCGCCCAGGTGCAAGAGCTTTTTCAGCTGATGAAGGATGGCAAGATCGATCCGCTGGTCTCGGAAATCTTCCCGCTCGAACGCGCAGGCGAAGCCATCGCCAAGCTTGAAAACCGCGAGGCTGTGGGCAAGCTGGTCGTTACCATGGACTAGGTTTGGCTTGCCGCCTGACGCAGCGCAGCCTATCTCTCGCCCGGCAATACTATCGGAGGGATCAATGACCGATTTCAAGGACCGCGAACGCGCTGAAGAAGCCAAGTTCGCGATGGATGAAGAGACCGCTTTCAGAATGGCTGCGCGCCGCAACCGGCTGCTGGGCGAATGGGCCGCGGGCCTAATGAACCTCACCGCTGAAGAAACCGACGCCTACAAGAAATCGGTCGTCCAGGCCGACTTTGAAGAAGCGGGCGATGAAGACGTCATCCGCAAGCTGCTCGGCGATCTCACCGCCGCCAATGCCGATGTCAGCGAAGCCGACATTCGTGCAAAGCTCGAAGAGATGGCGATCGAGGCCAAGCGTCAGCTCGAAACCGGTCTTTAAGCCACGAACGGAGCATTACCGATGCCGATGAAGGGCGAAGTCATCATAGCAGCGATCGAGGCTGAGCTGCCCGGCTGCGTGGTCGAGCTCACCGATCTTGCCGGGGATGACAATCACTGGGCAGCGCGCGTCACCGCGCCGCAATTTGCAGGCAAGACACGCGTCGCACAGCACAAGATGGTCTACGCCGCTTTCGGCGAAAAGATGGGCGGCGAATTGCACGCCTTGCAAGTCACAACCGTGGTTCCCAAGTAACACTGAGCAAGCGATGCGTTGAACGCTCAACGCGCCGCACCCTGTCACTCTCTAGCTAGAGGCCCCATGTCTGATGGCTGATATCAACGAACGCATTTCTACCCTTGTTGGCGACAACGACGTTGTCCTGTTCATGAAGGGGACCCCACTCTTCCCGCAATGCGGCTTTTCGAGCAGGGCTGTCGCCATCCTCGATCACGTCGGCGTCACCTATGAAAGCGTCGATGTGCTGCAGGACATGGAAGTCCGCCAGGGGATCAAGACGTTCTCCGACTGGCCAACCATCCCCCAGCTTTACGTCAAAGGCGAGTTCGTTGGCGGCAGCGACATCATGATGGAAATGTTCGAAGCGGGCGAACTAAAGCAGCTGATGGACGAAAAGGGCGTCGCTCAGGCTGAAGCCTGATTCACTACAAATTCTGTCGGGTCGAAGTAGATTGTTTCTCAAGCGCTACCGCGCGGCCTCAAGTGGTCCTCGTTAGCCCCTGGGCGATAGCGAAGCGAATAGCACTGAGGACAAAAGAAAAGCCGCCCTGGGTGACCAAACCCAGAGCGGCTTTCTTATCACGGGGAGGTAAGACCAGAGACCAGAAAGATCTCACCTCGTTTTGAAGACCACTGGGTCTGCCATTTGTGATGCATCAGCCGTGCCAAACCCTATCAGTCTATATGTATCAGTGGCTTAAGGGGTTAATGTTTAAGCGAGCAACGTGCGCGGTGTAAAGACTTCCGACACCACTTGGGCAAAGGCACGCTTGGCAAGAGCCCGCAAGCGCGCCATCAGAACCCAATGAGCGATTCCAACGCACCAACACCTAGCCCGTCCCCGCCCCAACCAGAAGGCATCCCAGCCGCTACCATCGTCATCTTCCGCAGCTGCCCCGAAGGAGGCGCACCCCAAGTTTTGATGACCGTACGCTCGCGCAATATGGCCTTTGCCGGCGGCATGGCGGTGTTTCCGGGTGGTCGGGTCGACCCCGCAGATTTTGCTCTGGCAGAAACGGTGGCAAGCGAAAGCGAACTGAGTGTGGACGAAGCCGCGCACCAGATCGCTGCGGTGCGCGAAACGCTTGAGGAAACTGGCCTTGCGCTAGGCCTCAAGGGCACCATCACCGCCGAAACGGCCAAGGCCGCGCGCGACATGCTTGAGAAAACCAAGACCCTCGCTCCCGTCCTGGGCGCGTTTGGTTGGACGCTCGACCTTGACCAGATCATGCCCTTCGCGCGCTGGTACCCCAAAAACGAAAACCTCTCGCGCGTCTACGACACGCGCTTTTATCTTGCGGACCTGGGAACAGGCGCCGTTGATATCTCGGTCGACAATTCGGAGAACACACAGCTTTTCTGGATCAGCGCGCAAGGCGCACTCGAGCTTGCCGAGACGGGCGAGATCAAGCTCATCTTCCCCACCCGCCGCAATCTTGAGCGCTTGGCCCTGTTTGCTTGCTTTGCCGAAGCGCGCGCTCAGGCCGAGGCGATCCCTGTTAAGACCATCGTCCCCAAAGTGGATGACAGCTCCGGCCAGCCGATGCTGACTATTATCGAGGATGCAGGCTACCCGATTACTGCGGAATTGCTCGAAAGCGTGGCGCGCGGGTAGAAGCTGCGGGCTTAGCGGCGGCTGATATATTCGCGCCGGTTGCGCTCGAAATTGACGACGCGATAGCCGCGCTCTGCCATTTCCTTGCGATAATCATACTTCGCATCGGCGACTTCGCGGCGATACTCTTCCTTTGCATCGACGCGGTCTTCGTAGTCGGTCGCCCTGCGCAGGTCGCTGCGCAGTTCGCGCTTCGCTTCGCTAATATCCGTCTTGTAGTCGACCCACCAGGGATTGCTGTCATTGTTGGGAGATATTCGAGTGCCCCGCTGCCCTTCGACCACGATGGTGGGGTGATGCGCGTTGGCGGCAACCGGCGCCGCAATGGGTGTGAAGAGCGCGACGGCGGCAAGCGAGGCGAGAAGAATGCGCATAAGGTCTGGTCTCCTGTTGCTGAACGCGAGCGATTACACTTGTCATTGCAACCTTAACAGGAGCGGACTCGCCCGCGTCCCAGCCAAAATTTGGCATGAGCTGTGCGGTCAGTGCGACGAGTCGCTCGCGAGAAGAGCCCTTGATGGAGTTGGCCAATGCTCAAGTCGGCGCGGCTCTGCACACTCACTTGCCCTTGAAGTCAGCCGAGCGCTTTTCCAGAAAGGCGCTCACCGCTTCCCTGTGATCGGCTGATCCCCGGGCGAGCAGGAACTGGTCGCGGTCCATGAAGCTTGTCGCATGTCCCAGCGGCTGCGCGCTGACATCGATCGCTTCCTTCGCCATGCGCGTTGCAAGCGGCGGGAGGGCGGCATATTGCTCGGCGAGCGCGAGCGCTTGGGCCTCAGCCTCTCCGGCAGGCGTCACCCGGTCAGCGAGCCCCCAATTGAGCGCTTCCCCCGCTTCGACCTTGCGCCCAAGTGCAATCAATTCCTTCGCGCGTGAGGGTCCGATCAGCGCCACAAGACGCGGAACCGAACGCCAGCTCATATTCATGCCGAGCGGCACTTCGGGCAGGCGAAAATGAGCGGCCTGAGCGATGACGCGATGATCGCACGAGGCGGCCAGCGCCAAGCCTCCGCCAATGCAGAAACCCTCAATGGCTACGATTGTGATGGCCTCAAGCCGCGCCCAGGCATCGCACATATCAGGGCCAAGCCGCAGGGCATTGCGGTGCTCGACCAACCCCATGGTATCGCGCGCCGCCAGCTCAGGATCGGCCAGATCTGCGCCTGCCGAAAACACCTGACCCCCGCTCAAGACGATGGCTGAGATATCGGAGGCTTCGCGAAGGGCCTCCGCTGCACGCTTAAGGTCCTGCATGAGCGCGATGGAAAGCGCGTTAAGGCCATCCCCGCGATCAAAGGTGACGCGCGCTATACGCTCTTCTCGTACAATTGAGACGTAAGGCCCGATCTTGTCAGTCTGTCCGGCTGGCTTCATCTGTGCTCCCCCTCAACCGCTCTGTGTCAGGGATAGGCGGGGTTCAGCGGCTTTTCCAGCGTGGATCAAGCGAAGCGTGAGCGATGATAAAATGGAAAATGGCGCGCCCTGTAGGACTCGAACCTACTACCTCAAGATTAGAAGTCTCGCGCTCTATCCAGATGAGCTAAGGGCGCGCGCCGGAGATGCCCTTAGCGTGCTTTCGCATGGATGTGAATCGCGCTAGGGCGCACACGCAATGAAAAAGCGTGACCTCCCCCCCGATTTCGACACCGATCCCACCGACACAATCGTTGCGACCACCACCGCGCCGGTGACGTTTCGCTTCTATGATTTCGTGATGGCGGCTTTCGTCGCGATCCTGCTGCTCTCAAACATAATCGGTGCAGCAAAGCTGACCTTTGTCGAGGTGAGCTGGTGGCCAAGCGGGATGTGGCCCGCGCCTGATGGCGTGTTCATCTATGGCGCAGGGATCCTGTTCTTCCCTCTCGGTTATGTCATCGGCGACGTGCTGACCGAGATTTACGGCTTTGCCCGCGCTCGCCGGGTGATCTGGACCGGCTTTGCCGCGATGATCTTCCTTGCCTTCATGAGCTATGTCGTCGTCAGCCTGCCTGCGTTCGACGGATGGACCTGCGCAGCGACGGGGTTTGACAGCCCGCCCGGGCCCCTTGGCAACAATCTCGATCCTGACGGCCCTCCCGGCGCGATCTGCCAGCAGACCTATGAAAGCGTCTTTGGCAGCACTTGGCGGATCGTCGTCGCCTCGATCGTCGCTTTCTGGGCGGGTGAGTTCGTCAATTCCTACGTTATGGCCAAGATGAAGGTCTTGACCAAGGGCCGCGCGCTGTGGACCCGGACGATTGGCTCGACCGTGGTAGGCCAAGGCGTCGACAGCCTGATTTTCTACCCCATCGCCTTTTACGGCATCTGGACGACGGATGCGGTGGTGACGGTGATGGTCACCAATTGGCTGCTCAAGGTATTCTGGGAAGCTGCGCTCACGCCTGTGACCTATGCGGTCGTGGGCTGGCTCAAGAAAGCCGAAGGGGTCGACCTGTTCGATACCGAGACCGACTTCTCGCCTTTCTCCGGCAAGGAAAAGCGCGGCGCTGCTCAAATCTGAGCCTTCTAGTCCTCTCGGGAGCGCAGAGCGTCGTCGGCTACGACATCGACGCGCGGCTCTAGCCCGAGGCAAGCGGAAAGCAGCTTCATGTCCTTCTCCACTGGGCCCGTCGCCAGAGCGGCGTGGCTGGTGGCAAGTCGCAGGACCAGCGCACCACCCTCGATGAAAAGCCGACTCATATCGAGCGAACGGCGCGAATTTGCTCCCAAACGACGCGCAAGCCGTATGCTGAGGCCCCAATTGATCGCCTCGTCCAGCGCCTCTTCGCTGGCCAGCGCGCGCACCGTTTCATCAAGATCGAGCGCGTTGCCATTGGCTGCAATCGCTGCGGCGAGCATCGCTCGGCTCTTCCCATCAATCGCAATCCAGCGCTTTTGCAGCGCCCAGTTGATGGCTTGCGGCAGGCGGATATTCGGCTCGATCTGCATTGATGCGAGTGCCAGCATGGTCGCCGCCAGCCGCAGACGCTCGCTGCCGTGTTCGCGCGCGGGCGCCGCGTCGATCGTCCAGCTTGCGATACGCGTAGCCAAAGTAGGTGGTGCGCCCCGCCCAGCGGCAAAAGTGGAAACGCCAGCCAGAAGCGGGTCCTGACTTCGCGCCTCGGGTGCAAGACTGTCGAACAACAGCCCTTCGCGTAAGCCCCACGAGGAAAAGACAATGCGGCTGGGCTTCAAGGTCTCCAACAATGCCTGCAAAAGGATCGCTGCGTCGGGCAGTTTCTCGGCGCGCATCGATGAAATCCGGCGGCGAGCCTTCAGGCTCTCATAGGTCTCCTCGGTAAGGCTTTGCATAATCGCCAGCGTGCGTTTGGCGCTGAGTTCCAGCCCGTGCGGATCGCTTAAAGGGTGGCCCTCTTCCTGCATCGCAAAGACGGACATGGCGCGCCACGTACCGCCAACGAGGTAAAGCGTTGATTCCGCCTCCCGCTTTCCAGCGCCCTTGGCGATATCCTTGGCGAGAGCATCACGCATGGCCTTGGCCGACCCTTTCGCCTTTTCGCGGTAATCGGGCAATCGCAAGGCGCCCAACGGCAAGGTCACCGGATCGGACACAGCGCCCACATCGAGATTAACGAGTTCCAAGCTGCCCCCGCCAAGGTCAGCGACAATTCCGAGCGCACCCGGAAACGCCCCAGCAACGCCATAGGCGCTCAGTATCGCTTCTTCCTCGCCACTCAAAATGCGAGGTGCCAGACCCATCTCTTTGAGGGTTTCGACAAATGCGCCCCCATTGCTCGCATCGCGAACCGCGGCGGTGGCAACCATATCAATGGCGCTTACCCTCAGATCCTCAAGCAGGAGCACAAACCGCTCCAGCCCGCGCAAGGCAATCGCAATCGCGTCATCAGCCAGCGTGCCGTTCTTGGCGATATCCCGCCCAAGCTTGGCGGTGACCTTTTCATTAAGCAGCACGGTGGGCGCGCGCATCGAGCCGCCATAGACCACCAGCCGAACCGTGTTGGATCCTATATCGATGATTGCGCGGCTTGGAGTGTTGCCAGAGAACGCGCCGTCGCGTTCCCCTCGCCGTCTCTTGAAACTCATTCTGGTGTCGCCTGCCCCCGCTTGGCCCCGTCCAAAGGCTCTTATTGTTTAATCACTGCGCCCTTTACGCAGCGACAATTTTGGTACTCCGCCCGCTTCCAACGCTCCCCCGCGACCCGAAAGCGAGGGGTTGGTCATGAAATAGCGGTGGCAATTAAACGGCTTTTCGCGAGCCTCCACCCTTGAATAGCTGCCGTCAGCGTTGAGCCACCAGCTCTGTTCGGTGTCCAGCATATTGGCGAGCAATACTTGCTGGAGCACCTGATCGTGCACTGTGCGGTTGAGGATCGGGATCAGACTTTCAACCCGGCGATCAAGGTTGCGGCCCATCAGGTCGGCCGAGGAAATGAACACCGCAGCCTCCGGGCTTGGCATGGGCTTGCCGTTGGCGAAGGCGTAGATACGGCTGTGCTCGAGGAAACGCCCGATGATCGATTTGACGCGGATATTTTCCGACAGGTCCGGCACACCGGGCTTCAGGCAGCAAATACCGCGGCAAACGATTTCAACCGGCACACCCGCATCGCTTGCCGCGTAAAGCCGGTCAATCATGCCCTTGTCAGTAATCTGGTTGCATTTGAGCCAAATGCCAGTTGGCAGCCCCTTGCCCGCATTGGCGATCTCTGTGTCGATGCGTTTGTAGAGCTCTTCGCGCAGATCGAGCGGGGCAACCTTGATGAGCTCCATGTCCTTTGGCTCGACATAACCGGTGACGAAATTCATCATCCGCGCCGCATCGCGCCCCAGCTTGGGATCGGCGGTGAAGAAGCTCATATCGGTGTAAATCTTGGCGGTGATCGGGTGATAGTTCCCGGTGCCAAAGTGGCAGTAGGTGCGGAAGGAATTGCCTTCGCGCCGCACGACCATCGCGGTCTTGGCGTGGGTCTTCCAATCGGTGAAGCCGTAGATGACCTGCACGCCAGCACGCTCAAGCTTGGTCGCCCATTTGAGGTTCTGCTCCTCATCGAAGCGCGCCTTCAATTCGACCACCGCGGTTACCGATATGCCGTTTTCAGCCGCTTCGATCAGCGCGTTGATGACGGCTGATTGCGAGCCCGCGCGGTAAAGCGTCTGCTTGATCGCGACCACGTCCGGATCAGCTGCGGCCTGACGGATGAAATCGACCACCACCTCGAAGCTTTCGTAGGGGTGGTGGATCACGATGTCTTTCTCGCGGATGGCGGAGAAAACATCGCCATCGTGTTCGCGCACACGCTCGGGATAGCGCGGGGAATAGGCGTCAAACTTTAAGTCGGGCCGGTCTTCCGAAACGATTTCCGAGAGACCATCAATTCCGATCATACCATCGGTCTTGATCACGGCTGCCTCGCTGACGCCCAATTGTTCAAGCAGCATGGCTTCGGCTTGGGGGTCAAAGTCCTCTTCAAGCTCAAGCTGGATCACCTGACCACGGCGGCGGCGCTGGATAGCGCTGCGGAAGGTGCGCACCAGATCCTCGGCCTCTTCCTCGATCTCGATGTCGCTGTCACGCAGCACGCGGAACAGACCGTCTCCTTCGATTGTGAAGCCGGGGAAGAGCTTCTCCGCGTAGCGCTGGATTAGGCTGGCGATAGAGATGTAGATCGCCCCCTCGCCCCCTGCGACCTCAGCCGGAACGCGCACAAAACGCGGCAGAGCGGTGGGGATCAGGATCATCTCAACGATCTGCTCCTCGTCCGCCTCTCGCGTGAGGGTGAAGAGCAGCCCCATCCCTTCATTCTGGACGAAAGGGAAAGGGTGTGCCGGATCGAGCGCTTGCGGCGTGATGATGGGCAGGATTTCCTCGGAGAAGAAATTCGCCAGCCAGTCATGCGCTTTGGGAGCGATGCGGCGCTCATCGGCGATGTGAATATCGCTCTCACCCAGAGCTTCGCGCAGAGAGCGCCAAATGTCCTGCTGACGCTCGGAAACCTCCTCAAGCTTGGCGCGAATAGCGCTCAATTGCTGGGTGGGCGTGCGCCCGTCAATCGCGACCTTGTCGATACCGCGCTGCGCCTGCCCGACAAGGCCGGCAACACGGATCATCATGAATTCATCGAGGTTGCTGCCCGAAATCGAGAGAAAGCGCAGCCTTTCGAGCAAGGGGTACGCAGTGTTCTCAGCCTCAGCCAGAACGCGTTCATTAAAGCCAAGCCATGACAGTTCGCGGTTGAAGTAATTGTCCCCATCGCCAGCCACGCCGCTAACAGCGCCGCCAGCGAGGCTGGCTGCCGCCGCTGGCTCGGTAAAGTCGTGCTTGATCGGGGCGCTGCCCATCGCTTCGTTAGTCCTTTGACCTGACGCTGTTGGCACCGCGCTGTTGTGGTGCGGCCCTCAAGTAAATCGAGACTTGGATCTTGTCACACGATTTTCAATCGAAACAGACGCACCGCGCTGGACGATCAAACCGGTTATCAGATCAGCGAACGCGCTTCGGCGATCTGAGTGATCCCACGTTTGCCGTCTGCATCGCGCCCCAGTTGGACGATCACATCAATCACGCTGGCGGCATAGGCAATCGTATCCGAGCGCGACAGGCCGATGCCGGTCTGCATCACCATAAGCGACAATTGCTCCAAAGCGCCGCGCAGCGAATTGGCGTGGATGGTCGAAAAGCTGCCGGGATGGCCGGTGTTGATCGCGCGCAGGAAAGAGACGCTTTCGCTGCCGCGCAATTCGCCCAGAACGATGCGATCGGGCCGCAGGCGCAAGGCAGCCTGGAGCAGCTCGTTCGCGGTCACCTTGGCCTCTCCCAGCTCGCCCTTTACCGCCACCAGACCGACGCAGTTTTCGCCGGGAAACTTCAATTCAGGCGTATCCTCGACCAGCACGACGCGCTCCTCTGACGGGATCTCACCCAGCATGGCGTTTAGGAAGGTTGTCTTGCCTGTGCTGGTGCCGCCGGAAATCAGGATCGTCTTGCGGTGGCGGATGGCCTCTCGCAGGAAGTCAATCGGCTGAAACTGCGGATCGGGCATGTCGATTTGCGCCTCTCCGGTAAGGGGCCCTGCATCGTACGCATCGAGCGGCAGGTTGAGGGTGCGATGGCGGCGGATTGCCATAATCCAGTGCTTGCGGCTCGCGGGCGGTCCGCAAAACTGGATACGCGCACCATCGGGAAGGGTCGCGCCTAGCAGCGGATGTTCGCGGTTGATCCCCTGGTGGCTGACGCGCGCGACCTGTTCGGCAAGGCGCTGGACCAGCCGATCATCGATCTCGGGCGTGACTATCCGGCGAATGCCGCCACCCGTTGCTGCGTCCTCAACCCAAACCTCGCCGGGGCGGTTGACCATCACCTCAGTGACTGTGTCGCGCTCAAGCCAGCGCTTGAACGGCGCGAGATAGGCATCGAGATAGACGCTGCGCTCCGCCATCAGCTCAAGGCTGCTGGGCTCGTGCGCCTCGACCTCATCGCCCGGCGTTTCGCCAGAGGACGGAGAGAGAGGATGGATATCAGCGCTCATCAATAAGACCTCTTGGCGTCGCGCCTGTCAGTTCTGGACCGTGCTGAAATCAAGGTTACGCGCGGTAAAAACGCGGATCGGCTCACCCATCTTGACGCGGATGGTCGGGCTGATGTCGGCATCGGGTATCGATGTCTGTGCGCCGCCAAGGATCACCGAAGTGCCACCTGAAAGCGAAGCACCAAGACCGCCGATCACAGAAAGCAACATGGCCGAGCCAAAGCGCTTGAAGAAGTGACTGTTGACCTTTCCTTCAAGGCCCGTTGTCCCGTCAAACGCGACAGCAGGCGAGGAGATTTTCACGACTACACCTTCAGGCGTGATGACTTCTTCCCAGATGACATAAGCGCGCTTTTGCCCTTGCTGGACGCCCGACTGGTACTGGCCGATCAGGCGCGACGAGCGCGGGATCAGGACCTTGGTCCCATCAAAGCTGCGCACATCCTGGCTCACCACGGCGCGTGCATAGCCGGGGACATCAGTATTGATCGCGGTTTCAAGAACCGCCGGGATTAGCGTGCCTTTGATGACGGTGGTCGCCGGATTGGCAAGCATGGTCGCTTGTGCAGGCGCACCGCCGACACCGCCAACAGACGCAGCGAACTGGGCAGCCGATCCCGAAAGACCGGGGCTATTTGCGTCACCAGCTACCGCTACACCGGCGGCCGGAGGCTCTGCCACTGCGCTACCGGCGGGGACGCTGGCGTCATACGTCATCATTGGACTTGCGTATGGATTGGCCGAAGTACCGGGCTGGCTATCGGGCGAGCGAGTCAGAACCGGTGCGGGCGCCGGATCCGGCCTGCGCGGCGCCGGGGCGGGCACAGCAGGCTGCACGCGAGCGGGCACCGCTGCTTGCGGCGGCGCGACATCCGCATTGCCAATCGGCTGAGGCTCTTCGACCTGCGCAGCGTTCATGCTCCACAAGGTCACCGCGCCAAGGCCGAACACGATCGCAACGCCAGCCGCCAGCCCCAGGCCATCGCCCTTCGACTTGCGATCGGTAACCGCGGGAAACGCGCTGCGGCTTGCCAGATCAATGACCTCGGCGCTTTCGCTCTCACGCGGATCACCGGAACCCGAAGCCCCGTTATCACCCTTCCTGGGCGGGAGACGCATAGCCAAACGCATTAGTTCACCTCCAATTGATCAATCATAACAACTGCCACCCTTAGCGAGATGCCTGACGCGGGTTTCCAAGGCTCGGCCCCGTATTCGTCAGCGTAGCCGTTTCCCCGCCCGAGCGCAGGATAATCTGACCGGGCACTTCGTCGAGCACCAGAGTGTCGCCGCGCACCGTAAAATTGACAGGCCCTTCATCGCCATCCTCGTTCATCTTGAGGATCGCCGGGATTGCCGTGCCCGCCGGCCATGTCAAAAATAGCGCTTCGCCATCATCATAGGCGCGCGCGGGCAGAAGCTCGCTCTTGCCAGCGCCCGCCCACTCGAAATTGAGCGTTGCAGGATCGGCAACCGCGTAAGGATCATTGGCCGCCTGAAGCTCGGTTGCGTTCGCTTTCTCGATTTTGGCCGCTTCCAGCGCGGCAAGGCGCGCCTCTTCCTTGGCGCGTTCAAGCTCGGGATGGCGGAATTGCAGCACGTATAGCGGCGCGTTCTTGTTCGATGCGATAAGGTCGAACAGATAGGTCCGCTTCGATGTCACCACGGTGAGGTTGGTCTGAGCGCTCGGCTGCAGCGGTTTGACGAACAGGATCGACTGCGCCTTGTTTGGCTGGACCTGCCAGGCGCTACTGTCGCCGATCGCAACGTTTTCGATCCGCTCATCCTCCGCGAATTTGACCGTGGTCTGCACCTTGACCTTGCCGCGAATGGTGAACACCGAGGCAGCGTCATAGACCAGCGTCTTAATGCGCGCATCGGGCGTGGGCTGTTCCACCGCTTTGCTCACGTTCGCACCGGCTTCACCCATTTCCTGTGCGGCAAGCGGTGCTGCGATCAGGGCAGCGGCAGAGATGGGCAGCAGATGGACTGCACGGTTCATTTCGACGTCTCCATACTGGTCGCCTTGGAGGACTGGCTCCCGCGCGGCGACGCGCTCTTGAAGCGATTGCCGATGCCGCGAGAGCGCGATGTAGCAGGGTTAAGCGCCTGAGGCTGACCGCCTTGTAAAGACGAAGAATAGACCCTCGCCTCGCGCGCGCTGCTCATCGCCGGGCCTGTATCGTTCGCCGCCACGGCGGCGGGGGCAACCTGCGCGCGACGTTGGCCTGCAGCGGCGGTGGCAGGGGGCGCAATCTGAGCGGCGCGAGCGTTGGCAGGCGCAGGGTTCATTGTGGGCGCAGCGACAGGCGTTTGCGCGGGTGATGCGGCATCCTTGGTGCCCTCGACAAAGCCAAAGACCTGCCAGCGCGACACCATCAGCGAGGACACGATCAAAGCCATCAGCATCAGCATGCAATGGACAAAGCCGACCACGAAAAAGGCCATTGCTGCTTGCTGATCGATCTGCTGACCCTGAGCGGAGCTTTCCACCAAAGTGGCAAGGATCGGCACCGCCATCTCCAGCATGATCGAACCGCCGACGACGGCGAATAGCGGCGCTAGGCTCAGCATCACCATACCCTTGAGCCAGCCCACAAACAGCCCGCGCGTCTGGTTGAACAGCGCCATCACCACAAGAATCGGGCCAACGGCCAGAAGCAGCGCCAAGCCAATGCGCGCGGTGACCAGCAGACCCACAGTGCCCAGCAACAACAGCAGAGCGCCCAGCCACATCATGCCCGGCGGCGAAAACACATTGATGTCAGTCTGCCCGGTCGAGGCTTCCTGCACAGCGATGAACACCACGTCGAGCTTTTGCGCGAAAGTGGCGGTAGCTGAACCCTTGCTGTTGGTCAGCACGCCCGCAAGCCAGTCCGGGGTCGCGACAAAGATATTGTAGAAGATCGCCGAATACGCAGCAAAGCTCGTCGCAAAGGTGACCACGAGGCCGATTGTCATGATCCGCGGCACGAGCGCGCGCACTGACAGGTTTGAGCGACCCAGCATCAGGCTGATGCCAAGAAACGCGACATAGAAGGTTAGGAGGATGATCAGCACCTGGGCCATCTCGCCCCCGGCCCCGAACAGGCGACCAAAGGCCTGCTCGCTCACCTGGCTGGCAATGCAGTCAACCGCGGTAAGCGCCGCCGAAACACCCGAGCCCACCTCCTGGGCGGCAATATCGCAGCTGGTCGCCATTATTCCGCCGCCTGCCAGACGGGCTGCCCGTCTTCATCCACGGCGCCATTCGCGCCGTCCGGCCAAACTGTGCTGGTGAGCGCGGGATACCACTGGCTGGGATCATCGCCGACCGCTTCGCGCAGCAGGTCAAGCCGCCGCACGGAGGCTTCGCGGCCCGAGAGAATGGTAAGCACTTCAGGCGCGCCCGACAGATCAAGCCGTACAACAACGCTCGCATCGGGCTGCCGCACGAGGAAGCAGCGCGAATGCGCAGGCAAAGTGCGGATCAGCGCGAGCTCGTGATCGGTGAGGCCAAATCCATCGCAATAATCCTCAGGCCGGGCGCGGCTGTTGGGCATGAAGACCATGGTCGCGGTCTGCTCAACAAGCGCAGTCGAAATGCGGCTTTCGAGCGCATCGCGCGCGGACTGCGTCGCAAAGCCCACCAATGCGTTCCGCTTACGCAAAGTCTTAAGCCAGTCGCGAATGCGCGCGGCAAACACTTCGTCATCGAGCGCCTTCCAACCCTCATCGATCAGGATCATCGTGGGCTTGCCGTCCAGCCGCTCATCGATGCGGTGGAACAGATACATCATGACAGGCGTGCGCAGGCGCGGATTTTCTAAGAGCTGCGTCATGTCAAAGCCAAGCACGCGCGCGTCGAGATCGAGCCTGTCAACTTCGTTATCGAACAGCCAGGCATGCTCGCCGCCCTCCCCGCTCGGGCTACCAATCCACGCGCCAAGGCGATCGGCCAAGTCACCCGGCTCCGGACGCCGCGTGCCCGCAAGCAATTCCTTGAAGTGCCGCAGGCGCCTTAGGCTCGGATCGTTTTCGTAGGTCGCATCGACAGCGGCGCTGATGCAGGCATATTCCTCAGGCCCTTCGGCGTTGAGCAACACACCAAACCAGTCGCGCAGGAACGCCTTGTTCGCAGGGCTATCGGGCAAGGACAGCGGATTGAATCCGGTGGGCTCACCCGGATTAATGCGGTCATAGCGCCCGCCAATGCCGCGAATGAACAGCTCCGCGCCGCGATCCTTGTCGAACAGGATGGTGCGCGGTGAATATTTCTGGGCCTGCGCGGCCAGGAAGTTCATAACCACCGTCTTACCCGAACCCGACGGGCCGATGACTGAGAAATTGCCCAGATCGCCGTTGTGGAAATTGAAGAAGAAGGGCGTTGCACTGGTGGTTTCAAGCAAGGTGACCGCATCGCCCCAATGGTTGCCGCTCGCCTGACCTAGAGCAAAGCCGTGGAAACTGCCAAAGCCCGCCATATTGGCCGAGGAAATGAGCGCGCGGCGCACGATGTAATCCTCATTGCCCGGGAACTGCGCCCAGAAAGCCGGCTCCAGATTGGTGTCTTCGCGCACCGCGATAGCGCCCGTATCCGCAAGCGCCGCGGTGCAGGCCGCTGCCGCGTCGTCGAGCCGGTCAAGCGTGCGTTCGCGCACCAGAACCGTCAGGTGATGATCGCCAAAGCCGACGCCGCCATTGCCCAGCGCATCGCGCGCCGCCATCATGTCCGCGCGTTCAGCGGCAGCCTCTTCATCGACCGAGCGCGAACGGCGCAATGCCAGATCGATCCGCTCACGCGCGGTGGTCCGCTCATTGGGCGCGTAGCTCTCGGTGACGATCATCTCGTAAGGCAGACGCAGCAGCCCATCGAGAAGGCCGGGCGAGGTTGCTTCGGGATAATCCTTGAGGCCCAGGATCGCGGCAAAATCGGGGCTGCCCGAACCCTTTAGCTCCATTGCATCAAGGCCAAAGCTGGCGCGGCGATAGGGGAGCATATGGCCGATATCGGTCTGCGGCGTCGGGCGGCGCACGGGGCGCATCTCGCCGTTATAAAGCGCAGAGAGCAGCTCAAGCATTTCGGAATTGGTGCCGCCTCTGGAGCCGGGCGCTGCGTAATCACCCAACACCTCTGCGCCGTAAGCCGACAAAGAGGCTGTCAAACCCGTTATCGCCGCCTTGAGGCTGCGGATATCCTTGGGATCGGCCTCGAGTTCATCCTTGCCCTGACGCGAGAAGAATTTTGACAAACGCTCTGGCAAGCCCGTCTTGCCACGCGCAGGGCGGCGGATGAGGGTGACGAACTGGTCATTGATGAACAGCGATCCGCCCGCCAGCCGCTCACGCCAGCGCGCATCGATGTGGCGGCTCAAAGGATCGGGAAACTCTGCATCCAGTTCCACTTCCACCCGGCGACGGATGACGTGGTGATACAGGACAAAGCGCGCATCAAGCGTCGAGCGCAGCATCACTTCGCGCGTCGCAGCATGGGCATTGAGCGCGTCGGATTCCTCGGTCTCAAACAGCAGGCCTGGCACCTGAATCGCGCTCATCACCGATCCATCGCGAAGCAGCACCGTGCTTTCATCGATCAGCCGCTCATAAGGCAGGCGCTCGCCAACCAACGCTTCCTTGGCGCTCCAACTGGCAGGTCCGATCCATTTTGCCATAGTCAAAGCCCCTCCTTAAGAGGCCGATCTGAGCGCGTCAGGGCGCATAGCTGTTGCCCCCCCACCGCCGGAAATTGGGCACGCGCGGGCATTTGGAAACCTTGGTGATCCACAGGTCAAACACTCGCGGTTCGCGCAGGCACGCAAAATAGCCGATCACATGCATGATGACCGGCACCAGCAAAAAACCAACCAATGCAACTGCATTGGCGAACATGTCCGACAACAGCAGGAAGGCGATTGTCGACACCATCATGTTGATGATGAAATAGTTCATCGTCACGCCCCAGAACATCTGCGGGCGCGTGATGCTTCGATAGATCGGATGGCGGCGAAGTTCGCTCATGGATCAAAATGCCGCGATCGAATTGACGAGACGCGGCGCGCCAAAAATTATGAAAACGCCGACAATGACCGTGCCGCCATAACGCCAGTTCATCCGGCCCGTCAGCATCATGAAGCCCACGCCCGCAACCGCCATAACGGCAAGGCTGGTGGCGATGGGGCCCAGCAGGATCGACTGCATCCACAAAAGCGCATCGACCAGCGGATTGCCGCCGGGATCGCCCGTCACCTGAGCCAGCGCAAGGCTGGGCGAGGCAAGAACAAGCAGCGCGGCCAAAAGGCGGGCCGGCAGTCGGAGAAACGAGATCATTAGTGTGTCCATACTTTCATAATTCAGGATCGATGCCTTACAGCCGCCACGTCAATTGGGGCTCGGGGGGCGGGAATGATTAGCGAGCCGCCCCATGATGGCGGCCACATAATTCTGGGTCTCACGGATATTGGGCACGCCGCCAGCGCGGATTACACGACCCGGCCCTGCATTGTAGGCGGCAAGCGCCTTTTCCAGATCGCCGTCAAACCGATCGAGCTGTTCGCGCAGGTAACGCGCCCCGCCTTCAAGGTTTTGCATGGGATCATCGGGATCAACGCCCAGATATTGCGCGGTCCCGGGCATCAATTGCGCAAGGCCGCGCGCGCCGGCACGGCTCACCGCGCGAGGGCGCCAGCGGCTTTCTTGCCAAACCACCGCTTCAAGCAGGCTGGGGCTCAGATCAAACCTTTGGCTGAGTTCCTGGATCTTGGCTTCATATACGAGCGGCACACCCGCAGCGCTGGTGGCGACATCGGCAATGATCTGATCGGGCACGACAAGGGTGTTGAGGTCGACCAGCCCTTCATCGCCGGCCGCAGCACCGGCAGGCATCGCAAGCGCAAGCTCGCCGGCCACCCAGCGCGCGCCATCCGGCCCGATTTCCATGACATCCGCGCGCGCAGGGGTGGCAAACGTGGCGGCGGCCATAACCACCCCAACTACACCAACCCAGTTCTGCGAACGCGATTTCATCATGACAACGCCTTATAAACCACAATTCCTTGTATATTCTAAATGACAAGGCGGTGACAGTGATGAAATGTCACGGACAGCCGCTTTGAGCTTCCGGGCATGCGCATAAAAAAGCGGCGCATCGTTGCCGTGCGCCGCTCTTTTGGCCAACCCTCATTCGCCCGCTTCAAGCCAAACGAGAGTGTGACCGATCTTTACTGATTATTGCCGCTAATCAATCGCGCCGCGACAGCTTGGGTGCAAACTCTCCGCGATCCAGCATTCGGATCGCCTTGCGCGCAAGCCTGCGCGAATCGGTGGCGTTGCCGTCTGCGGTTTCAAGTTCGATGGGGTTGGGGCTGACAAGCGCCCGTTCAAATAAAGCGCGGGCCTCTTTGTCCTGACCCTTTTGCGCATGGGCAATCCCAAGGTTAATCAGCAGCGCCGGATCATCCGGTGAGGCGGCGACACGTTCTTCGAGCGCATTGATCGCATTTGTCGTCTGGCCATCAGCGAGATGGTGGGACGCCAGGCTCTGGGCTTCGGCAGTGGTCGTATCGCTGGCGACCTGCGGGGCGTTTGCTCCGCCCATCAGCAGGGCGGCGATCGCGGCTGCGTTGGTGATCATTAGCTTCTCCTTGTTTGTTGAGATGCATCATGAACCCATAAAAATGAAAATGCAACATAACCGTAACATTGTCATTTTTCTGTCTCTCAAGAGCAAACTTTCACTGTATTTATTGGATTTTCTGGTTGTCACAATTCTTCATTGTGTCACTTATCACCCAGCTATTTTTGTCATATTTGTCGTTATTCAGACATAATCCTGAAATTGCCTCTTCGCTGTAATGGTGTCTAAATTCTGTCATCCAGCATCCGTAGCGACCCTCTGGCGCACTACTTCAACGCGCTTCTTGATTCTCGGTTTTTGAGGGGACCGCACGCTGTGAAAAAGATTCAACGCACTCTCGTTCTGGGTTGCAGCCTTGTTGCTCTGGCTGGCTGCGGCGCCGACGAAATCGTCTCGCCTGGCACGTCGGGTGATATCAATGTGAACATCACCAACCCGGCACCAACGCCGACGCCGACACCGACACCTACCGGCAATCTGGTCACGCCGGCTTCTGGCTGTCCGCAGATCCGTAGCACCGGCGGTCTTCTCGATACTGGCACGATCAGCGGACCGACCGGTGAATACCGCGTCTGCCAGCTGCCGGAAGTCTTCGATGATGACGACAACATGCCGCAGATTGACGGTCTCGTTTACCGCATCTTTGGCCAGGTCAGCGTCGGAACCGACCAAGGCTTCACCGCCACCGCAGGCGAAACCAATGTCGAGCTTTCGATTGAGCCCGGTGTGATCCTGGTCGCCGCCAACCGCTCATTCTTCGTAGTTCAGCGCGGAAACACCCTGCTTGCTGATGGAACCGCAGATAGCCCCATCATCTGGACCGCGACCGATAACGTACGCGGCCTCCTGGACGATGATTCCGACGGCCTCTGGGGCGGCGTGGTCATGCTCGGCCGTGCGCCCTTCTCCGATTGCCGCACCGGTGGTGCCAACACCGCCGCCAACCCCAACCCGCAGTGCGAAGGCGAACTGGAAGGCACCGACATCGTCACGCTGTTCGGCGGCGCTGACGAAGACGACAGCTCGGGTTCGATGACGTTCAACCAGGTCCGCTTCTCGGGCTTCGAACTCAGCCCCGACAACGAACTTCAGTCGATCACGCTGGGCAGCGTTGGTCTGGGCACCACGTTCGAAAACATCCAGACCTTCAACAGTTCGGATGACGGCTTTGAATCGTTTGGCGGTAACTACAACGTCCGCAATCTTGCGGTGGTCGGTGCATCGGACGACTCAATCGACGTCGACCAAGGTACGGTTACGAACATGGAAACCGTCATTGTTGCGCAGCGCAGCACCACCGGAGACCACATGATCGAAATGGACTCGCCGGACGAGGCCGATACCCCGGCCAACGCTCTGCCGCAGACCGTGATCCGCGTGAACAACTTCACCTTCCTGCAAGGTGCGGGCCGTGACACGGCCATTCGTGGCCGCGGCGATGCTTCTGTTACGCTGACCAATGGCGTGATGAGCATCCAGACATCCGACAACACCTGCTTCCGTCTCGACTCGCAGGGCACTGTTGACGCCTTCGGGATAGACTCAGTGGCCGCCAATTGCGGTGCTGACCCGTTCGGCGGCAGCTTTGGCACTCAAACCGAAGCAGTTGTGAACGCTGGCACCAACAACGATCTCGCTTTCACACTTTCGCTTGTGGGCGCAGTCAACGGTGCCAATGAGAACGCTGTGACTTCGTTCGATCCGACGGCTCTGTCATCGTTCTTCAACGACCTTGGCTTCGTTGGTGCGGTTCAGTCTGACATTACCGATGATTTCGGCGACTGGACTTGTAATTCGGCCACGTTCGACTTTGGCAGTGCCTCGGGCGACTGCACCTCACTGCCGGGCGCGTAAGCGTCTTGCATGGCTTGATTTTGATCGGGGGCCTTGCACTTCGCGCGGGGTCCCCTTTCAAACCAGTTACTAAGCGGCCCGTCATGGGCTCAATTATCAAGGCCTATAAATGAGGGGGTCTAGCATTATGTCGACCGGCACGCGCCTGGTAGGGCTGCTGCTTCTCACTTCGTCGCTCACCTTTCCCACGGTTCTTAACGCGCAGTCGACCGACGAGAACGCGGATACCCTGGCTCAGCAAGTGGACGGCGTTCAGGAAGAACAAGAAGAAATCGAAGAGCCTGAAATCTCCATTCCCGGCGGTAGCATCATTGTGACCGGCCGCCGAAACCGCGATCCAGAGCGCAACTCTTCCCAAGTTCTGGACGTCCTCACCGAAGCTGACATTGTACGCAGTGGCGAAGGCGACATTGCAGGCGCTCTGACCCGTGTGACGGGTCTTTCGGTTGTTGGCGACGGGCGGGTTTATGTCCGCGGCCTTGGTGATCGCTACTCTCTGGCATTGCTTAACGGCCTCCCGCTTCCAAGCCCGGAACCGCTCAGCCGCGTTGTTCCGCTTGATATTTTTCCAACCAATGTCGTCGCCTCGGCGCTGGTGCAAAAGACGTACTCGGCCAACTATCCCGGCGAATTCGGCGGCGGTGTGATCAACCTCACGACCCGCGCTGTACCGGTAGAAGACTTCCTGAAGGTCAGCATCGGCACCAGCGGTGACACCGAGACGACCTTTGAAAACGGTCTCACTTATTTTGGCTCGGACTGGGATTCGTTCGGCTTCGACAACGGCAACCGCGACCTGCCGCAGGCCATCCGCCCGTTCTTTGGCGGCACAACCTCTTTCAACGACATCGATCCGCAGCAGGAAGAGTTTCTGGCCCAGCAATTGCTGCCGGCAAACCTCGTCACTCTTCAGCAGGACAACTCGCAGCGCCCGAACTTTTCTGGCAGCATTACGGGCGGTGCGTCGTTTGATCTTGGCGGTGACACCTATCTTGGCATCATCGCTACCGCCGGGATCAGCAACAGCCTTCGCAACCGTCAGGTTACCTTCGAGCAAGGCAATGAAGACCTGAGTGATCTGGTCTTCGCCTCGGACACTTTCATCACCGATGAAAGCACGCTGGTGAACGGCCTTCTCAGCTTTGGTCTGGACATCGGGCCGCACACCATCCGCTGGACCAATCTCTACATTCGCGACACGCTCAAGACGGCCCGCCTTCAAAGCGCGCAGGTTCTGATTGAAGATCCGCCCATCGACGAGGCGAACCAGCGCACCGCCTGGTTTGAGCGCCAATTGATCGACACCCAGATCGTGGGTGAGTTTGACTTTGATGTCTTTGAAGTGGACGTGCGTGGCGGCTATGCCCGCACCGATCGCGAAGCGCCGTACAACACGCTCGTCAATTATACGCGTCTCAACGACCCGGACGAGCCGTTTGGCGGCACGCAGTTCATCTCCGACACGGCCGAAAGGCTTGAAGGCGGCAACGCGGTCCTCTCGCAGTTCGATGACCTTCAAGAAGACAACTACTTTGCAGGGATCGACCTTAGCTACGATGTCCTTGATACGCTGACCGCAACCGTTGGTTACGCCTACAACGACACCGAGCGCACCTCGACCACGCTGCTTTTCAGCCCGTCTGTATCTGGCACTACGGTTTTTGATCCGGACACGGGCGAAGAGCTGTTCAACAGCTCGCAGTTTATCGCGGCGACCGGTTTCCGTCAGCCCGGCGGATTGTTTGCTCCTGACGTACTTGCGATCGGCAATGTGACGGTGAACCAGCTCTCCACCTTCCCGCGCTTTGATGCCTCGCTCAACATCCACGCAGCTTATGGTATGCTGCGCTGGCTGGCGACCGATCGGATCACGATTGAGGGCGGTGTGCGCTACGAAGACGCGGAGCAATTGGTTCAGCTTGTTCCGACCAACTTCGACCCCGTAGCCTTCGGAGCCAACGCGCCCAATACCGATCTCAACAATGACTACTTCCTGCCCAGCGGGACCGTCACCTGGGAGGCAACCGACGATTTCCAGCTTCGCTTCGCCGCCTCGCAAACCATCGCGCGGCCGCAGTTTCGTGAGTTGATCGAGCAGATATACTTCGATCCGGAAACCAACCGGCAGCTGCGTGGTAACACCTTCCTTGTCGACACCGAGCTCACCAACTTCGAGGCGCGCGGTGAGTACTATCTTGGCGGGCGCAGCCGCGTCAGCCTTGCCGGTTTCTACAAGGACCTCAAGAACCCGATTGAGCCGTTCAATACGGTTACCCCCGGGGACCTCGTGGTCAGCTATGCCAACGCGCCTTCGGCTGAACTGCTCGGCGCTGAGCTTGAGGTGGTGTACGCGGTTGATCTGTTCGATCTGGATGGGACCTTCTTCGAGACGAAGCAGCTCCTCATGATCGCGAACTACACCTACACCAATTCCAGTCTCAGCGTTGATCCTGACACCAATCAGCAGACCTGCGTTGACCGATCGCCGATTGCAGGGGACGGGACCGATCCGGCTGACCAGACATGCTCGGCCTCGATCTTCGATGATGGCGCCTCGCTGATCGGTCAGTCCGATCACGTGGCCAACTTCTCGATCGGTATCGAAGACACCGAGAAGACTCAGCAGGCGACCATCCTGTTCAACTACGCAAGCGAGCGAGCGACCCTACGCGGTATCGGTGTCCAGTCCGACGCGGTGGAGGACCCCGGTCTCACGGTCGATTTCGTCGCCAAGTCCGGGCTGTCGGCCTTCGGCCTTCCGCTCGAGCTTTCGGTTGAAGTTCGCAACATCTTTGGCCGTGACAATTTCGAGTTTCAGGAATTCGAAGGCAATCGCATTGACTTGAACACTTTCCAGGTTGGCACTGTCTTTGCGATGGGTTTGTCAGCCGAGTTCTGATTGCTCCAGGCTTGGTGCGAGTGCGAAATGCCGCTGCCTTATGACGCGTTCGTGACCGGTTTCCACGCTTACGCAAGGTAAGTGTCTTATGAGGACGCAGCAACGCTCACCCGGTCCATTGGCGGCATCGGCATGCCCATTCCGGTGGGGAATTTGGGCCGGTATGGCGCTTCCAGTGTAGCGATCTCTTCTTCGCTAAGGTCCACCTCGAGCGCGGCCACCGCGTCTGTAATGTGATGCGGCTTGGTCGCGCCGATGATGGGCGCGGTGACGGCGGGCTTGGTGAAGTGCCAGGCAAGGCCAAGCGTCGCCATCGAGACCCCGCGCGCCTCAGCCATCTCAGCCAGAGCAGTGATGATCGCCGCGTCCGCTTCATCGCCCTCACGGTAGAGCGATTTGCCCACCCCATCGGTTTCGCTGCGCACCGTCCCCTCGCCCAAAGGCCGCGCCAGCCGCCCGCGCGCCAGCGGGCTCCACGGGATGACACCCACGCCCTCATCCTCGCACAGGGGGAGCATTTCGCGCTCTTCCTCGCGGTAGAGCAGATTGAGCTGGTTCTGCATCGACACGAACGGCGTCCAGCCATTGGCCCGCGCGGTCTCCTGCGCTTTGGCGAATTGCCATGCGTACATCGAGGACGCGCCGATATAGAGCGCTTTGCCTGCCTTCACGATGTCGTGCAGCGCCTCCATCGTCTCTTCAATCGGGGTCTCAGGATCCCAGCGGTGGATCTGGAACAGGTCGATATAGTCCATGCCCAGACGCGTCAGGCTATCGTCTACCGCCTGCATGAGCGCTTTGCGAGACAAGCCGGCCGTATTGGGAGCGCCGCGCCAAGGGATGAAGGCCTTGGTCGCCACCACAATCTCATCCCGGCGCGCCATCTCCTTTAAGAGCTTGCCGGTGATCTCCTCTGACGTCCCGCCCGAATAGCCATTGGCGGTGTCGTAGAAGTTGATCCCCGCCTCAAGGCTAGCGCGGAAGAACGGGCGGCTCTGCTCCTCGCCCAGCAGCCAATCCCCGTGCCAGCCCTTAGTTGTATCGCCATAGGACATGCACCCAAGGCACAGCCGCGAGACCGACAGGCCGGTGGCTCCCAGACGGGTGAACTGCATTTCTCTCTCCTCGCATCAGCCCTTCGGAATGCGGGCTTGTAGGAGACACAGGTTACACAGTCCAAAAGTCAAAAACACACCTCCCTCACAAAGCGCCCCGATTTCCCAAAAACGAGGCCCTTCAGGAGGGAAAGCGCGCGAATGCGGGCTATAGGAGAGTGCTTTTTCCATCACCCATATACGCTGGCACAGATGAGGGTCTGTAGGAAAGCGCTGCTTGAGCCCCCCATGCGCGCTGCGTGCACTCTGTGCGCGCTAATGGGGCAAGGATAACGCCTTATTCCGGCTCGTAGAAATATCCGCCGGTCATGTCGTCATTGCTGACCTTTACGCAGGATTTCTTCATCCGGCGGTTGAAGCGCTGTGCGCTTGATCCACCCCCGCGGCGCGCGCCTTCGAATTCGCGCTGGATTTTCTCGGTGCTTTTCTCGATCTGACGGTCGAGCCTTTCCTGAGCCTCATCCCGATCCATGCCGCCGTCAACCGCGCGATCGACCGCAGCAACCTTCCATTCGGCAAGCCCGGCTGCATCGACATCATAGCCATAGTTCTGGCAGGTGCCCGCCATCGAATAGGCAACCGCAAGGCGATCATATTGCTTCTGCAGATCGTCGCTCAATCCCTGGAAAGCCAGCACCAAAGCGGGCGCAGCCATAAGCGCGATAGATGTCATGAATTTCCCCCATTCCAAATTTTAACAACCAAAGGGAAGCTAGCACCAAGTGCCGACAAATGTCCAAGTATGAAAACGCGCTGCTCCGCAGGTTTGTGGCCACACGGCTTAGCGAGCATGAATGTGGGAACTCTAAGATCACCAGGTGGCCAAGCTGGTGAGGCGGCTCGCAATACCGTATATCGAAACCGCCGCACACGCCTCCAGACAAAGCCTATTAAGGAGCATCAGCTTGGCGCTCAAAGCGGGTGGTCTTCACCTCCATGCGCGCCTCGTCATACCAATTGAGAGCATCGAGTGCTGCTCTGCGCAGCCGTGCATAATCATCAAAGATGCACAATTCTCCGTCTCGCTGCTGGGATAAAGTAGCAGCGACATCCGAGCACTTGAGCGTGTAGGTGTCGAACGCCCCGGCACCGGACGAGTGTGCGCCATCAACGACGCGCACCAGCGAGTAGAAAAAGACGAGGCTGCCATCATCCTTTGCCCATGGGACTTCAACCAGATAGGTCCGATCAGGCGTTGATTCTGGATCAGCTTGTTTCTCGCGCAGCAGGTCGAAAGCGAGCTTAGAGCCACGCTCTTCGCCTTGAGGGTCGGAGACGAGGACCATGCGCTGCGATGTAGGCATGAACCTCGCTTGCTCTTCAGAGGATTGATAAATTCCCGACAACCTCACCACATCGCGCTCAGCCGCCGGGATAAGCCGCGTCTCAGCCGCCCATCCCGAACATCCCGCGAGGATCAGCGCGGCTAGTGTCGTTAGTGCAAGGCGCAAGGTCATCGAAACTCTCACAAATCCAGCGCGGCATTCGCCCCCATAGCCACCCACCCCTTGCGGACGCACGCTACCCTTTTGAACGCGGCATCCGATAGGGCAGCATGAATTGCACAATCGGGTTGGCAAAGCGGCGCATGTCGAGGCTTTCCTGCACTGCGACCACTTGCTCACCGTAAAGCTGCGAGGCGAGCTCAGAGCGCGAATAGAACGGCGTATCTTCCCAGGTGCGGCGTACCTTGGAAATACCGATCTCGGAGCGCGTTCGCCTGTCGATCCGCCAGGCGCTGCGTGGGAGCGGGGCCATTGAGGGCAGCTCAGCCTCTTCGGGCGTGCCATCGGGCTTGAAGCGGATGGCGCTTGCAAAAACAGAGCCATCAGCGCGCTCACCTTCATAACACACCACCGCGCCGCGGCGCGTATGCGCTCTTGACCAGTGCCACACGCGAAAACCGTCTTCGAGCGCTTCGCTGCCGCGGTTGTGATCGAAATAGCCCTTTCCTGACCAAGACAGGCCCGGCTCTTCCATCTCCACCTCGATCCGCGCGCGCGGGGCCATGCAATGCCAGATGTGGTTCTCATTGCCATCAAGCGCGAAGGCGGCGGGGTTGAGCGCTTCGGGCACCACCCGCACGCGGCCGCGCACCGGGCGATGGATGGGGTTGAAGAGCCGTGTGTCACGCTCCTCGATATCGATCACCAGCGCGTTGCCATCCCATTCGACATGGCTGGGACCGATGGTCAGCTCCCGCTCGGCGCGGCTGACGCAATTGCGCGGGCGCTCGGTCATTACCCAGCGGCCTTTGGGCCCGTAGAGCGCGACATTGATGCACGAATGGTCCAGTGGATCACCGCGCCCGGAGCGCTTGTAATAGGGCGAGAAGACGCTGCCCAGAAAGGCGATGATCGTCAGGCCGTGCTGCCCGTCTTCGCTGATGGCGTCGATATACCACCACGAGTATCCACCCGGTGGGATCTCGGCATCGAAGCGCGGTCCGAGGCGATCACCCTGGCTGCCAATTGTCCGGACAAGGCGGCCATAGGGACTCCCGCCGAAGGATGCGTCCCGCCCCCGGCGCAATAAAGCCCCGGGATTTTCGTTCGCGGTCCTTGTCGAAGGAAGGAAGCCGCCCAGCCGTGCGACGCTCTGCCATAGAGCGCTCCGCCCGTTGCCGGGAACAGCCGCTCCCATTCGCGCGGTGTGGCCAGATGGTGCGGCATCGGGTCCTCCAGTTCGAGGCCGCATCGGCGCAGGGTCTGCCTCATGGCGTGGTTGCATCTCTCGATCTCCTCTGAGCTATTTGTGTGGGAATCGCCGTTGGGGGGCGCGTTGACGATCATCTGGATACGTTCGCGGCCCGTAGGTGCGCGGGTGCTGGATGCGCTTGCGGAGCTGCCCCCGCGATCTTGCGCGCACAGATAGACGGTGGGGTCGCTGGGCGAGTGTCCGCTGGCGATATCGCGAAATTCGCGTGCGTAATCGGATGAGAAGAAGACGTTGTGATGCGCGAGGTCGAACCCCTCGCAGCGTGCGTGCGCGAACCAGACATAGGCTGAGAGCGAGCGCTTGGCATCGGGCATGCGGGCAACCGAGCGCGCAGGCGTATCGCCAAACAAGCCGCGTGCCAGAGCCGCCGGATCAGCGTTGCAGATCACTGTGTGGGCACGGATTGTGTCGCCCGATTGAAGTTGCACGCCGCTGACCCGGCCGCTCTGCGTCAACACCTGCTCAACCCTCGCACCTTTGCGGATAACGGCGCCGTGGGCTTGCGCGAGTTCCGCCAGCGATTTGGCAAGCGCGTGGATGCCTCCTTTGATGAGCCACACGCCTTTGGCCTCTGTATGGGCGATCAGCATCAAGGTGGCGGGCGCTTGATAAGGGTCAGAGCCGCAATAGGTCGAATAGCGGCCAAACAGCTGGTGGAGGCGCGGGTCCTTGAAATGGCCGCCCAGCGCTTTCCAGTAATTGTCGAACGGGCGCATCGCCAGCGTGTCACCAATGCGCCACGGGCCAATGCGCCACATCATGGGGAACGGCGTCGAAGCGCTGTCGCCGCGCAGGAAAGGCTCGTCCAGAACTTCGAAGATGCGCTTGGCCTCGGCCCGGAACGCGCGATAGGCGACCGCTTCGCCCGCTCCCGCAAAATCGGCTATCGCGTCTTCGCTGCGGGCCGGATCAGCGAACAGGTCAAGCGTGCCCGAGCCATCCCACGCGTGGCGCGCGATCACTTCAGCTCGCTCTATGGTGAGGGCCTCGTCCAGCGAGGAACCGCATTCATCAAACACTGCATCAAAGACATCGCGCATGGTGAAGACGGTGGGGCCACCTGCGATGGGAACGCCGTCCACTTGAACCTCGCGCGCTTTCCCGCCGAGGCTCTCCTCCTTTTCCAGAACCGTCACCCGGTACCCGCGCGCAGCGAGCAGGGCGGCGCTGGTAAGCCCCCCAATTCCGCTACCGATGATCGCGACGTGATCTGTCACCGACTCTCCCCGGCCCGTGTTTCTATCGCGCTTACTATTGACCTTACGACCGCATCTGTCCAATTGTTTAGACAAATGATGCGTCAAGTTTACTCATGCTGATGCCCGATGAAGGCCCTGAGACCCGCGCAGCCCTGACCCGGCGCGAGCGGTGGAGGATCGCCTATACAGCGCGCCGCAACGCGATCTTTGGCAGCCCTTCGTTCCAGTATTGGTGCGCCCGGCTGCCCTTCATCAAAGGCGTGGCCAAATCCCGCGCGACGCAGATGATGGACCACATTGTCGGCTTTACCTACAGCCAGGTTCTCAAAGTCGTGGTTGAGACGCAGCTGCTGGACCTGCTCGCCAATGGCCCCGTGCGCGCGGGCGAAGTGGCCCACTATACCAAGCTCAGCGAAGATGCCGCGCTCGCTTTATTGCGTGCAGCACGCGCGCTTGACCTTGCTGAAGAGGTGGTAAGCGATGGCTGGATGCTGGGCCAGCAAGGCGCGGTGCTTGTCGCTGATGAAGGCACGCAGGCGATGATCCAGCACCATCGGCTGCTCTACCGCGATCTCCTCGAACCGCTCGAACTGCTGCGCAAGGACCGGCGCGAGCCGACCGAGCTATCGCGCTATTGGTCCTATGCGGGAGCTTTGCACGGAGCGGCGGAAAGAGGTCGGGAAACTGCAGAATACTCGCGGCTCATGGCCGCCTCGCAGCGTTATGTCGCCGATCAGGTGCTGGCGGCATTCTCTTTCTCGGGCGCATCCAGCCTGCTTGATGTTGGCGGCGGTCATGGAGCGTTTCTGCGGCGCGTGGGGGAAGCTTATCCCGAGTTGAAGCTTGGCCTGTTTGACCTGCCCGAAGTTGTCGAGACCGCCTTTGCCCCGCTCGCGAGCGAGGTCGGCGCGCGCCGCCTCACCGCGCATCCCGGCAATTTTTTCGAAGATGCTGTGCCCGCTGGCTATGATCTGGTGAGCCTGGTGCGCATTCTGCACGATCACGACGATGCGCCCGCCGCTTCGATCCTGCGCAACATTCGCGAGAGCCTTCAGCCCGGCCAGCGCCTGCTGATCGCAGAGCCCATGGCGCAGATCCCGGGCGCAGAACCCATGGGAGAGGCCTTTTTCGGCTTTTACCTGTGGGCAATGGGCTCTGGCCGCGCGCGCAGCCCGTCAGAAATCATCGCGATGACCAAGATCGCAGGCTTTTCAAAGGCTCGCTTGATTGCAGGCCCGCAACCGGTCATCGCCAGCATGGTGGTTGCAACAGCCTGACAAAAAGAGTGTCTGTTTAGTTTGACACTATAATACGTAAGGCGTACCAGACAAAAGCGAGAAAAGCCTTGGACGCTTGCGCGAGTCGCAACTCACGAAGTCCAGAGCAATACGAGGAAGGCCATCGGGTTAGGCGCAATGGATACACTGGCGGTAATTCTTGAGGGACCAGAGCGCTTGGCGCTTCGGACGCTTGAGCTCAATCCGCTTGGCGCTGGCGATGTCCTCGTTGAAATTGCCTTTAGCGGGATCAGCTCGGGCACCGAGAAACTGTTGTGGACCGGGCAGATGCCGCAATTCCCGGGGATGGGCTATCCGCTGGTTCCGGGCTACGAATCGGTGGGTCGCATCATTGATGCAGGTGCGGAAGCGCGCGGCCGCATAGGCGACTGGGTGTTTGTACCGGGCGCCAATTGCTACACCAATGCGCGCGGCCTGTTTGGCGGCACGGCGCGCACCGTCGTCGTCCCCTCGCCCCGCGCTCTGCCCGTTCCTGAGACCCTCGGTGAAACAGGCGTGCTGTTCGCGCTCGCTGCAACCGCGCTTCATGCAATCAATGGTGGTAGAGCGCCAGAGCTGATCATCGGCCACGGCGTCCTTGGGCGTTTGCTGGCGCGCATCACAATTGCGCAAGGCAACCCGGCGCCTACCGTGTGGGAGACCAACCCCGCCCGCAGGATAGGCGCGCAAGGCTACAGCGTCATCGATCCCGCAGATGATGATCGCCGCGACTATCGCGCAGTCTGCGATGTCAGCGGCGATGCCAGCATCCTTGATGGCCTGGTGGGACGGCTTGCCAAGGGCGGTGAGATCGCTCTTGCAGGGTTCTATTCCGGCCGCATCGACTTTGCCTTTGCCCCCGCCTTCCAGGCTGAAGCGCGCCTGCGCATCGCCGCTGAATGGCAGCCAGAAGACATGGCCGGGACCCGCGCGCTGGTAGAGAGTGAGAGGCTTGACCTCTCTGGCCTCATCACAACCCGCCGCCCCGCGAGCGAAGCGCTTGAGGCCTATCCTCAAGCTTTCACCGACCCCGATTGCCTCAAGATGATCCTCGATTGGAGCGCCGCATGACTATCCTGGAAACTCAAGCGGAAGCTCTGCGCGAAGAAGCGAGCCACGAGCCTGATCCGGTTCACATGCAGCCCGAAGATGGTGAGGCGAAAAGCGAGACGCAGGTCATCGCGATTTACGGCAAGGGCGGCTCGGGCAAGAGCTTTGCGCTGTCCAACCTCAGCTATATGATGGCCCAGCAAGGCAAGCGCGTGCTGCTGATCGGCTGCGATCCCAAGTCAGACACGACCAGCCTGCTGTTTGGCGGCAAGTCCTGCCCGACAATCATCGAGACATCCTCGAAGAAGAAGCTCGCAGGAGAAGAGGTCACAATCGAAGACGTGTGCTTCCAGCGCGACGGTGTGTTCGCGATGGAGCTGGGCGGCCCGGAAGTGGGTCGTGGCTGCGGCGGACGCGGCATCATTCACGGCTTTGAGCTTTTGGAAAAGCTGGGCTTCCACGAATGGGGCTTTGACTATGTCCTGCTCGACTTTCTGGGCGACGTGGTGTGCGGCGGGTTCGGCCTGCCGATCGCGCGCGACATGTGCCAGAAGGTGATCGTGGTCGGCTCGAACGACCTGCAATCACTCTATGTCGCCAACAATGTGTGCCACGCGGTTGAGTATTTCCGCAAGATGGGCGGCAATGTCGGTGTGGCTGGCATGATCGTGAACAAGGACGATGGCACCGGCGAAGCGCACGCGTTTGCCAAGGCGGTTGATATTCCGGTCCTCACGGCCATCCCCGCCAACGAAGACATCCGGCGCAAAAGCGCCAATTACCAGATTATCGGAACGCCAGGCGGCGAATGGGGCGGGCTTTTTGAAGAACTCGCCAAGAACGTCGCCGAGGCCCCGCCGCGCCGACCCGAACCGCTCGACCAGGATGGCCTACTCGACCTGTTCTCGCCCGAAGATACGGGTGGAAATGTTGAGCTGATCCCAGCCACCCAGGCCGACATGCGCGGCGGAATCTTTGAAGAAAAGCCCAGCCTTGAAGTGATCTACGACGAGATTTGAGACTTGAGTAAAGACGCCATCTCGAAACCGGCAACGGACCCAGAAACGGACAGCGCCGCGGCCCGTTCGGCTGACCGGCTGGATCTGCTCGGCGGTGACGGCAAGCCTGCGCCCTCTGCCGGGGATCCGATCGTGGAGGCGAAAAAGGCTGCGGCGCGCAAGATGCTGGAGGCCCGCGCGGCTGAAGCGATCGAAGTCGAAGAGCGCAAGGCGGCGAAGGCCGCGGAGCAAGCGGACTTGGCCTCCGGTAACTCCGAAGATTCTGGCTGCCACGGCGGAAAGGAACGCATGCGCGACGCAGCGCGCCAAGCCGGCAAGAGCGACATTCTTGATCAATACGCGGTCGATTATCCGGTTGATCCCAGCAAGGGGCCCCACGATCAGCCGCAATCGATGTGCCCTGCTTTCGGCTCCTTGCGCGTTGGCCTCAGGATGAAGCGCACCGCCACCGTGCTCTCGGGCTCGGCCTGCTGTGTTTATGGGCTGACGTTCACTTCGCACTTTTACGGCGCGCGCCGGACGGTGGGCTATGTGCCCTTCTCCTCGGAAACGCTGGTGACGGGCAAGCTGTTTGAAGACATCAAGGAAGCGGTCGAGGACCTCGCTGATCCTGAGAATTACGATGCAATCGTGGTCACCAATCTGTGCGTGCCCACAGCCAGCGGCGTCCCACTGCGCCTGCTAAAGAAGCAGATCAACGGCGTGCGTATCATCGGCATTGATGTGCCTGGCTTTGGCATACCCACCCACGCCGAGGCCAAGGATGTTTTGGCGGGTGCGATGCTCGCCTATGCGCGCGACGAGGTCTCTCAAGGCCCGGTCGCCGCGCCAGAGGGACTGTCGGCCAGCAATCCTGACAAGCGTCCTACGGTGACTCTCCTTGGTGAGATGTTCCCCGCTGACCCGGTAGTGATTGGACAAATGCTTGAGCCCCTTGGCCTCGCGACAGGGCCGGTCGTCCCAACGCGCGAATGGCGCGAGCTTTATTCCGCGCTCGATTGCGCTGCTGTCGCCGCAATCCACCCCTTCTACACCGCCAGCATTCGCGAATTCGAGACCGCCGGGCGGCCCGTCATCGGCTCTGCTCCTGTCGGGGCGGATGGTACGGCCGCCTGGCTCCAATCCATCGGCGACACGCTCGGTCTGCCGCAGGAAAAGGTCGACGGCGTCAAGAATGCCATGATCGGCGCATGCAAAGGCGCGCTCGCTGCGCTGCCGATCAATGGCCGGATCACCGTATCGGGCTATGAAGGTTCGGAACTGCTGGTCGCGCGCCTGCTGGTCGAGAGCGGCGCGGATGTCCGCTATGTCGGCAGCGCCTGCCCGCAGACCAAGTGGTCCGATGCAGACCGCGAATGGCTCGAAGCGCACGGCGTCCACGTCAACTTCCGCGCCAGCCTTGAAGAGGATATCGCCGCGGTCGAGGAATACCGCCCCGACCTCGCAATTGGCACTACGCCTGTGGTCCAGCACGCAAAATCCAGGGCCGTACCCTCGCTCTATTTCACCAATCTGATCTCGGCGCGCCCCCTGATGGGTCCGGCAGGCGCCGGGAGCCTCGCGCAGGTCATCAATGCGGCCATGTCGAATAAGGATCGGTTCGACAAGATGCGCGACTTCTTTGAAGGCGTGGGCGATAGCCATGCTGCTGGTGTGTGGGAAGAAACGCCCGTCGATCGCCCGAAATTCCGCAAGAAATATGCAGCGCTTAATGAGGCAGCCCGGAAGGCTTCCGAGGCGGTGGGCACATGACGCTCGTCCTCGATCACGACAGGGCAGGCGGCTATTGGGGCGCAACTTACGTCTTTACGGCGGTCAAGGGCCTGCAGGTCATCATCGATGGCCCGGTGGGCTGCGAGAACCTGCCAGTCACAAGCGTGCTGCACTACACCGACGCTCTGCCCCCGCATGAACTTCCTATCGTCGTCACCGGCCTTGGCGAGGAAGAGCTGGGCAAGACCGGCACTGAAGGCGCGATGAAGCGGGCCTGGGAAACGCTCGATCCGGAACTGCCCGCTGTGGTCGTCACCGGCTCGATTGCCGAAATGATCGGCGGCGGCGTCACGCCTGAGGGCACCAATATCAAACGCTTCCTGCCGCGCACGATCGATGAGGATCAGTGGCAGTCCGCGGACCGCGCGCTGACCTGGCTATGGACCGAATTTGGCCCCAAGAAGGCGGTCAAACCGCGGACACGCAAGGAAGGCGAGAAGCCGGTCGTCAACATTATCGGGCCTTCCTACGGCATGTTCAACATGCCATCCGACCTCGCTGAAATCCGCCGCTTGATCGAAGGGATCGGCGCTGAGGTCGGCGTCGTCTTCCCGCTTGGCTGTCACCTTGCCGATATCCGCCAGTTGGGCACAGCTGATGCCAATATCTGCATGTATCGCGAGTTTGGTCGAAACCTGTGCGAGACGCTGGAGCGGCCATATTTTCAGGCGCCCGTCGGGCTCTCTTCGACGACCAAGTTCCTGCGCGCTCTGGGCGAAGAGATCGGCCTTGATCCTGAGCCCTTTATCGAGCGTGAGAAGCACACCACGATCAAGCCCTTGTGGGATCTGTGGCGCTCGGTCACGCAGGATTTCTTCGGCACGGCAAGCTTCGGCGTCGTCGCCAATGAGACCTATACGCGCGGCATCCGCCACTTCCTTGAAGAGGATATGGGCCTGCCTTGCGCGCTAGCTTTCTCGCGCCGGGCCGGGGTGAAACCGGTCAATGAGGACGTGCGCGCTGCAATCCACGCCACTCCGCCGCTGGTGATGTTCGGCTCGTATAATGAGCGCATGTACATGGCCGAAAATGCAGGCGGTGGGCATGGTCCTCAAGGTCAGTTCATTCCGGCAAGCTTTCCCGGCGCGGCGATCCGGCGGCACACGGGCACACCCTTCATGGGCTATTCTGGCGCGACCTATCTGGTCCAGGAAGTGTGCAACGCACTGTTCGATGCGCTCTTCCACATCCTGCCGCTTGGCACTGAAATGGATGCAGGGCCCGCAACGCCGGCGCGCGCGTCCGCGCAATCAGAGGCTGAATTGATCTGGGACAATGACGCCAAGGCCAGGCTCGACCAAATGGTTGAAGCCCAGCCGGTGCTGGTCCGAATTTCCGCCGCCAAACGCCTTCGCGATGCGGCCGAACGCCTTGCCCGTCAAAACGGGCTGTTGCGCGTAACACGAGATTGCCTCGAACCCGGGATGGTCGGGGCGACACCAGAAGGAGTGGACGCATGATGCCTCTCTTCTTCCACAAAAAGCACGCGGGTGTGGCCGCGTTTAGTCACGAAATTGCCTGGGGATCGGGCTCATCCAATCCACGTGGGGGATCACGCGGGGATGCCGACGGGGGCTTAGCCCTCAAATACCCAACTGATACGGAGACTAAACGATGGTTGATCCGACTCCCGGTGAGCGCATCGGCACTTACCTGACGCCTGAAGAGGCTCAGGAAATACACAAGGGCTTCATGAGCACGTTCATACTTTACGTGCTTATCGCAGTCGTGGCGCACGGCCTGGTGTATTACGACAAGCCCTGGTTCCCGCTTTAACCCGCGAACAAGCTTGTCAGTGATGGCGCACGCTAGCGCTGTCACCGATGCACACTCGTAGATACTCAACACAAAGGAACTTCATCATGTGGAGAATCTGGCTTCAATTCGACATCCGCCGCGTCCTCGTCGGCCTGCATGTCGGCCTGGCCGTTCTGGCCTTCTCGATTCACTTCATCCTGCTCAGCACGGATAAGTACAACTGGCTCGACGATTCCCAAATCAAGGGTAGTGGACCGGCTGTAACCGCGATGGTTGAATCATCGGAAACGCCGGAAGCTAGCTAACGCTTTCGCGCAAATGTGAGGGGGCAGGTTCGCCTGCCTGCCTCCTAACACCTTTCGACTAACCCTTAATACCTGCCCTTGAGGCAGGAAGGATGGACCTATGGCGCTCCTTAGTTTCGAGCGGAAATACCGCGTGCGCGGAGGCACAATAATCGGCGGCGACCTCTTCGATTTCTGGGTCGGCCCGTTTTATGTCGGCTTCTTTGGGGTGCTTACGGCCATCAGCGCGGCCCTCGGCACAATGCTGATATTCGCAGCAGCTCTCGAAGGCCCGACAATGAACCCATGGCTGATCGATATCCAGCCACCAGCTATCGAAGCTGGCCTATCAATCATGCCGTTGAAAGAGGGCGGTTACTGGCAATGGATCACACTGTGCGCGGTAATTGCGTTCAGTTCGTGGGTCATGCGCCAAGCTGAAATCAGCCGCAAGCTGGGCATGACCTATCACGTGCCGATCGCCTTTGCGACGGCGGTGTTCGCATATGTGACGCTCAACGTTATCCGACCGGTGTGGATGGGCGCATGGGGACACGCATTTCCCTATGGCATCTGGACCCACCTCGATTGGGTGTCTTACACCGGATATTCCTACGGCAATTTCCACTTCAACCCTGTACACATGCTCGCGATCACGTTCTTCTTTACGAACTGTCTCGCGCTCGCACTGCATGGCGGTCTGGTGCTTTCGGCGGTGAACCCCACGAATGACACTGAGGTGAAGACACCGGAATATGAAGACACCTATTTCCGCGACTTCATCGGCTATTCGGTGGGGACCTTGGGAATTCACCGTGTCGGCACATTCCTGGCGTTGAGCGCGGGCTTCTGGAGTGCGATCTGCATCGTGATATCCGGGCCGATCTATGTCGGCAGCTGGGTCGATTTCTGGGAATTCTGGCGTGAAATCCCGCTTTGGGAAGGGGAGGCCTTGACCTAATGGCTACGTATCAAAACATCTTCACCCAGGTGCAGGTCAAAGCCGAGCCCGAACTCGGCGTCCCGCACCTTGATGGCAGCGAACCGCGGATCAACTCGACCGGCTATTCCTACTGGATGGGCAAATTCGGTCAGGCGCAGCTTGGCCCGCTTTATCTCGGTTGGCTCGGGCTGTTCTCAATCTGCTTTGGCGGGATCGCGATCACGATCATCGGCTTCAACTTTCTGGAGCAGGCTAATTGGAGCCCGCAGACCTTCATGCGTGAGTTCTTCTGGCTCTCGCTTGATCCGCCGGGTCCGGAATATGGCAAGGACTTCATCGTGCCGCTCAAGGAAGGCGGCTGGTTCATTCTGACCGGCGCGTTCCTGACGATTTCGGTGCTATGCTGGTGGCTTCGCACTTTCATGCGCGCGCGGGCGCTGGGCATGGGATATCACATCCCTTATGCCTTTGCCTCGGCAATCTGGCTGTTTCTTGTGCTAGGCTTTATCCGCCCAATGCTGGGGACGGGTTGGCATGAGGCGGTTCCCTACGGGATCTTCAGCCACTTGATCTGGACCAACAACTTCTCGCTGATCTGGGGTAACTTCTTCTACAACCCCTTCCACGCGCTCTCGATCGTGTTCCTTTACGGCTCGGCAATCCTGTTTGCGATGCACGGGGCGACAATCCTTGCAACGGGCCGCTACGGTGCGGAGCGTGAGATCGAGCAGATCACTGACCGCGGCACCGCCGCTGAGCGTGGCGGCCTGTTCTGGCGCTGGACGATGGGCTTTAATGCCTCGATTGAATCGATCCACCGCTGGGCCTGGTGGTTCGCCGTGCTGACGACGCTGACTGGCGGCATTGGCGTGCTGCTCTCGGGCACCGTGGTCGATAATTGGTACATCTGGGCGCAGGAGCACTATTACGCTCCCAAGTGAGCGCGATCACCGCCCTCGCTGCCCTGCGGTAGAGCCAGTTCGCCTTTCCAAAAGGATCGCAAAGCGGCTCTACTGGTCGGTACAAAGGTGCCTCGGGCACGTCCGGCATAAAGGCGCCTCAGGCACAAAGGCCCGGCCTCGCCTCCCTCAAGTGGGACAAGCGAGGCCGGGCCTTAGTCTTTGGTGCAAGATGCGTGCTGGGCCGGGCTCAGTCTGGCAGTGAGCCAAGCCGCGCTCGAAGATCGAGTAGGTGGAGCGGCAGCGAGGCTGTCAACGCTCCTGCCACCCAGTACCATGGCGCCCCCACCAGCGCAGCGCGCACCGCCAAAACGATAAAAACCGCTGGCCCCAGAACACGCGCGATTTTCGCCCAGCTCCAACCCCCGCTTCGCAGCAACAGCCCTTCCAGCGCAAGAACAGCGATAACAATATCGGCGGCATGCCCGCTGGCGAAAAGATATTCGATCATGCCATGGCCTTTGCCAAAATGCGCGCCTTCATCACGTAAGTCCTGTTCGCCCCCTTCGTCCCGTCCATCCCTTCCAGACCCGCAGCATCCAGACCCGCAGCATCCAGATCAACCAAATGGGCCGTTGAGGTCATTGACCGCCCAATTCAGCGCGCCTGCAATCGTCACCCAGGCGAGATAGGGCACCAGCAAAAGGCCTGCCCCACGCGAGAAGCGCGCGCAGTAAATCATGATCGCAATGATCGAAAGCCACAGAAGAGTAAGCTCGATGAACGCCCAATCGGGCCGCTGAAGCCGGAAGAAAAGCAAGCTCCAGGTGATATTGAGAAAGGCGTTGAGCGCGAACAGGCTGATCACGCTTTGCGCTTCTTGCGATGTGGGCGCCGCGCGCCACGCGGTGATGCCCGCGACTGTGATCAGCGCGTAAATGATCGTCCAGGCAATCGGGAAGAGCCCATCGCTCGGCGTCCAACCGGGTTTCGCAAGGTTCTGATACCAGGGCCCCAGATCAGTGATCGTTGCCCCCAGAAACGCGACCAGCGCAGCTGCCACGGTGGCCACACCCACCGGCAATATCCAAGTCCCTCTCATTCAAGTATTGCTAGCTTGTTTCGGGCCTCAGGCCAAACAAGTGCGCGCAGTCTTTCAAGAAGATTTTGACATGCGCCATCGGTTTAGAGCGCACCAGCTTCTTGTTCATATAGGCCTGCCAGGTGAGCTGCTGGACATCCTTGTCATCGCACATCGAGACGAAGCGTTCGCGGCGCTTGTCGCTCGAATACCAGAAGTACTGCATGATCCCGAGGATCCAGAACACACGGCCATGCTCTTTCATGAAGCGTTTGCGCGCCCGAGCAAGCTCCTTGGCCTGACCGGTTTTGAGAAATTCGCTCGCCGCCTCTGCGCTGAGCCGCCCGCCGACCATGGCGTAGTAGATGCCCTCTCCCGACGCGGGAGCCACGATACCCGCCGCATCACCGGCAACGATCGTGTCGCGGCCATTGTCCCACTTCTTGAGCGGTTTCAATGGAATGGGCGCGCCTTCGCGCCGCACCGTCTCGCACCGATCAAGGCCAAGATCGCCGCGCATTTCAGCCACCGCGCCGCGCAGGGAGAAGCCCTTGTTCGCGCTGCCGACGCCAATGCTCGCGGTCTCGCCATGGGGGAAAACCCAGGCGTAGAAATCGGGCGACAGGCGTCCTTGATAGAAGACATCGCAGCGATCACCATCGAACACCTCGCTGTCATTGGCAGGCGATTTGATGATTTCGTGATAGGCAAAGACGCATTTGACGCGGTGAGCGTTGGGCAGCGCTTGCTTGGCCACCGCCGAGCGCGCACCATCCGCGCCAACGATGCAGCGCGCGCGGACCTTTTCAATCGGACCCCCCCGCTCACGCCGGAATGTGACCAGCGGATGCTTGTGATCGTCGCGCTCGATCTTCTCGAATGTGGCGCACAGGCGCTCCGCTCCGCTTTCGACCGCGCGCACCCGCAGCCATTCATCAAATTCCTCGCGGTCAACCATGCCGACATAGCCGATCTCACCCACCGGCATATCGACCGCGCGGCCCGAGGGGGCGATCATGCGGGCCGAACGCGCTCGGGCAACCAGCAGGCTCTGCGGAATGTCGAAGTCTTCGAGCAGTCGGGGCGGCACCGCGCCTCCGCACGGCTTGATCCGCCCGCCGCGCTCTATCAGGAGCACCGAATGGCCAGCGAGTGCCAAATCCGTCGCAGCGGTGGCACCGGTAGGCCCTCCGCCGATGACTACGGCGTCATAGATTGTCTCGTTCATACAAAGACCTCCTTCTCCTGATTATGGTTTGAGAGCGGCTTTGGCGCAGTTGTAGCAGTGGCCCGCCAGGCCAGTAGGGCAGCGATAACAAAGAGCGCCGCTTCGCTTGCAAAAACCAACTGGAACGCACGACCATCATCGCCGAAAGCCTGCTTTGCGACATCGCGTCCTAGCGCACCTACAAAGCCGCCAAGTCCAAACGCTATCGCCTGCGAAGCTCCCCAAACGCCCATCCGCACACCTTCGCGGGTTTTCTCACCAGCGCCTGCCAGACCCATCATCGCGCCAATTGCAGCCACGGTGAAAATGCCAGCAAAGAAGCCGAAAGCCATGACATTGGCGTGGATTGGCCAACGCGGCCCAACCATTGCTCCCATAGCAAGGCCACCAAGAGCCAGCGCGGCCCCGATACAGCCCACCGCGATCCAGTGCTTGAGTTCAACCGGCATCCGGCCTGCAAATGCGCTGCCACCAATCCCCGCCAGGATCATGCCAACCAGAGCGCCCGCGTTCTGCATCCCGCCAAGCGAGGTCGATTCCCCCGGCGTCATCCCGAAAACGATGCCAGCGAAGGGCTCAAGGATGAGGTCCTGCATGTTGTAAGCCATCATCGCGACGAAGATGAAAATCGTGAAACGGCGCGCGGCGGTCTCTGCAAAGATTTCCTTGATTGCTGTCACAAAATCTGGCGGCGCGCCCTTGGTTTTGTCGGCTTCGAATTCGATTGAACTGCGCGGCTCAATCCGAAAGACTGCAAGCGCGGTAACCGTGAGGCAGATCACCACCAATACACTCGCCACTCGGATCAAGCGTTCAGGTCCAAACGGATCAAGAAATGGTCCGGTGATAATCGCACTCGTGGCGATGCCAGCGATCATCATGATCCATGTGACAGCGGCGGCTGCCGCGCGGCGTTCAGGCGCCACGCCAGAGGCCAGCAAAGCCAACGCCGATGTGCCCCCTGCGCCGACGCCAATGCCGATTATGGCATAGGCCACAATGCCAAGCGCGATGGTCAGGCCCATGCTCGTGCCCGCCAGCGTTGTCGCATAGACGGCCATCAGCGCGCCGATGGCGAGCACCGCCAACCCACCAAAAATCCAGAGCCCGCGATTGGCCCCCTTATCAGATCCATGCCCCCAGATCGGCCGGGAGAGCTGAACGGCATAATGCCACCCCACAAGACCTGCCGGGATCGCCGCCATCAGCCCATATTCAACGATCATGATCCGGTTCAGGACCGTTGTTGTGAGCATCACCATTGCGCCCAAGGAGGCCTGCACCAGACCAATTCGCGCAATCGCGAACCAGGAAAGGCCCTTTGGTGCCATTCTGGCTTGCGGTGAGACAGGAGCGTGCATCAGATGTACCCTCCCAGCCCCAGCGCAGCGGCCAGCATGCCAAGCACGTAGAGCAGCACGCCCACCGCATTGTACCACGGCGCGTACTTCGCCGGATTGCTTAGCAGGCGCGGCATCGCCGCCAATTGCGCGCACAGGACGAGGCCCACAAGCGCGGCCGAAACGGTCAAACCCCACGCGGCCAAAAGCGCGATCACCACCACTTGCGCCGCTGCCATGACAAGGCATGCAAACCGCGCTGCGCCGCTCACGCCCATGATAACGGGCAAGGATCTGAGCCCCGTTGCCCGGTCACCTTCGACCGCCTTGAAGTCGTTCAAGGTCATGATGCCATGCGCACCCATGCTATAGAGCACGAGCACGATCAGAACCTCTGCGCGCGGCAAGGCGCCGAGCATGACGGTCGCACCTGTGAACCAGCTCAGCCCCTCATAGGTGAGACCAACCACCAGAGGCCCAGTCCAGCCGCTGGTCTTGAAGCGAAACGGAGGCGCGCTGTAGCCCCAGGCAAGCGCAAGGCCCACCAATGCTGCGATGAAGACCAAGGGCCCCAGCGCCCAGGCAACAGCAGCGGATAGGGCGGTGCCCATCAACGCGATATAGAGACCCCAGCGCCCTGCGATCCGGCCTGAGGGTATCGGCCGATCTGGCTCATTGATGGCATCGACATGACGATCGAACCAGTCATTGACGGCCTGGCTGGTCCCGCAAACCAAGGGCCCTGCAAGCAGCACTCCGCCTGCGACAAACCACAAGCGGCCGTCCAGCCCAGCGCTTGAAGAAACCGCGCCGCACATAAAGGCCCACATCGGGGGAAACCAGGTAATCGGCTTCAGCAAATGCACGGCATCGCGAAGCGCCGGAGGGGGCGCTGCTCGAGTCGAGACCGCTGAGCGCTGCATGGGAAGACGATATGCCTGACATGACAATGCGTCAAATTAAATTGACACAATAACGATGACCTATGCGATTTCGGCAGCCTAGTTGGCGCAATGGAGCGATATCCGGTGTCAGGCTGATCAGACTTCGTGAAATGTCAGGATGCTCACTAGACCTTTTCCCGAAGGCTCTTCCCTGCACGCCAAATCGGGGAACGCTTTACCATCTGTGAGACATGCCTGACCAACACAGGGGCTGCTTGATGGCGTGGCGCGGGCGCTGGCCTTGTTTTGGTGCTGGTGGGTAAGATGCGGCCAAAATACCGTACTTATGCGAAAAATCGCGGGTTGTGCGTCTCAGCGTGCTGCTAGTCGGGATCGGCAGGCAGATTGCCAAGGCCGTAGCGGTGCAGCTTGGAATAGAGGCTCTGACGCGACAGGCCCAGAATTTCAGCTGCCGAAGCGCGATTGTCAGCCGTGTAGGAGAGCGCTGCCTCGATGCACAAACGTTCAATCAAGTCAGTGCTTTCGCGGACAATATCCTTGAGCGACATACGGCCCACAAGATCAGTCAATTGCTCAACCGAACGCGGCATATTCTCACCGCCCGGCGGCAGATCGCGCAGACGGCGACCAATAGGACGGATAACGAAAGCGTAGTGTGCATCGTCACCCGAACTGCACACCGCGGAAAGCTCGACCGGCTCACCCTCAAGATCGCCTGGCGCACGCAAAACAGTGCTGACATTGCGCGCCGAGCCGTGCTGTTGAATTTGCCCTTCAATCAGATCCAGATCGATACCGGGCCGACCGATCCATTCAGATAGATGGCGCTCGCGCAGCTGATCGACGCTGGCAGCCTGGACCATCTCAACAAAAGCATGGTTGGCGCTCACAAGCTCGAGCTGGGCGTTGGCTACGATGAAGGCGTCGGGCATTTCCTCGACCAGATCGACTACGGGCGAGCGCGCCTGAGTAGATTCGCCATCACCCATGGGTACAAGGCGCAAGAGCAGGAACTGACCGCGATCCTGCGTAAAGCCGGCGATTGAAGCGGTCACATCGCGCGCCGGCTTCAACAGCTTGATCGGGATCGGCGTGACACTGCCAGATGTCAGCGCAGCGCCGACAATGGTCTGCATGGGATCGCGCGAATCCTTGTCGAGTAATGTCGGCAGCTTCTTGCCCTGCAGCGTTCCCGCACGCGCGCTCATCAGCGTATGGGCAGCTGCGTTAGCCTCGCGGACGCGCAGTGTCTGCGCTTCAACAATGAGTACCGGTTCGGCCGAGAGCTCGAACAGCATGCGATAGCGCGCTTCGAGATGACGCATCCGCATATAATCACGCTCAAGCGACTGCTGCACCTGCAACAATCGCGCCTGAAGCTTGCCTGTTTCGCGCAAGTCCCGGCCAAAGGCGATGCGATGTTCGCCGCCATTGACGCTCAGCAAGGCATAGCGGATCGGCACATCGCCGTCGCGCGAAGGGTGATTGACCTGACGCCAGTGCTGCACCTCGCCGCGACGCGCTGCGGCCAGCATTTCCATGATCTTCGGGCGGCTTTCGTCGGTGACGGTCTCGATCCAGTTGCTTCCGACCCAGTTTTCAAAGCCAGGAAATTCATCGGGATCGTAGGCGGCATCCAGAATAGTGCCGGTATCGTCGAGGACGAGCGTCACATCACCTGCGACCATGGCGACTTTCATCGCCGCGTCCGCATCAAGCGTGTCAAAAAGCTCCGCTGCGTTGCGGAACGGGTTTTTGCCTTCGATACTGTGTTTGCGTGTCAGCATTGGGGGACCAAGCCTTTAAACAAATGTGTGCGTCCGAGCAGGCGCTGCATCAACAAGGCGTTCGGACACTTGCAGCGCAGCGCGTGCATCAGCGCCGGTCCCATCAGCGCCGATCTCAGCCACAAGGCCAGGATTTGAATTGATCACGTGACCGCCAACAAGAACGGAAAGGTGCGGGTTTATAGCAACGCCACGAATGCCTTTGATGAGGCTTGAAAGTGCAGCGGCAGGGCAATCACGCGATACCGTCAGACCCACAAGGTCAACCGGCGTGCGCGCCACATAGTCGAGCAGGTCGCGACGTTCAGGCTTGAGCAGGACTTCGGTCTGCCACCCTGCGCGCGCGAAGACCTCTTCGATCATCTGCGCACCAAAACTGTGATTATCGCCTGGAATTGGGCAGAACAGCGCACTGCGCGGGGCACCTGTCTGCGCAGCTTGCGGCGGAAAGCGTGCCGAAATCTCGCGCATCACTTCCTGCAATCGCCAAAGACCCATGGTCACATCGACAAAGTCGCACTCATCCGCGTCCCACATCTCTCCCAGCCGCCGCGCTGCAGGAGCCAGAAGCTCCAGATACATTTCCTCCACGCTCACGCCTTGCTCGAGAAAGCGATCAACCTCTTCAAGCAGGCCCGGCGCTTCAAGCTTTAACGGCAGGGCAGCAAAGCGTTCCGCGTCTGAGGCATCGATGGTGCGGTTCTCCTCAATCGGCCTGACGGACCCGTCCACCATATGTGCCATTAAAAGGCGCGGAATGATGTCGCCTTCCAATACCGAATTGACCGGGTCTTGATCTGCACAAGCATTAGATACGCTCGTCGTTTTCTGTTGCGAACGCGTGTGCCGATTTAGCGGGAGTGAAATGATTTTGCGCAGCGCCGCTGTTCCGCCTCCGAAGATCCGGACCCGGTTTTGCGCACTGGCCTTTTTCGGAGCGGACATGCCTGGCTCTCCTGAACACCGCTCATTCGACCCGGCCATGCGAGGTGCGCACGCGAGCTGAGCGATGACGCCGGGTGTCAAATTTTTTCGACACCAGCGACTCGTCTGTACGGCTTTTTTACAATTTGCGCAAACGCGGCGTGCATGACCATCTTATCAACTGTCAAATTTAGTGTACGTCAATATTGATTGACACCCGATATGTGAAAGGCGTAACAAACAGTCCTTAGAGAAAAGGCAGACGCTTAAACATGACTCGGCAGGAACATGTCTCCCCGGTCGAGCCTGCAGGCACCAAGCCACAGGTAAATATGGGTCAGGGGAAGAAAGACGCGCTCTACACCACAGAGGAGCGACGCCGCCGGGACGAATCGGTCTGGACTCTGGTTCAGGGCGTGCTGGCACCGCTCCAGTTTCTTGTCTTTCTTATAAGCCTCGGCCTCGTCATCCGCACATTGCTCACAGGTGAAGGCGCCTTTGCTGCCGACCTATCAATCGTTCTGAAAACACTCATTCTCTACACAATCATGATCACCGGCTCGATCTGGGAGAAGGTGGTGTTCGGCAAATGGCTGTTTGCACCGGCCTTCTTTTGGGAGGACGTCTTTTCCTTTGCGGTGCTCGCATTGCACACGGCCTATCTGGTGATGCTGTTTGGCGGATACGGCACGTTTGAGGCGCGCATGGCAGTCGCGCTTGCGGCTTACGGTGCTTATGTGGTCAATGCAGGGCAGTTCCTGCTCAAGCTGCGCGCTGCGCGTTTGCAAGCAGCATCCCAAGACCTTGACGCACAGGCTGTCCCGGCATGAGCGGCGCCAGCGCCCTTTCCGGCTGTGCCAGCCAGTCCGCCACTCAACTCCAGCGAGACGAGGCGCGCGAGGTTCTGCGTGAGCGTGGACAGCGCGAGGTGTTCTGCGGGTTGACCGGCATTGTCTGGCTCCATCGCAAGATGCAGGATGCTTTCTTCCTGGTCGTGGGCTCGCGCACCTGCGCTCACCTGCTGCAATCAGCCGCCGGCGTCATGATCTTTGCCGAACCGCGCTTTGCAACGGCGATCATGGAGGAGCGCGATCTGGCTGGCATGGTCGACGCGCAAGACGAGCTTGATCGGGTTGTGTCCCGCCTGCTGGAGCGTCGCCCCGATATCAAGACGCTGTTTCTTGTGGGCTCGTGCCCCTCGGAAGTGATCAAGCTCGACCTTGCCAAGGCGGCTGAGCGGCTCGGCGCGCAATACATGCCGCGCGTGCGCATCCTGAACTACACCGGCAGCGGGATCGAGACGACCTTTACGCAAGGCGAGGACATGTGCCTCACCTCGCTCGTCCCCGAAATGCCCGCGCGCGGAGCAAACGATGCCAAAAACCTGCTGATCCTTGGCTCGCTGCCTGACATTGTCGAAGACCAGTTCCTGCGGCTGTTTGATCAGCTGGGGATTGAAAACGTTGCGTCTTTCCCGGCCCGCAACGCGCGCGACCTGCCGGGAGTGGGGCCAAACACACGCTTTCTGCTGGCTCAGCCCTTCCTGGCTGAGACTGCCATGGCGCTCGAGGATCGCGGGGCGGTGCGCCTCGATGCGATGTTCCCGTTCGGCGCTGAGGGCACGACCGATTGGCTCAAGGCCGCAGCGCGCGAATTCGGCGTCGATGAGCTGCATTTCAACCGCGTCATTGCACCGGGCCGTGAACGCGCCAAGCGCGCGATGGAGCACGCCCGCTCCGCGCTCGAAGGCAAGCGCATCAGCTTTCTGCCCGATTCGCAGCTTGAAGTGCCGCTCGCGCGCTTCCTGCACACCGAAATGGGCATGGAGCCGGTTGAAGTGGGCACGCCCTATCTCCACCGCGCGCACGTGGCGAGCGACCTTGCTTTGATCCCGGACAATGCGCGGATCAGCGAAGGCCAGCATGTTGATCGTCAGTTGGACCGGGTTCGCGACGACAGACCCGACCTGACCGTGTGCGGGCTTGGCCTTGCCAACCCGCTCGAGGCCGAAGGGCTGACGACGAAGTGGGCAATCGAGCTCGTTTTCTCGCCGATCCACGGCTTTGATCAGGCCGGAGATCTCGCTGAACTCTTTGCACGGCCCTTGCGGCGCCGTGACAGGTTGGAGGTGTAGGCTATGCAGCTTTCTGTCTGGACATATGAAGGCCCGCCCCATGTTGGCGCTATGCGTGTCGCAACCGCCATGAAGGGGCTGCACTACGTGCTGCACGCGCCGCAGGGTGACACCTATGCAGACCTGCTCTTCACCATGATCGAGCGGCGCAATGCGCGCCCGCCAGTGACTTACACCACCTTCGAAGCGCGTGATCTTGGCAAGGACACAGCGCAGCTGTTCCAGGACGCTGCGATGGAGGCGGTCGAACGGTTCAACCCCGAAGCGATCATCGTCGGCGCATCGTGCACGGCTGAGCTTATCCAGGACGATCCGGGTGGCCTCTCCGAAGCGATGGACCTGCCCTGCCCTGCCATCCCGCTTGAGCTGCCCAGTTATCAACGCAAGGAAAACTGGGGCGCGGCTGAGACATTCTACCAGATCGTGCGCAATCTTGCAGACACACGCATTGAGCGCAGCCCCATGGAAGGCCGTGCAGCCAAGGCGAACATCCTCGGGCCCTGCGCGCTTGGCTTTCGTCACCGCGATGACCTTGTCGAGATCCGCAAGATTCTCGACACCCTCGGGGTGGAAATCAATCTCGTCGCGCCGCTCGATGCGCGGCCCTCGGACATCGCCCGCATTGGCGAGGCAGACTTCAACATTGTCCTATATCCCGAGATCGCTGACGAAGCGGCCCGCTGGCTCGAACGCACGTTCAAGCAGACCGCCATTCGCAGTGTCCCTATCGGCGTGGGCGCCACACGCGCTTTCATTGCCGACGTCGCCGAGCTGGCAAGTGCAGATCCCACGCTTGCCCTCGGCGACACCCATTCCCGCATGCCGTGGTGGAGCCGTAGCGTCGATTCGACCTATCTCACCGGCAAACGCGTCTTCATCTTTGGTGATGCCACCCACGCCGTCGCCGCAGCCCGGATTGCCCGCAATGAGCTGGGCTTCGAGGTGTGCGGCCTTGGCTGCTACAACCGTGAATTTGCCCGCGACATTCGCGCGGCGGCCAAGGAATACGGCGTCGAACCGCTGATCACCGACGATCACCTCGCGGTGGAGGAGGCAATCATCGAAGCTGCGCCCGAAATGGTGCTGGGCACGCAGATGGAGCGGCACATCGCCAAGCGGCTTGGTATGCCATGCGCGGTGATCTCCGCGCCCGTCCACGTGCAGGATTTCCCCGCGCGCCATAGCCCACAAATGGGCTTTGAAGGCGCGAACGTGATCTTCGACACCTGGGTCCACCCGTTGGTCATGGGCCTGGAAGAGCATTTGCTCACCATGTTCCGAGAGGATTTTGAGTTCTCGGATGAAGCGGGCGCGTCGCACCATGCGGCCCACTCACCCAGGGCGATGACAGCGCAGCCAGCATCACCCGAAGCCGCGCCGCCCCAGCCGACGATCGAAGCCGAGGCAGAGCCAGTCGCCCTCGCCGATCCCGCCCATGACAGCGCGCCGTGGACCGATGAGGCTTCGCGTGAGCTGAAAAAGATCCCCTTCTTCGTGCGCGGCAAGGCACGCCGCAACACTGAGGCTTTTGCCGCCGAGCAGGGCCTCGCTGAGATTGATCTTGAAACCCTGTACGATGCGAAGGCGCATTATGCACGGTAAGGCTGACATTCCCGTCAAGACGCCCAACGTCTTTGGTCATGATGCGCCCGTCAATGTGGCGATCATCACGCTCGACAACCACCTGAAAGGCGCAGTTGAGCGGGCCGATGCGCGCCTGGGGCAGGAGAGCATTTCGCTCTCGCTCCACGCAGCGTCTGAATGGGGCGCCGATGATGCGGCTCTGGCGCTGGCCAAACAAGCGATCGCTGAGGCCGATATCGTCATCGCCACCATGCTTTTTTTGGATGATCACGTGCGCCAGATCATGCCCTCTCTCGAAGCGCGGCGTGAGGATTGTGACGCTATGGTCTGCCTGATGTCCGCAGGCGAGATCGTGAAGCTTACGCGGATGGGCAATTACCGCATGGATGTCCCCGCAAAGGGTCCGTTGGCGCTGCTCAAGAAGCTGCGCGGCTCCAACAAGAAGGGTTCGGCAAGCTCGGGCGCGGGCCAGATGAAGATGCTGCGCCGCCTGCCCAAGATCCTGCGCTTCATTCCCGGCACCGCGCAAGATGTGCGCGCTTATTTCCTGACGCTGCAATACTGGCTGGCGGGCTCGGACGAGAACGTTGTCGCCATGGTGCGCGCGCTGATCGATCGTTACGCTGCAGGCGAACGTGCGGGCCGCAAAGGCCTCGTCAAGGCCGATCCGCCGCGCGAATATCCCGAAACGGGCGTTTATCACCCGCGCAACCCGCAGAAGATCTCGGAGAGCCTGCGCGTGCTGCCTCGCGACCGGGGGCCGGATGCGCCGGGCCGCAACGGCACGGTCGGTCTTGTCCTGCTGCGCTCCTACCTCTTGGGCAATGATGCGGCGCATTATGATGGCGCGATCGCGGCTTTTGAGGCGGCTGGGCTTAGAGTTGTCCCGGTCTTTGCCAGCGGGCTGGATGCGCGGCCTGCCATTGAGAAATTCTTTATCGATGAGACCGGCGCGCCAACCATCGATGCGATGGTGAATCTGACCGGCTTTTCGCTCGTCGGAGGGCCCGCCTATAACGATGCGCAAGCAGCGAGCGAGGTACTCAAGGACCTCGATGTGCCCTATGTTGCGGCGCACGCGCTCGAATTCCAAACGCTGGATGAGTGGCGCGCGCGAGATCAGGGGTTGCTGCCGCTGGAATCCACCATGATGGTCGCGCTGCCCGAACTTGATGGTGGGACTCTGCCCAGCGTTTTCGGCGGACGCGCCGGTATCTCTGGCGCGAGTTCGATTAACCAGATGGTGGTCGATGAGGAACGCGCCGAAGCGCTGGCCGCGCGGGTTGCCAAGCTGATTGCGCTGCGCCGTTGCGAGCGTGCTGAGCGCAAGCTCGCCATAGTCCTTTTCAACTTCCCGCCCAATGCAGGTGCGACCGGGACGGCGGCCTTCATGGCGGTTCACGAATCGCTCTACGAAACGCTCAAGCGGCTGGCTGATGAGGGCTATTCAGTCGACGTGCCACCCACGCTCGAAGCGATGCGCGCAGGCCTGTTGGAAGGCAACGCAGCGCGCTTTGGCACCGAGGCCAATGTCGCGCACCGCGTCCCCGCAGACGAGCATGTCGCGCGCGAGGCCCACCTTGCTGAAATCGAGGCGGCTTGGGGCCCTGCTCCTGGCAAACAACTCAGCGATGGCGGCCATATTCAAATCCTTGGCGCGCATTTCGGCAATGTCTTTGTCGGGGTGCAGCCGGCCTTTGGCTATGAAGGCGACCCGATGCGCCTGCTGTTCGAAGGCAATTTCGCACCGACCCACGCCTTTAGCGCCTTTTATCGCTACATCCGCGAGGACTTCGGCGCGACGTCAGTGCTGCACTTCGGCACGCATGGCGCGCTTGAATTCATGCCCGGTAAGCAGACCGGTATGACAAGCCATTGCTGGCCTGAGCGGCTGATCGGCGATCTGCCCAATTACTATCTCTATGCCGCCAACAACCCGTCTGAGGGCATGCTGGCCAAGCGCCGGGCGGCGGCGACCCTCATCAGCTATCTCACCCCGCCGCTGGCGCAGGCCGGGCTCTACAAGGATCTGGCCGATCTCAAGGCGAGCGTTGATCGCTGGCGCGGGAGCGAAGACGCCAAGGAGCGCGAGGATCTTGCCACCTGGATCGACGATCAGTGCAAGGCGATTGATCTGGAACCAGGCCCGATCAATGATCTTTCGCGCCGCCTCTACGAGCTTGAAGAAACGCTCATTCCCCATGGCCTGCATGTCTTTGGCCACAATCCGCAAGGCCAGGCGCGTGAGGACACGCTCGATGCCATGGTCACTGCTGGCGCTGAACTGAGCGAAGAAGGCGAGGCGTTGGACCGCGCCGCTTTGGGTGAGCGGCTTGATGCATGCGATGAACTCGGCGCGCTCATCCACGCACTCGATGGCACCTATGTTGAGCCCGCACCGGGCGGTGACATTGTCGCCAATCCCAATGTCCTGCCGACAGGGCGCAACATTCACGGGTTTGATCCTTTCCTCCTGCCCTCGCGCTACGCTTGCAAGCAGGGCGAAGAACAGGCCGAGGGGCTGCTCGCGCGCCATCTGGCGAACGGTGACACCTTCCCTGAAAGCATCGCCATGGTGCTGTGGGGCACGGACAATATGAAGAGCGAGGGCGTCCAGATCGCGCAGGCAATGACGCTGATGGGGGCGCGCCCCCGGCGCGATTCCTACGGGCGTCTTGCAGGGGCCGAACTGATTGCGCTTGAAGAGCTGGGTCGTCCGCGGATCGATGTGGTGATCACTCTATCGGGCATCTTCCGCGACCTTCTGCCGATGCAGACCCGGATGCTGGCCGAGGCAGCCTATCTCGCCGCTAGCGCCGACGAGCCGCTTGAGAGCAACTTCATTCGCAAGCACAGCCTTGCCCATGCCGAGGCGCATAGCTGCGATCTGGAAACCGCATCCTTGCGCGTGTTCTCCAACGCCGAGGGCGCATATGGCGCGAACGTCAATCAAATGATCGAAGGCGGCGCCTGGGCCGATCCGGACGAGTTGGCCAATGCGTTCGAGGTGAACAAGGGCTTTGCTTATGGCGTCTCTGGCGCGCCGGTGCAGCAGCGCGATTTGCTGCAAAGCGCGTTCGGCACGGTCGATCTGACCTACCAGAACCTCGAAAGCGTTGAGCTGGGCATCAACGATGTTGACCAATACGTCGATGGTCTTGGCGGGGTAGCACGCTCAGTTGCCAAGGCTAGGGGCGAAGATGCCCCTGTTTACATCCTTGATGCGACCCGCGGCAAAGCCAAGGTGCGCACGCTGAGCGAACAAATCGACCTCGAAGCGCGCACGCGCACACTCAACCCCAAGTGGTTCGAAGGTCTGCTCGATCACGGTTATGAAGGCGTGCGCATGATCGAGGGCCATGTGACAAGCACGCTGGGCTGGTCCGCGACGACGGGCCAGGTCAAGCCGTGGGTCTATCAGAAAATCTCCGAGACCTTTGTTCTCGATGAAGACATGCGCCGCCGTCTGGCGCAGCTCAATCCGAAAAGCTCCGCGCGCGTTGCGGGGCGTCTGCTCGAAGCGTGCGATCGCCAGCTGTGGGAGCCTGATGAGGAAACTCTCGCTGCCCTGCGCGACGCCAGTGACGAGTTGGAGGACCGCCTCGAGGGCGTGTTCGTGGGCGAATAACAAGAGGGATCGCACAGAGCCATGAACCTTATCGACCGCAAAACCGCATTCACCCAGCCGGATGGAGAAGGCTCCGTCCAGGTCCAGCTTGACCCGCGCGATCAGATCAAGGGCGCAAAGGTCTTTGCCGTCTATGGCAAAGGCGGGATCGGCAAATCGACCACATCGTCCAACCTCTCGGCTGCCTTTTCGAAGCTCGGCCACCGCGTGCTGCAAATCGGCTGCGATCCCAAGCATGACAGCACTTTCACGCTCACCAAGAAACTTATGCCGACCGTGATCGACGTGCTCGAAACAGTGGAGTTTCACTCTGAAGAGCTGCGGCCTGATGACTACATGTTCGAGGGCTATAACGGTGTCATGTGCGTCGAGGCCGGCGGGCCGCCTGCGGGCACAGGCTGCGGCGGTTATGTCGTAGGTCAGACGGTCAAACTGCTCAAACAGCACCACCTTCTTGAAGACACCGATGTCGTGATCTTCGATGTTCTGGGCGACGTTGTGTGCGGAGGCTTTGCCGCACCGCTTCAGCATGCCGAACGCGCTCTGGTGGTGGCGGCCAACGATTTTGACAGCATCTTCGCAATGAACCGCATCGTCGCTGCAATCGGCGCCAAGTCCAAGAACTACGACGTGCGCCTTGCAGGCGTGGTCGCCAATCGCAGCCGCGAGACCGACGAGATTGACCGGTTCTGCGACAAGATCGGCATGCAGCGTCTGGCGCATTTCCGTGATGTCGACGAAATCCGCCGCTCGCGCCTCAAGAAGTGCACCTTGTTCGAAATGCCCGATAGCCCGGCAGTTCAGCAGGCACAAGATGAGTATCTGCGCCTCGCCGCGATGCTGTGGGCCGGCGTGGAGCCGACGACGGCTGCGCCGATGAAGGACCGTGATATCTTTGATTTTCTAGGGTTTGAGTGATGGCGACTCGCTCTCCTGAAGCCCTTGAGGCCGACTTCATGCACCGCGAGGCTGCCCCCGCACGCGAACCGCTGGCTGATGGCTATGCGAAGCGCCGCGAGGAGCTGGCGACCTATTTTGACAGCACTGCGCGACAGGCCTGGATTGATCTTACGTCGGACACAAAGGTCAGCGGCATTCGCGCAACCGTGCGCGCGGGGCGCGATGCAATGCGGGCGCTGCTGCTAAGCTGGCTGCCCGCAGACCTCAGGCGCACAAGCGTGCTTGATGCGGGCTGTGGCACAGGAGCGCTCACGATTGCCGCGGCCAATCGCGGAGCGGAAATCACCGCCATCGATGTCGCCGGGGGTTTGGTTGATGTGGCCCGCGAACGCGCGCCCTCCTTCACTGGGCATGGACGCATTTTCTGGAAATCGGGCGACATGCTCGATCCGGCGCTGGGCCGGTTTGCCCATATCGTCGCGATGGATTCGCTGATCCATTATGAGCTTGATGATCTGGTCGAAGCGCTTGCTGCCCTCGCTGAACGGACCGAGACCTCGATCGTCTTCACCTTTGCACCTTACACGCGGATGCTGGGGGCCATGCACAAGGTCGGCAAGCTCTTCCCCAAGAGCGACCGCTCGCCCGCCATTGTTCCGATTTCCGAAGAACAACTCGTCGCGCGCCTCCATGAAAGACTGCCCAAATGGAAGGCGACCCGCACTGAGCGCATTTCTAGCGGCTTTTACACCAGCCAGGCGCTCGAAGTGGTGAGACGCAAGGAGCCTGTGAGACACTGATGAGCTCCGCGCCCCTGCCTCCCCAAGGCCCCGAGGCCCCCACACTCGGCCAGCTTCTGGCAAGCTGGATGCCGTTTGCCGACGCGGCGAGCGCAGACCTACCGCTTGGCCGGTTGCTGCGCCTTTCGCTGTTTCAAGTAAGCGTGGGCATGGCGACGGTGCTGCTGAACGGGACGCTCAACCGGGTGATGATCGTTGAGCTGGGCGTGCCAACTTTCCTGGTGGCGCTGCTGATTGCGATCCCGCTGGTGGCGGCGCCTTTCCGCGCGCTTATCGGGCATCGCTCGGACACCCATCGTTCGGCATTGGGCTGGCGGCGCGTCCCTTATATCTGGTTTGGCACCATGATGCAGTTTTCGGGGCTGGCGATCATGCCCTTTGCGCTGATCCTGCTCGATAGCCCGGACAAGTTCGCCGTTGGCACCGGGGCTGCGGCTGCCGCATTCCTGCTGACCGGCATTGGCATCCATGTAACGCAGACGGCAGGGCTTGCGCTGGCGACGGACCTTGCGCCTGAAGACAAGCGCCCGCGTGCTGTGGCGCTGCTTTATGTGATGCTTTTGGTGGGGATGATGTTTGCCGCGTTCGTGATGGGCGGCTTGCTGATCGAGTTTTCCAACACGCGCCTTATCCAGGTCATTCAAGGCGCTGCGTGCATCACCATGGCGCTCAACCTTGTCGCCCTGTGGAAGCAGGAGGCGCGCAACACCGCGCTCACCACCCGTGACGATACAGGGCCAACCTTCGCAACGCTGTGGAACGCCTTTGTAAGCAATGGTTCGAATGCGCGGCTTCTGACCGGCATAGGCATCGGTTCGGCAGCCTTCGCGATGCAGGATGCGCTGCTTGAGCCTTATGGGGGCGAAGTTCTGGGCCTCAGCGTTGGGGCGACCACGGGCCTTACCGGAGCCTGGGCGCTAGGCGCGCTTGCTGGCTTCATGCTGTCGGGCCGCTCGCTTGGCCGGGGCAATGATCCGCTTCGTATTGCCGGCGCTGGCTTGGTCACCGGGCTGACGGCGTTTCTGATGGTCATTTTCGCAGCTCCCTTTAGCTCGCCGCTGATGCTGTTTTTGGGCGCGTTTGCAATCGGGCTTGGCCTGGGCCTGTTCTCGGTGGGCACTCTGATCGAAGCGATGAACCTCACAAAGCGCGAAACCGCAGGGCTTGCTCTGGGCGCCTGGGGCGCGGTTCAGGCAACCTGTGCTGGCGCTGGCATCGCGCTGGGCGGCGCGCTGCGCGACACCATCGCCGCCCTTGCCATGAGCTCAGAGCCGGGCACCCAAGCGCTGATCCATGATGCAACACGGGCGACCGGATACACGTCAGTCTACATCATTGAAATCCTGCTGCTTCTTGCAGGTCTCGCCGCGATTGGCCCGCTTGTCGGCCGCCATCGCAGAACCGCAACCGCTTCGAAGGGAAGCGCAGACCAGTCGTTCGGCCTGCGTGAATTCCCGACATGACCGCGACCGCCCCACGCCAAGGGATAAGCCGAAGGACAGCCGCACCGATCCACCGGAGGAAATTGAAATGACACTTCCTAACACTCTCGGCATTCTGGTGATGAATGCCACGTACATTGCTGGCAAATTCGATGTCGCTGAGCTGGCGTTCTTCCTTTTCTTCTTCTTCTTCATCGGCCTCGTGCTTTATCTCAACCGCGAAAGCCGTCGCGAAGGCTACCCGCTTGAGGACGATGTGACGGGCCGGATTGAAAGCCTGCCGCTTCTGGCTGCTGCGGAAAAGAAGGTGTTCAAGCTGCCGCATGGCCGCGGCATCTATGTCCCCGAGGACGCGCCGCGCGACAGCATGAACCTGGCGCTTGAGCAAACCCATGGCGGCGCTGGATCGCCTTATGTGCCCACCGGTAACCCGATGAAGGACGGGGTGGGACCGGCCGCTTGGGCAAACCGTCAGGATTATCCTGATCTCACCTTTGATGGGCGTCCGCGCATCGTGCCGCTGGCTGACAGCCACGACATCATGATTGCGCCCAATGATCCCAACATCTTGGGCTGGCCGGTTTATGACTGCAACAAGGAACTGGCCGGCAAGGTCACAGATATCTGGGTTGACCAGTCCGAGCATCTGATCCGTTACATCGAGGTCGAGACGAATGCCGGCGAGAAGGTTCTGGCGCCGATGGCATTCGCGGCCGTGCAACGCAAAGGCGCATTTGGTGGACTGATGCAGGGACTGCTGCCTGATCAACCCGAACTGGTGCAGATCGATGCGATCACCAAGGACCAATTCAATGATGTGCCGCGCATCAAGGCCCCTGGCCAGATCACCCGTCTCGAAGAGGACAAGATCCAGGGCTATTATGGCGGAGGGTACATGTACGCGACGCCGGAACGGAGTGAACCATGGATCTAAACCTTCGCAATGCTGCCCCTTCCAATGCGCCTGCCGATTCTCCGGCCGGCGCGCCGGGCCTCTATGGCCGCGGCGAGATACCGGAGGCGGCAACCGATGCGATCTTTCGCCGCGCTCTCGATGAGGACATTTTATGGCGCGGTCAGCCGGAGCCATTGAGGCACGCAGCATCCGCATTCCACACCAACAGCGTGGCATTTTATTTTGCGGTCCTGACTGGCATTGCCTACGCGACGAGCGATTTGGGCAGCGCGATTACTGTTGCGGTGATGGGCGTGGTTGGCGTGCTCGTCCTGCTTGCAATGGGGATCTACTCGGCGCGCCGATCGGCATATGTGCTTACCAGTCACCGCTTGATTATCCTCACCGGGCTTGCCGTGGACAAACGCATCAGCATTCCGCTCAAACATGTGGGTTCAGCCGAGCTTAAGCCGCGCAGCAATGGTCATGGCGACATCGCGCTTGAAATCACAGTCCAGCATCGCCTCGGCTATGTGTTGCTGTGGCCGCACGCGCGCCCGTTCCGTTTCCTCCGCCCGCAACCGCTGCTTCGGGCTGTTCCCGATGTTGAAAACGTTGCAGCGAAACTGGCTCAGGCTTGTGCTCAATACGCGCCGATCGAGCAGAATTTGACCGATGTCAAAGACCTCGATGTATCCCGCGCTAATCCAGAGCTTGGAGGAGCAACGGCATGAGCACGCAAGCCATCGAAAAGCCAATCAGAAAGGATGATTTCAAAATTCACACTGTGCCAATGATGGCGATGGGTATTCTGATTTCGGCAAGCCTTGGCCTGGCAGTCTTTACCAGCCTTGGCATCTTTGATCGCCAGGGCGTGCCGGAGGATATCCGCGCGCAAGACAACGTGATGGCGCTCGATACGCGCAGCATCATGTTCAACGATGCGGCAGATGGAAGCGTGTGGGTCTCCGATGCAGTGACGGGCGAAGAACTGGCGCGTTTCGCGCAGGGCGAAGGGGGCTTTGTGCGCTCAACCGCCCGCGCGATGGTAACCGGTCGCCAGCAGCATGGTCTGGGCCCAGAAGTGCCGTTTGAACTGATCAAATGGGACAATGAAGCGATGACTCTGCGCGATACCCAAACGGGTCGGTCGGTTGAGCTCGCAGCATTCGGCTCAAAAACTCATGAAGTTTATAAAGACATTCTAGTGAAGGGACGCAAGTGATGGAAACCTCGATAGCAGCGGGATCGGCTATCAAGTCAAATGAGCCGCGCACTGCGCGCGTTTTCGAAGTTGGCTGCACGATCACGATTGAGCAAAGCCCTGAGCATTTTCATGCTCATGTTGAACTGCCCGATGATGTGGTGATGGAGCCGGGCGACAAGGTCCGGGTTCATGGCGACCCCATCTCAATCCCCTTTGGCAGCCGCGAAGTGTTCCACCGCAAGGCCACGGTCACAAGAGCGGGCCCGGTGATGCGAGCGCTCACTCGGCTTGCCGCCTATTTCGATCTGGCTGAACTCTACGAAGTCAGCTTCAACGCCGGGAGGATCAAATGACCGCCTACAAGCCGATGACCAGCGAAGAGGCGATGGAACTGGCGACGCAGGACACGATGCTGACCCCGCGTTTCTACACCACCGATTTTGACGCACTTGATGCGATTGATGTCTCGCTCGTGCGCGAAGAATGGGACGCACTTATCGAAGAGATGGTGGGCGATCCCAACAAGAAGCACTTCAAAAGGGATGAACGCTTTGACGGCGTGATCGAGCAGCTTGATCCGGCGCTTCGCAAGGAGTTCACCGATTTCATGGTAAGCTCGATGACGTCTGAGTTTTCGGGCTGCGTGCTCTATGCAGAGATCGCCAAGCGCACCAAGAACCCGGATGTCAAACAGCTGTTCAAGCTGCTCGCGCGCGACGAGAGCCGCCATGCCGGTTTCATCAATGAGTGCCTCAAGGATGCCGGTATTGGCGTTGATCTTGGCTATCTGACGCGGACTAAGAAATACACCTTTTTCCAGCCCAAGTTCATCTTCTACGCGGTCTATCTGTCTGAAAAGATTGGCTATGCGCGCTACATCACGATCTTCCGCCATCTGGCGCGCAACCCGCAGCACAAGTTTCATCCGATCTTCGACTGGTTCGAGGAATGGTGCAATGACGAGTTTCGCCATGGCGAAGCGTTTGCAATGCTATTGCGCGCTGATCCCAAGCTTTTGGAGGGGCGCAACAAGCTGTGGATCCGCTTCTTCCTGCTCTCCGTCTATGCAACGATGTATGTGCGCGACCATGATCGTCCCGTCTTTCATGAGGCGCTTGGCGTGGACCCCACTGAATACGATTATGAGGTCTTCAAGGTCTGCAACCAGATCGCCCGGCAGGTCTATCCGGTCGAGCTTGACATTGATGATCCAGCCTTCCGCCAGCAGATGGAAAATCTGCGCCTCGCAGCGGTCCGGATCGAGGATGGCAAGGAACAAGGCGGGCTTGGCGGCTTGATGAAACGCGCAAGCGGCATGGCAGGCGCAGGCTGGGCGTTTGCGCGCATGTACTTCCACAAACCCAAATCCAACACGCTTCCTGCAACGATCCGGCTTCAGCCTACATGGTAAGCTGGGATGGTCATATTGTGCCGTTCATCGTGACGGTCATGATCTGGTTTGTTGCAACCGGCCTTGTCGCGTGGGCAGACAACCGCGATCGCGCTACCTTTCCCAAGAGCCTGCTGATCGGCGGCATCGGGGGGATTGCAGGCCTGCTCGTAATCCTGGCTGCTTCGCAAAGCGTTTCAGTCTTGGGGGTTTACGCGGCTTTTGTTGGAGCGCTCTTGGTTTGGGGCTGGCACGAGATCGGCTTTCTTACCGGCGCGGTAGCGGGACCGCGGCGTCAGCCAGCCTCCACCGGACTTCGAGGGGTTGAGCGTTTCGCTGAGGCCAGCGCCACCGTCATTCATCACGAAGTGGTGCTAGCGCTGACCGCGCTTTTGCTGATCTCGTTGTCCTGGAACCTGCCCAACCAGATCGGGGCGACCGTGTTTGTCCTGCTGTTTGGGCTGCGGCTGTCGGCCAAAATCAACATGTTTGTCGGCGTGCCCAATTCAACCGCCGAAATGCTTCCGCCGCATCTCGACTACCTGAAGACCTACTTCGGTCGCAACCGCATGACGTGGCTTCTTGCAGGTTCGATCGGTGCAATCTTCTGGCTCGCTTTCTGGTTCGGCTCCCTGGCTTTGGCCGCACCGCTTGGCAGCGCCGAGATGGTTGGAGCCAGCCTTTTGACAACTTTGTGCCTGCTAGGAGGGCTGGAACATCTATTCCTCGCCCTGCCATTTCGAGACGGTATGCTGTGGGGATGGGCGCTGCGCCGCCGTGTCCCAGTGGGCGCGCAAAGAAGGAATGTGATTGACTCTAATGACTGAAATGAAGAGCACATGCCCGACGAGGGGGAATATGATGGATTATGAGGGTTTTTTCGCGAGCGAGCTTGAGACGGTTCGCGAGGAAGGGCGCTACCGCGTCTTTACCGATATCAAGCGGCATCGCGGACGTTTCCCCCACGCGACACGCTTTCTGGACGGTAATGACACTCAGGCCGTCACTGTGTGGTGTTCGAACGATTACCTGGGCATGGGCCAGAATCCAGTGGTGCTCGAGGCAATGCATGGCGCGCTTGATGAGTGCGGTGCGGGCGCGGGCGGCACGCGCAACATTTCAGGCACGAACCACTACCACGTAGAACTCGAAGCGGAACTGGCGGACCTGCACGGGAAGGAATCCGCGCTGCTCTTCACTTCGGGCTATGTCTCCAACTGGGCAGGGATCGGGACGCTGGCTGCACGCATTCCCAATTGCGCAGTGTTTTCCGACGCATTGAACCATGCCTCCATGATCGAGGGTATCCGTTACTCCAAAGCCGAGCGCCGGATCTGGAAGCACAACGATCCCGAGGATCTTGACCGGCACCTGTCTGAATTCGATGCAGACCGTCCGAAGCTTGTCGCCTTTGAGAGCGTCTATTCGATGGATGGCGATATCGCTCCGATCGCGGAAATCCTCGATGTATGCGAAAAGCACGGCGCGCTGTCTTACATTGACGAGGTTCACGCGGTTGGCCTCTACGGCCCGCACGGCGGCGGCATCGCGGAACGCGAAGGGCTGATGGACCGGATCGACGTGATTGAGGGCACCTTGGGCAAGGCCTATGGCGTTATGGGCGGCTATATCGCGGCCTCGCGCAACCTGGTGGATTTTGTGCGCTCGTTTGCGAGCGGGTTCATCTTCTCGACCGCCCTGCCCCCGGCTGTGGCAGCAGGCGCAGCGGCGAGCATCCGCCACCTGAAAACCAGTGATCGGGAGCGTGAAGTGCAGAAGGAGCGCGTTGCGCAAGTGCGCCGTCAGCTCGACATTCTGGGTATTCCGCATCTTGCCAATCCCAGCCATATCATCCCGGTCATGGTGGGCGATGCCAAGAAGTGCAAAATGATCAGCGACTGGCTAATGGACAATCACGGGATCTATGTGCAGCCGATCAATTACCCGACGGTGCCGGTGGGGACCGAGCGTCTGCGAATTACCCCATCGCCCGTTCACACTGACGCCGACATTACACGTCTCGTCACTGCGCTGAGCGAAATCTGGTCTCATTGCGAACTGGCACGCATGGCATCGGCGGCCTGATAACCAGACCCTGCGCGCGCGGCCCTATAGCGCGTAGTCCTGTTTCGCGCTGCATGCAGGACTTGGTGACGCAAAAAGAAAGGGCGGCGAGGGCATTAACCCTCGCCGCCCTTCTTTATTCGTTCAAAAGGCACCCTTTTTAAAGCGCTGCCTCTTCAAAGATTTCGCCGAATTCGCGGGTAGCGAGGCCCTGGTGCTTCGCAGCCTTGGCCGCTGCAATGTTGTCACCCCCGCCATCAACGACGATCATGCCAACCATTCCCGCGGCATAGTGCGGGACGCACTTATAACCATAGACGCCCGCTGCCGGGATGACATAGGTCGCTTCCTGGTTGATCTTGCCTTCCCAACCCTCGACGCCTGCGGGCAGCATGCTGTCAATCGACGAAGACTGGTGGGTGGGATCGCTGGGCACGAACTTGATGGTGTCGCCTACGCTCGCCGTAATCAGGCGCGGCTTGAAGACCTGGAGCGCGCTCGAATCATCGGGATCTTTGGTGTACATGTTGATTTCGATAATCGTGCCGTTCGCCTCGGCAGCCGGAACAGCTTCAACTTCCTCGACAACAGCCTCTTCAGCAACAGCTTCTTCAGCCGGAGCCGCCGCTTCTTCGGTTGTGATTTCCTCGGTTGTGGTTTCTTCAGCCGGAGCCTCACCACCGCCACAGGCCGACAGAGCAGCGAGACTGGCGAAAGCGACAGCGCCCATAAGAACATTACGCTTCATAATTCTATTCCCTTTGAAAAACTTACATCCTCCGCAATGCGAGGAACCATAGACCAGATTACACAGCTTTTAAAGCGCCCATTGATCTAGCGCTGGCGCGGCGTTTTCGGGCCAAACACCTCTATAAACGCACAAACGCTCAGTGGTTTCCTTAAGGGCTCCATTCGATCGGATCGGTGGGGATATTATTGCGGATTCTTAGAACCGGGGACAAACCGCAAGGCATAGGCAATGCAGCGCACAGTTGCGCCTGCGCAGGCCAGCGCTAAAGACGTCGCTTATGCAACACAAAACCCCCTGGCACGCTCGACTTGCCCTCACCCTTGGCCTGCTTCTGCCGGTCTATTTCGCGCTCGCTGCTCTTGGCACCAAGTTTGGATTATGGAGCTGGCAGTTCGGGCTTCTCACGCTGACGGCGCTGGGAGGACTGGTGCTGATGGCCGTGATCGCTCTTCTAGGCCTTATTTCATTGATCGTGTGCCTGCGCCGCACACCCAAGCTGGGCTGGCGTTCTGCGCTGGCTGGTCTCTTGATCCCCGCTGGGATTTTTGCGTTTCTGGCGGTATCGCTCGCCGGAGCGGGCAACCACCCGATCCATGACGTGGCGACCGACACGGCGAACCCGCCGCCGCTTTCCGCCAAGGTGTTGGCAGAGCGCGCTTCAATCGAAGCAAACCCGATCAACGCCTACGATATCCCGCTGGGTGAAACGGAGCAGTTTGCCAGCGCGTCAGCACCGCTTTCGCAGCAGACCTACGCCGATATCATCGCCGCAAACTATCCCGAGCTTGAGCCGCTGCCGATTGGCGACACGGATCCCAATGAAGCGGTCAATGCCGTGCAGCTGGCAATGGCCGATATGGGTCTCACCGGCATTCGCTATGACGATGAGGCAGGGACAATCGAAGGTCTGGCGGAGACCTTCTGGTTTGGCTTCAAGGATGACGTCGTTGTTCGCGTTGCCGATGGGAGAATTGACTTTCGCTCGGTCAGCCGCGTGGGTCAGAGCGATCTGGGCGCTAATTCCAAGCGGATTATGGATCTGCGTACGCGGGTGGCTGAGAAGCTGGAGCTGTAAGCGGACCTTCACGATCGAAAGGTCATCACCGCAAGCGCGCTGCGCTGGAACACGGTCAAGACACATAATCCTGCATAAGCGTAGGCAATCGGTCCAAACCAACCAGGAGCCAAGCACATGGCGATGAACACTGCGATGGTCTCGGTCCCTTCGGCAAGGCCGGTGGAATAGAAGAAGCTCTTTGTCCCATGCGCCTGGGTGCTCATCTCACGCTCGGCAGCGATGACAGCAAAAGCGAGGAAGCTCACTCCCGTCAAAACGAAGCTGGCGACCAACACCAGCGCGGGAAGCGTGTTCTCGGGCGCCAGAATGCCAAAGCCCAGCGGGATGGAGACGTAAAAGGCGAAGTCGGCGACAATATCGAAGTAGCCGCCCAGCTGTGTGGGCCCTCGCACCCGCGCCACCGCGCCATCGAGACCGTCAAGCAACCGGTTGGCAAGGATGAGACCAAGACCCAGCGCCAATTGCCCAAACGCAATCGCGACCGATCCGCCAAGCCCCAAGGCAAGCCCTGCAAAGGTCAGCGGGTTGGCGGTAACCCCAAGCCCCGCAAGACCGCTCCCCACGGCATTCAACGGCGGATCGATCAAGGGACGAAGGCGAGAATCGAGCATAGCCCTACCCCGCACCGGCGGCTGCAGTGTCAAACGTCAAAAGGCCAATCCACGCGCCCGTTATTGCCGTTGCAATATTCCCAGCGATCCAGCTTTTGAGGCCAAGCCCGGCAGCCTCGGCGCGGCGTTCAGGGCACAGTGTTCCGATGGTCGAGACCAGAAGGCCAACGCTCGCAAGGTTGGCGACACCGCACAGCGCGTAGGTGACGATCAGAAGGCTGCGCTCTCCCAAAGTGCCGTCCGGCAGGGCAGCGAGTTCGAGATAGGCGACATATTCGTTGAGGATCGCCTTGGTGCCCATCAGCCCGCCTGCACTCGCAGCTTCGTTCCACGGCACGCCGATGAGCCACATGAGCGGCGCGAACAGCCATCCGAACACGCGCTTTAGTGTCAGCGGCTCATCGCCCACCAGTGGCAAAAGGCTGAGCGCCTCGTCCGCCAGCGCTACAAAGGCGAACACTACGATGATGATCGCAATCACGGCGAGGAACAATTGCATCCCGTCCATCGTGCCTTTGATGATCGCATCAATGCTCGATTCGTATGAAAGACCTGAGTCGCCTTCCTCGGTTTCAGTTGCCTCGTCTTGCGCCTCACCGGGCACCATCAGGCGCGCGATCAACAGTGCGGCGGGCAGCGACACCAGTGAGGCTGCGATCATGTGGCCCACGGCATTGTCCACGGTCGCTCGCAAGGTGGCGGCGTAAAGGACGAGGATTGCGCCCGAAATGGTCGCCATCGCCAGCACCATGATCTGAAACACCTCAGCACGGCTGATGCGTGCGAAATAGGCGCGCACGGTGAGCGGGCTTTCGACAACTCCAAGGAACATGTTTGCCCCGCCTGCAAGGCCCACAACGCCGCTAACGCCCAGGGTCCGGCGCAAGATGAAGGAGAGCCCGTTCACTGCCGCACGCAAGACCCCCCAGTGCCACAAGAGCGCGGCCAGCGCGGAAAAGACGATCACCAGCGGCAGGATCTGGAAGGCGATGATGAGCGGGGCATCGGTGCCCTGTTTCAGCTCAAAGGGCAAAGGCGCGCCGCCGACGTAGCCGAACATGTAGGATGAGCCCTTGAGTGTCGCTCGCTCAATCGCGGAGACGCCCTCGTTGAGATAACCCATGGCGGCCCAAACAAACGGGACACGAATGATGAGCAGCGCCAGCGCCGCCTGCAGGCCTAGCGCGCCCGCAATCCACTTGGCCGATGGGCGCTGCTTGCGGTTCTCGCTCAACGCCCAGGCGGTCGCTACGAGCACGGCGATCCCGAGGATCGGGCGCAACTGGTCAAGCCAATCCAAGGTCTACCCGCGCTGCCAGTTGAAGAAACGCTCCACCCATTTGAGCACGCCTTCAGGTTTGTTCGCCTTCTTCCAATTGCCCGCCGCGAATTTGTTCGCTTCGGCCATGGTCGGGTAGGAGTGGATTGTGCCCAGGATCTTGTTGAGGCCGATCTTGTATTTCATTGCCAGCACATACTCGGCGAGCAGCTCGCCTGCATGGCTGCCAACGATGGTTGCGCCCAGGATCGTGTCCTTGCCGGGCGGGGTGAGTACTTTGACAAAGCCAGCGGTCTCGCTCTCGGTGATGGCGCGATCCAGATCGTCTAGCTCGTAGCGGGTGACTTCGACCGCGATGCCCTGCTCCGCCGCCTCGGTTTCGTTGATCCCGACGCGCGCGACTTCGGGGTCTAGGAAAGTGACAGCGGGGATCACGCGATAATCCGCCTTGAAGCGCTTGAACTGGCCAAACAATGCGTTGACACTGGCAAACCAGGCTTCGTGGCTGGCGGTGTGGGTGAACTGGTAAGGGCCGATCACATCGCCGGCGGCGTAGATATTGGGAAACTTGGTCGCGAGAAATTCATCGGTGACGACGGTGCCCGTCGTCTCGACGCCCAATTCCTCTAGCCCGAAGCCGGTAAGTCTCGCCTTGCGCCCGACCGCGACGATGAGAGCGTCAAACGGGATGCGCCTTTCCTCCCCTTCGCTCGCTGCGATCAAAACGCCATCCTCGACCAGAACCGCCTTGTGCGCGGTAAGCACGGTGACGCCTGCGCCTTCGAGCGAGGTCTGCGCCAGCGTCGACACATCCTCATCCTCGCGGCCCAGGACACGCGGCGCCATCTCGACCTGAGTCACTTTCGAGCCAAGCCGTGCAAGAGCTTGAGAAATCTCGCATCCGATGGGGCCACCGCCCAGCACTGCGACTTTTTCAGGCGGTGCATCATACTGGCCAAGGCCCTGCCACATGGTCTCGCTGGTGAGGTAGCCCGAGCTCTCAATCCCCTCGATCGGAGGAACTACGGGTTCAGCGCCAGTGGCAATAACGATGCTGCGCGCGGTGAGGCGCTGCGTGCCGCCCTCGTTCATAGCGATCTCGACCGTCCAAGGATCGATGAGCTTAGCGTAGCCCTTGATGACTTCGACGCCGAGATCAGTGTAGCGTTCAACACTGTCATGCGGCTCGATCGTCTTGATCACATCCATGACCCGCGCGATTGTCTGCTTGAAGGGCACTTCGGGCTCGTGCGGCGTCACCCCGTACTTGTCCGCGCGGCGCATGGTTTCGGCGACCTTGGCGCTCTTGATCAGCGCCTTGGAGGGAACGCAGCCCGTGTTGAGGCAATCGCCGCCCATATCGCCCGCTTCGATCAGCGTGACCTTGGCCTTTACCTGCGCTGCGATGTAGGCGGAGACAAGGCCAGCCGAGCCTGCGCCGATGACAACCAAGTTGCGATCAAAGTTCTTAGGCTTTGTAAAACCGGTATAAACCTTGCGAGCCTTGATCCAGCCGATGATCCCCTTGGCGATCCATGGCGCGATACCCAGCAGCACGAATGAGCCGATCACTTCGGGCGAGGCAATTCCCGAAAGGCTATCGATTTGAGCCAGTTGCGTGCCAGCATTCACATAAACCATCGTCCCAAGCAACATGCCCAGCTGGCTGACCCACGCGAACGTCCAGGTCTTGATACGGGTGAGACCGAAAACAGGGTTGACCACAAAGAACGGCACCGCGGGGATCATTCGCAAGCTGAAAAGGTAGAACGCACCATCGCGCTCCAACCCCTCGTTTATGCCCTTCAACCAACCGCCAAAGCGCTCCTCAATTGTATCGCGCAACACATAGCGCGAGGCGAGGAATGCCAGTGTCGCACCGGTCGTCGACGCGAAAGACACAAGGATCGTGCCCCACAGCAGACCGAACAAAGCACCCGCCGCAATCGTCATGACCGCAGCGCCTGGTAACACGATTGAGCCTGTCACAGCCACATAGATGAGAAAAAAGACGGCCAAAACAATCAGAGGGTTTTCAGCGTAAAAGCCCCGCGCGCTGTCAACTCTATCCTTGATCCCATCAATCGTCAGATACGTCCCCAGATCGAACACGAAATAGGCCGCGACCAGAGCCACAATCGCTGCGATGATGATGAACTTCTTCATGATACCCCTTCTCGCGGTGCCATTCGCAAACGCTGCGTGAAACGTTACGAAGGGTCGCTCAACCGGGCGTAGGATGCGATCCAGCGTTTGTCGATCCAAGCTTTGAGCCGAGCCACCCATCGCCCCTGAAATGCGAGCGGGCCATAGCTTGCAATAGCCTCGCCATTGCCGGTGGAGATCAAGTAGAGGCTTGCGCGGCGGGGGCGGTAGGATTTGCGCGGTCGATTGCCCGTCAGTACGGCGCGCAGATTGGCGGCAAGAACGGGCCCTGTATGGACCGCGTGAAGCCCGGAATGCTCCACCTGCATATCCACACGCCGCGCGCAATCGCCTGCTGCAAAGATGTGCGGATAGCCGATGGCGCGTTGCTGTGCATCGACCATGATGAAGCCCTCCATGTCGACTTCCAGACCGCCCATGCGCGGCCAGTCCGGCGCGGCCGAGCCAATCGCGGCAATGATACGGTCTTGAGGTTTGCGGGCCTTGCCGTCGATCGTCAATCGCCCGGAGGACAGGTCCGCATTTCCCTCTATGGCGGTAATCCCCTGCCGAAGGGCCTCCTGAAGCGCCATGCGCGCCACGTTGCAGTGATGGCCGGGGAGCGGTCCGGCGCTTCCGATGACGAGCGCAATTTTGGGTACCTCGCGCAGTCCAACAGCGTTTCTCAAAGCGAAGGCTAGCTCAAACCCGCCCGCACCGCCGCCGATGACAGCAATCCGCAAGGGCCTACCCGCTCGCTGAGCAAGCTCAGCCCCGATCCGGTCAACAAAGGTGTCGATAGGGCGAACATCGATGAGGCGCGGATCATCACCCAGAATGCGCGCCGCCTGCCCCACCCCGCCCACATCAATCGACGCGTTGGCGAACGATAAAACGCCGTTTTCAAACGTCAAGATTGAGCGCGCAGCAGGATCGATTGCAAGGCAGCGATCCAGAATAATCTCTGCGCCCGCAGCCCTTGCTAATCCTGCCAGATCAACGAGGCCTTCCTCGCGCCTGTGCTCGCCCGAAATCCAGCCCGGCACCATACCCGAATAGCGCAGCGTCGGATCAGGCGTGACCAGCACTGCGCGGCCTGCTGGCAATCCACACCGCGCCCAATCAGCAAGCACAGCAACATGGCTGTGCCCTCCCCCGATCAGCACAATGTCAGCAGGAGTTTCGTTCACCCGCGCACGTCATTCGCTATTGCAAGCGCTTCACGCGCCAGTGCCTCGATCACAGTTGGCTCAGCGCCGTTGGGAGTAAGCCAACTGCCACCACAGGCCAGCACATGCGGGAGGGCGAGATACTCGGCCAGATTGCTTGCCGAGATGCCGCCAGTGGGCATGAAACGCATCTCCCTAAAAACAGAGCCGAACGCCTTGAGCATCGACACACCGCCTGCAAGGCTCGCCGGGAAGAACTTCACCGATCGCACACCCAGAGCATAGGCGCGTTGCACGTCACTTGCTGTCATCGCGCCCGGAAGGATGGGGAGGTTATCCGCCAGGGCCGCCTCGACAAGCGGATCGAGCAGGCCGGGCGAGACAATGAATTGCGCGCCCGCTTCTCTAGCCGCGTGGTAGTGATCGAGTGTCAAAACAGTGCCCGCGCCGACAATTAAATCGCCACCAGCATTGCGGATGGCTTCAAGACCAGCCAGAGCATTGTCGCCGCGCAGCACCACTTCGAGCACCGTGAGCCCTCCAGATTTCACAGCCAAGGCTACATCGAGCGCGCGCGCAGGATCATCCTCTGCGATCAACGGAACAACAGGAGCGCTCGCAAGTCGCTGGGACAACGCCTCGTCAGCTTGGTCTAACATGATCGGTTATCCCTGCCATTGCGTCAGTGTTGCCGATCTCGTTGCGCCGCATCGCGTTCAAGTGCAAGTCAGGTTTGCGCGTGTACAGGGCTAAACGAGGACGAGCCTTAGGGTTTCGCACCCGGTGTCGCTGCGCCCTTAATCCTTGCATTATTTGCAATTCTGGGTGGAACTTTGCATCCATGACGACGTTGAGTTTGCAATATGGTAAAGGTGCGTCTGTTAGGGATCGGCTGACGCAAATGATGCACACTAACAAGAAAGATATGGCTTTTGCTCAGCTTAGCTGGGCACAGATCGATTGGAACGTGACCACTCATGGCCATTAAGCACAGGACATACGGCGACAAGATCTCGCTCACGGAATTTTTCCGTACGTTTTTCAATATCCTGCGCCCTGAAAGCAATTTCTATTGGCTCGCCATTGTCTATGGGGTGGGAATCAGCCTGCTGAGCCTTGCGACGCCGATCTCGGTGCAGATGCTGATTAACACCGTGGCCAACACCGCCATGGTGACCCCGCTCGCCGTTCTGACGCTGACGCTTTTTGGGCTGCTCATGATGTTTGCGCTGCTTTATGCCTTGCGCATCCATCTGATGGAGCTGTTTTCGCGCCGGTTTTATTCGCGCATGGTCGCGGAAATCTCACTGTTGTCGGTCTACGCGAAGAACCCCTTCTTTGGCGATGCGCGCAAGTCCTCGCTGTTCAACCGCTATTTTGATGTTGTGAACGTCGAAAAGGCGATCCCGATCCTGTTTGTCGGCGGGTTTACCGTTGTGCTTCAGGTCTTCACCGGCTTCATTCTGGTCTCGCTTTACCATCCCTATTTTCTGATCTTCACGCTCATCATGAGCGCGTCCATCTGGCTGATCTGGCTGGTTTGGGGCGCGCGCGCTGTGCGCACAGGCATTGATCTTAGCCACGCCAAGCACGGGACCGCCGCCTGGCTGGAGACGGTTGGCGAATCCAATGGGTTCTTCAAATCGCAGCGGCGGATTGATTACGCTTTCAAGCAAAGCAACACGCACACGGCCAACTACATCAAAGAGCGCAAGCGTCACTTTCGCAATCACTTTGGCCAGACGCTCGCCTTCCTCACGCTCTACGCCGCTGCGAGCGCTGCGCTGCTGGGTCTGGGCGGATGGCTGGTCATCAACAATCAGTTGACGCTGGGTCAGCTTGTCGCTGCTGAACTGGTCCTATCGACTGCGTTTTTCGGCGTTGCGCAGCTTGGCACGTACCTCACCTATTTCTACGATCTGTGCGCTGCCATTGAGGAAATCTCGCTGTTCTACGACGTGGAGCAGGAAGAACCGGCTGGCGATGACCCGATCAACGTAACCGAGCACACCTTGGTGCTCAACGGCGTGCGCGGATTTGCGCGCCACGAACAGGCCGAGTTTAACCTCGAGATCCCGAGCGGTGCCATCGTCATGGCGAGCGCAAGCCACCACGGCGTCCAGAGGCTGTTCACCAATATCCTCAAAATGCACGTCCTTCCCGAAGGCGGCTTTGCCACACTTGGGGGCGTCGACTTCACCGACATCGAAGCTCACAACCTGCGCAAGGATGTCCACGTGCTCGACCGCGCCAGCTTCGTCGGCATGACTGTGCGCGAATATCTCGGCCTCTCGTGCAAGGAATCGGCCCCTCGTCGGATGGTCGGGGCGCTGGAAACCGTGGGCCTGATCGATACGATCTCGACCTTTGAAAAAGGCCTCGACACGCCGATCGCGGCGACGGGCTGGCCGCTTTCTTCGGTGGAACTGCAGCAGTTGAAGCTTGCCAATGCCCTGCTCGAACAGCCGCGCATTCTGGTGCTTTCGAAGCTGTTTGACCTGCTCGACGAAGACAACCTCGCCGCCGCTGTCAACGAACTGCGCGTCCAGGCCTATTCGACCGTGATCTATTTCTCGAACCGCCGGATTGACCTTGGCTTTGACCGCTTCCTGCACATGGAGGCCAAGCGCCAGGGCTATTACGCCAATTTCGACGATTTCTGCCTTGCGGTGAACAGCAAGCCCCCGCGTTTTCCCGGCGGCCCGCGCCCGCTTTCAAGCAGTATGCTGGGGGCTGCGGAATAATCATGGCTTCTCTCGAACAGGATATGGCGCATTTCACGACGCTTGATGAAATCAAGCTGCCGCGCATTTTTCGTACAACGTTTATCCTGCTGCTTATCGCCTTTCTCGCGACGGTGGCCTTCCTCATTTATGTGCCATGGGTCCAGAATGTGGGCGGGCGCGGTGTGATCACCACGCTCAACCCCAATGAGCGCCAGCAGGACATCAACGCGCTGGTCTCCGGGCGAATTGAGGAATGGTTTGTGCGCGATGGCAGCGCGGTCAAGAAAGGCGATCCGATCGCGCGTATCGCGGATATTGACCCCCAATTGATCCAGCGCCTCGAGGCTGAGCGCGCGCAGGTTGAAGTGCAGTTAGAGGCCGCAAAAAGCGCGCAGGCCACCGCCGAGATCGATCTGCGGCGCATGCGCGAACTGTTCGAGGCCGGGCTCGCTGCGCGGCGTGACTACGAGCAGGCCCAAATCCGGGTCGATCAAATGCGCAGCGGTGTCGCTGGGGCCGAGGCCAATCTGGCGCGGACCAATGTCGGTCTCTCGCGCCAGTCCAACCAGCTTGTGACCGCCCCTCGCGATGGATTTATCCAGTCCATTAATGGCGGCGATGCGGCGACCTATATCAACGCTGGCGATATTCTTGCGACATTCGTGCCGGAAAACTCAGAGCGCGTGATCGAAGTGTTCCTGGATGGCCGCGATGTCGGTCTGGTCTATGTCGGCGCGCCCGCGCGGATACAATTCGAAGGGTGGCCCGCAGTACAGTTCAGCGGGTGGCCATCTATCGCAGTTGGGACCTTCCCGGGCGAAGTGATCGCGGTGGACCAGTCGGCGCAGGTTGACGGGCGCTTTCGCGTGTTGATCAAGGAACGTTTTGTAGAAGGCGAAGAAGAATGGCCCCCTGAGCGGTTCGTACGCTTTGGCGCAGCGGGGCAGGCCTTTGTTCTGCTGGAAACGGTGCCGGTGGGCTATGAAATCTGGCGCCAGCTCAACAATTTCCCACCCGAGTTTCCGAGTGCGACCGGCGGCGGCACTGCGCAAAGCGCGTCAGCAGACCCAACCTCAAGCGCGCAGAGCAGCTGATCGTGTCCCTTTTCGCCAACAAAGGCGCGCTACCCGGCGTTCTGGGTGTTATTGCTCTCGCCTGTTCGAGCGCGATCGTGCCCGGCGCACCTGCGAGCGCGCAGAATATCGAGGCTAACGACGAGCCACTTGGCAATGCGCTTCGCAACGGCACGCTGTTGCCTGAAGAGGTGCTGCGATCCTCAGCGCTTACCTTCCCGCGTATCTTGGAAGCGTTTGAACGCGAAGCAGCCACCCGCTCTGACCAGCTCGCAGCTGATGGCGCGTTCGACCTGATGCTCAATGCCGAATATTACGACCGCTACACCGGCACGTTTTCCGGCGGCTATGCAGAAGGCAAGGCCACGCAGCCCATTGCCCCGTTCGGCGGCGAAGTCTTCGCAAGCTATCGCCTTTCAGATGGCGAGTTCCCGATTTACGAGAACATCTTCAACACCAACGAAATCGGCGAGTTTAAGGTCGGCGCGCTGTTCTCTCTGCTGCGCAATCGGCGCATTGATCAACGCCGTTTCGCGGTTGAGGACACACGGCTTGCCGCCAGTCAGGCCCGCCTCGATGTGCTTCTGGTCCAGCTCAACGTCCAGTTTGAGGCTTTGCGCGCCTATTGGAGCTGGGTGGCGACAGGTGCAGAAGTGCGGGTCTATGAAGAGCTCCTCGAGATCGCCGATGCTCGCGCTATTGGCCTGGCACGCCAAGTTGAAGCGGGCGCTTTGCCCAGCCTGGCGCTGGTGGAGAACGAGCAGAACGTCATTCGCCGCAAGAGCCTTCTCGAAGGGGCAAAGCGAAGTTTCATCACTGCTGCCAATTCGCTGTCCTTCTATTTGCGCGATGAAAGTGGCGGGCTCGTGGTCCCCACCCGCGTTCAATTGCCGTCACCAGAGCAACTCGCTGTGTTGCCGGACATGCAGAGCCTAATGACGATGGATCGCGGCGAGGTGCTCGATCAGCGCCCGGAATTGCGCAATTTCCGCATCCAGCTTGAACGCGCGCGCAACCGGGTCAAATTGCGGCGCAATGATCTCAAACCCTCGCTCGATGCATCGGTTGAGCTTAGCCGCGATTTTGGGCCGATCGGCGATGGCGGACCTACTTTTGATTCCACCGACACGGTTATCGGCCTCACCTTCTCGGTTCCGCTTCAGCGGCGCACGGCGCGCGGCGCGGTCCAGCGGGCTGAGGCTGAACTGCGCGAGATCGAGCTACGCGAACAGCGCACCGCCGATCAAATCAGCGTCGAGCTCGACAATATCCTTGTCAATCTCAATGCTGCGTTGGAGATCGCCGATCTGGCTGAGCAGGAGGTCAAACAGGCAACCGCCGTCGTGACCGGCGAACGCAAGCGCTTCGAGCTTGGCGCGGGCGATCTGCTGAGCGTCAACCTGCAGGAAGAGCGCGCCGCCGACGCGCAGGTGCGTGCGATCCGCGCTCAGCTAACCGGCCGTTTGGCCGCCGCCAGCTTTTCAGCGGCCACCATGAACCTTCCCGAACTGGGTCTGCAATAAGCTCAGCCAAAAGTCGCATGAGACCCGGCGTTCGCGGTGCGCTATAATCGCTTCATGGCCAGCGAAATCACCGAAATCGCCCGGTTCTTAAGCGCGACCGCCCCTTTTGATACGTTGAGCGAGGACGAGCTCGGCCCGCTCACACGTGCGATTACCGTTACGTATTGCAGGGCGGGTGAGAACATTATCGAGGCCGGGAGCCAAAACGAGACGCTCTTTCTTGTGCGCTCAGGCGCAGTGGAGCTGATGCTGGCGGGCGAAGAATTGACCGCACGGCTCGCCGCTGGTGCGTGCTTTGCCTATCCCTCGCTGCTTCGCGGTGGCGAAGTGCGCAACACCACCACCGCAATCGAAGATACGCTGCTTTACGGCCTGCCAGCAGACCGCTTTCACGAACTGCGGCGCAGACACACAGATTTTGCCGCCTTCTTTGCTCAGGATGAAGCGCAAAGGCTGGCTCATGCACTCAAACAAAGGCGTGAAGGCAGCACGTTTGGGCTCGATGACCGACCCATTGGCGATCTCGTCGCGCGCGCCCATCCGGTGACCACGCAGCCGAGCGCCACTATCGCTGAGGCGGTGGCGCTGATGCATCAGCGCGATGTCTCGACCCTGGCGATCTGTGAAAACAACGCGCTCACCGGCATTTTCACCGATAAGGATTTGCGCAATCGTGTGGTAGCACGGCAAGTGGCGCTTGATCGGCCTGTCGGCGAGGTGATGACAGCCAATCCCCAAACGCTGGGCGTACAAAGCCCGATAGCGGAAGCCATGGCGATGATGGCGAGCGGTGGATTTCGCCATCTGCCCGTGATTGATGACAAGGGCGACTTGAGCGGGATCCTGTCAGCGACCGACATCCTTTCGGCCATTGGCAGCAACGCCATTGACGTCGGGATGATAATCGCCAAGGCCAAGGGCGAGGCTGAACTCATCGCCGCCGCGCGCCGCATCCCTGAGAGCTTTGCAGCAATGGTCACCAGCGGTGTTCACGCCGGGCACGCCATGCGCTTTGCCTCGGCGCTGGGTGAGGCCTGCAACCGCCGCGCAGCGCAATTGGCCGAAGAGGAATTGGGTCCGCCACCACGTGCCTACGCGCTGGTCGCGTTCGGTTCGCTCGCGAGGCAGGAACAGCTGGTCGGCTCGGATCAGGACAATGGGCTGATCATCGCTGATGAGGACGGTGAAAGCGCACTGCCTCAAGCGGTTGCGGATTACTTCGCCCTGCTCGGCACGCGGATTTCGGACCTGCTACACCAATGCGGATTTGTATATTGCAAGGGCGGGATCATGGCCAAGCTCCCCGAGCAAAGGCTGACGCTGACTGGATGGCGCGAACGCTATGCAAGCTGGATCAACCATCCCGATGAAGACCGTGTGATGCGCGCCACGATCTTCTTCGACATGCGAACCGTCCATGGCGATCGCAGTCTCACGCAAAGCCTCAGGCGCGAAGTGGTTAGCCTCGTCTCGAAGGATTCGCTCTTCATCAGTTTCCTTGCGCGCGATGCGTTGCGCAGCAAGGTGCCGCTCGGGATCTTCCGCAGCCTGGTGCTGGAAAAGGCCGATGACGGGCAAAAGGTGTTCAACGCCAAAGCCCAAGCGATCATGCCCATTATCGACATTGCGCGTACACAGGCGCTCGCCGCCGGACTTGAGGAGGTGGGCACGATAGCGCGCCTGCGGGCTCTGGCAGCGGCGGGCAAAATGAACGGTGATGATGCAAAGAGCCTTGAGGATGCACTGTTGTTCGTCAATGAATTGCGGATCGCGCATCAAGCCCGCCAGATTGAGCGCGATGAGCACCCTGACAATTCGATCGCACCCTACGATTTGTCTTCGCTTGAACGCGACTATCTCAAGGACGCGTTTGCGGTTGTCCGCGATGGGCTCGACGCGCTGCGGCGCAACTCTGCGGGCGGTATTGCGTGAGCCTGTTTGGGCGCTGGCGATTTGACCGCGTTCTTTCCGCGCTGAGGGACAGCGGGCACCCGGCGCTCGAAACCTACGCTAGCGCGCCATGGCCCTCGCCCGACACCCCAGCACTCGCTGCGCCTTACCTAGCGCTGGATTTCGAGCTTGATGGCCTTCGCAAAGGTGCGCACTTGCTACAAGCGGGGTGGGCGCCGTTCGAAGGCACCGCCTTGCGGCTTGGCGATGCGCAATCGCTCGATATTCGCAGCAATGCCGAGCTCGACCCCGAAGCTGTTACGATCCACGGCATCGGCGAGGAGCGCGCGGCGCGGGGCCTGCCGGTCGGCGAGGTGATCCACGCGCTTATCATGGCGCTCTCAGGGCGCATTATGGTGGCGCATGCAGCGGGCATTGAGCGCTCTGTCCTTGCAGGGGCAGCGCAGTCGCTGTTCGGGGTCAAATTGCCAATCCGCTGTATTTGCACACTGACGCTGGAGCGCCAGATCAACCCCAACCTGGTGGGAGCCGAGGTCTACCGCCTGGGAGCGACTCGCGCACGATATGGTCTGCCTGAATACGAGCCGCATGACGCGCTGACCGACGCGCTGGCCGCCGCTGAGCTTTTCCACGCGCAATTGACCCGCCTGCCGGGGGGCACAACCCTTGCGGATATCGAGATGCGGTGACGCGCGCCGCTCGCCATTCCTCGTAAGACTAAAGTCGCTCTCGCAAGCGCGCCCTTTGCCCCATAGCCTCTGGCGCAAGATCCGGCTCTTTCATTTGCGCCTCGTCGCCCTGGCCGGATCGGGGAACCTTCAAGGGAGAGGGACATGAGTGAACCAATTTCGACCGCCGATCCGGGCGATTTTGAAAGCGGCGGCGATGCCGCGGGCGTCGAAGCGCCCGCAGCCAGCGCTTCTGCAAGCGAAGCCGCACACGAAACCACCGAAGCCGAGGGCGCTTACTGGCGCGAGAACATCCGCCTGCTCGTCAGCCTTATGACGGTCTGGTTCGTGGTGTCGTTTGGCTGCGGCATTCTGTTTCGCGATTTCCTCGATCAGTTCAGCCTTGGCGGATATCCGCTTGGCTTCTGGTTTGCCCAGCAGGGCTCAATTTACGTCTTTATCGCTCTCATCGTCACTTACGTGGTCCGCATGAAAGCGATCGAGCGTAAATACGATCTCGACGATTAAAGGAGGCTGAGACATGGACACGCAAACTCTGATCTATCTCTTTGTCGGCCTCACATTCGCGCTCTACATTGGCATTGCCATCTGGAGCCGCGCGGGGTCCACGAAAGAGTTCTATGTAGCCGGCGGCGGGGTGAACCCGGTCGTCAACGGAATGGCTACGGCCGCTGACTGGATGAGCGCTGCAAGCTTTATCTCAATGGCAGGCCTCATCGCCTTCATGGGCTATGATGCCAGCGTCTATCTCATGGGCTGGACGGGCGGCTATGTGCTGTTGGCGCTGCTTCTGGCGCCTTACCTCAGGAAGTTCGGCCAGTTCACCGTGCCTGATTTCATCGGCACACGTTACTATTCGAAAGTGGCGCGTGTGGTGGCGGTGATCTGCCTCATCTTCATCAGCTTCACCTATATCGCAGGCCAGATGCGCGGCGTCGGGATCGTGTTTTCACGCTTCCTTGATGTCTCGATCTTCTGGGGCGTTATCATCGGGATGGGCATCGTCTTCATCTACGCTGTGCTCGGCGGGATGAAGGGCATCACCTACACACAGGTCGCGCAGTATTGCGTGCTGATCTTTGCCTATATGGTGCCGGCGTTCTTCCTGTCCTTCCTGATCACGGGCACACCCATCCCGCAGGTCGGTCTCGGCTCGGAGGTGGCCGATGGCTCAGGGTTGAGCGTCTTGCAAAAACTTGATGCGGTCCTGGTCGATCTAGGGTTCAACGCCTACACGACGGCCAAGAAGAGCACGATCGACATCTTCTGCATCACCATGGCGCTGATGGTTGGCACAGCCGGTCTGCCGCACGTGATTGTGCGCTTCTTCACGGTGCCCAAGGCATCGGATGCGCGCAAATCGGCGGGCTGGGCGCTGGTCTTCATCGCTCTGCTTTACACAACCGCTCCGGCTGTGGGCGCGTTCGGGATGCTCAACTTCGTCGATAAGGTTGACGATACCGAGTATGCCCAAGTCGACAGCTTCTTCACCACTTATGAAGATAACGGTCTGCTCGCCTTCCAGGACAAGAACGGCGACGGGAAGATGCAATATCGCCCCGGCGATGCGTTCAAAGGCAAGCCGGAATACACCGGCGAGCGCGGTCCCAATGGTGAGCGTCTGCTGGCCAACACACCAACCGATAGCGCGAATGAGGTCTATGTCGATAAAGACATCATGGTCCTCGCCAACCCGGAAATCGCCAATCTGCCCGGCTGGGTAGTGGCGCTGATGGCGGCGGGCGGTCTTGCAGCAGCCTTGTCGACAGCGGCGGGCTTGCTGCTGGTGATCTCAAGCTCGGTCAGTCACGATCTGCTCAAGAGCACGTTCACGCCCAACATCTCGGCCAAGTCCGAGCTGCTTGCAGCCCGGCTTGCAGCCACGGCGGCGATCTGTGTCGCGGGCTATCTCGGCATCTATCCTCCGGGATGGGTGGCGCAGGTGGTGGCCTTCGCCTTTGGTCTGGCAGCGGCCAGCCTGTTCCCGGCGATCTTCATGGGCATCTTCTTCAAGGGGATGAACAAGGAAGGCGCGATTGCAGGCATGGTCTCAGGGCTGGTCTTCACCTTTGGGTACATCCTCTACTTCAAGCTGATGAACCCAGCGGCGAACACGGCCGAGAACTGGCTCTTCGGTATTTCGCCTGAAGGCATTGGGGTGATCGGAATGCTGGTCAACTTCGGTGTCGCGATTGCGGTCGCCAGCGTGACAGCGAAGACCCCGGCGGAGATCCGCAAGCTGGTCGACTCGATCCGCGTGCCGCGCGGTGCGGGGGATGCCCACGCGCACTGATACAACAGTACACCAAACACCCTCTTGAGGGGGTAAAGCGAAGGGCGACGCTCACGGGATCGAGAGCGTCGCCCTTTTACGTGTCCAGCTCTCTCAATTCTCCCCCCGGCGGCAAACCTTGCGATTTTACCGATTTCGCGTACCTTAGGGTCTGGGAGGGGGTTGGGATTATGCTGTTTGCGGCTGCGATCGCGGTGGCGTGCCTGTATTTGTTGGGTCTGTTCTGGCTGGCCGCGCGGCGCGATGCGTTGAGCGCAAAGGGCGAGGACAGCCCCGCTGCTCGCTGGTTTGCCCGCCATTCAGGAGTGGTCTACGGGCTCGGCCTCGCGGTCTATTGCACCGGTTGGACCTTCTTTGGCGGGGTCGGCACGGCGGCGGCGAGCGGGCTTGATTACCTGCCTATCTACCTCGGGCCCATTCTGGTTTTCACGTTGGGCTTTAGCCTCGTACGCAAAATCCTCGCCCAATCAAAAGCCCAGCACTCCACCTCGATCGCCGACTTTCTGTCAGCCCGCTTCGGCAAAAGCGCCTGGGTCGCAGCTCTGGTGACGATCATCGCCAGTATCGGATCACTACCTTACATGGCGCTCCAGCTGCAATCGGTTGGCACCTCGCTAATAACGCTCAATCCGGAACTGACCGACAGCGTTGCGGCGGACGAATTGGTGTTGATGGTGGCGGGGATCATGGCGCTTTTTGCCATCCTGTTCGGATCGCGCCGCGCGGATCTGGCCGGCAATAATTCAGGCCTTGTCCTGACCATTGCGGTCGAAGCGGTGGTCAAGCTGATCGCGCTCATAGCAGTGGCGGCATTTGCAATCAGCCTGTTGGTGAGCGGGGATGCACAGACTGCACAGCCCGTAAGCGAACCGGTTTTCTCAAGCGCTCAGATTGATGCGCGTTTTTTCACTCTGACGTTGATCGCAGCGTGTGCGGCCCTATGCCTGCCGCGACAGTTCCATATGGCTTTTGTCGAGGCGAGCAATGAGCGCGCCAACCCGCAGATGCAATGGGTCTTTCCCTCCTATCTGTTAGTGACCGCGGCTGTGATCATTCCAATTGTGCTGGCAGGGCTCAGCGCGCTACCGCCTAGCACAAACCCCGACAGCATAGTCCTGGCGCTGCCGCTGGCTCAGGAGAACTACGCTCTTGCTATCCTCGTCTTCATTGGCGGCTTTTCAGCCTCGACAGGGATGATCGTGGTGGCAAGTGTGGCGCTTTCGACCATGATCACCAACGATCTTATTGCCCCGCTGGTCCTCCGCAAGGCGCTGCGAAACGGGAATGACGGCGCTGTCGGGGATGATCGCGCACGGATCGCAAACCAGCTGCTGATGACCCGGCGGCTTGTCATCGCTGCACTGCTGTTCTTTGCTTACATGGTCTATCTCGGCTTTGGCAGCGTGGGGAGCCTTGCAGGCCTTGGCACGCTGGCCTTTGCAGCAGCGGCGCAGTTTGCTCCGGGTCTTGTTCTGGGAATGCTGAGCGAGGCGGGCAACAAGTGCGGCATGCTTTGCGGCCTTGGGGTTGGCGCAGCGGCTTGGCTGGTCTTGTTGATCCTGCCAGCTGCCACGGGCGCGGACCCTGTGATAGAGATCCATTCCGACATGCTGGTCTCAGGCGTGGTGCTCAGCCTTGGCGCCAATTGCGCGGCCTTCTGGCTGGGCTCGGCGCTGTGGAAGCCCACCTTGCTCGATGCGAGCCAGGCAGCGGCGTTTGTCGGCACACCCAGCCCCGGCATTCGGCCCAAGCTTGTGACGAACAAGCGCGTCGCTGATGTGCGCATCCTGCTCACCCAGTTCGTTGGCAAGTCCCGCGCTGACACCGCAATCCGCTCCCTGCCCGGATACCGTCAGGATGGCGATAATGCAGATGCAGCCCTGATCGAGATGGCAGAGCGGGTAATCTCAGGCACAATCGGCACATCCTCAGCTCGAATGCTGGTCGCCTCATGGTCGGGCGGGGAAGCCATTCCGCTGCCCGATGTCGTCGCCATGTTCGATGAAACCAGCAAGCGACTCAACTTCTCCGGAGAGCTGCTTCAGATTGCGATTGAAAACATCGATACTGGCGTTGCCCTCGTGGATGCGGACATGGCGCTGGTGGCTTGGAATACGCGCTATCAAGCAATGTTCAACCTGCCTGATGCGATAGTGCAAGTGGGCACACCGATTGCAGAGCTGATCCGCTACAATAAGCGCCATAGCTCTTTGAGCGAGGACGAGATCGACACCTATGTCGAGCGACGGCTCGATCATATGCGGCGCGGCAGCGATCACCGGCATGAGAGCGAGCAGAGCGACGGGCGGATCATGCGCATTGTCGGCTCGCCAACGCCGGGCGGAGGCTACGTTACCTCGTATACCGACATTACGGCAGATCGCCGGGCCGAGCAGGCGCTGGAAGAAAAGGTCGCCGAGCGCACCGAGCAGCTGCGCGAAGTCAACGAAGCTCTGGCAGAGGCCACCCAATCCAAGACGCGTTTCCTAGCCACAGCCAGTCACGATCTGATCCAACCCTTGAACGCTGCACGCCTATTCGCATCAGCGCTTGGCGAAGAGGTCTCGGATAACGAGGCGCTGGCAAGCCTGGTGAGCGATCTTGATGGGTCGATTGCGTCTGCCGACCGGCTGATCCGCGCGCTCCTTGATATCTCTAAGCTCGACAATGGCGGGATCGCCCCGCGCTTCGAGGAGGTCGCGCTGGATCAAGTGTTCGAAGAGATCGAGCGCGAATTTGCCGTGCAGGCCAAGGCGAAGGGGATTGCCCTTCGCCGGGTGAGGACCAGCGCATGGGTCTCAACTGATCGCACACTTCTTACCAGCGTGCTGCGCAACCTGGTGAGTAACGCGATCCGCTATACCAAGCGCGGCGGGGTCTTGTTGGGGGTGCGCCGGATGGGCGATGCGGTTCTGCTATGCGTGCACGACACAGGGCGCGGGATCGCTCCTGATGATATTGGTCGCATTTTCGAGGAATTTCAGCGCGGTTCGTCTACCGACCGCGAGGGGCTGGGTTTGGGCCTTGCCATCGTGCGCCGCACCACCGCTTTGTTGAGCACACAAGTCAAGGCTACCTCGACTCTGGGCCGAGGCAGCAGGTTTGCGCTGGCTGTCCCGGTCACGCGCTGGGGAACGCCGATGACCATCGAAGCGGTGCAGCGACCGGTGCGCACAGTTACCGAAGCGCGCGTGCTGGTGGTCGACAACGATCCCGCAGTGCTGACCGCAACTTCGGCTTTGCTGACCAAATGGGGGCTTGATCCGGTCTGCGCGACCAGCCTCAAGAGTGCTCTCGAAGTCAGTCCAAGCGCGCCCGACATGGTGATCATGGATTACCGGCTTGATGGCGAAGAGCGCGGCGACAGTGTTTACAGCGAATTGTGCATGGCATGGAAAGCGCAGCCGCCCGCCATCTTGCTGACCGCCGAGGCTTCGGATGAGACTGAGTTTGCGGCAGTGGCGATGGACGCGAACCGTCTGCTCAAGCCTGCATCACCCGCCTCCTTGCGCGCTCTGATTTCGACCTGCCTCACACAGCGCCAAACGTCGCCTTCGCGAGCGCGCTCTCAGGCCGCGCCGCACTCAGCATTTGGCTGATCGACATCGAGTTTTGAAGCCAACAGCACAGCCTGCGTGCGATTTGATACTCCGAGCTTGCGAAAGATTGCGGTGATGTGCGCCTTCACTGTCGCCTCGCTGATGTCCTGCTCGTAAGCGATCTGCTTGTTGAGCAGGCCCTGCCTGATTGAGCCCAGGATGCGGCGCTGAGCCGGCGTAAGGCTTGCCATGCGGGTGAGATCGTCATCTTCGCCCGCATCATTGGCCGGGAACGAACGATCCCCATCGCGCACAGCCGTCAGGCTTTCGCGCATCGCATCAAGGCTGGCAGACTTGGGCACGAAACCTGCTGCGCCCAATTGCTCGGCGGCGGCATAAACGCGCGGTTCCTCGCTCGCCGAGACGATCACAATGGGCAGAGCGGGGAAATCCTGACGCAGATCCATGAGCGCGCTGAGCCCTGTTGAATCCTCCATATGAAGGTCAAGCAGCAAGGCCTCGGCGCCATGGGCCAGTTCGGCCCGCGCCTCAGCAGCAGAACTGGCCTCGATTACGTCCGCATCTTCCCACACCTTGGCCACAGCGTGGCTCAAGGCGGTGCGGAAGAGTGGGTGGTCATCAGCGATAATTACGCGCATTGCCACGTTCTCCTCTAGCGGTTCTGGCGCCCTTCGATCAGGCGATCAACGAGCGAGGGATCGGCCAGCGTCGAGGTGTCACCCAACGAACCGAAATCGTCCTCCGCCACCTTCCTGAGGATGCGCCGCATGATCTTACCCGACCGTGTCTTGGGCAGGCCATCGGTGAACTGGATTTGATCGGGCGTTGCGATAGGGCCGATTTCCTGACGCACCCAAGCGCGCAATTCCTTGTAGAGCGCTTCATCACCTTCCTCGCCCGCGTTCAAGGTGACATAGCAATAGATGCCCTGCCCTTTGATATCATGCGGGTAGCCCACCACCGCGCTTTCCGCGACCTTGGAGTGAAGCACCAGAGCGCTTTCAACCTCAGCCGTGCCCATCCGGTGGCCCGAAACGTTGATCACATCGTCGACGCGGCCCGTGATCCAGAAATAGCCGTCTTCGTCGCGGCGGCAGCCGTCGCCTGTGAAGTACTTGCCCTTGTAGGTCGAGAAATAGGTCTGCTCAAAACGATCGTGATCGCCATAAACGCTGCGC
>JBCCJS010000008.1:0-131196 GCA_039027675.1 Pseudomonadota bacterium
CGCGCCAGCTCACCCAACGTCAGATCCTGATCGAAATGCCATTGCCCCTCGCGCACCTTTTCCTCGATCCGCGCAAGGTCGAGCCGAGGCGGTGCGGGGACAGGCTGAGCCTCATCGGGCTCAGTAGCTTCGGCAAGATCAGCTGGGTCCCAGCGTTGCGGCTTGGGAAAGCGCCGGTCGCTCCGCGAGAGGAACTGGAGCGAGAGCCAAAGCACCACGGTCCCGCTGATCGCGTAGAAATTGAAATTGGTGATATAGGACAAGCGCCCAAAGACTGTGTCGGCAACATCGCTCGACAGCCACACCAGCGCCAGACCTATGATCGCGAGCCCTGCGTGCTGCAACCAGGCCAGGTCCACCCGGTCCGCATTCGAGTGTTCTGCTCCGACCCATTCGCGATATCGCTTGATCCGGACATAGCTGTCCCACGCGGCAAAGGCGATCAAGCCAAGGCTGAGAGCGGTCTCTACGGGCAGGATATAGGGCACATGGAAGGCATCGCTGAAAGCGAACTTGGCCTCAGCGGCGGCCGCTCCGACCCCCCAATTGGGGCCGACAAGAAAAAACAGGCTTGTATAATAGAGCGACTGCACAATCCCCGGCACCAGCCATAGCCACCAACGCTCGCGCAGGTGTTCGCTCGTCAGCGCGCGGACCGTCAGCAGCCAGAGCGGCCCGATCCAAAGCTCGGTGTTGAACGGGAAGAAGGTAAGCCAGGGATAGGCCTGATAGGCGCCGGAAAAGCCGATGATATAGGGCCCAGTGAACATCACCCAGGCGATGATCAGCGCGAGGAACAGCTTGGCCGCTATTACTTCTCGCGCGTTCAAAAGCACCATCACCGCCGCGATCAACGCAGGCACTCCGGTGACCAGCAGAACCGTTGTACGCCAACCCAATTCCATAAGACGAAACCACTTTCTTAAAGCCAATCGATCGTGTGCAGCGCGCTTGCTCTAGGCCGCCTGGCAATTCGTCTCAATTCTTCGGTTTTGTGATTTTACCGGCTTTTTGAGGCGAATGAGACGCCGTGCAGGATCATTGGGAGGGGCATCAGCCGCTTGGCGGCATCCATCTAAGGAGTGTTGTTCTCGTGTCCCTTCCGTCTATCTCCAGCGCCGCTCAAAGGGCTGCGCCAATTCTTGTCCCCACCGGCGCTCTGTCTATCGCTTTGGCAGTTTTGGGGGCGCTGACCCCCGTCCCTTTGAACGCGCATCCGCATCCCGATCAGACCGGTGCCCATGTGAATGCTTATGTGAACACACAGTTTGTCGATACGCAGGCGCAGAGGCATATACAGGGCGAGGAGCGCGGCCATCTGGTGATCCGCAACACCTCGATCCTGCCGCGAACCGTCTATGCCCGCTTCGAGCTACCCGGCGATCCTGGCAACCGGAATAACGGCTTTGTGAGGACTGTGCCGCCCTTGTCGACCATCACCTACGCGCTGCCCTTGGGCGTTCGTGTCTTTGCCTGCGATGGCAAATATTGGGACGATTATCGCCCGGACGAAGCCTTTGCGGTGACCATCCGCGAGGCAGACACATACACTTTCACCACCCGTCAGTTTAAACCAGCGGCGCTGCGCCGCGCCCGGGGGGAGTAAACCTCATGAAGACCTCTTTTTCTCGATCGATGACCACTTTGGCCGCAGCCATCGCATTGGCCGCCCCGCTCGCCCCGCTTATTGCGCAAGAGGCGGGGAGCGTTGAGGCCGCCGCTCCCGCACCCTCACCGCGCGATGACGTCATGACGGCAAAGCAGGTGCGCGAAGAGCTGGCGATCACGCGCAAGGCGCTGGAGGACATTCACCCCGGCTATACGCGCTACACATCTAGGGCATCGCTTGATGCCCTGTGGGATGATGTGGAGGGCAAGGCGCTCGCCAATCCTACGCGCGGCGAAGTGTACCTCCAGATCAGCCGGGTGCTGGCCGCGATCCGCTGCGATCATACCAAGGCCGAATTGCCCGGAGACTTTGAGGAGGCGCGCAAAAGCGAGCCCGTTTACCTGCCGCTGCGCTACGTGATCTTCGATGGGCGCATGTTCGTCACCAATCCGGGGAACACGGGCCTTGTCCGCGGCGCAGAGATTGTGGCGATTGACGAACGCCCGGTTGGCGAGGTGATCGAGGCTGTCAAGGCGCTCTTCCCGGTCGATGGCGATACCGACTTCATCAAGGATCGCAGCATAAGCCAATTCGGTGAGTTCATGGGGCCCGCCTTCGAGCACTTTTACCCCTTCCTCTACGAGACACAGGGCGAAGCAGTGCTGAGCATTTCTGACGGGCAAGGAGGATCAAGCGAGGTTCGCGCCCAACGCTTGGGCTACACCGATTACGCCGCAATCACGGGTGAGCAGCGCTTTTCCAGCAACTTTGCCGACGCGGTCACCTTCAAGCTGCTCGATGATCATGCGGCCTATCTCAGCGTTGATACCTTCGTGAATTACCGCCGTCCGGTTGATCCTGACACGATCTACGCGCCGATCTTTGAAGAGCTCGCTCGCTCGGGCCGTGACACGCTGATCGTCGATCTGCGCCGCAATGGGGGCGGGTCTACCGATGCGCAGATGGGGCTCTTGCAATGGCTGATGCCTGAAGACTTTCGCCAGGCCGATGCGCTGCTCGTCAAGAGCGACCGGACCGATCCTGCGATCCGTCCCTATCTCGATAGCTGGGAGAAGGCCGCGCTTGATCCCGATCCTGCATGGTTCAAACAGCGTGCAGACGGCATGTTCGAAATCATCAACCCGTTTGTGGGCAAGCCGGCTGCATCCATCGCTGCCAAGCCAGGTGCCTTTGGCGGCCAATTGATCGTGCTGACCAGCGGCGACAACGCGTCGGGTGTGACGCATTTGCTTGCTGCGATCAAAACCCAGCGCGAGGCTGTCTTTATTGGTGAGCGCACGGGCGGAGCGGCAACGGGGGCGACGGCGGGAATCCTTGCATACCTCACGCTTCCCCATAGCGGGGTGAAGGTGCGCGTGCCCTTGCAGCGCACCGTGATCACCAATGGCGATCAGTTGGATCCGCGCCTTGGCATCACGCCCGATATCCTGGCTGAAGATACGCGCATGTCGATGCTGGCGGGAACCGATCCTGCGATGGAGGCTGCAATCGCCTATCTTGAAGACGCCCGCTGAGAGGGCGCTGTTCTATGGCATTGGGCGCCCCTAGGAGCGCCCTTAGGGGTAATTCCTTAGTGGCGCATCGACCTCTCTTCGATCAATGTCCGGCACACCAAGCCTAGCGTGAGGCTCATCCCCCGCCTTGCGCTAAACCCTGTGCCCGTAATGCGCTCGGTCTCATAGGACGTTCCTTTGGGGCCGGGCGCAAAGGGGCCTTTGGATGTGGAGCGTATCGAGGTCCCATGCCGCCAGACGATAGCCCTCGGCCGCAAATCAGTCCCCGGCCTCACGGCGCTCAGCGCTTTCCCGGTGCCCAGTCCAGCCACTCCGCTGTTGCCGCGAACGAGACGCGTCGGCGGCTCAAACACGGAAGAGTGCGCCCGATGCACGAGCCAACGCTGATTGAGCGCCTGCTGGGCCGTTGATGTGGGCGCTAATCTGCCCGCTGAGCTTCCGCCCAGCGCCGGTTGGAACCGGCGACCAGTGCGCTGGCAGCGCGCTGCGTTACACCTCGTGACATTGATGAACGACGCCTAACCGGCTCGCTCAGCTTTGCGCCAGAGCAGCCATGGCACACAGCGTCATCAGGGAAACCAGCTGTCCGAGCCACAAGGCGCCGGGCGGCCATCAGAGGGAAAGACGAATATGACCCATTATCCGATCCACAGATCGCGCCCCGATGCATGGACCAGCCCGCGCCCGAACTGCGACCCAAGCCTTCGCGCGCTCGCCTATGGCCCCGTTCGCCCGATGCATGAGCCCAGCTGGCTCGACAAACTGCTTGGGCGGTATTGACCGACCCGCCCAGCGCTCCACCAGTTGCAGCGAAGGGCCGCGCCTATTCGGCAGGTTCCGCCTCGCTGGCTGGCCCATGATCTTCGCCCGCGGTCTTGTCACCCTTGGCCAACTTGAAGACAACGCCTGAGAGCAAGATTAGCGCAAGCAGGTTGGGCAGCGTCATGAACGCGTTCGAAATCCCGCCCAGACGCCAGATCGTATCGAGTGGGGCAAAAGAACCGAAATAGATCGCCACGCACCAGATCACGCGCCAGATGAAGTGCAGCACCTTCTCGCCGCCTGGAGATGATCCGGGCACTTTGTCATAGATGAAGGTGATCGCGCGCTCGCCATAATAGCTCCAGGTGAGCAGAGTGGTGAAGACGAACAGGATCAGCACGATACTGGCGATCAGCGTGCCGAAAGGAATGCCCAGCACTTCGAACGGGAAGACCGAAGCAAAGGCCGCCGAAGTTGTGGCAAAACCGGCCATCTTCTCCGGTCCCAGATCCGAGGTCCATACCGAGCCGACCGTACTCACCGCGCCATCCGCGCCGGTGAGCGTGAAATTGCCTTGCACAGTCAGGATTACGAGCGCTGTCATCGTACACACGATCACAGTGTCGATAAATGTGCCGAGCATCGCAAAGCGGCCCTGGCTGGCAGGGTCGTTTGTCTGCGCAACGGCGTGAGCGATCGGGGTCGAACCCTGACCCGCCTCGTTCGAGAACAGCCCGCGCTCAACCCCGGCCCGCACCGCGATGACCATTGCCGCACCGGCAAAGCCGCCGACAGCGGCCATCTCGGAAAAGGCGTGCTGGAAGATAAGCGCAAAGGTCGCCGGGATCGCCGAGGCGTTGAGCACCAGCGCGATCAGCGCCATGATGATATAGGTGATCGCCATGAAGGGGATGACGCTTTCGGCAACCTTGCCGATCGATTTGATCCCGCCGATAATGACGATGAACACCGCAATCGCGACGATGATGCCAGCGATCCACTCTTCCATGCCGAACAATTCGTTAAAGCTGTCCGCAACCGCATTGGCTTGGATGCCGTTGCCGGTGATTAGCGCTGAGAACAAGGTCGCAAGGCAGAACAGGATCGCCAACCAGGCCCACTTGGGCCCCAGGCCCATCATAATATACGTCATCGGGCCACCGCGATAATTGCCCTCGGCAGTGCGTTCACGATAGCGGATCGAGAGCGCGCCCTCCGCAAAAGCCAGCGCCATGCCGATGATCGCGGTGATCCACATCCAGAAGATCGCACCCGGACCACCAATCGCAATCGCGCCCGCAACCCCGGCAAGGTTCCCGGTGCCGACTTGGCCCGAAAGCGCGGTCGAGAGCGCGGCAAAGGGCGAGATTTCACCATCGCCTTCGCCCTTGCGCCCTTTGAACAGGCCGCCAAAGGCGCTGAACAGGTTGCGGATCGGATAGAATTTGAGCCCGACCATGATGTACAGGCCCACACCCAAAAGGATTACCACCATGGGCGGCACCGGGATGATCGTTGCCTTGTTCCAGGTTCCCGACCAGATGATGTTCGACACCTCTTCGATGATGTCGATTAAGCCCATAGGCTGCGGCGTGGTGTCCGCGCCTGCGTCTGCTGCTGCCATGTTTTTGCAAAAATCCCTAACTGCTGTCCCCGAGACGTCATACGCTAGTTTGGTGCGCTGCAAAACAAAAGCCCTCTCTTGCAATTCGGCGCAGCCGGGCATAATAGCAACACGTCTCCTGACATCGCAGACTTCATAAGCTCTTCCGGCACCTTGTTCCGGAGGGCGACGGGACCTACCTGACAGGAACACTCGCAAAGCAATCAGTGAAAGCGCCGATACCAATCATGGCCGAAGACACGAAAAAGACGAAAACCAGCGTTCCCGAGTTCGTCAGTCAGGTGCGTTCAGAGACCAAAAAGGTCGTCTGGCCGACCCGCGAAGAGACGATCCGCACCGCGATCTTCGTCTTCATCATGATGGTCGTGCTCTCGCTGTTCTTCCTTGGCATTGACAGCCTATTCAACGCCGTCGTCAAGTTCCTCCTCTCGCTGGCTTAGGCGAGGCCCGATTGTAGCCAGGCCCGCACACGAAGCGCGCCTGCGGTGAAAACGCAAAGACACCTTAGCAAGGATTATACATGGCTCGCTGGTACATCATCCACGCCTATTCCGGTTTTGAAAACAAGGTGAAGGAAGCCATCCTCGCCGAAGCGGACCGCCTTGGCCTCACTGAAGGCGTCGAGGAAATCGAAGTTCCGACTGAAACCGTCACCGAGGTAAAGCGCGGCAAGAAGGTCCAGGTCGAGCGCAAGTTCATGCCGGGCTATGTGCTCGCCAAACTGCGCATGAACGATGACATTTATCACCTCGTCAAGAACACGCCCAAGGTAACGGGCTTTCTGGGCAACAACAACAAGCCCCAGCCGATCAGCGAACGCGAGGCCGCGCGCTACTTTGGCGGCGTCGAAGAGGCCAGGGCCGCACCCAAGGCGCAGGTCAACGTCGATTATGAGATCGGCGATCAGGTCAAGGTGCTCGACGGGCCGTTCGCAAGCTTCAATGGCGTTGTGGAAGAGCTCGATTTCGACAAGAGCAAGGTCAAGGTCTCGGTCTCGATCTTTGGCCGCGCAACCCCGGTTGAGCTCGACTTTGAACAGGTTGAGCTCGTTAAATAAGGATCACGACGATGCCCTCTGCACCCATTGCCAATCTGATCAATGCGTTCGTTCTGTGCGCGATGTCGGTCTGGGGCTATCTTGCGAGCGACACCCCTTCGCTCACCGCGCTGATCCCGGCGGGCTTTGGCGTGGCGCTGCTCATCTGTCAGCCCGGCGTCAAGGCTGAGAACAAGGTGATCGCGCATATTGCTGTGCTACTGACGCTGCTGGTGTTCATAGCGCTGATCATGCCGCTGTCGGGTCGTTTGGATGGCAGTGATCCGGCGGGGCTTTCGCGCATTGTCGCGATGATGGCGACCAGCCTTATCGCGCTTATCGCCTTTATCAAGAGCTTCATCGCCGCCCGCAAAGCGCGCGAGGACGCTTAGATCGCTCAGAGCGGCCAGAAGGGCTGACCAGCCTTCGCCTGGAAGAACAGCGCTGTTGCAAGCGCGAGCTGCACCGCCGCAACGCCGCCCACCACCAGCTTTGCGTTCCAGCCCTGCCGATCGGCCAGCCACCCGGCCAAGGGCACGGTCTGCATCAAATGGAGGCTTACAAAGTGAGCGGGGCGCAGATCGCCATATTCCCTTGACCAGCCGAAGAACGGCACCACCGCGCCGCCGCCCTCCAGTGGAGCGCCGACATAGCGGCTCGTGCTCGACATCTCGCCCCCGAAATAGAGCGTTGAGAAAAAGGCGCCCGTCAGCCCCACTGCTGCTCCTAGCCACACTCCATAGCGCGTGCGATCACCCTTGCGCCAAATCTGCACCGCCAGCGCCGCAGCGATCGTCATCAGCAGGATCGCGCCAACGCCCATCGCGGCGTACATCAGGGCTTCAAAATCGCTGTCATAGTTGAAGTGCGATCGCTTGGCCTGCGCGGCTTGCACGCCGACCCAGACATATTCGATCAGCAGCGCAAAGGCAGCGAGATAGCTGAATATGATGAGCGTAGGCCCGGTGCGCACACTTTGTGGCACCAATTGCGCCAGCACTGCGATGGTGAAGAAGTGGAGGCTGAGCGAGATGTGGAATTTCTGCGGCTTCACCCACACGCCAGCGCTGTCGAGGATCCGTGTGTCGATCAGCATAGCGGGCAGAAACACGACGAAACTTGCCGCCATCAGCAGAGCAAGCGAGAGGTTGAGCCGCGTCATGTGGTCGCCCGAGAGGCGCGGCATCAAGGATGCAGGCATGAGAGAAGCGGGCTGATCGGGCAGGGGGACGGTGCTCATTGGGCTGGCTCCTTTATGAAAGCCCCAGCGGGCGCGATTGCCTTAGCTTTGGGCCAACGCAAAGTGCTCGCCTTGATTGCTAGGAAGATCGCCAGACCAAGCGGCCCCAGCATGAAGGTCGCCACTAGGATCGGGGCCTGGACCACACGATTGAGGCCGATCTTGTCCGCTTCCACCGCGATCCAGCCGCCGATAAACAGGTCAAAGGCGAGGTAGTGCACCCAGCCAGCAAGCAGCATTTCCGGCTTGCCAAGCAGCACTCCGACCTGATCGAGCGAGCCAAACCCGCCGCCTTCCACGCTGAAGAAATATGTCATCGCAAAGCCCGCATAAAGCAGCGAGATCCCGAACGGGATGATGAAGCGGGGCACGGCAAGAAGACCCGTGCCAATCCCATAGGGCAGGCTACGCGGCGCGAAGATGAGGATCAGCCAACCGATCATCGCCGCCTGTCCGGCCCAGCCAAACCACTGATCAAGCGTTACGGACGAAGCGGACACGGTTGGCGCCCTCCCTGATAACCTTGAGCTATCAGATAGAGGGGCGCGTGCGAGGTGTCTAGTGCGACTAACACACCTTGGAGGTTTATCCGTCGAACGCCCCCTACGGACCGACCATCAGCGCGATTTCTTGGCCGGCGCTTTTTTGGCAGGTGCTTTCTTGGCGGGGCCGGCGTCCTTCATCGCGGCGAGTTCTGCCTCGATTTTGCTGTCGCGGCGCATCGCTTCGATTTCGTCATCGACCAAGGCGTGGGCGCGTTCTTGCTCGCTGTCTTCGGTGGCGAATTCGGTGCGTTTTTCGAGCTCCGAGATGCGGCCCATGCGCGCCTCAGTGCGGCTGGTCTTGCCGCTCGATGTGCTCGAAGCGCTGGCAGCTCCATCAGCGGCCGCCTGTTCGAGCGCCTGACGGCGCGTTTCTTCGCGTTTTGCTTCAAGCTCGGTAATTGCGGTTTCAATCTCTGCCAGGTCATCTTTGGCGCTAACGATGTCGTCTTTGATGGTGGCGATGGCGGCGGTGGTTTCCTCGCGCGCGATCAGCGCCTGACGCGCCAGATCCTCGCGAGCGTGGTTCATCGCGACCTTTGCCTTGTCGCTCCAATCAGCCTCGCGCGCTTTGCTTTGCTTAAGCGAGTCTTCCAGCCGGGTGATCCGGCGGCTGGTGAGCGAACGGTCACCTTCAAGCGAGATGATCGCCTCTTCAATCTCGCGCTGAAGACGATTGAGCATTTTGAGCGGGTTGGACGCGCTTTCGACAGCACTGGTCACATTGCTCGAGATCAGTTCTTTGACTTGAATAGCCACGCGCATCATCACTTGGTCCTCTGTAAAGTACTTGCACTTACCTGTAATCTGACGGGATTAACAGAGAGTTCCTGCGGCTTTTTCTGGCCCCTCGCCATGCGAGCCATTTGGCATTTTCCTACATGCACGCAGGCCATTATGGGTAGACCAGATGAGCACAGCATCCCCATTCAGCGCAGCTCGGTTATCGCTCGCGCGGGCGCATTTTTCGAGCGTGTACGCGCGTTTGATAGGGGCGGTGGGGTTTTTTCCTTTAACTGTGTAACCTGTGTCTCCTACAAGCGCCATGCGCTCGGGTCCGTTGAACGGTTGGCGGCGCATCTACCGCTTGCATCATCGGCCGAAACCGCTATGTGCGCGCCTTCGCATCTACAAGGGTGCGTTTCCCGCGCGGGAGCTGGGCTGGCAAGGCCCGGCGTTGGACCGCTTAACATGAAGGCGCAAATCAACCGCTCTCACGAGGGGGCCTCACGCGTCTGACAGTGCGAAAGGATAGGCCACATGGCAAAGAAAATCGAAGGCTATATCAAGCTGCAGGTGCCAGCTGGCACCGCAAACCCTTCCCCCCCGATCGGGCCTGCGCTGGGTCAGCGCGGCGTCAACATCATGGAATTCTGCAAGGCGTTCAACGCCGCGACGCAGGACCTTGAAAAAAGCGCTCCGATCCCGACGACGATCACCGTTTACGCGGACCGCTCGTTCACCTTCACCTTCAAGAGCCCGCCTGCAAGCTTCATGATCAAGAAGGCGGCCAAGCTCAAGTCTGGCTCGTCAGAGCCCGGCAAGGTGTCCGCCGGTTCCATCAAGCAGAGCCAGGTGAAGGAAATCGCCGAGGCCAAGATGAAGGACCTCAACGCGAACGATATTGATGCGGCGATGAAGATCATCGAAGGCAGCGCCCGTTCGATGGGCCTCGAAGTGGTGGAGGGCTAAGATCATGGCGACGATGACAAAGAAGCAGAAGGTTCTGGCTGAGCTGGACCGTGAGAAGTTCTACACTGTGGATGAAGCTCTGGGCATCCTGCGCGAGCACAAGGCCAAGTTTGACGAAACCGTTGAGGTCTCGATGAACCTCGGCGTAGATCCGCGCCACGCTGATCAGATGGTGCGCGGCATGATCTCGCTTCCCTCGGGCACGGGCAAGGATGTGAAGGTCGCGGTGTTTGCGCGCGGCGACAACGCTGAGAAAGCCACTGCGGCGGGCGCGGACAAGGTCGGCGCTGAAGATCTGATGGAAGACATGCAGAACGGCAATCTCGATTATGACCGCGTGATCGCAACGCCGGACATGATGGGCGTTGTCGGCCGTCTGGGTAAGGTGCTTGGCCCCAAGGGCCTGATGCCGAACCCGAAGCTGGGCACGGTTACGCCGAATGTGGAACAGGCCGTGAAGGACGCCAAGGGCGGCCAGGTTGAGTTCCGCGTTGAGAAGATGGGTATCATCCATTCGGGCATCGGCAAGCTGTCGTTTGACGATGATGCGCTGAAGGCCAACTTCAAGGCGATCACCGAAGCGGTCGTCAAGGCAAAGCCGTCGGGCGCCAAGGGCAAGTATGTCGAGAAGATCTCACTCACCTCGACCATGGGTCCGGGCCTCAAGATCGACACCGCCGAAGTCGAGGGCGCGTAAAGCGGCTTAACCAAAAGGCGGACCGAAGGACTAGGCGATCCTTCGCTTTCCTACTTCGGATCAAAGTGACAAGAGGGGGTTGGAGGCGCACGCTTTCGGCCCCTTTTTTGCACCGGCCGTGCCGTTTTGCGCAAAGCCATATGTAACAAGGCGCAGGGTTTCGACGAATAGCGAGCGATGATCGGCGAAGGGCAAGACCTTTGTCTGTGTTGAACGCTTGCTTTTCCTCGAGGAGCCATCATGTTTTACGCTTCGGCTATGGAAACTCCCCTAGGCGTCCGGCCCGCTGCCCCGATAGACCTCTTCGAAGGAGACTTCATGATCAATCCCAAATGGGCTGTTATTGCAGCCGCGCTTGGCGTGTTCGCGCTGGCGGCGGCCTATAGCGCGCAATTGGGCTTGGCTGTGGGCATTGTCTTCGTGGTGATCACCGCGATTGCGCTATGGGTGCGGGTTCGCTTCATGCTTGAGCCAGGAGAGGGCAAGGCGGACCGTTCGACAATGGCGCGGCGGTATAGTCTGCTTGGCCGCAATCGCCGCGCGGCGCAGGCGGAGGCGGAATCACGCGCGCAGGGCGGAACGGATCCGGCCAAGCGCTCCTGATCGCGCGGCGAGACCCTTGGCTCCGGCTGTGCTGGCGTCAAACAGGCGGCGCGCGGTGATTAGCGAGCGATTGGCGAGAGTGGGCGTTAACAGCGCAAAGCTGGCGCACTCGATCTGATCGGTTCCGAACATTGCCTTGTGGGCGCCGTCGCCCTCGGTGAAGTCGAAATGGGTGAAGCGCTGCTCGGCGAACAGGCGTTCAAGCGCGTGCATCTGCAACACTGTCCCGGGCGACAGGCGCGCCCATTGCGGGTCATAACCCAGATGCGCGTAGACCAGCGTCGAACCGTGGACCGGCAGCGCGAGATAGGCGATCGGGCCCTCGCTCGCTTCGAGCAAGAAGCATCGTATCCGGTCCGCCTCGGCAAGGGTGAGCATGGTGCGCCGGGCGGCGGGATCATCGGGCAGGCCCGCATCAAGCAGGCGCGCCTGGTAGGTCATCGCCGAGAGCGGTGCGGCGCGCTCAAGGAAGCGCTCGACCTCAGCCAGGGTTCGATGCTCGGTGATGGCTAAGCGGGGGCCAACCTCGCTCTCCAGCTTGCGAGCCTTACGCCGCAGTGTGGAGCGGGTCTTGCCCGAGAAACGTGCCATGTAGTCGGTAAAGGAGCCGCTCATGGCTATGTAATGGCGCGGATAGTCCTGCCTTGCGCCGATGAGATGGCCGGGAAACTGGGCGGTGATCGCGGGGATGAGAGGGAGCGGTGCGGAGAGCACGCGAAAGCCGTCAGGCCCTGCTTGCGGCGGCGGCGTGTCGGCGGGATCGCCACTGAGCGCTTGCTCAAGCGAGAACGACCAGGTCGCGAGGCGGCGCGGGACAGAAAGGAGGCGGCGCGAGCCGATGATGAAGTCGATGGCCACCGGATTGTCAGGCGAAGAATCGGGCGCAGGCTCGGGAGCGGCGGGGAAGAATGCAGCGGCGTTCACACCCAGCCTCACATCGCGCCGTAGAGCGTGTTGGAGATCGCCTGCTCAGCATAGCGCACACCGGTGCGCCAAACACTCGGCGCGAGCGGCGGGGCGCTCGGCCCGGCTGCTACCTGCGGCGGGTGGTCGCGATAGGTCGCGCCCACAACGCCCGGCTCATCGCGCAGGAACGCACACAGCGCGTCAAAGCGGCGGCGCACAAGGCGGTTGGCGCGCAGGGTGCGGCGGTTGAAGAGCTCAAAACTGTGGCTCACCAGCGTCAGAGAACCAGAGCCGATGTCGCGTGCATGGCGGATTGCAGCGCGCATCTCAGCGAGGGTGAGCGCGGTGATCTGGCCGTGGCGCTGGTTGTGGCTCTTGCCGGGCGCTCCCAGCGCTCCGATCGAGCCGACCGGCACTTCGATGAGCCCGCAATGCTCAAGCGGCTCGCGAATCTCGGGACCCAGCGTAATGCGGCTCGCGCCGGGCAGAGCGGGGCAGTGGCTGGTGTCATAGATGATGCCCAGCTCGGCAGCTGCGCGCAAAGTGTCGTCATTGGCGCCGTAATTGCCCGCTCGAAACGCGACCGGCGGCGGCGCACCAGCGGCGATCAACTGCTCGCGGGCATAGGCGAGGAGGATGCGTTGATCGGCGAGCGGGAACTCGAACAGGTTCACCCCGGTGCGCTTGGAGGGCAAGGGGCTGCGATCACCGGCCAGCGCCAGCCACTCGGTGTGGAGGTGGAGCTGGACATCCTGGCCTGCTTCGAGGATCGGCCCCGCCATGTCCCCGATCGCCGCCGTGCCCCAGATGAGGGCTGGCATGGGGTCAACGAAGAACACCGCCTTTTGCCCAGTCTCTTTGAGGCGTTGCAGCTGGTAGGGAACGCCAGCACCATCCGCGCCGCCAGCGCCCGCAAACGAGCGCACGAACGCATCCGCCCGCGCACCCTGCGACAAGTCGCCAGCAAAGCCCGAGCAATATTCGGTATCAATGGTGATGTAGACGCGGGCCATAGCGCCCATGCGCCTAGCAGAATGAGGTTAATCGCCCGTTTGGGCGCACATAAATGGTGGGAGGGTGTGGTTACGCTCCACTCCCTCTTTCGAGGATCGGGTTTACAGTCCGATTGTCAGAACTACTGACTTTACCCTCCCACATGGGAAGGCAAGTCGCACGATCAGGTTTTTCAGGTGATCACACGCCTTGCAGGCGCGTAGGAACGCGCCGTTAGCAAGCGGTGCAATATCGGTGAGCGTTGGTCACAATCCGTTTCATGGCGCAGGGAAATAGCGCGGGGTACTTGGCTCGTCAAGCGCGCCTATGGCACCCCGTGAACGTCAAATGCCGCCGGGCGTGAAGTCGTAGCCGCTAGTCGCGAGGCCGTCGCACAAAGTGTCAACGCAGCTGGCGAGGTCCTCTTCACTGGTCGAGCGGATCACGAAGTTCGCGCCCACACGGCCATCCCGGAAGAACGGGTAAGAGCCGATCTGGCAGTTCTCATGCGCCTGCTCGGTCTCGCGCAGGAGGTTCGCAACCTCGCTCTCGGCGACCCAGCAGCCAACTGTCTCGGTCAGCAGCGGCGCGCCTCCTTCAAGCTCGCCTGTCAGCGCATCGAGCATGCCCGCAGTGATGTGCGGCACGCCCGCCATCAAGATGACATTGCCGCGGCGAATGCCCGGCGCGCCCGACATGCGATTGGGGATGAGGTCAGCGCCTTGGGGCACGCGGGCCATCCGCAGGCGCCCTTCGTTGAGCCCGCCCTTGTCGGCGTAGTAGCGCTCAAGCAGAGCGCGCGCATCCTCGTGGATTACCACCGGAACACCAAGCGCTGCGGCCACGGCGTCAACTGTGATATCATCATGGGTCGGGCCGATCCCGCCGGTCGTGAAGAGGTAATCATTCGCCGCCCTGAGCGCGTTCACAGCAGCGACAATCGCGTCCTCATCGTCGGCCACCACGCGCACTTCGGCAAGGCGGATACCTTGCACCTGAAGCCAGCTTGCGACTTGGGCAATGTTCTTGTCGTGAGTGCGGCCAGAGAGGATCTCATCGCCAATGATGACGAGGCCAGCGGTCCAGATCTTGTCGGGAGAGGTCATGGCACAAGCGATTAGGGCACGGGCACGCTCGTCTCAAGCGCCTATCTTCTACCAAGCTACCTTACTGCCTATTCGGCCGCTTCAAGCTGCTCCTCAGCGCCTCGCGCATTCGCTCCGGCGCGGTTGAAGGTGAGCAGGCCATCATTGACTGGGTCCTTCGCCATCTGCTTGCGATCGGCGACATATTCCTGGTTGAGCCGCCAGGGATAGGAGACCGCGTTCTTTGGATTGATGTCCTTGGCGCGCGCCAGATAGCCGCTGGAGAAGCCTTCGAAGATGTCTTCCACCTCCAGCTTAGCTTCCATTTCCGGCGTCAGTAGCGGGGTAGCGATCTCCGAGCCGGTGGCGCGCATGTGGTTGAGCACGCGGCAGACATAATCGGAGTTGATATCCGCGCGCAGCGTCCAGCTGGCGTTGATATAGCCGAACACCACCGCAAGGTTGGGCAGGTTCGAATACATGCAGCCCTTATAGTAGAAACGCTCAGCAAAATCGACCGCCTCGCCATTCACGCTGACCGCGATCTTGCCGGCAATCGCGAGCTTAAGCCCGGTGGCTGTGATGATGATATCCGCTTCGAGAAGCTCGCCTGATTTCAAACGCACACCGTTTGCTTCGAACGCTTCGATATGGCCGGTGACAACGCTCGCCTTGCCCGCTTTCATGGCTTCGAACAGGTCATCATCAGGTACCAGACACAGGCGCTGTTCCCATGGATTGTAAGGCGGCGTGAAGGCCTCTTTGTCATAGCCCGGCCCCAGCGCTTTCTCGATCCCCTTATAGAGCGCATCCTTCACCTTTTGCGGCTTTTCGCGCGCTGTCTTGAAGGCGAGGTCCTGCATCTTGATGTTCTTGAAGCGGGTGATCGAATAGGCGATCTTATCGGGCAGCACTGCGCGCAGGAAATTGGCGATCTTGTCCTTGGCCGGACGTGCGAACATCCAGGTTGGCGTGCGCTGTAGCATGGTCACATGCGCAGCCTTGTCAGCGATGGAGGGAACAATGGTCACAGCGGTAGCGCCAGATCCGATCACGACCACTTTCTTGCCGGTGTAATCGAGGTCTTTGGGCCAGAATTGCGGGTGGATCACCTGGCCTTGGAAATCACCAAGCTCAAAGCCTGCGTCATAGGGCTCATCATAGTCGTAATAGCCCGATCCAAGATAAAGGAAGTTCGCGGTCAGCCGCGTGGTCGAACCGTCGGCCAGCACCATCTCGACATGCCAGCGCGCTTCGTCTTCGTGAAAGTCGGCACTGATTACCTTGTGGCCAAACCGGATGTGCTGGCGGATACCGCGCTCATCAGCGATTTGGTTGAGGTAGTCGAGAATGGCCGGGCCATCGGCGATCGATTTCTCGTGCCGCCAGGGTTCAAAATCAAAACCCAGCGTGTGCATGTCGCTGTCCGAACGGATCCCTGGATAGCGGAACAGATCCCAGGTGCCGCCAACATTCTCGCGACGTTCCACGATTGCGTAGCTGTGACCGGGCGCTTTCATTTCCATGTGCGCGGCCATGCCAATGCCGGAAATGCCAGCGCCAACGATGAGGACGTCAAAATCGGGGGATGTTGCGAGCATGGTTTTTCTTACAAGCCTCTCATTTCTTTCTTGCGCCCAGCGTATCGCTTTCGCGCGCAAAACGCGAGTCTTGATAGCAAAATGAAACTGGTTTTGGATTTTCGCATAGAGCGTGACGCGGCGTTCGTAAGCGATTAGGCGACCTGTATGACCTTCAGAATCGCGTGCGGCTTGACTGCGTTTGCCCTTTTTGCCCCTTCTCCTGCGTCAGCTCAGGATACATCGCAAGACTCCCAAGAGGCGGAAATTATCGTCACAGGCGAGGGGCTTGAGCCTGCGCTTTCAGCGAGCGTTTATGCAGGCGATGATATCCCGCGCGATCTGATCATCTCGAGTGCTTCCGGTAGGCTGGATGACGTGTTGCGCAATGTCGCAGGTTTTCAGCAGTTTCGCCGTTCAGATAGCAGCTCATCCAACCCGACCGCGCAAGGCGTGACGCTGCGCGCGCTCGGCGGCAATGCGACGAGCCGCGCGCTGGTTTTGCTCGACGGCGTGCCGGTGGCCGATCCGTTTTTTGGCTATGTGCCCTTCACCGCGCTCCAGCCCGATACTCTGGGGCGGATCAGAGTGACGCGCGGCGGGGGCTCGGGCCCGTTTGGTTCGGGCGCGCTGGCTGGCACGATCGAGCTGGAGAGCGCGGGGGCAGCGAATTTGGGTGGTTTCTCGGGCAGCCTGCTCGTCAATGACCGCGAGGAAACCGAAGCGAGCGCTGCACTGACCCAAAAGCTGGGCGCAGGCTTTGCCACGGTGACAGGGCGTTGGGATCGCGGGCAGGGCTTCTTCACGACACCAGAGGATCAGCGCGTGCCTGCCAGCGCGCGCGCCGCTTTCGACAGCTGGAATGTCGGGCTTCGCGGCGTTGCGCCGATCAGCCCCGATGTCGAACTGCAAGCGCGTGTCAGCCTGTTTGAAGACCGCCGCACGCTACGCTTTGAAGGCGCAGATTCGATGATTGAAGGCCAGGACGCAAGCTTGCGCTTTGTCGGCCGGGGTGAGTGGGAGTTCGACGCGCTCGCCTATGTGCAGGCGCGCAACTTCAACAACATCATCATCTCCTCCACACGCTTTGTGCCGGTCTTGGATCAGCGCAACACGCCCGCAACCGGGATTGGGGGCAAGTTTGAACTGCGTCCGCCTATCAGCGAAGCGCATGATGTGCGTATCGGTATCGACTACCGCCGGGCCGAGGGTGAGTTGTTCGAAGACTCGATAAGCTCGTTCACCGGCAACCTTCGAGAGCGTCGCAATGCCGGTGGCAACACGTCCAACCTGGGTCTGTTTGTCGAGGATGACTGGCAGATCGGCCCGCTTCTTCTCACCGGCGGCTTGCGCGCTGACCATACGCGGATTGAAGATGGTTTCTTCCGCGCGGTTGATCCGAGCGGTGCTCTGGTGAGCGAGACCATTGCTGAGGATCGCTCGGACTGGGCGGTGAACTGGCGCGCGGGCGCTTTGTTCTACGCGTCGCGGCGGTTGGAGCTGCGCGCTGCAGCCTATACCGGGATCCGCCTGCCGACCCTTAATGAACTTTACCGGCCTTTTGTGGTCTTCCCAGTGGTGACCCAAGCGAATGCCGAGCTTGGGAATGAGCGGCTGCAGGGCTTTGAGATCGGGCTCGACTGGTATCCCACGAGTAATATCGGGCTGTCCGTGACAGCGTTCGATAACCGGGTTGAGAACGCGATTGCCAATGTCACGCTTGAGGAGAACCTTCGCCAGCGCCAGAACCTGCCAGCCATCGATGCGCAGGGGATCGAGGCCACCGCGTTCGTGGTGCTGGGTCAAGTGAGCTTCGATGGCTCGCTCGCCTACACCGATGCGACCATTGATGGTGAGGGGGAAAGTGTAGCGCTCGACGGCAACCGCCCACCGCAAACGCCTAACTTTTCAGCCTCGGCAACACTGGCGTGGGAGCCCTCCAAAGGATGGCGCCTCGCAGGCACGCTGCGCCACACGGCGGCACAGTTTGAAGACGATCAGGAAACAGACCGCCTGCCGCCTGCAACAACACTCGACTTGTTCGCCACTGCGCCGATCACCAAGAGCATCTCTGCAGTGCTGCGCGCTGAAAACCTGTTCGACGAGGAAATCGTTACCCGCAACGCGGGCGGGGTGATAGATTTGGGAGTGCCGCAGACCTTTTGGGCGGGGGTTCGCATCGGATTTTGACGCGCGCCTGGCGCTCTTCGCGCCTGCGCAATAATGCTGCGCTGCAACACGATTTGTTGCATTTTTGATACAACTGAGCAACAACACGGCAATGACTCTTGCTCGCGCGCCGCGCGCTGATAGGTTCCTTATCCAACGGAAAGCCTGAAAACGGGCAACCGGGTATTTTGGAGAGGAACACTTATGACGCGCAAGCTTGCAGCCTATGCTGCAGGCCTTCTGGCCTGTAGCGCATTCACCACCCCCGCCTTTGCCCAGGATGTGCCCGACGGTCTCGAAGCGCCCGAGGCGCGCGAAGATGTGATTATCGTTACGGCGACGAGGCGCGCCCAGGATGTCCAAGACATTCCCTTGGCGGTGACTGCGGTTGGGCCCGCACAGCTTCAGCGGCAGGGCGTCAACGAAATTCGCGACGTGACCTCGGTTGCTCCGAGTTTCTCAAGCACCACAGCGCAAACGGCGGCAGGCTCGGTTGTGTTGCGCGTTCGCGGAGTGGGCACCACCTCGAACAATATCGGCTTCGAAAGCGCGGTCGGCATTTTCATCGATGGCGCTTACCAATCGCGTCCCGGCGTTGCTTTGGGTGAGTTTGTCGATATCGAGCGGGTGGAGGTTTTGCGCGGTCCGCAAGGCACTTTGTTTGGCCGTAACACCTCCGCTGGTGCGCTTAACATCACGACTGTGAGACCGGATTTGGGTGAATTCGGCGGTTTCGCCAACGCAACCTATGGCCGATTTGATGAGATGAGTGTTCAAGGTGCGATCAACGCGCCGTTGATAGAAGATACGCTAGCCGTTCGCCTGACCGGTGCCTATCGCCAGAGAGACGGCGCGATTGCGGTTGTAGACGCGAACGGTACCCAGTTCGATGATACTAATGACATCGATCGTTATCTTCTTCGTGGCCAGATCGGTTGGGAAACGGACAGCGGGTTCAGAGGTCGCATCATCGCCGATTATTCAAAGAACCAATCCAGCGCTGGCGTTGCGACGCAGGTGTACGAAACACCGATCAGCCCGTTTTACACGGCAGTTGGCCTTCCTGGAAATGGCGGCCAGCCATTGGGCAACTTTGCAACCACTCCCTTCGATCAGGCGGGTTTCGATGAAGCGGCACAAGACCGCGCAGTAGCGGCAACATTTGCTCCGATGGCTGATGTCGACAATTGGGGTATCCTTGGGGAATTTGAACATCCCCTTGGCGATAATGCGGACGCGATCTTTATTGTATCCTATCGCAGCTTTGACGCAGAAGAATTCTACGATTCCGATTTTTCCGCGGTCGATGTGTTCAATGTCGAGCTTTTGACCGAGATTGAAACGTTCACCGCTGAACTGCGTTTTCAGGGTGAGGCGCTTGATGGGCGGTTGAACTGGCTTGTTGGCGGGTATTACTCTGATGAGCAGATTGAGGCGAACAATTCGTTTTTCCTCGAAGACGACTATGGTGAATATGTCGGCGCCTTGTTTGCAGGTCTTTCCGGCGGCGCAACGTTGGGGACGTTGGGGAACAATCCGCTTACCGCGCTTACAGGCTTTGATCCTTCGGGTTCTACCAGCACCAACCGGTTTACTCAGCAAGCTGAAAGCTGGTCAATCTTCACACATAACAGCTTCGAGATTACCGATGGCCTCGAGCTTACCTTGGGTCTTCGCTACACCGATGAAAGCAAATCGGGCGGGTTTGACCAGGTGGCCAATACCAACGATGTATGCCCGGCCTTTATCGCGAACGTCGCTCCGGAAGATCTTGGCGCGCTCTTTGGTTTGGGTGTGGCAACGGCCTGTTTTGGATTTACTGCCCCAGCCGATTTACCAGCAGCGGCTGTTTTGCCGTTGCCACAAACCTTCCAAGCTAATTTCGCCGATGACGAGCTAATCTACACGATCAAATTGGGCTATGAACTCACGCCAGAAATCAGCACGTATGCCAGCTTCACGCATGGAATTAAGGCCGGCGGTATCAACCTTGATACTACCGCAGGCGTGTTTGGTGCCGACCCAACCTTCCTTTCTGAAGAGGTCGATGCTTACGAAGTTGGTCTGAAAGCCCGTCTGTTCGATGACGCCGTCACTCTCAACATCGCTGGCTTCCACCAGGAATTTTCAAACTTCCAGGTTCTGGAATTCACAGGAGCGGCGTTTGAATCGTTCAATGTGCCAGAGGCGCTGACCACAGGTGTTGAGCTTGAAAGTGTCATTCGTCCAAGTGATAACTGGACCTTCAATCTTGGCGCGACCATTCTAGACGCACGGTATCCTGAAGATTGTGCGGGCGATGTGACCAGCGTGACGGTCCTGTCGCTGTGTGGCAACGATCTAACCAACGCTGCCGAGCTCACCGCGATTGCCGGGGGGCTCTATGAAACCGAGATCAGCGATACTCTTGAGTTTTTCGCTGCCGGACAAATTCGGATGGTTTCAGATGAGCGCACATCGACGCAAGCGATCGTTCCGCCGGCACAGGGTGCGACCATCGCTGAAACGCAGGCCGCAATCGATGCATCGCCGTTGATTGTGGCTGACGTGCAGGATGCCAACATCAAGATCAATCTTCGCACAGGTATCCGTTCATACGACGATAAATGGGCGCTTGAGCTCTTTGTCCTCAACCTCACCAATGAGATCACGCGCGGTGTTACCTTTAACAACGTGCTTCGTGGTACTGGGGCGATCAATGCACGCTCAAGCTTCACGCTTGAGCCACGCACCTACGGCGCGACCATTCGTACCAAGTTCTAAGCCTTCAAGGCCAGACCCAAGAAAAAGCCCGCTCGGTGTTCCGAGCGGGCTTTTTTGTTCATGAGCTTTTGAGCGCAGGGACGAAATCTATGATTTTGCAAGGACGGAAGCGAAGCCGTAGGCGCAGCTGGCCAAGGGCCACCTGCAAGGCCGCCTGCAGCGGGGCCGCAGAGTAGCGCAGGCCGTCTAGCGAGGACGAGGCCGCGGATGCGGCCTCGCCAACAAAGCTACATCGACCTTGCGATCAGCATCTTCATGATCTCATTCGATCCGCCATAGATGCGTGCGATGCGCGTGTCGCGGTACATGCGGCCGATGGCGTATTCGTTGGTGTAGCCCGCGCCGCCGTGAAATTGCAGGCACTTGTCGACCACTTCGGATTGCAGCTCAGTCACCCAGTATTTCGCCATGCTGGCGGTTGCGACATCGAGCTTGCCTTCAAGCAGTTTCTCGATGCAGTCGTTGACAAACACCCGCGCCGCTGTGCCGCGCGCCTTGAGGTCAGCGAGCACGAATTGCGTGTTCTGGAAATCCCAGATTGTCTTGCCGAAAGCCTTGCGGTTCTTGACGTAATCAATGGTGACATCGAGCGCCTTTTCGATCCCCGTCATCGCGCCCATGGCGATCACCAGGCGCTCTTGCGGAAGCTCGCCCATGAGCTGGTAGAACCCCTTGCCTTCGACGCCGCCCAGAATGTTGTCGCCCGGGATAAACACATTGTCGAAGAACAGCTCGGAGGTGTCTTGCGCATCAAGGCCGACCTTGTCGATCTTCTTGCCGCGCTGGAAGCCTTCTGCGCCTTCGGTCTCAAGCAGCATAAGCGAGATGCCCTTGGCGCCTTCATTGGGATCGGTTTTGGCGACGACGATGATGAAGTCCGCCGTCTGCCCGTTGGAAATCCACGTCTTGGAACCGTTCAGGCGGTAGCCATTGCCGTCCTTGAGCGCGCTTGTCTTGATGCTTTGCAAGTCGGACCCGACGTCAGGCTCGCTCATTGCGATCGCGCTCACCAACTCTCCGGTGACCAATTTGGGAAGATATTTGTGCCGCTGCTCTTCGGTGCCGTGGCGCACCAGATAGGGCAGGATGATCGTGTTGTGGAGCGAGGCTGCAAACCCTTCGACGCCGTGTTTTGCTTGTTGATCGATCACCACCATATCGTGGCGAAAATCGCCGCCATGGCCGCCATATTCGGCCGGGACCGAGACACCGAGCAGGCCAGCTTCGCCCGCCTCGTTCCAGAACTCACGCTCCACCTGGCCGTCTTCACGCCATTTGTGGATGCGCTTTTCCGGCGCGTGTTGCTGGTAGAATTTGCCAACGGCGTCAGCGAAGATCGAAATCTCTTCGTCTTCCATGAAGGCGGGTTGGGGCACGTCGATGACGGGCATGGTTCTCTCTCCTTTTTAAGCTCGGTGGGGTCAGGACGTGCGTCCCGACCTTGGGACGGGCCTACCCTCTCCCCCGCCCTTCCACCCGGAATTGTATCCTCAAGGGAGGAAGGGCGGGGGGAGAGGGTAGGCCCGGCGAAGCGAGTGTTAGCTCGCCGCAAACAAACTACGCGCGCGCACCCCGGTCAGACGCCCGCACAACATTCACCTCCCCTTCCAGTTGGGCGCGCGCTTTTCGGCAAAGGCTGCAGCGCCTTCGCGGGCGTCTTCGGATACGAATACCGGTGCGATCAGCTTGGCCTGGTTGTCGTACCGCTCATCCATGGCCCAGCCGCGCGATTCCTTGATGATCTGCTTGGAGACCTTAACCGCGAGCGGGCCGTTCGCAACGATCTTCGCCGCGAGCGCCATAGCGCCTTCGAGCGCCGAACCTTCGGTGACCGTATTGATTAGGCCCAGCTCATAGGCGCGCGGTGCGTCGATAAAGTCACCGGTCAGCGCCAGTTCCATGGCAATGCGCTCAGGGATCTGATCGGGCAGCATCATCACGCCGCCTGCTGCTGCGACAAGCCCGCGCTTGGCTTCGGGAATGCCGAACTTCGCCTTATCAGAGGCAACCACCAGATCGCATGCAATCATAAGCTCGAGCCCACCCGCCAGAGCGTAGCCTTCGACCGCAGCGATCAGGGGCTTTGCAGGGGGTGCTTGCACTACGCCGCCAAACCCGCGTCCCTCAACCGTCGGGCTTTCACCGCGAAGGAAGCCTTTAAGGTCCATGCCTGAGCAGAACGTGCCGCCTGCGCCGGTCAGGATACCAACGCGCAAATCGTCTTCTGCATCGAGCCGGTCCATCGCAGCGGCAATCGCCTCAGAGGCAGCCTTGGTCATCGCGTTCTTGGCTTCGGGACGGTTGATCGTGACGATCAGGATGCCGTCTTTGACTTCAGTCAGAACTTCGGGCGTGTCGGTCAAAATCTCTCTCCAGATTAAATGGCGCCGCCAATTCGTTTGGCCGCCTTTTCGCGTTGCGATGCGAAACTGATTGTTGTGCGAGGGGTGCCTTGCGTTTACGCAAGCGTCAAGGCGCTAATCGCGAGATTTTGAAAAGAGAGAGGACCCCCAATGGCAGACGCTTACATTATCGACGCCGTGCGCACTCCGCGAGGCATTGGCAAACAGGGCAAAGGAGCGCTCGCTGAGCAGCACCCACAGCACTTGGCCGCGACCGTTCTCAAAGCCATTCGTGAGCGCAACAATCTCGACACCGCGACGGTCGATGATGTCATCTGGTCGGTCTCGACGCAGGACGGCATGCAGGCGGGCGATCTTGGCCGGATGGCCGCGCTTGATGCGGGTTATGATGTGACCTCGTCGGGCACAACGCTTGACCGTTTTTGTGGCGGCGGCATTACTAGCGTCAGCTTGGCGGCGGCTCAGGTGATGAGCGGCATGGAAGATTGCGTGGTCGCCGGCGGGACCGAGATGATGAGCCTCACCGCGGCGATGTCGAAGGAGAAAATGGCCGCCGGTATCAAGCCGATGATGATGGGCAGCTACAATGAGCGCTTGCAGGGCGTGCACCCGCAATCGCACCAGGGCATTTGCGGCGATGCGATCGCGAGCCTTGAAGGCTTTACCCGCGAGGAGCTGGACGAGGTTGGCTATCGCTCGCAAAAGCGCGCCGCTGAAGCCATCGCCGAGGGGCGCTTTGAAAAGTCGGTTGTACCGGTTGTCGCCGACGATGGCACCGTCGTGCTTGACCGTGAGGAATATCCGCGCCCGCAAACGACGATGGATGACCTGGCCAAGCTGGAGCCCGCTTTCACCAAGATCGCTGACGTGCCGCTTGATGCCAAGGGCACGACCTTTCGCGGCCTCGTGAACCAGAAATACCCAGACCTCGAAATCGAGCATTTCCACCATGCGGGTAATTCCTCAGGCGTGGTTGACGGCGCTGCGGCGGTTCTGGTGGTCAGCAAGGAATACGCGCAGAAGCACGGCCTCAAGCCGCGCGCGCGCATCGTCGCGACTGCGAATATGGGCGATGATCCAACACTGATGCTGAACGCGCCCGTCCCTGCGGCCAAGAAGGTGCTCGAAAAGGCCGGGATGACAAAGGACGACATCGACCTTTACGAGATCAATGAAGCCTTCGCTGTGGTCGCGGCCAAGTTCGTGCGCGATCTCGAGCTTGATTGGGACAAGGTCAACGTCAATGGCGGCTCAATTGCTCTTGGCCACCCGATCGGGGCGACAGGCTCGATCCTGATCGGCACCATGGTGGACGAGCTGGAGCGCCGCGAGCTCAAGACCGGCCTTGTGACCATGTGCGCAGCGGGCGGCATGGCGCCTGCCATCGTGATTGAGCGGGTGGACGATTTCGTTGACTGAGATTGGTGAAAAGACGCCGGTCATCATCGGTGTCGGCCAGTATTCGGAACGCGTAGGCGAGCCTTCATATGAGGGCCTCAATTACATGGACCTTGGCGGGCGGGCTCTCGCCGAGGCTATTGCGGATAGCGGCTCGAGGGGATCGGTGGCGGACGCTATCGATACCCTCGCAGCGATCCGCGCGTTCGAAATCTCGCGACCGGGGCGCGAGCCGCCTTTTGGCACCGCCAGCAATATTCCGCGCGCCATGGGAAACCGGGTGGGCGCCAACCCTGCTCGCGCAATCCTGACCCCCACGGGCGGCCAGACCAATCAGCAGCTGCTGGGCGAATTCGCCAGCGCTATCGCTGCGGGGGAAAGCCAGTGCGCTGCAATCGTGGGCGCGGAGGCGATCTCAACCGTTCTCTCGCTTGCGGCGAAGGGAGAGACGCCCGACTGGTCCGAAGAGGTCGATGGCCCGTTTGAGGATCAGGGATACGGTATCGACAAACTGCTTGAACCAATGCTGTTCCAGCATGGCGCGGTGGGTGCGATCCCGCTCTATGCGCTGGCTGAGAATGCGCGCAGGGCCAAGACCGGCAAGAGCCTCGATGAATACCGCCTCGAAATCGGAGAGCTGTTTGAACCCTTCACAAAGGTCGCAGCGGCAAACCCGCATGCCGCCGCCCCCGTGGAGCGCAGCGCGCGCGAACTGGCGACCATCACGACGCGCAATCGCATTGTGGCTGAACCCTATGCGCGCATGAACGTGGCGCGCGATCAGGTGAACCAGTCGGCTGCTATCATCATCGCCAGCATCGCCACCGCGCGCGCTCTTGGGGTGCCAGAAGACAAGTGGGTGCATATTCATGGTGTGACCGCCGCCACCGAACTGCCCCTGCTGCAGCGCCCGGACCTCTCCGCTTGCCCCGCGAGCATCGCCAGCGTGGAAGCCGCGCTTGCCCTTGCCGGCAAAGACATGGAGGCGATGGCCTATCTCGATTTCTACTCCTGCTTTGCGATCCCGGTGCTCAACCAAATCGACCATTTCGGCCTTTCGCCGCAAGACCCGCGCGGGCTGACGCTAACGGGCGGCTTGCCGTTTTTTGGCGGGGCGGGGAACAATTACTCCGCACACGCCATCGCCGAGGCTATCGGGAGGGTGCGCGGCGATCGCGGGAGCTTCGCCTTGGTCGGTGCGAATGGCGGCTGGATGAGCAAATATTCCTCTGGCGTTTATTCAACCACGCCGGCCGACTGGTCCGCCAAAGAGCGCTTCAAGGTCTTGCCCGAAGCGGACGACGCTGTCCCGCTGGGGGGCGATGATTTCGAGCTCGCAACGCTCGAAACCTACACCATCCACCACACAAAGAAGAGCGCGGTTGCCATCTGGATCGGGCGGAACGAGGCAGGTCGCAGGGTCGCCGGAAACGCTGACCTTGAGGATGCGGCGACGCGCGCTCTGTTTGAAGAAGGGCAGCCGTTCGGGGCTTCTCTCCGCGTTTCACACGCCGATGATGGCCGAAAAATCGCGCGGGCCGTGTCCTAGCGCCGGGCCGCGCCCAAACGCGAAACTAGTGCCAGATCGGATGCACTAGCGGGCCACTTTCGGTGTGCCGGACCCGGCTCCTCGTGTATTTCCCGCATTGCCAAAACAGCTTCGATGCATTAAGTAGTTTCAATCGTAACCAGTTTGTAACGCAAGCGTCGCTCCCCCGTAAAGCGCGCAGCTCATGGGAAAGCTCCTGATCATGACCCAACAAGGCTCCCTTCAAGCCCCTCTTCAAACCCCGATACAGGTCCCTCTTCACCCGGGCGATCTGTTCGAAAACCCCGCTGGCCTTGACGGGTTTGAGTTCGTTGAATTCTGCGCGCCTGAAAAAGGTATCCTTGAACCTGTCTTTGAAACCATGGGCTTCACGCTCGTTGCCAAGCACCGCTCAAAGGATGTCCATCTTTGGCGCCAGGGCGGCATCAACCTGATCGTGAATTACGAACCCAAGAGCGCGGCGTGGTATTTCGCGCAAGAGCACGGGCCGAGCGCGTGCGGCATGGCGTTCCGCGTGCGCGATGCGGCCAAAGCCTATGAGTACCTTATCGCAGCGGGAGCAGAGCCGGTTGCCAATGAGCCTGGCCCGATGGAACTGCGCATTCCTGCGATCCGTGGCATTGGCGGCGCGATCCTCTATCTGGTTGACCGCTATGCTGGCGATGATCGGCGCGGGCTGACGATTTACGACATCGATTTTGACTATCTGCCGGGCGTTGATCCCTATCCCGAAGGTGCAGGGTTTCACACGATCGATCACCTAACGCACAACGTTTACAAAGGGCGCATGGCCTACTGGGCTGACTATTATGAGCGGCTCTTCAACTTCAAGGAAATCCGCTTCTTTGACATCAAGGGCGAATATACTGGCCTCACCTCCAAGGCGCTGACCGCGCCCGACGGCAAGATCCGCATTCCCTTGAACGAAGAGGGCGAGGGCGGGAAAGGCCAGATCGAGGAATTCCTGCGCCACTATAACGGCGAGGGCATTCAGCACATTGCGCTCATTTGCGATGATCTCACGGCGTGCTGGGACAAGCTCAAGGCGCTGGGCGTACCCTTCATGACAGCGCCGCCTCAAACCTATTACGAAATGCTCGATGAACGCCTGCCGGGCCACGGTGAAGAGGTGAGCGAGCTTCAGTCTCGCGGCATTCTGCTCGATGGCACCACCGAAGGCGGAAGCCCGCGTCTACTCCTCCAGATTTTTGCTGAGGCGAAGGTTGGCCCGCTCTTTTTCGAGTTCATCCAGCGCAAAGGCGATGATGGATTCGGCGAGGGCAACTTCAAGGCTCTGTTCGAAAGCATGGAGCGCGACCAGATCCGCCGCGGCGCTCTTGAAGTGGAAGGCGAGCCCGCGGAGTAGAGCAAAAAACGAAATCGGTTCGAGCTGAGCTTATCGAAGCACCGCACTTCTCTTTTAGCAACGGTCAAAAGCCAAGAACGGCCCTTCGACAGGCTCAGGGCGAACGGAGTAGGATAATGACGGACCACCCCATTAAACTCGGCGGCGTGCACCACGTCGCCTATCGCTGCCGCGATGCCAAGCAGACGGTGGAGTGGTATGGCCGCGTGCTCGGCATGAGCTACACCACCGCTTTTGCTGAGGATCATGTCCCCTCAACAGGCGCGTATGACCCTTACATGCATGTCTTTCTTGATGCAGGGGGCGGCAACATCCTTGCCTTCTTCGAGCTGCCCAATCAGCCCGATATGGGCCGCGATGCAAACACTCCGCAATGGGTGCAGCATCTGGCCTTTCGGATAGGGTCGGAAGAGGAATTGCTTGCGGCAAAGGATCACATTGAGGGGTTGGGGATCAATGTCCTCGGGCCGACGCACCATGGCATCTTCAAGTCGATCTATTTCTTCGATCCAAACGGGCACCGCGTTGAGCTTGCCACCGATATCGGCACGCCCGATCAGTATGAGGAACTCGCCCGCGTCGCGCCGCTGATGCTCAACGAATGGAGCGAGACCAAGAAAGCCCCGCGCCATGCCGACTGGCTGCACGAACTCGCGCGTGCAGAGCACGCGGGTAAAGCCTCCTAACGCTAGTCCAGACCCCATTCCTTGAGCTGGGGCGGGCACAGCTTTTCGCGAAGCGCCTCGGGCACGAGCGCGGCTCGTGCGGCTCGGTAACGCTCGGCTGCGCGGCCAAAGTCGGCCGCGATCTTGGCGGCATCGCTCGGGATATCCTTGCCCCAGTGCATCGAGAAGGGGATGCCCGCCTCTTGCAAAGCGTCGGTGTAGGCACGGCTGAATTCATCGCTGTGCGATATCCATCCGGCGATCCCGGCGCGGGTCAGACCGTCAATATTGATGATCGCGTTGAGCCCATCAAAGCGCAGGAAACTCATCGACGCGCGGCTCTTGGCGGCAAAGCGCACAGTGAAGACGAAGTGCTTGCGCCAGTTCTTGGCGATCTCTTCCCCGATCTCAAGCGTGCGGCGAAGCTCGCTAACGGGGATCGCAAAGGCTGCGTTGAAGGTGTCAATGCGAATTCCAAAAACCTCGCGCGGTTTCCAATTGCCGGTGAGCGCAAGGAGGCTTTCAGGCTGGTCTGAAACCGGTTTGGTGGCGACCGCCTTGCGGAAATCGTCAAAGATCATGTCGGCGATATCGAGCAGGCGCAGGCGCTTGCCGAGACTGCTCAGCCCGTCCTCATCTGTCTCATCTTCTTTTTCGCCTCGTTTCTCGACCATGAATGCCGAAAAGGCGTTGAAGGCGTCGGTGATGAGGTCCAGCGCATCGCGCGCTTCGGGAGGGTCGGGTTGATCGGGCTCCCATGTGTAATCGTCGGGCAGAGGATCGCGCCAATAAAGCGTTTGCATCACCTCGGCATCAAGGCCGGTATTGGGATCGAAGGTCAGCTCGTAAAAGGCAGGTTCCTTGTCGCCGATCACAGGCGCAGCGGCGCGGGCAAAGTCACCTTGTTCGACCGCCTGCCACCATTCATCTGCCAGCGGCGCAACGGCTTTCTTCCACGACAGGCCAAAGCGCGGGACCGCTTCGATCAGCACAGCCGCGCAATAGCCCAGCCCGCCCAAATGGATGAGCGCGTCCTCAAACAGCGCCGGGTCAGCGGCCTTGGCAAAGCCTTGCACAAACGTCTCGCTCAGCACGGGGCGCGCGGGATCGGCGATCCAGTGCGCTTCACCCGTCCCGCCGATAAACAGCAGCCCGCGCACATGCGTCTCAAGCCCCATTTCGCCCAACAACGACCCATGCGTGCCCGTCGCTATGGCGCCGCCAATCGACTGCCCCTTGTGCGAACCGGCGGTGCGGAACGAGAGATTGCGCTCATCGAGGAAGGTCATGATGTCGCCAAGCTTCGCCCCGCCCGTTGTCATGACAAAGCGCTCAGCCTCGCCTGTAAACTCATCGGCCAGCGCTTCGGGAGGGAGCGACCACATGGCCCGATCCAGCGCGGTGTCGACCCGCACGGCGGGCGAGGCGAAGAGATCGCTTTGCGACCAGGCCGAGCCGGTGATCGCAACCGGGTGCGGCTGCGCGGCGAGGCGATCCATAAACGCGCCCAATGTGACGCTGCGCTCGGCCAAGTCATCGGCCAGATTGCCAGTGGGCTCTGCCACAACCTTGAAGACGCTTATAGCGCTGCGATCGCAGGTGCGGTGCTCATCCAGCCAATCGGCCCCTTCGACCTCAACAATTTGGGTCACCGCGTCATTCTCCCCGCCAAGACCATGCACAAAGACTATCGCCGATTTTGAACAATTATTGTAGAAAAAACGCGCTGATAAAGCGGCCTTCTGGGCCATGGGAAAAGCTAGAGGGGAAGTGCGTATGTCGATGCGATCGGGACTGGCGGTTCTCGCTGCGGGGTTGGTGCTGACAGGCTGCGCGTCGTCGCGCGGCGGGCAAGACGTTGCGTGCCCGGCCTTTGGCAAATACGCGCTCACACCTGCCGCCAGCGCCTTTGTCGCCGATATCCAGCGCTACGCCGTCAAGGATCGCGGGTCGAGCGCACCGCAAGCCTCGCCCGGCGTGGGGTTGGAGACACTTGGCGCTCCGCCGGCCTCGGCGCCCAGCGTGAGCGAGCTTGTGCAGGACACCGCCTTTCCCGGCGGCATGGATATAGATGCCATGCGCCGCGAGGGTGAACGGCTTCAGCGCGAATATGAGCAAAAGCGCAGCCAGAGCGTGGGGCTGGAAAGCCTTGGCTCTGAAGACGAAAACGAGATCATTGTCACCTCCGGCCTTGCCAAGGGAAATGCGTTGCTGCTGTCGGGCGGCGGGCAATGGGGCGCGTTCGGGGCAGGGCTGTTTGTCGGCCTTGCCTGCACGCAGACGATCAATCCCGACGATGATCGCAATGTCATGCCATGCGTGACAATCACCACAGATGATGAAGGCAATGAGGTGTCGCGCAAGCTCAAGGCGGACCTGATCGACTTTGCCGAAATTAATAAGATGGATATCCGGCTGATCACCGGGGTGAGCACTGGCGGGCTCCAGTCCCTCTTGCTGATGGTGGTGCTCGACCACACGCAGCCCAAAACCACGCGCATCCAGGCGCTCGAGCGGCTCATCACCGAATATGCGCCGGGCAAGCAAAGCGATGTGGTGGATTACGATGGCTACGGCGCAATCATCTTCCAGGGATCGGTCGCGGGCACCGATGCTTTGCGCAATACCGTTCAAGAGGTGCTGAGCGAGGATTACACCTTCAATATAGAGGATGATGACGGCGTCATGCAGAGCGTGCGTCACCGTCTGGTCGATCAGGTGGCCTATTCGCCGATCAAGACGGTGGTCGGCGTTGTCGAAGGCGCAGATGGCGAGTTCAAGGCGGTCAATATGCGCGAAATGGTCTCCGATCTGATCGCCGAGGAAACGACGCGTGAGACTGCGGTCGATTGCGTAACGGCGACGACGCTTGCTTCATCGGCTATGCCCGTATTCCACCAGCAAATGCGCGTTCAACGCGAGCGTGAGCCAGATGAGACCGAGGTCGAAGGGCTCAAGGACGTGACGCTGTTTGATGGCGGCGTGCGCCGTTCGGTGTTCATCTCCGACTTGGGCAAGGTATATCGCGAGCCCTATGCCATGCTGGCGCGGCAGATGACGACATCGGCCTATGAGGCGCTTCTCGCCTCAGACAGTCTCGCCAAAATCTACGTCCTGCGCAACGGGCCGACGACTTCAACGCTGGAGGAGAACGTCAACGATGTCGACGGTGCGGTCAATCAGGCGATGCGCGCCTACAGTCTGCTGGTGAACGAGCTCGAGGTGGGCTCGATTGCCTCACTGCGGCTTGCCAATCCGTTCGGGCCGATTGATGTCACCACTGCAGATGGATCGGAAGATGAGGAACTGAGCGCTGCCTTGCTGCCTGGCATCCCCCGGCGTGGGTGCAAAAAGATCGAGGACATGTTCAGTCCGACATTTATGCGCTGTCTTCAGAATTTTGGTGCGCGGCGCGGCATGGGAGTTGAACTGGACGGACAAGACGATCCGCAACCCATTCCTGCCTTCTGGCCGCTCTCGATCATTGACCCGCCGACCAAGGAAGACAGCTGATACATCCGGGCAGCTCGCAACTTCAGAGCCTATGGCGGATTGACGCCAATCGGCCTCGCGGTTAGGCGTTTAGGCCCATCAAGCACATGAGATGTGTTGCCTTATGCCCGCTTCCAGCCCAAGCAGAAACCTGAGTGATCGCGCAGCTGTAGGCCTAAGCGTGTTGTGCATCCTGCACTGTCTCGCTTTACCCATACTGGCGGTGTCGCTGCCGATTGCAGCCATTGCCGCCGAGGCGGAATGGGTGCACTGGATGTTTGCCGTTCTGGCGGTGGCGGCTTCGGGCTCGGTCGCTCTTTGGGGTCATGGAGCGCGAAACCCGGGCTTTCTGATTCCAGTGAGCCTCGGGGCGGTCCTGATTATTGGAGCGCTGTTTGCAGAAGGGTTTGGCGTTGATGAGACGCTGCCAACGGTGATCGGCGGCGTCCTTATCGCCTTTGCGCATTTGCGCAGATTGATGGCCAGTCCAGCTGCGAGCTGACGACGTGCTGATCGCGTTGCTTATTGTGTAACCCGTGTCGATACGGTGCCCCTTGCCGTGACTGGCAATTAGAGACCGGCTCCGGTGACGGAAATTGCCCCGTGCTCCAATTCCTCTACCTCGAAAGACAGCCGGGCGGTCCCAACTTTTATCGACTTGAGCCCTTTCTCCGCTTTTCGAACGACCTCATCGTAGTCCTTGCGAAAATCGGTGACCAGCGCGTCTTGTATGCGGATTCTGATCACCGGGCGATCTAGGAAGCCCAACAGAACATCGCCCGCCGCCCGGTCCATGTCACCATAGACTTCTAGGTTCTCGATCGTGAGCACCTCGCTCCCCCCTGTCGTCACCGGCTGGCCGGTCAGCCAGACGGTGCCGCTCGTGCTCGCCCATGAAAAACTCCCGGTGGGAACCACTTGCGTTTCGATGCCCACGGCGAGCCGGCCATTCTTTGTTGCGTAGAGTTCGACTGATTTGAACTTGGCTTCGATCCCGGAGCTGCGATTGCCAATGATTTCATGCGCTGACACCTTGCGCAGCGCCTTGAGGATTACAGGTTCAAGCTGCTTGTAATCGGCAAGCACGGGCACGCTGAGATTGAAGCCGGGCGCGCTGGCGACGCCAATATTGCTGCCCAGTGGGCCCGGTTCGGCTGGCTCTGGGCGATCGCCAACCGTCAGCTCAAGCGCGGCATCAAGCATGACATCGACAGCGATATCAGTCCGCGAGACGCTGAGCGAGCCTGCACCGACCTGGCGCGGGGTGATCCGCATCCAAACAGGTGGGTTCTTACGATTGATCGAGACGCTATCGTGCCCCTCGCGCCAGACCTTTTCTATCTCGCTGCGCAAGTCGACTTTGCGGATTTCGCCTTCGAGCTCGCGCTCAATAGCATTGAGGCTCTTGGCCAGCGCATCGTCAGCGGGCCCGGTCAAGGTGATGCGCTGTCCGGCGAAATTGATCCCGGGCTCGGTCGTCCATTTGTAGCTGAGGTCGAGCTGGGAATTGATTGTCCAGTCTGGCCCAACACCAAGGCGCGCCAACACGGTCACATCGGCTGCGGCGGTCACGGTTTCGCGCTTGATGATATCGCCAAGGTTCTGCACCTCGATCCGCACTTCAATCGGGACCTTGGCCCTCAGAACGGAGCCGCTGCCGCCAAGAGTAATCGGTCCGCGCGTGATTTCTCCGACGAGGTTACAGGCCAGCCGCGGCATCTTGAAAAGCTTGATGCCGAGCGCCTTGACCTGCTGTTTGGGCACGCATTCCTCGACCCGCTTGTCGAGCGTCACCAATGTGGTGGGAAGCGCCGTTTCAAGCCTTTTGCGGATGGTCCCGATAGGGGCAGTGGCGCGGGTGACGACAACAGATTGCGCAGCTTCAAGCTTGAGCTCGTTCTCCACCCTGGGAGGAACCGGATACTGGGTGACCTGCGTCGAGGACCAAATGACCAGTCCAACAAACACGATTACCAAGAGGGCGAGCGCTCCGAAGATGTATTTCAGAGGTTTTGAAATTGCCATCACTGCCCCCGCTTCTCACAAGCCTAAGACACGATGGCGGCAATCTCAAATTCTGGACACTGTTGACGGCCGCTCTCCCTTGCGCAGCGTAACGCTTCGGGCGTATTTTTTCAGAGGGTCGGGGCGCGCATTTTCCTACACACCGCCAATCCGCTACGCCTTGGTCCGTGACATCTGTGATTGTTTCTGACCCGCTTCCGGGCCCGCTGGCTTCTCTCTACCGGGTACAAGCGCTTTTTGCGCGTTCGGGAGGCTGTGTTGCACAGGTGGTTTTTCCGTTTTTGGACAGTGTAACATGTGTCTCCTACACGCCCCGCGCTCCCGAGGCGGGAAAGGAGGGCTGAAGCGGTCTTCCCCTGAGAAATCATGCCCATTTCCCCGGCAGAACGGAACTTTCAGTAATTCCGCTCATTGCATCGGGAAACAAGAATGCGCGGCCGGGATCTCGCGCCCTTGAGCTGCGCCACACGGGGGAACCACCATTACTGCATCCAACACCCATGAGCCCATCCATCGCGGTGTGGTGATCGAAGACCGTGCTGCGTATGATGCGATGCAATCCGCCTGTGCCAAGGACCCCGGCGCCTACCACGGCGGTGTGGCCAAACGTCGGATTTGTTGGCTTCTCCCCGATCAGTCCGAAGCAGGCGTTTGGGCGTTCTTCGATGACGAAAATGGGCGGTGGACAGGGTGGAATGCGGCCAGCGGTGAAGCGGTTAATCTCGACCTCCCAGAGGGCCATGAGCCGTGGGACCGGGCCTTCAACGATGACACGCCGCCTGATTGGCGGTGGTTTGAAGGCGGTCTTACCAATGTCGCTTTCAACGAGGTCGATCGGCACGTCCTAGCGGGGCATGGCGAGGAAGCTGCGCTCATCTATGAGGGCGATCGCTGGAACATGGCGAGCGATGGCGGGCGCGGTGGCCCTGTTGACAGCGAGGTTGTCTCGCGTCGCAAGCTGCTTCTCGAAAGCGCCAAATGCGCGCTCGCGCTCAAAGCTCTGGGCGTGCAACCCGGCGACCGGATCGCGCTCAACATGCCCAGCATTCCTGAGCAGATTTACTGGACGCAAGCCGCCAAGCGGATGGGCGTTGTCTACACGCCGGTCTTTGGCGGCTTTAGCGACAAGACCCTGTCAGACCGGATTGCAGATGCAGGCGCCAAGGTCGTAATCACCGCAGATGGCTCATACCGAAATGCGCAAATGGTGGCGTTCAAGCCGAGCTACACCGATCCTGCGCTCGACAACTTCATCGCGGTCACAGTCGCGATAGAGCTGCTGGACGAGACGCTCGCGCAAGACGATCTGGAGCTGACACCTTCACAGCGCGTGCTGATCCATGACACGGTGGCCGACACGCTTGATGGTGAGGTTACGGTTGAACGATCCGACGTCATGCGCGGCGTGGGGCTCGCGCTTTCAGCGATTGCCGCCGGCGATAGCGGCGCGCAGGCCATGAGCCCGCGCCAGGCGGCACAATTGCGCATCGCGATCGCCGGGGCGCTCGTCAATTCGCCCCCGCGCGTCGAAGCGGTTGTGGTCGCCAAGCACACAGGCCAACCCGATCTGCCCTGGAAGGCCGAGCGCGATCACTGGAGCGCTGATCTCACCGATGCAGCGCTTGAGACGATCCTTGAGGCGGCGCGCGGCGCTGGGATTGATGTGGCGGACGAAGCCGGGCTCTACGCGCTTTCGGATGCTGACTTCGTGCGCGCGATTTGGGCGTCATCGCGGCCGCTGGCGGTGGACGCGGAATATCCCAACTTCATCATCTACACCTCAGGATCGACCGGAAAGCCAAAGGGGGTGGTGCACGTCCATGGCGGCTATGCTAGCGGAGTTTCTGCCACCATGCCCGCTGCCTTCGGCGCTGAGCCGGGCGATGTGCTCTATGTGGTCGCTGATCCGGGCTGGATCACCGGCCAGAGCTATCTGATTGCCGCATCGCTGCTTGCGCGCGTTACAACGGTCATTACCGAAGGCTCACCGGTCTTTCCGCATTCGGGCCGCTTTGCCGCGATCATCGAGCGCTACGGCGTCACCATTTTCAAGGCGGGCGCGACCTTCCTCAAATCGGTGATGCAGAACCCGGAAAACCTCAAGGATATCGAGGGCTACGACCTCTCCAGCCTCAAGGTCGCAACCTTCTGTGCTGAACCCGTGTCGAGCGTGGTGCAGGCCTTTGCGATGGAGCACGTCACGCCGCGCTACATCAACTCCTATTGGGCGACCGAGCATGGCGGCATGGTGTGGAGCCACTTCCAGGGCAGCGCCGACTTCACGCTAGAGCCGAATGCGCATACCTACCCCTTCCCCTGGATCGCGGGCGATGTGTGGGTTGAGGACGCTGGGGCCAACGTCACGCTGGATGGAACCGCCGCGACCTACACGCGCGATGCGGCGGATGGCGGCGCCGGATGGAGACAGGCCGAACCGGGCGAAAAGGGCGAGATCATGATCGCTCAGCCATACCCCTACCTGACGCGCACAATCTGGGGCGATGCGGGACGCTTCAACGTAGAAGTCGCAAACAACACGGCCCGGCTTGCAGGTCAGTGGCGCGGGGATACCAAGCGTTATAGCGACACCTATTGGAAGCGCTGGAAGGGCGTGTGGGCCTACACGCAAGGCGACTTTGCGATCCGCCATCCCGATGGCTCCTTCTCGCTCCACGGGCGCTCGGACGATGTCATCAATGTCTCGGGCCACCGCATCGGGACCGAGGAAATCGAAGGCGCGATCCTGCGCGACAAGGCGCTCGACCCGGCCTCGCCGGTGGGCAATGTCATCGTCATCGGCGCGCCGCACAGCCAGAAGGGTGTGACGCCCATCGCCTTTGTCACACCGGTGGAAGGCCGCCGCCTCACGCAGGATGATCAACGTCGCCTCACAGACCTTGTGCGCACAGAGAAGGGGGCGGTCGCCGTCCCGTCTGACTTTATCGAGCTCTCCCAGTTCCCTGAGACGCGATCCGGAAAGTATATGCGCCGCATGGTGCGCGCCGTGGTCGAAGGCGCGGATGTGGGCGATGCCTCGACGCTCAGAAACCCAGAGAGCCTGGACGAGCTCACCCGCGCGGTGAACGCGTGGAAGCGGCGTCAGACTCTGTCGGAAAGTCAGGCCCTGTTCGAGCGCTATCGCTATTTCACGATCCAGTACAACGCCCTTGGCGCAGGGCGACGCGTGGCGACAGTCACGGTCAAAAGCCCGCCGGTGAACGCCCTTAACGAACGCGCGCTTGATGAGTTGGTGATCGTGGCGGAGCACCTGGCGCGCAAGGATGATGTCGCCGCGGTCGTCTTTACAGGCAGCGGCACCGCGAGTTTTGTCGCGGGCGCGGATATCCGCCAGATGCTTGAAGAGGTGAACAGCGCTGAGGAAGCCAAGGCGCTTCCCGACAACGCGCAGCTTGCCTTCAATACGATCGAGGCCATGGGCAAGCCGTGCATTGCGGCCATTCAGGGCGTGGCGCTTGGCGGGGGCATGGAGTTCGCGCTTGCCTGCCATTACCGCATTGCCGAGCCGCGCGCGCGCTTTGGCCAGCCCGAAATCAACTTGCGTCTTTTGCCCGGCTATGGCGGTACGCAGCGTCTGCCACGGCTTCTCGGGAGCAGAAATGGTGAAACGGGCGTGCGTGACGCGCTTGACTTGATCCTGGGCGGCCGCGCGATCGACGCGGAGCGAGCGCTCGAAATCGGGGCGATTGATCGGCTTGTCTCGGGTGCGAGCGATGCGTTGTCCGCCGCGCACGCCATGGTGCGCGCATTTGTGACTGACCCTGAGGATAGCGAGCTTGGCAAGGCCTTTGCGGAGCGCCGCGCGCAGACCGCCGCTTGGAAAGAGCCCGCCACTATCGATCTTGATGCGGTGTTGGAGGACGATTTTCTTCAGCGCATTCTCAAACAGCTCAAATGGGCCGGCCGCAATGTTGCAGGCGAACGCGCTCTCGACGCGGTGCGTACCGGTTGGACCCAAGGCATGTCCGCTGGCCTTGCGCGTGAGGCGGAAAACTTCGCTATTGCCATCGTCGACCCCGAAGGCGGGAAGACCGGCATCCAGCAATTCATGGACAAGCAAAGCCCGTCGCTGCCCGTGCGCCGCGACGGTGTGTGGCATTACGATCAGCACGCCGAGCAGGTCGCGCGTCTGGTTGAGGCGGGCGAGCTGCTGCCCATGGGCGCGGCCTTCTATCCGGGCGTAACGCCGATCCCGCCCAAGCAGATCGCTTTCGGCATTGCGCGCGATCCCGATACGGGTGCCCCGCGCTTTGGCCCTCCGGCAACGCATGAGCGCGAACTGGTGGTCAACACGCCCAAACCTCGCGCGAACGAAGCGCTGATCTACCTCCTCACATCGGAGGTGAACTTCAACGATATCTGGGCGCTAACCGGCATTCCGGTCTCGCCCTTCGATGCGCATGACGAAGACGTGCAGACCACAGGATCGGGCGGGCTTGCGCTGGTCGTGGGGCTTGGCAGCGAGCTTAAGGACCAGGGGCGGCTTGCCGTGGGCGATCTTGTCTCGGTCTATTCGGGCACCAGCGATTTGCTGGCTCCGGCGGCGGGCGATGATCCGATGTATGCGGGTTTCTCGATCCAAGGCTATGAGACCAAGACCGGCAGCCATGCGCAGTTTCTGACCGTGCAGGGCCCGCAGCTGCATCGCCCTCCATCAGACCTCACGCTCGAACAGGCGGGCGCCTACACGCTCAATCTGGGCACTGTGACGCGCTGCCTGTTCACAACGCTCCAGATCACGCCGGGCAAGACGATCTTCGTGGAAGGGTCTGCGACGGGCACCGGGCTCGATGCGCTCAAGTCTTCGATCCGCACCGGCCTTGCTGCAACGGGGCTGGTGTCGAGTGAAGACCGCGCGGAATTCGTTCGCTCGCAAGGGGCAGTGGGCGCGATCAACCGCAAAGATCCTGCGGTTGCATCATGCTTCACCCCGGTTCCCGACGACGCCGATGACGCGCTCATCTGGGAAAAACAGGGCGAGGCCCTGGTTGAGCAATACCGTGCGATCAATGGCGGGAAGCTTGCCGATTTCGTTGTCAGCCATGCTGGCGAGCGGGCCTTCCCGCGCAGCTTCCAATTGCTGGAGGAAGGCGGGCGCCTCGCATTTTACGGCGCGTCTTCGGGCTACCACTTCAGCTTCATGGGTAAGAGCGGGGCCGCCTCGCCCGAAGAGATGCTCCAGCGTGCAGAACTGCGCGGCGGGGAATCGGTGCTTCTCTATTACGGCCCGCAAAGCCGCGACCTGGCCGATGAAACGGGGCTAGAGATGATAGAGGCGGCGCGCCTGTTCAAGGTGCGTATTGTCATCGTCACCACGACCGATGGTCAGCGCGAATTCTTGCAATCGCTGGGTCTTGAAGATTCGGTGGAAGGGATCGTCAGTATCGAAGGCCTCTCGCGCCGCAATGCTGACTTCGATTGGCCCGATACGATGCCGCGCCTGCCCGATGCCAAGGAGGATATCGAAAGCTTCAAGCTTGGCGTGCGCTCCTACCAGCAAAATACTCTCAAGCCATTTGGCACCGCCATTGGCAAGTTGCTTCGCTCACCCAGCAATCCGCGCGGCGTGCCCGATCTGGTGATTGAGCGCGCCGGGCAGGACACGCTTGGCGTATCGACCTCGCTCGTCAAACCGTTTGGGGGCCGTGTCGTTTACGCGGAGGAGATGAAGGGGCACCGCTACACCTTCTACGCGCCACAAGTGTGGACCCGCCAGCGCCGCATCTTCATGCCCACCGCGGAGATCTTCGGCACTCACCTTTGCAACGCGCATGAAGTTGAGATGATGAACGAGATGGTGGCCGCTGGGCTGCTCGACGTTACGCAGCCCGATGTCGTCCCCTGGGAGGGACTGCCCGAAGCGCACCAATCCATGTGGGACAACCGGCATGCGGGCGCGACTTATGTCGTCAACCACGCGCTCCCCGCGCTGGGCTTGCGCACCAAGGATGAACTGCTCGAGCATTGGGCAACGACAGAGGCGGCCCATAGCCGTCCGAATGAAGGAGAGAATGAGTGAGCGCATCGCCCGGTTCAGAGAAAGGTCGCATCGCCAACAAGATCGCGCTGGTTACCGGCGCGGCGGGCAACCTTGGCACGGAAATCTGCCGGGCGTTTGCGCGCGAGGGCGCGTTTGTCATCATGACAGGCCGGACCGAGAGCCGGATTGCCGCAGCCAGAGATGCGCTGATCGAAGATACTGGCGTCTCGCCTGAACGCGTCAGCACCGCGGTTCTTGATGGCGGTGACCCGGATTCGATCCGAGCGGCGGTTGCCAGGATCAAGCAGGACTTTGGCCGGGTCGAAATCCTCATAAACAATGCTGGGTCCGCCGGGCCAAAGCAGCCTCTCTACGACGTCCCCTTGAACAAGGAAGAGACGACCGGGTTGGGCGAAAGCGAGAGCGTTCAGGACGCCATGCTCAACATTCTGGGCGTCACCTGGAACCTAGCGCGTATCATATCGCCCATTATGCCGGTGGGCGGTTCGATGGTGAACATCTCGACCATTTTCTCGCACACGCGCTATTATGGGCGCACGGCCTATGTGGTGCCCAAAGCTGCGCTCAATTCGCTGTCACACCAGCTTGCGAGCGAATTGGGCCCGCGCTCGATCCGGGTCAACACCGTGTTTCCTGGGCCCATTGAAAGCGACCGTATCCGCACGGTCTTTGCGGCGATGGACAAGGTGCAAAACCAGCCTGAAAACACCACTGCTGACTATTTCACCGGGCGTATGGCGCTAAGCCGTGCGGTCAAGGGCAAGCAGCAGGGTAAGCCTTTGCCCATGCCGGTCGATATCGCGGCAACGTGCCTGTTCCTCGCTAGCGATGAGGCCGCTGCCATTTCGGGCGAAGAAATCGACGTAACCCATGGGCTGGGCGCAAACCGCCAATCGAGCTCGACCTACATGACCCGGCCTTCCATGCGCTCGCTCGATGGGGCGGGGCTCAACATCTTCATCGCGGCTGGTGAGGAATGGGATGATGCCCTTGAAGCGGCGCGCATTCTGGTTGGCTCGGGTTCGCGCGTGAGGCTGGGTCTTGCTCGCAACGCCGATGTCGCGCAGGCGACCGCTCGACTGAACGCACAAGGGTTTGGTGACGAACTCTCCGTTTCGCGCTTCAACCGCAATGAGCCTGCGTCGATGGAAGATGAACTCGCTGACTTTGCGCAGGATGCGGGCGGGGCGATTACGGGTGCAATTGTCATGCCTCTGAAGCCGGCAGGCTATTTCGGCGGACCGCTGCTGGGCGCGAGCGATGAGACCGTGACCAAGTTCATGGAGATGGAGCTGGTGGGCTCGATCGCGGTTGCGCGCAGCCTTGCACGCTACTGGCGCGGTCATGATGGCCTTCAATCCGCGCCGCGCTGTATTTTCATGTCCAATCCGGGTGATTCACGGGGCAATTCTTTTGCCGGTGTGCTTTGCGCAGGCCTCACCCAGATGATCCGCGTGTGGCGCGATGAAGAGCGAGTGCAGGCCTCCAACGGCGAGACGCACCATGCCGTTTGGTCAAACCAGATTGTCCGCACCACCAATACCGAAGGCGAGAACACCGCGTTCGCCGCCGGGCACGCGACGCGCATCCTGTTCCGCGAACAGCATATCGCCGAGATTGATCTCAAACTTCCCACAAGCATCGCAGAGGAAACCGGTTCGCGCAAAGCGATGGTCGGTTTTGCTGAGAACATCACCGGGCTGCACCTTGGCAAGGTTGCCTTCATTACCGGCGGTTCTGCCGGGATCGGCGGCCAGGTCGCGCGGCTTCTGGCATTGGCCGGTGCGAAGGTCATGATGGTCGCCCGGCGCGAAAGCGAACTTATCGCCGCGCGCGACCGGATCGTGGGCGAATTGCAGGATATCGGTTTTGCAGGCGTCGAGCGCCGCGTGAAGATCATGCCCGATGTGGATGTGAGCGACTTTGCCTCGCTCGACCGCGCGGTCGATGCAACGATCGAGGAATTTGGCCGGATCGACTACCTCATCAACAATGCAGGGGTCGCAGGCGCAGAGGACATGGTGATCGACATGGAGCCGGAGGCCTGGCGCTTCACGCTCGATGCCAATCTCATCTCCAACTACCACCTCATGAGCCGGGTCGTGCCCCTTATGAAGGAACAGGGCTCGGGCTATGTCCTTAACGTCTCCTCCTATTTTGGCGGTGAGAAGTTCCTCGCCGTGGCTTACCCTAACCGTGCGGATTACGGCCTTTCCAAAGCGGGCCAGCGCGCCATGGTTGAGAGCTTTTCGCCCTATCTTGGCCCCGAAGTGCAGTGCAACGCCATTGCGCCAGGCCCCGTCGATGGAGACAGGCTTTCAGGCACGGGCGGCAAGCCCGGCCTGTTCCTGCGCCGCGCGAAGCTGATCCTTGAAAACAAGCGCCTGAACGCGGTTTACAAGGCGGTGATTGATGCGATCCGTGAAGGCGCGGATGCGAGTAAGATCCTCACTCGCCTGTCGCGCAACAGCACCGCGACGCTCAGCCACGATGCTGAAGCGCCCGAGGAACTGCGCGCGCTCGCGCTCGAATTTGCGAGCGCCGGGGACGGCGTGTGCACATGGGATCAGTACCTGCTCACCGAAGGTATGGCTCAGCGTTTGCTTATGCGCCTGACGCTGGGCGGGTTCCTGCTGGGCTCCAACGAATGGTCCCGATTCGAAGAGCCGGGCAGCGCCACTTGGCTCAAGCTCGTCCCACCAGAAGACAGCCCCTTCCTGCCGATCGCACAAGTCGAGAAAGTCGCTGACGGCGTTGGCAAGGGCGTAATCTCGCAGCTGCACCTCGGCGCCATGCCAACCGAAGCCGACGTAGCGCAGGCCACCGTCTTCTTCCTCGCCGATCGCGCGGTATCAGGTGAGACCTTCATGCCCTCGGGCGGCCTGAGGGTCGAACGCTCCAACACCGAACGCGAACTCTTCGGCAGCCCCAAGGCCGAGCGGCTGGAGAAGATGAAGGGCAAGACCGTCTGGATCATGGGCGGGCATCTGGCGGATTATGTCGCCGAGACGATCCGCGTGTTGGTTGAGGAGTGCCATGTCGGGCACGTCGTCCTCATCACCGGCAACCAGGCTCGTGAGAAAGCCGTGCGCTCCATGCTGCCTGACAGCGTGAGCGACGATATCTTCCATGTGCTTGTTGCAGGCGATGCGATCGAGAACGCGATGGACGAAGCGCTTGGCCAATGGGGCAAACCCACCACCATTGTCTCGATGCCGCCCGAACCGCTGCCCGAAAAGCTGTTCGAAGAAGGCGCGGTGCTGCCGACCAAGGACTTTGCCAAGATGGTGGAGGATCAGATCACTCGCCATTATCGCGTGACGCGCAAGGCGTCGCTTTATGATCATTGCCAGCTTGTACTGGTCTCTCCCGACGTACCCTATGGCGCGGGTGGCCCTGGCTTTGCGCTTGCCAATTTCGTCAAGACGAGCCTGCACGCCTTCACGGCCACTGCCGCCGTTGAGAATGAGCGTCTGGTGCACGACGTGCCGGTCAACCAGCTCAACCTCACCCGCCGGGTCCGCAGTGAGGAACCGCGCGATCAGGAAGAGCACGAGGAAGAGCTGCGCCGTTTCGTACGCGGTGTCCTGTTGGTGGGCGCGCCCCTGCCTGATGCTCAGGATTCGCGCTATCGTTCCAAGATCTACCGCGGAACCTCAATTACAGTGTGAGGGGTCTGGTCAGGCCAACGTCTACAACCAGTTCGCTGCGCGGCGCTTCGGGTCACCTGCGATCGTCATCTCACCGGTATACAAACCTAAAAGATCGCCCTCTCCGCCGCTCTTGCGCAGTGGCAAACGCTGATAGCCTTTGACTGACAGAACTTGTCCGAAAACTCGTCATCATCAGCTTGTTTCAGGAGGCAGAACCAAAATCCGACATTCGGCAAGCTACCAAATTGCAGACTTTCGACTTGCCGATCCACTAGCTGAGACGGCGACCCGACGAGCCCGCGGGGAGCCTTTGCAATACCATGCAAAACTATGCAATCTTGCTCGCAAAGTGCTCCAATTCCTTGCGTGTATTTATGTTTAAGAACGGGTCACTGACCCCCTCTGGCGTATCAAACTCGGCGATACTGGCCCCGCAATGCTCAGCCCAACCATGCGCTGAGCGGCGACCTGATCGCAGGTATTGATCCAGAACATCAATCTGTGAGCATCTCCACAACCCGATTACAGGATGCCGGCGCGCGCGCGATCCTGCAATTGATGGCGCACCCGCTTTCACAAGCCTGTTAATCAGGCTTGAAGGAAGGATTGGAAGATCGACGGCGGTCGTCACGACTTGCTTTGCACCTTCGCGCTCAGCCCAATCCAACGCAGCGAAAATGCCCGCCAACGGCCCGTGCCCTGTCCATGTATGATCGCTGATCGTGGGCAGCCCTATATGGGCAAACTCTTCAGGAACCCTGGTATTGATCGCGATCGAGCCAGAGGTCTGGGGGCGCAAGCGCTCGATAACGTGACATACAAGCGGCTTGCCGCCCAGTTCAGCCAAAGCCTTGTTGGATCCGAAGCGCTCCGAACTGCCCCCGGCTAGAATTAAGATGGGAATGTTGCACTCGCCTGCCATCGGATGATCTTGTTGAAAAGCCGGCTTTGCGCAAGGCCTTAGTCAGCTATGTGATTAGCCACGGCCCTAATCTCATCACAGGTTTGCAACCACGCCTTCGCCTCACGCATCGCCTCACCGATCAGAATGATCGCAGGGCCATCTCCAAGCGCAGTTCGCGCTGCGAGTGGCAGCATGTCAAGGCGGGTGGGAAAGTGCCGCTCACCCGGAAGACTGACGTTCTCAATGAGCACTGTCGGTGTGTCATGGGCCAGACCTGCCTGCATCAGCCTGCGTGCAAGATCGGGCGCGGCCGCTTTGCCCATGTAGACGGCGATGGTGGCTTGGGGGTCTGCCAGAGCTTGCCAGTCAAGCTCGGCAACGGCGCCATTGCGGGTGTGAGCCGTCACGAAAGTCAGGCGCCGAGCAAGGCCGCGCATCGTCAGCGATGCACACAGGCTGGCGGCTGCTGCGCTCGCGGTTGTAACACCTGCGCATATCTGCACGATGATGCCGTTGTCGCGGCAGGCATCGATTTCTTCATTGGCGCGCCCAAAGATCGAAGAATCTCCACCTTTTAGCCGGACTACACGCTGTCCGCGAAGCGCGGCCTTGACAAGAAAGTCGCAGATCATTGGTTGCGGGACCGAATGACGGCCGGCTCGCTTACCCACTGAATGGCGCGGAGTTGCCTGAGGTATCAGATCCAGCACGCCTTTGCTCACCAACGCATCGTAAAAGACAATATCGGCGTTTCGCAACAAGCGCTCAGCTTTGCGCGTGAGCAATTCCGGATCGCCAGGCCCAGCGCCCACCAGCCACACGCTGCCCTTGGGGAAATCACTCATTCCGCAGCCTCTTTGATTTCAGTGTTCCAGCCTTCGAGCAACCGCGCCAGTTCAGGCCGGCACGATCCGCAATTGGTACCCGCACGGCAGGCCGAGCCAATTTGAGCAAGGGTGCCAGCGCCCTCACGAATGCTCGCTTCGATCTCAAATGCTCCCACATCGTGGCACACACAGACAATCGCGCCGCGATCAGGCGCGGCAACGCGTGGCCGCCCTGCGAGAAGCGCGATCGGGTCTTCAACCTCTAGGCCAAGCTTCGAGGCCACCCAGTCGCGAGACGGAAGTCCACCGCTCCGGGTGATGAACAAGGCAGCTTCGAGCGCGCCCTTGGCGTCGCAAACCGCGAAACGCTGCATGCCTTTGGAGACGTAGGTGACTTCGCTCAGATCGCCTTCGGGAAGCAAGTCAGTGGGGGCAATGGCCTTGCGCCCGGCCAATTCATAGAGCCACCCCCCTTCAATGCGGCTCCGGACCCAGAATTCGCACGCGGACATATCGAGCGGCTCACGCGCAACCAAAAAGCCGCGCCACACTGGTTGTACCCGCGCAATGCGTGCGGGCGTGTCTTTGAAGCCCGGCTGACCTGAGATCGGGTCAGTATCTGGACTCGCCAGACGCCCGGTGCGCCCCGTGGCAATTGACGAGGTGATATCGGTCCAGTGCATGGGCACAAACAAATGCCCGGAAACCTGTCCCTTACTCACAGTGGCGCGGTAGAGGCTCTCGCCTTGCTGGGTTGCAACCTTGCACAGATCGCCCTCGTCTATTCCTAGCCTTGCTGCATCGGCCGGATTGATTTCCACGAGGGGGTCGCGCCTGTGGTGAGCGAGCTTGGGGCTAAACCCCGTGCGCGTCATCGTGTGCCACTGGTCGCGATAGCGCCCGGTGTTGAGCCGCATGGGGAAGGCATGGGAGGGAAGAAAAGGTGGCGGCGCTTCCACAGTGATTATGCGCGGCTTGCCCGATGGCGATGAAGCGCCGGTTGCGAGCGGATGCTCCCCGCCCCAGCGGAACGGCATCATGCCGTCATAGTCCGCCCTGCTCGTATCGGCCCAGCTGGTCAGGTCCAGCTTCTTGCCATGCGCAACCGCAAGCGCAGTCATCGCGGCGTATTCTCGAAAGACGCTGGCGTTTGTGGGGAAGTCAAACGCGTGGGCAAAGCCCATGGCGCGCGCGACATCGGTAATGATGCGCCAGTCGGCGCGCGCCTCTCCTGGGCTGGGGAAAAGCGCACGCTGACGGCTAACGGTGCGATCCGAATTGGTGACGGTCCCATCTTTCTCGCCCCAGCCAAGTGCAGGCAGACGAATATGCGCAAAGCGGCCTGTATCGGTGTCTTCAAGCACGTCGGACACCACCACTGTCTCGCACTTTGCGAGCGCATCGCGCACGCGGCCCGCATTTGGCATCGAGACGGCGGGATTGGTTGCCATCACCCACAGGAACTTGATCTGGCCGCTATCGACAGCTTCGAACAGGTCGATAGCCTTGAGGCCCGGGCCTTTGGCAATGCGGTCCGTGCGCCAAAAGTCCACCACACTTGCACGTTCGTCATCCGAAAAGCCCAGATGGCAAGCGAGCATGTTGGAAAGCCCGCCCACTTCCCGCCCACCCATAGCGTTGGGCTGGCCGGTGATGCTGAAAGGACCTGCGCCGAGGCGGTTTATCTGCCCAGTTGCCAGGTGCAGGTTGATGATTGCGTTGCCTTTGTCAGTGCCGCTGCGCGACTGATTGGCGCCCTGACTGAAAAGAGTGAGCAAACGCTGCGATCCTGCGACGAGCCCTGCGAGCTTTGCAAACAGTTCAGGCTGGATCCCGTGGGGTGCGCAGTGGCGATCCCAAAAGCCATCGGGCACATCGCAGGTCCATGCCAGGGTGGCCTGATCGACATCCTGTGTCGCCAGCAGAGCGTCGAAAAGCGCGACATCTCCATCGGGCGCGACGGGGATGTGGAGGTCCGCTCGCTCGGCCGTCTCGGTACGACGCGGATCAATCACAACGAGCATCGTACCGCGTTCCTCACGAGCGCGTTCAATTCGTTGCCAGATCACAGGATGACACCAAGCGGTGTTTGAGCCAACGAGCAGGATCACATCCGCATGGTCAAGATCCTCATAGGTGCATGGGACAATGTCTTCGCCAAAAGCGCGGTTGTGAGCGGCGACCGCGCTTGCCATGCAAAGTCTTGAATTGGTGTCGATATTCCCTGACCCGATGAAGCCCTTCATCAGCTTGTTAGCGACGTAGTAATCCTCGGTGAGGAGTTGGCCCGAGACGTAGAAGGCAACGCTGTCGGGCCCGTGTTTTTCGATGCATGCCTGCATTCGAGCGGCGACTTCGCCAGTGGCGCGGTCCCAGGATACTATGTCCTCGCCAATCATCGGATGGAGCAGGCGCCCCTCCAATCCGACCGTTTCCCCAAGATGCGTGCCCTTGGAACACAGCGCGCCGTGATTGGCCGGATGCGCTGTATCGCCCACAATCTCGACCGAGCGGGTCCCCGTGACACTCGCGGTGATCCCGCAGCCAACGCCGCAATAAGCGCAAGTTGTCTTGATCGATCCCATGGGAAGCTCGACCGCCTATACCCTCTGCCGCGCCAGAATGGCTGCTCGGTCGAGATAAATGCGCGTGCCTTCAACCTTGAGCGGGATGGTGGGCGTGCAGCCCTCATCCTCGCCCAAGGCCTCTCCCGACGCTAGAGAGATGCGCCAATTGTGGAGCGGGCATGAAACGCTATCGCCATGGACGATGCCTTGCGAGAGCGGTCCGCCTTTGTGCGGGCACTTGTTGACCAGCGCATAAAATTCGCCGCCGATCGTGTGGAAGACTGCGATCTCGTCAGCGCCTTCAACAGGGACTGTTCCGGCCATGCCCGGCTCAATCGCGGTGGTCTCACAGATGTTGACCCAGTCTTGAGTTCCAGGACTGCTCATTCCGCTGGCTCAACCGCTTTGATCGCCCCATCAGCGGGCGGTCCTGCTCCGATGCTTCCGACATGGCTGTGCAGATCCTTGCGGTCCCCTCCGGCGCGCTGGGCCCAGGGGTCATCCTGGCTGAAGCTTTGCGAATAGCGGAAGCGCTCAGCCAGCGCTGGGACTGTCGCGGGATCATCGAAGAGCTGGGCCTTGACCCATTCGAGCCCCTTGCGCTCCACCCAGGGGGCTGTGCGTTCAAGGTACCATGCATCTTCGCGATATAGCTGAATGAAGGCCGCCGACAGCTCAAGCGCCTCCTCTTCAGTGTCGATCCGGGTTAGCAGATCGGTGACGCGCACCTTGATCCCGCCATTGCCGCCTATGTGCAGCTCATAGCCACTGTCCACACACACAACGCCAAAGTCCTTGATCGTCGCCTCAGCGCAATTGCGCGGACATCCGCTCACGGCCATCTTGAACTTGTGCGGCATCCAGCTGCCCCAGCTCATCTGTTCGAGCTTCACGCCAAGACCGGTGGAATCCTGCGTTCCAAAGCGGCACCATTCACTGCCCACGCAAGTCTTCACGGTGCGCAGAGCCTTGCCATAAGCGTGGCCTGAAACCATGCCCGCCGCGTTGAGATCGGCCCAGACCGCGGGCAGGTCTTCTTTCTTGATCCCGAAAATGTCGAGCCGCTGGCCACCGGTGACTTTCACCATACGCGCCTCGTATTTCTCGACCACGTCGGCAATCGCGCGCAGCTCACGCGGATTGGTGATGCCGCCCCACATGCGCGGGACGACCGAATAGGTGCCATCCTTCTGGATGTTGGCGTGCAGGCGCTCGTTGACGAAGCGGCTCTTTTGATCGTCGATATATTCGCCCGGCCAAGCGCATAGCAGGTAATAGTTGAGCGCCGGACGACATTTGGAACAGCCATCGGGCGTTGACCAATGAAGCTCCTGCATAACCTCCGGGATGGACTTGTAGCCGTTCTTGACGATGGCTTTGCGCACGTGGTCATGGCCAAAGCTGGTGCAGCCGCACATGGTCTGTGCGCTTTCCTCGACCGCGTCGCCGAGTGTGAGCGCAAGCAGGTTTTCCACCAGATCGGTGCACGAGCCGCAGCTGGCAGACGCTTTGCAGGCGCCGCGCACAGCATCAACGCTGGCTGCGCCATCCCTGATGCAGTCGACAACCTGACCCTTGGACACACCGTTGCAGCCGCAGATTTCTGCGTCGTCCGATAAAGCTGCAACGGCGGCGTTAGGGTCCAGCGTGGCCCCTCCCGAGGTGAAGGCCTGCCCGAAGATCAGCGCCTCTCGGATGTCAGAGACGTCCTCCTGGTTTTTCAGGAGATCAAAGTACCAATTGCCATCCTGCGTATCTCCGTACAGGACCGCGCCAACGACTTTGTTCTCTTGAACGACCACGCGCTTATACACGCCTCTTGCAGCATCGCGCATGACAATGTCTTCGCAATCCTCGCCACCGGAAAAGTCCCCGGCGGAAAACAGGTCGACGCCTGAAACCTTGAGCTTGGTCGAGGTGACCGAGCCTTGATAAGGCTTGGGGGTCTCGGCCAGACCCGCGACGAGCGCGCGGCACATGTCCCAAATGGGCGCGACAAGGCCATAGCATTGGCCCCGGTGCTGTACGCATTCGCCAACGGCTAGGATCCTGGGATCGGATGTGACCATGTCATCGTCGACAACAATGCCGCGCTCGACCTCTATCCCGCAGGCCTTTGCAAGCGCCGCGTTGGGCCTGATGCCCACGGCCATGACCACAAGGTCCGCTTCAACCTCGGCACCGTCTTTTAACCGTACCGCGCCCACGCGACCATCTTTCTCGACGATCTTACCGGTATCCGCGCCGGTAAGGATCGTCATTCCCCGGCTTTCAAGCTCAGACTTTAAAAGATAGCCCGCCGCTTCGTCGAGCTGACGCTCCATAAGGGTCGGCATCAGGTGGAGGACGGTCACCTCCATCCCGCGTAAGCTCAAGCCATGCGCGGCCTCAAGCCCCAGAAGGCCACCACCGATGACAACCGCCTTGCCGCTGGTCTTGGCCGCTTCCAGCATCGTTTCAACATCGTCGAGATCGCGGAAAGTGACAACGCCGGGCAAGTCCTTTCCCGGCACCGGTATCACGAATGGGTCAGAACCGGTTGCTATCAGCAGCTTGTCATAGCTTTCAATCCTACCACCGCGCGATACGACCTGGCACGCCTCACGGTCGATGTGGATCACCGGATCGCCTGAGACCAAAGTGATCGCGTTTTCCTCGTACCACTCTGCCGAGTTGATCACGATCTCATCAAAGCTCTTATCGCCCGCCAGAACGGGTGACAGCATGATGCGGTTGTAATTCACGCGCGGTTCGGCGCCGAAAATCGTGATGGCGTAGCGGTTGGGGGCTGCGCTGAGGATTTCCTCCACCGCGCGGCAGCCCGCCATGCCATTACCGATCACTACAAGCCGTTCCTGAGTGGGCTCTTTCATCCCTTTCTCAAAAGCCGTCTGCGCGTTCACGTCTACTCTCCGTCAGGTGTTGGGGGCAACCGATCAAAAGCTGATGCCAGCTTGGATCGTGAAGCGGGTGGTGTCGGGGCCAAAGCCGTCACTGGAGTAATCGCCAAGCTTGGCGAGCATCGCGACATCCTTGATCTTGAAGCTGATTACTGCGTCAAACTCGGTGCCGTAATCGATGTCACCAAAATCGCTTTCGAACTCATGATATGTGAGCTGGAGGTTGATACCGCTGGGCACACCGTCGAGTTTGAACTTCTTGCTAAGACGCACATTGGTGTCTGCAAGGCCCGTTGCCGGAGTGACGAGGAACAGGTCCGCGTAACCGTTGAACTTGTGCGCGGTGGCAAGCGGCGTCTGAAAAGCGACAAGGCCCTGATCGCTGCCGAGTACCTCGTGCTGGCCGCGCAGGGTGAAGCCGGCAAAGGTGATGCTGCCCTCGGCAAGATAGTAATCGGCGCTGAAATCGTTGGGGTTGTTGCCTGTATCTGCCTGAGTGGCAAAGGTGCCTTTTAGGCCCAGTGTCACACCGCCAACGGGGAATTTCGCAATCCCAGTCGCGCCATAGGTCGTGCTGGCAAAAGCGAGGCGATCATCGTAATCATATTCATAGCGAAAGCCTGTCACTGTCACTCTGTCGCCCACCGGCACCTTTACATTAGTGAACCAGAAATCGCCTTCAAACTCGTTGTTGGGGCTTTGCGAACCAAAGATTGTGCGCTGAGAGATCGCAAAGGTCTGATCGATCGTTGCTGGCCCGATATTGGCGGTGACGCGTGCAGCGTCGAAGGTCTGCTCGTTCTGGCGCCACCCAACATTGCCGATAAACCGCGCGTCATCGAGAATGATGCGCTGGCGACCGATCGTGGTACCGAAATTTTTGCCTTTATAGCCCACTTGCACACGGTTGAGTTCAAGGCTTTCCGGGTCCGCGATCACCGGGAAAGGCTCGAGACCGTTGCTCGGAATGGTGTCGTTAAATTCGTCCTCGATTGCGAAGGTGCCTTCGGCTTCAATCAGGAACGAGAATTTCTCCGACCATTTCAGGTCAAACCCTGCGCGGGTGCGCACCGTTACCGAATCCGCTTCGTTCGGGAAGGTCGATTGATCGGCCGTTTCCACCCTAAAACGCATGTCGAGGATCGGATCAAGAGTCACACCGTCCCCAATTTCGACCGGGCCAAGGGGTTTATCCTCGGCCCAAGCTGGAGCCGTACAGCCCACTGTGGCAAGAACGGCAAGAGTGCTGATTTTGGTACGCATTTAGAGCCCCTTGTAAGCCCCGTTGCCCGGAGCGTTTGGTTTGGTAGGCCGAGCTGCGTTGCCCGCTGTGATGCAGCGCAAACGCCGCTGGAGAGGAGTGGCTTTCTCGAAGGGGACGCCGTTGCCGCCGCTTCACCACCTGGAAGATTTTTATGCCTCAGGCCGCTTTCGCGTCCGGGCCGTGGTCATACTCGGCGAGGAAGTGCAAAACCTCCTGCCGGTATTGATAGAATTGCGGGTGTTCGAGCAGCCCTTTGCGATCCCGTGGGCGCGGCAGATCCACTTTGAGCACTTTGCCGATGGTTGCGCGTGGGCCGTTGGTCATCATCACCACACGGTCAGCAAGCAGGATCGCCTCATCGACATCATGGGTAACCATGATTGCAGTAACCTTGGTGCGGTTCCAGGTTTCCACCAGTACATCCTGCAAGTCCCAGCGCGTGAGGCTGTCCAGCATTCCGAAGGGCTCATCGAGCAGCAGCAATCGAGGACTGAGCGCAAAGGCGCGGGCAATGCCGACGCGCTGGCGCATACCGTTCGACATTTCCGCCGCCAGCTTGTCCTTGGCATCGGCCAGCCCGACCCGCTCAAGGTAATAATCGACAATATCGCCGCGTTCGTCCTTGGCTGCGTGCGGGTATACCCGCTCCACTCCAAGCGCGACATTCTGGCGAGCTGTGAGCCAAGGCATGAGGCTGGGCGCCTGGAACACCACGGCCTTGTCCGGGCCTGCCATCTCGATCTCGCGATTGTCGAGCACAATGCCGCCGCCGCTGATCTCGTTGAGCCCTGCAGCCATGGTCAGCACGGTCGACTTGCCGCAGCCTGAGTGGCCGATGAGCGAAATGAACTCGCCCTTGTCCATCAACAGGCTGAAATTCTCGACCACTTTGAGCGGCCCTTTTGGCGTTGGGTAGATCTTGTCGAGCTTGAAGAATTCCAGATAGCGCTTTTCGACCGTGCTCTTGGCCGCGTCGAGATAGGCTTGCGGGGGTGCGTCCTTCTCCTTCTTGGAGGCGAGCAGGTCGATCGGCGTCACCTTGGGAAGGTCAATCGCGCTTTCGCCTACAGTCCCGCTCTCCGCGTTGAGCGAACCAAGATAGCTGACGATGTCCTTGCGAAGCGCCTGGTAGTCTGCATCGTCATTGATCGCTTCGCGGTCACGCGGACGCGCCACGTTGACATCGTAGATCTTGCCGATCCGCGCCGCGGGCGCAGGCGTCAGCACCGCGATCCGGTCCGCCAGAAGCAATGCCTCATCGACATCGTTGGTCACGAGGAGGATGGTGCGACCCTCTTCCTTACGGATACGCTCGATCTCATCTTGCAGCTTCGCGCGGGTTAGCGCGTCGAGCGCCGACAAAGGCTCATCAAGCAGCAGGATTTCCGGCTCCATCGAAAGGGCACGGGCAACCGCCACACGCTGGCGCATGCCGCCCGACAATTGCTCAGGTTTGCGATCCATCGCGTGGCCAAGGCCAACCAGCTCGACCTTCTGCTTGACGAGTGCCTTGCGGTCCGCCTTGCTGCGATCCTTATGCACCGCGTCCACCGCGAGCGCGACGTTCTGCTCGACGGTCAGCCAGGGAAACAGCGAATAGGACTGGAACACCAGACCCCGCTCACGGTCCGGGCCGTCTATGGACTTTCCGCGCAACATCATCGCGCCGCTATCGGGTTCGACGAGTCCGCCGATTGAGTTGATCAGCGTCGTCTTTCCCGCGCCCGAAAAGCCCAGGATTGCCACGAACTCGCCTTCCTGCATTTCAAGATCGATACCGCCCAGAACATGGGTGACTTCGCCCGTTTTCGCGGTGTAGTCCTTGCGCACGTCCTTGAGCGAGAGGAATGGTGTGTCGGTCATGCTCTGTCCCTCTCAAACGGTGCGGTTCTTCGAGACCATGGCCTGAAGAGCCATCATGGCTCGGTCGAGCAGAAAGCCGATCAGACCGATGATAACGACGGCAAACATGATGCGGCTGAGGCTTTGCGAAGAGCCGTTCTGGAACTCATCCCAAACAAACTTGCCAAGCCCCGGGTTCTGCGCGAGCATTTCAGCTGCGATAAGGACCATCCACCCAACGCCCAGCGAAAGGCGCATGCCAGTAAAGATGTAAGGCAGCGAGGCGGGTAAGACGAGCTTGGTGAGCTTGTCGAACCAACCCAGCCGCAGCACCTTGCCGACATTCAAGAGGTCCTTGTCGATCGAGCTTGTGCCAACGGCGGTGTTGATGAGCGTCGGCCACAGCGAGCACAGCATCACAACCAGCGCAGAGATCACAAACGCCTTGGGAAGCAGCGGGTCCGCGCTGGTAATCATCGCTGAGATGACCATGGTCACAATCGGCAGCCATGCGAGCGGGCTCACCGGCTTCATGATCTGGACCAGCGGATTGATCGCAGCATTGAACCGGGTGGAGAGCCCCGCCATCAGTCCAATCGGGACGGCAAAAACCGTCGCCAGAAAAAAGCCCAACGCCACGGTTTCCAGCGAGGTGATGATCTGGTCAAGAAAGGTCGGCGGACCGGCATAGGTGAAGTCGCGCACCGCACCGGGATTGCCTGCCGCGATAGCCGCTTCGTTATTCGCTGTCTGCTGCGTGTAAAAGGCCGCCTCGGCTTCCTTCGCTGCGGAATATTCATCGTAGAGCCCGATCCCCGCTTCGATCACTTCGACGGGGCCAGGCAGAGTTCCGAGCGATGTGTTAACCTGCGGGGCGAGGGCAGCCCAAAGGCCAATGAATGCTGCAATCCCGATGATCGGCCAGACTAGCCCGGTCGCTACCGACCGGATTTTGAGCGCCAAAGGGCTTGGTTCAGCTGGCGCGTTCTCCTCCACGCGAGCCTTCACATTTCCTTCCGGCGCAGGCGGCGGGCTGGATGTCTCACTCGCCGGACTGGAGGGTTGTGCGGCTGGGTCTGTGTCGGCAAAGACGGTAGCCATGTCTGGCGCTCCTGTGGAAGAGAGATCTGCTAGGGGACTTATGGCGACTGCGTTAGCTTCCGCTGACGCCTGCAGCGGTCACCGTGTCTCCCGCTTTCAACCCGATCGGGAACTTAGCGAGGTAATCGTTGGGCTTTGATCCATCATAGGCGATACCGTCGATAAACCCCTTCTGCTCACCGCGATATCCGTCGGTTTCCGGAACGCTCTCGGCTGGGATCACGCCGTCTTCAACCAACTTGTTGGCCGCGGCGAGATAGAGGTCAGGGCGATAAACGGCCTTCGCGGTGTCAAAGTACCACTGGTCGTTCCTGTCGCTGGCGATCTGGCCCCAGCGGCGCATTTGCGTGAGGTACCAGATCGCGTCCGAATAATAGGGGTAACCGGCGTATCTCTCGAAGAAGATGTTGAAGCCTTCGGCCTTACGTGTGTCGCCCGGTTCGAAGGTGAAAACCCCGGTCATTGACGCTGCGATCACTTCAGCGTCCGCGCCGACATAGTTGGGCCGCGACAGGATCTCGACCGCTTCGGCACGATTTGCGCCGCCATCGGCATCGAGCCATTGCTGGGCTTTGATGATCGCGCGAAGCATGGCGGCGGTCGTGGCAGGGTATTTCTCGGCAAAGTCCTCGCGCAGACCAAAGACCTTTTCCGGATTGTCATTCCAGATCTGATCGTCGGTGATCACCGGCACGCCGATCTTCTTGAAGACCGCCGCCTGGTTCCACGGCTCACCAACGCAATAGCCCTCAATCGTCCCCGCCTCGAGCGTCGCCGGCATTTGTGGGGGCGGAGTGACAGACAGCTTCACGTCAGCATCAATCACGCCTTGAACGTCGCCATCGGAATAATAGCCGGGCTTGAGACCACCAGCAGCAAGCCAATAGCGGATTTCGTAGTTGTGCGTGCTCACCGGGAAGACCATTCCCATGTTGAAAGGCTTGCCCTGCGCCTCGAAGCTATCGACTACAGGTTTTAGCACTTCAGCGCTGATTGGGTGGATCGGCTTGCCATCAGCGCCCTTGGGCAAATCAGCCTTGACCATGTCCCAGACCTTGTTCGACAGCGTGATCGCATTGCCGTTGAGATCAAGGCTAAGCGGAGCGATAAGGTCCGCCTTGGTGCCATAGCCAATCGTCGCTGCCAGCGGCTGACCCGCCAACATATGCGCACCGTCAAGCTGCCCACCGATCACGCCGTCGAGCAGAACTTTCCAATTGGCTTGCGGCTCAAGCGTCACGTTGAGGCCTTCTTCTGCAAAATAGCCTTTCTCTTTTGCAATGGCGAGCGGGGCCATGTCGGTCAGCTTGATGAAGCCCAGTTTCAGGTTGGGTTTTTCAACCGCGCCGTCGACCGACGCAGCGACGATTGTGCCCTCGCTGCCCCCCGGCGTCTCACCGCAGGCCACCAGCGCCACACTTGCAAGAGTGGCGGCGACGACACCGCGACGATCAAACTTAAAACCACCCGATTTGGCCATTACCCGTGTCCTTGTTTCTTTGTCGGTCAGAAGAGACCCTGGAAGCGAAGCCAACGCCAAAAGCCGCCACGACGCGCTCCTTTGTGGGGAGCCATCGGGCGGCGACGTTGCCGTGAAATTTTATGTTCGATCACGCGGAGAGAAGTAAGTTTCCTGCGTTGGAACCTTGTTGCGTGCACGAATCGAATAACCGATCGGTCAGTGTCATGCAAATGCAATTTTGCATCGCAGCATGAATTCGCGCTTACTTTTGCGCTGCAATGTAGGCCTCAAGCTTGTCAGGATCGAAACTTGCTCCGTCGAAAAACGTGTTGTTTTCAAGCAGGATAGTGCCGTGCTGGGTGGATGCATGCAGCGCCTCAGACACACTGCCCTCCACTTTGGAACTCGCTGTGGGTAACGGGTCCTTACTGCCCGCTAACGCGCTGCGATAAACGCCTGGTTTGAAGACCTTCGCCGCGGCAGCTGCATCCTCAGCATCGTAATCAAGCCCATCCCAGCGCACCAGTTGCGAATACAGCCATTCCGCCTGGCTGACCCAGGGAAAGTTTGCCGCCTCATGATACTGGAACATGAAATCGGGATACTCGCGAACCTTTCCGCCTTTGACCAGCACAAGACGATCAGAGATCGCGCGACGCACCAGTTGATGGGGCGCATCGCAATATTCGGGCCGCGCAAGAATAGCCGCGTTGGTGTCCCAGTTCTGAGGGTCCACAAAATGCTCACCCGCCCGGCGCATGGCGCGTATCAGCCCTTCCGTCGCGGGTCGTATTTCCTTGAGACGCTCAGCCTTTAATGCCAGCACCTTTTCCACCCCGCGGCGCCAAATCTGCGAGGTAGCGAGCACGATTTGACCGGCCCCTTTTTCAACCGCGATCGAATTCCAAGGCTCGCCCACGCACGACCCATCGATCTCACCCGCCTTGAGGGCATCCGCAGTAAATGGGGGTGCTACGGTGACAATCTCGACGTCCTCATCCGGTTGGACGCCAACGCCTGCAAGCCAGTAGCGCAGCATGTAATTGTGGCTTGAATAGCGGTGTACAACGCCAAAGCGCAGCGGACATCCGGCTGCTTTGCGCTGCGTTGCCACAGTCTTGAGCCGCGCGCCAAGCTGGCGTGGATCGCCCAATTCGCCTTCGCATCCCAGCGCCTCAGCAAGCGCATTCGAAACCGTAAAAGCGTTTCCGTTCAGTCCCAGCACGAAGGGCGCAGCAAGCTCTTGCGCCGGGCGCCCACGGCCCAGAGTGGTCGCAATCGCTAGCGGGGCAAGTATGTGGGCTGCGTCCGAATGGCCATAGAGTAACCGATCTAGCACCGTTGCCCATGACACATCGCGTTGAAAGCTGAGCTCCAGCCCCTCTTCCTCGGCAAAGCCGTGCTCATGCGCAAGGATGGGCAGACACGCATCGACAAGCGGCAAAAACCCGATCGTAAGCCGCTGTGTCATTTGGTGTCTCCCATAAGTTCATAAGCAGTCACCACAGCGTCGGCGATGTCTGCAATCCGGCGACTGGAACTCATCGCTTTCTGGCGCAGTTCCGCATATGCGGCAGGCTCGGTCACACCCTTTGTTTTCATCAAGATCCGCTTGGCCTTGTCGATGGTCTCGCGCTCGGCAAGCTTGCTCTGCGCCTCTGCAAGTTCGGCTTCGAGCCGAGCGAATGCTTCGAAACGCCGCATGGTCATCTGCAAGAGCGGCTGGATGCGTTTGGCCGCCAGCCCATCGACGACATAAGTCGAGACGCCCGCATCGAAAGACTTCGCAATTGACGCGTCATCGCTCTCATCGACAAACATTGCGATCGGATGCGATAATGCACGGCTTACAGCGAAGTATTCCTCGAGCACGTCGCGAGAGGGGTTGCCCAGATCCATGAACACGATGTCGGGCTCGATTTCGGCGATCCTCGCTAGCAGGCCATCGCGCGAAGTCAGTGTGAAAATCTGGCACCCTTCGAGCGAGGAGAGCCCTTCCTCGATAATCGAGGCGCGCGCCGCGCTTTCATCGATAATGGCCACTCGCATACCTTGTTATTGCACCGCACAATAGTTGGCCTGCAAGCACAAACCCACTTCGCACTGGAGAAAAGGGTCTGCAAAGGCCTTCGTGGCGTATTAGGGCCTGAATTCGCCAATGATTGCGCGGTACTGACTAAAGGCAGTGTGTTTCGCCGAGCTGGCGATGAGAATGAACAGTCCGTCTCCGCTTTTAGCAAGGCAAAGCGCTCATTGCAGGCTAGACTCAGCAAGCAGGCGCCGATTGCCGCTCGAAGGCGAGCTCTACCCAGGTTCCCACATTTCCAGGGCCGCGGCAGGCGTGAAATTCCAGATCCGCCGGATTGCATGCGACCACCGCATTGGTTGTCGCGCCTGAATTGTCCTCAGCAAAGCGGTTGATGCTGAGGGGGCCGTCCGAACGGTCAGAAAACAGGGTCTTCAAGCCTTCGATCGAGTGATCATCGTGTGCATCAAGCAGCTTTTCCATACGCGCAAAGCGGTCATGGGTGCTGGGCGACAGGTCGGTTTCAAGCGCGATATTTTCATCGAACAGACAGTGATTGGACCGCGCTAGGAAGCCATTGTCTGTGCTGCGCGCATTGGCGGTGCTGGCGGTTTTCTCCCACTCAATCGCGCCGTCTTTATCGCCGACCCAGTAAGAGTGGCTGCCCGCAACACGCGTTGTCTCAACCAGAGCGCTCGCTGCAGCCTTGGTCTCCTGGCGCAGCGCCAGATGCAGCAGCGAGAGATAAGGCATGCCGACCCGTGCGCCGAATGTCTTGAGATTGGTGGTGCCAACGCTCACCCCGTGCTGGTTCATTCCCATAAGTGTCTGGCAGCCAGCGCAGGTGACTGTCCATGTCTCAGGCCCTTCGTGGGGCAGGCGATGAAGCGCGATCACATATTCGACATCAGACCCATTGAGGTCCCATGTCTGGCCCTGCATGGCGCGCCCGTTCGCCGTTATGGAAGGCGGCAGCAGCGCAACCGTGCAGCCTTCATCCTCGACCACAACCGGGTCTTCGGGATAGGCGATGATATCTCGGATATCGGTCATGTTCGCGGTCGTGAACAGGCGCACCGGATCAATTCCGGCCCCTTCGGCTATGCCCAGATGCTCCGCATATCCTTCCGCATCAATCTGACGAACGAGATCAAGGCAGGCCGCCCCCGCTTCAAACAGGCGATCGGTATCGCTGTGCCCGACATCCTTGAGGTAGGTTGTGACCGCGCTCACCCGGTCCGAAACGAAGGGGTGGATCATATCACGAAAGTGAGCGCCATATTGGCGGCCCATATCATGCGCGGTACCGGTAACGGTGAGTTGTGGCAGCTCTAGGCTCATGCTGTTCGTTTCCTGCGTGTCTACGATCACCCGCCTGCCTTAAGCCGCCGCACGGTTCAAGCCGCCTTTGTCAGTGAACGGTGCCACGGGCCGATTAGCGCAGTCCGGCCGAGCCGCTTGTAGGAGACACAGGTTACAGTGTCTAAGAACGAAAACCCACCGGTGGAATACAGCCCTCCTACTGCGCCGAAAGCGCGTTTCCGCCCGATGGCAAGAAGCTCTTAGGGCTGCGGGAAAGGTTGGAGGCAATCATGATGTTCACGACCCTAGGCGTAGCGGATTTGCCGCGTGTAGGAAAATGGGCGCCGCCAGCGCTTACGTCTGCCTCTTCCCGCGCACAAACAGCCGCACGATCAGCCAGATGAAAAGCCCCAGGATCAGCGCAAAGCCTGCCAAAACTGCGTAGAGCCATGGATAGTTCTCAAAGAGCCGTGCGCGGGTGTTGTCGATGATCGCTTGTACGGAATCGTAGTCCTCCGGCATTTCGAGCACGCCGACGCGCTTGGTGTAGGCGTCCCATTCGCCAAGCATGTCCGCAAACAGCTCAGCCTTGCTTTCGCTGAGATCGGTTGTTTCTCCGGGATCACTCGCGAGATTGAACAATCGCCATCTGCCATCGCCGCGCGGCCTCACGCTGCGGGTGATCTTGTAGTCGCCTTTGTAGAGCGCTGAATTGCCCGAAACCTCGATCGCGCGCACTTCGTTAGTCCCGTAGACGCTCTTCGCTTCGCCTGTGAGCACCGGCATCAGGCTGCGTCCGGTCATCGGCTTTGCGTCTTTGGTGATGGGATCAACGCTGGCCCATTTGAGCAAGGTCGGGGCAATGTCAGCGATCATCGCCGGGGACGAGATCAGGGCTGCATCTTGCCCCGGCCCCGCGATGATTAGCGGCACGCGAACCCCGCCCTCGGTCGAGTAGAATTTGTACCACGCGCCCGGCGTCGCGGTCGCCACGGCCCATTCGGGCCCGATAAATCCCCAATGGTCGCGCTGGCCCATTGTCTCCAGCCCCCGATCATAGCCCACCAGCGTCTGATAGGTGCTCAAAAGCACACTGTTGTCCCCGCGCGTGGGTTCGGGCCCGTTATCCGAGCTCACCACGAAGATCGTGTTGTCGTATTGCCCGGCTTCCTTAAGGCGCGCGATCAGGCGGCCGATGTGGAAATCCATCGCCTCCAGCATTCCGGCATGGACTTCCATGCGCGCCGAGTAGAGTGCCTTGTCTTCCTCAGACAAATCCTCCCATTCGCGGTATTCAGGGGGAAGGGCGGCGAGCGCTGCGCCTTGCGGCACCAGCCCCAACTCGTGCGCGGCAAAGTGTCGGCGAGAGCGAAGGTTATCCCAGCCTTCATCGTAAATGCCCTTGTAGCGCTCGATGAATTCCTGGGGCGCCTGAACCGGGATGTGGACGGCCTGAAATGGCAGGTAAGCAAAGAAGGGTTTTTCCGCGTCCTCGCCCTTCGCGGTCTCATCCAGATAGCGCAGCATTGTGTCGACGATGAAGCGAGAGGAATAGAAACCCTCAGGCAGGCTTGTCTCCTCGCCATCCTCCCACCACGGCGCATCCTTGTAATAGGGCATGTAGGAGCGGTCTTCCCAATTGTCCGCGCCCGATGCTGCCAGTGCAAAGCTGCGGTCAAAGCCGTGCATATTGGGCATTTCCTCAGCCGCCTCGCCAAGGTGCCACTTGCCGCTCATGAGCGTGCGATAGCCACCGGCGCGCAGGTGATCGGCGAGGGTGAGCACGCCCTCTTCCAGCGCCATCGTGTAACCGGGCTTGCCTTTTTGCTCTGGCGGCAAGACTTCGGGAATGGTGGCAACGCCGGTGAGGTGACTATCCATCCCCGTCAGCAGCATGGCGCGCGATGGCGAGCACAGCGGCGATGCCCGGTAATGCGTAAAAACCGCTCCGCGCTCGGCTAGCGCGTCAATATTGGGCGTGTTCGCCTCGCCGCCATAGGTGCCGAAATCCATGAGGCCCACGTCATCGGCCAGGATGACAACGATGTTTGGCCTTGCAGCTTCGTCTTGGGTCTCAAGCGGCTGGGCTGAGGAGGTGACGGGAGCGGTGATTGCGCTGCCCAGCCCAAGCGCTGCCAGTGCAACCACCAGCGCGCGCGTCCAGTCAATTCGCCTGTCTGTCATCGCCTCGTATCTCCCCCGAAAGCCCGGCGCTTTTTGCTGTGTTGCCAGCCCTGTTATTTGCTGGCACTTTCGATGCCATAAGTTCTGCACTGGTCAAGCCTCACACTTAACCGGTTAGCGAACATTGGGATCGTTTGGGAGTTGGGACGTGCTGGAGACATTGCGGAACGCGCGGCGCGAATTCGCTTATGTGAAGGACGTCTTCAGCGCCTTACAGAAGGTCAAGAAGCTTCAGCCCGCCTCCCCGGTCTTGTTCGCGGATGATATTGAGAAGACGGTTGACGCTTATCCCGACAGCGCCGCCTTTGTGTTCGAAGGCGAGACCACCACGTATCGCGCCTTTGATGAGCGCGCGAATACGGTGGCGCATTGGGCGCTGGAGCAGGGTTTGAAGCCGGGCGATGCTGTCGCGCTCATCATGGAGAACACGCCCGACTATCCCGCGATCTGGTATGGCCTCTCGAAAGTCGGCGTGGTGGCCGCGCTCATCAACACCAACCTCGAAGGCGAGGGGCTCGCGCATTGCATCTCCATCGTCGACAGCAAGGCGATTATCGCCAGCGGAGTACAAGCGTCCCGCGCGATGGCTGTCGCCCCGTCGGTTTCCAACGATCTCAAAGTCTGGGACATGGATGGCGAGGCGGGGGAAGACTTGGCGGGCGTGCTTGCCTCCCAGCCCACGACGCGCCCTGACAAGCGGCTTCGCGCACACATCACAAACGCGGATAACGTGCTTTTCATCTACACTTCAGGGACGACCGGCCTGCCAAAGGCGGCGAAGATTTCGCATATGCGCCTTCGCGGTGTCGCCCGGTTTGCCAACATCCTTGCTGGTATTGAAGCAGGCGACCGGGTGTACAACACCCTCCCGCTCTATCACATGACGGGTGGCTGCATGGGGACGGCGGGGGCGCTCACCTATGGGGCGACGATCATTCTGCGGCGCAAGCTCTCGGTTGCCGGGTTTTGGGATGATGTTGCCGATTATGGGGCCAACAAATTCGTCTATATCGGCGAGTTATGCCGCTATCTCCTCAACGCGCCTGCCCATCCACGAGAGCGCAAGCACACGCTTGAGCTTGGCTTTGGCAATGGGCTTCGCGGCGAGGTTTGGGGGCCGTTTGCGGAGCGTTTCGGCGTTGGCGAAATGCGCGAATTCTACGGCTCGACCGAAGGCAATGTGTCTTTCATGAACCTTGACGGCACAGTCGGCTCGATCGGACGGCTGCCCAGCTACATGGAAAACCGGCTTGGGGTGAAGATCGTCAAGTTCGACCTGATTGCAGAAGAGCCCATTCGAGGGAGCAACGGGTTTTGTCAGCAAGCCGACCCCGATGAGCCGGGCGAAGCGCTTGGCCGGATCGGGACAAGCGGGCGCGAAGCGTTCAAGGGTTATCATGACAAGAAAGCGACCGAGAAAAAGATCCTTACCGACGTGTTCGAAAAAGGGGACAAGTGGTTCCGCACCGGCGACCTCGTGAGGCGCGATAAGGACGGCTATGTCTACTTCGTTGACCGGATCGGTGACACCTTCCGCTGGAAGGGCGAGAATGTCGCCACCAACGAGGTATCTGATGTCGTCTCCAAATATCCCGGCATCGAGACAGCCAATGCGTACGGCGTGGAGGTCCCCGGCGCTGACGGGCGCGCTGGCATGGTTGCCGTTACCGTGCACGATGGCTTTGACATGTCGGGTCTTGCCGAGCACTGCAAAGAGCATCTGCCGTCTTATGCCGTCCCGCTGTTTGTCCGCGTACAGCCCGAGGCTGAGACCACGGGGACCTTCAAGTTCCGCAAGGTTGAGCTTGTGAAAGACGGGTTTGATCTCAGCGGGATCGAAGACCCTATCTGGTTTCTCGAACCCGGCTCGCCTGAATATATTGAGATGAGCGATGCGCATCAGGAGCGCATTGAGGCTGGCGAATATCGCTTGTGATGCGAGCGTTTTTTTCTTGGCCATTGCGTGAAATGAATTCGAAGACAGCCTTGATGCAAAGCGCAGCGAGCGCGATCAAGTCGGCGATGGAGGATGAGGTTTGAAGTGGCAGGTGGGACTCATGGCGCTTGCGCTCACCCTTGCAGGGTGCGGCGAAACAGCGCCGGTCGACCGTGATGAAGGCGCCGAGCCTGCATGCCTCGGGCTTGCCGACCAGCAGATGATTTGGGTTGAGGGTGGCAACGTTACCCTCGGAGCCGATCCGCTCTACCCCGAAGAGGGCCCACCGCGCGAAGTGGAGGTTGAAGGCTTCTGGATATCGAAAACCGAGGTCACAAACGCCCAGTTTGCCAAATTTGTCGATGCGACCGGATACCTTACACAAGCTGAGCGGAACCCGCCAAAGCTGCCCGGCGCGCCGCCTGAAATGCTGCTGCCCGGCTCTGCCGTTTTTCGCGTTCCGAGCGCGGACAATCCTAGCTGGTGGATGTGGAAACCAGGCGCACAATGGCGCAGCCCCTCGGGCCCCGGCAGCGTTGTCGAAGGCCGCGAGAACGACCCCGTGGTGCAGGTGACTTACGAGGACGCACTCGCCTATGCTGAGTGGGCAGGGCTCACCCTCCCAAGCGAGGACCAGTGGGAACACGCAGCGCGCGCAGGCGAGGCCGCTTTGCCCGCCCCGCAGACCGCTTCGGGCGAGGCCAAAGCGAACTATTATCAGGGCGTCTTTCCGGCCAAAGACCTTGGCGAAGATGGCTATACCTCGCGCGCGCCGGTTGGGTGTTTCGAGGCCAACGCCTTTGGCCTTCACGACATGATCGGCAATGTCTGGGAATGGACTTCAAGCGAAGCGCGCCCCGGAAAAGCGCCAAACAACTCCCAGCCTCGTAACATCATCAAGGGCGGATCATTCCTGTGCGCGGCCAATTACTGCGCACGCTATCGCCCGTCCGCCCGGCAATTTCAGGAGCGCGATCTGGGCACTGATCATATCGGCTTTCGCGTTATCGATCCTGACCGTCCGCCGCCCAGTTAATAGTCAGCTTGACTAGGTGGAGTGCGCGTTCGGGTTAGCCCCCGCTTTCGATTGATACCGGCCTGCCGATCCAACGCTCCAGCTCTGCATCTTTTGCAGCTTGGCTGTCGAGGTCTGACTGAAACTCAGCGCCAAGATAGACGCGCGCTCGCTGGAACAGCCACGATGGGTAATAAAGCAGCACTTGTGCCCCGGTAACTGGCTTGCCAGCCACTTCCTCAAGGTCCTTTGCGGTGGGGGTGAAGGCGCGCTGAACCCCTTCGACCAGCCGCTGCGAGGGGCTGCGCCGTTTGCGCAGAAGAAACCTTTGCCAATGCAGATCGGGGTCCTGTGTCATCAAATCTGCGGCCTGAGCGATCATGCCGGGCGGCGCATCGCCCGTTTTCCCATCGCGGTATCTGGCGACAAGAGCATCCACCAGCGCCACGCTTTGCGTCAGTCCGTGATTGCTCGCAAATGCATCCACCTCATCGCGATCGATAAGCCCCGCGGACTGTAGAGCGGTAACGTCGCTCAACAGGTTGGGCCCGTTGTCGAACAGATGCTGGAAGGAGGCATGCACAACCAGATGGAGAAAGGTGTCAGTCGGATGCGCCATTCGCACCTGATGACCCTGAAAATCAGCGATGCGGGCATGGGTCAGTAAGCGGTTGGCAAGCGCGAGCGAGCCGCTCCATTCGCGCGGGGCGATCCGGTGGTGCAGTTCAAGGAAAACTCTGTTTTTGTTGGCCAACATGGGCAAGTGATGCGCAAAATCGAGACCGTAATCGCCTTTGCCCGGTTCCTTGGAATACCCCGCTTCCTGCAAGAGAGAATAGGCATGCTCGGCCATTTCCGGGGCAACGATAATGTCAAGATCGCGCATGGGCCGAAGCGCGGGCTCGTCATAAAATTCAAGCGAAAGCGAAGCGCCTTTGAGAGCGGCATAGGGAATGCGGCTCGCATCGAGCAGCTCGCCGATCTCGATCAGCGCCTGTTGCATAATGAGCGAGCGGAACACCCACGCACGGTGCGATTCCAGCGCAGCGTTGCGCACAGTCTCGGGCACGGGCCAATGGGAGCGCTCAGCAAAGGCAGAGTGCAGCAGCGGGAGCAAGCGATACGCCTTCGCTCTGGCTTCGATCCATTCCCACTGCTCTGGCGACAAGGCGCACAAATCGCCTTCGCTCACGGCCCCACCCACGCCAGCACCCACACCAGCTTCCACACCGGCGCCCACACCGGCGCAAAGCGCAAGCAGCGTATCTCGGGGCGGTTGCGTATCTGACGTCAAAGCGCTCTCGTAAATGGGGCCGGTGCATTGTCTGGCCCGGCCGCGGTGTCTGGCGGTTTCATAGCCCGAAAATGGCCGCTGTCATACTCAGAGCAAGGCGCAATCCGCATTTGCGGCATGCGTATTCTTGGCTGAGCCGCATGACGGCGGCTGGTGAAAAGTGCCCATGCTTGCCAAGAGGTTTCCAAGCTCTAGGGTCCGCAGCGAGAGCACAGATCGCACAGATCGCACTGGGAGCCTTCAGAAGCGCATTATGACAACGCAGCACACAATCGTTGTCGCGGGCGCCAGCGGGACGATTGGCCGAGCGGTGGTCCGCGAATGCGCGGCGCGCGGGCACGCTGTCACGGCGCTGGTGCGAAGCGAGGAGGCAGGGTGCTTACCTGAGCTTACCGGGACCGAGGTGCGCGTGGTCGATGTCACCCAGCAAATGGATGTCTCGCTAGCTATGGCTGAGATCGGCCCACAGATCGTCATCTCCTGCCTCGCCTCGCGTTCGGGTGCGCCCAAGGATGCTCAGGCGGTGGACTACGATGCCAATATGCACCTGATGATCGCCAGCGAATCCCAGGCAGTGTCGCGCTTTGTCCTGCTCAGCGCGATCTGTGTTCAGCGCCCGCATCTGGCGTTCCAGAAAGCCAAGCTGGAGTTTGAGGCAGCGCTCAAGGCCTCGGCGATTTCGCACACCATCGTGCGGCCCACCGCGTTCTTCAAATCGCTCTCGGGCCAGGTGAAGCGGGTGGTGGCGGGCAAGCCGTTCCTGATCTTCGGCGATGGCGAATTGACGCGGTGCAAGCCGATTTCCGATGCGGACCTTGCCCGCTTTATCGTGGACGCCATGACCGATCCCGAGGCGAAGGACCGCGTGCTGCCTATTGGAGGTCCGGGCCCGGCGATCACGCTCAAGCAGCAGGGCGAATTGCTGTTCGAAGTCGCAGGCAAGGAGCCCAAGTTCACATCGGTCCCGGTGTGGATGTTCGATGCAGCGGCCTTTGTTCTTGCGCTGGGCGCGAAAGTGTCTGACTGGTGCGCTGAGAAGGCCGAATACGCCCGCATCGCCAAATACTACGCCACCCAAAGCATGCTTCTGCTGGACGAGCGCAGCGGGGAATACGACGCAGACGCCACCCCTGAATTCGGCAGCGAGACCCTGCGAGCGCACTATGCACAATTGCTGGCCGAGGAATTGTCGCAAGGCCCAGCGCCCGCTAGCACTTGATCCGCACAAGGGAAGGGGCGCGTTTTGGAAGCGGGGAGTTGGCTGTTCACTGCAACGTCGTGCGTCTTCTTCATGGCGCTTGTCGCGTGGGTGAGCTGGATCAAGACGCGCGGGACGGCTGATACCAAGGAAGGCTATTTCCTCGCAGGGAGAGGCCTTGGCGCAACCTTCATCGCGGGCTCGCTGCTGCTCACAAATCTGTCGGCTGAACAGCTCATTGGCCTGAATGGCTCGGCCTATGGCTTCAACATGTCGAGCATGGGCTGGGAGGTGACCGCGGCGATTGCCACTGTTGCAATGGCGCTTGTTTTCCTGCCGCGATACCTCGCCGGGGCCTTCACCACGCTGCCGCAATTCCTGAACGACCGCTTTGACCCGACCGTGCGGCGCATGTCGGTTGTGCTGTTCATGCTGGGCTATGGCCTCGTGACCATTCCGAGCGTGCTCTATTCGGGCAGCCTTGCGGTGATCGCCTTCTTCGATGTGCCAGCGCTTACTGGGCTCGGGGATTTCGAAGCGCTGGTTGTGATGGTGGTGGTGATCGGGGTGATTGGCTCCGTCTACGCGATCTTCGGCGGGCTGCGCGCGGTGGCGATTTCCGATACGCTGAACGGTGTGGGGCTGCTTATCATTGGCGTGGCGGTGCCGGTATTCGGCCTGATTGCGCTTGGTGGCGGCGACTTTGGCGCGGGGCTGACGAGGCTTGCCACGCAGCATCCCGAAAAACTGAACGCGATTGGTTCTGCGAGCGATCCAACACCCTTCGGCACGCTCTTCACCGGCATGATCTTTGCGAACCTCTTCTACTGGTGCACCAACCAATATGTGATCCAGCGCACGCTTGGGGCGAGCAGTCTGGCGGAGGGGCAGAAGGGCGTTCTGTTCTCAGGGTTCTTCAAGATCCTGGTGCCGTTTCTTATGATGATCCCGGGTGTCATCGCCTTTCACATGTACGGTCCGGGTCTTGGCAGCATCGATGAGGCCTATCCGCGCCTGATCCGCGATGTCCTGCCGGTGTGGATGAGCGGGTTCTTCCTTGCCGTCCTGCTGGGCGCGGTGTTTTCCTCGTTCAACTCGCTCTTGAATTCAGCCGCCACGCTGTTCGCGCTCGACGTCTACGCGCCTGCCCTGAAGCGCGCGGCGAGCGATGCGGAGCTGGTGAGGGTTGCCAAGATTGCGAGCCTCGTGATCGCAGTGGGCTCTTTCGTGATCGCGCCGATGCTGACCTTTGCCTCAGAGGGGCTCTTTCAGGTGATCCGCAAGTTCACAGGCTTCTACAACATCCCCACGATCGCGATTGTCATGGTCGGGCTTTTCACGCGCCGGGTGCCCGCTTTGGGAGCAAAGCTGGTGATTGTGTTCCATGTCATCGCCTACGGGCTCTTGCGGTTTGCGCTGGAGGATGTGGTGACGCTGCACTTCATCCACCAATACGCGGTCCTGTTCGTCATCGAGGTGGGCATCATGCTGGCCTGCGGAGCGCTCGTCCCGCGTGAGACCCCCTGGCAATTCACGCGCAACGAGAAGGTAGACATGACCGAATGGCCTTTTGCCAAGCCGCTTGCGGGAACCCTGCTGAGCTGCGTGGTGGCGACGTATCTTTTGTTCTCGCCTGTGGGGCTTGCCGGGGGCGAAGGCATAGCCTTGGGATTTGTCGTTCTGATCTTAGCGCTTGTGATCGCCAACCTTGCCTTTTGGGCGCTGGCGCTACGAGGGAAGGCGGCGGCTCGCTAAGCGATCAGGCTGGCGAGCACCCGGCGCTTGCCTTCGAAAGGTTTGCGCCCGTGCATCACAGTGTAATTGTCGATCAAAGCCACATCGCCCGCCTGCCACGCGCACAGCGCAGTCAATTCATCTGCGGCCGCAATTGCGGGCGTCATGTGTTCGACCATAATGGCCTTTCCGCCCCCGAATGTGATCGACTTGTCGGCGGAATTGCGGCTGTCCGACCAGCCGCGAAACGCCGCGATCAGCTGGTTGAAGAAGGTCTTGCGCCCGTTTGCCATGGTCCTGACGGCAGGCAGGGCGGCGGTCGTCACGCGCACCGACCCATCCTCGCGCCACTCCCAGGTGTAGCCCAGATTGCGCAGACGCCTTTCCGCCTCCTCGCGGCTTTCGACACTCAATGTCGAGCGCCAGGAGCGACCTTGGCCGGAGCCCGCATCATCCGCGCCCGGCATCACATTGGTGTAGCGCACGCCTTCGGCCTCAAGCCGGGTCACGAATTCGGGCGCCTCAGCAGCGAGGCGATCCATCACCCAGTCTGATCGGCACAGCGGCGTCGCGCCGCCTTCATCAGCGCCAATCTCACAGTAGAAGAACAGCTTGGACGGGTAGATCGGCGTTTGCGCCATTTCGTGGTGCAGGAAGATCTCGGTCGAAGGCGGCGCCTCGTTCGCCGTAAACACCCGAGGGGTGACGTTGGTCCGCACTGCGTTGGAGAGCGAATCCTCGTAGGTGAAGCCCGGCTCACCATAGGCCTCGATAGCGGCGTCAAAGGCGAGGGCATCGGGCACGTCGAACCCGCGAAACAGCAGCGCTCCCGCGTCGTTCAGTGCGGCATCGACAGCCGCCTTGTTGGCTTTCAGAAACGCAGCAAGGTCGCCGCCTCCGGTGATTATGGCTGGAAAATCCATCGTGAGGGTCAATCGTAAATCGGGTGGAAGGTGTTGAAGGCGGCCTCGGTAAACGTGCCTGGATCATTGAAGCGGCGGTTTTGATTGAGCGCGCTGATCGCGGCCATCTCTACCGCGCTCAGTTCGAAGTCATCAATCGCGAGGTTCTCTAGCATGCGTTCAGGTCGCGACGTTTTCGGGATCACCGCGGTGCCGCGTTGCACGCCCCATTTGAGGAGAACTTGCGCCGGGGTCTTCCCATGCGCCTCAGCCGCAACCATCACCGGCGCTGCGCCCAGCAGGCTTTCCCCCGCCTCGGCCATGTTGAGCTCGAAATAACTTTGCGCGCCCAGCGGCGAGAATGCGGTCACGTCGATCCCGTAATCGCCCGCGAGCCGGATAAGCCGCTCCTGCGTCAAATAAGGATGCGCTTCGATTTGGAGCATGGCTGGTTTCACCTGAGCATAGCTCATCAGATCATGCAGCAGGCCGGAATTGTAATTGCACACGCCAATGCGCTTGACGAGCCCCTTGTCGACGAGGCTCTCCATCGCGGCCCAGGTCGCGTGCAGCGGAACCGGGGCGCGCACCATAACCGGGTTTTCCGCCTCCGGATTGGCGATCCATTCGGGCGGATAGCGCTCCTCGATCGGCACGTATTGGAGCGCAATCGGGAAGTGAATGAGGTAAAGGTCGAGATAGTCGAGCTGGAGCTCGGCAAGCGTCTTACGGCAGGCCTCTTCGACATGTTCGGGCGCGTGGAATGTGTTCCAGAGCTTGGACGTGATCCAGAGGTCCTCGCGGCGCGCGAGACCCTCAGCCATAGCCTTCGCAAGCCCCGCGCCCGTCTGCTCTTCATTGGCGTAGTCGGCGGCGCTGTCAAAATGGCGGTAACCCGCGCGCACCGCCTCCACCACAGCGTTGGCAGTGTCCTCTTGCGGGATCTTCCAAAAGCCGAAGCCGATGCGGGGCATTGTGTCGAGCATGGTTATTCCTCGTCCCGAAATTCGATCTTTACCGGCAGACCGGTAGCGATGCTTTGCTGTGCGGCGGTGCCCATGACAACGCTGCGATAGCCGTCGCGCGCTTTGATCTGGGCTGGTGAGCCGCTCGTCAAGGCCTCGTGGAAGTGCTGCATCTGGTAATAGGTCGCGCCGTGGTGATCACCCGCTGCCAAAGCCTCGGGAGGGGTGGCCACCGTCTCCACAACCGGCCCCTTGGGCGCGCGCGGGGACCAGATGACATTGGCGCTGGGGAGCTTGACTTCGAGCTTGCCGACAGAGCCCACCGCGCTGATCTCCTCCTGCTCCTCCGACCCCTCAGCGAACATGCACAGGTCGAGCACAGCGCGCGCGCCGCCAGCGAAGTCAACGATCACAAAGGCGTTGTCGAGAATGTCGGGCACGGCGCCATCATAGACCTCGTCGAGGTGGTTCACGTCCTGCCCTCCACTCGCGAAGACGCGCACGGGTTCATCGCGCAGGATATGGCGCATGAGGTCAAAGAAGTGGCAGCATTTCTCGACCAGCGTGCCGCCCGTATTGCGGTTGAAGCGGTTCCAGTCGCCGACCTTGGGCAGAAACGGAAAGCGGTGCTCACGGATTGAGAGCATGGCAATCGGGCCAGCTTCGCCTCCATGCACCCGCTCAATAAAGCGCGTGGCAGGCGGCATGTAGCGGTATTCAAGCCCGACCCAGAACAGCCCCGGATAGCTGCGCCCCGCTTTCTCCAGCGCCTCGGCATCGGCGAGAGTGGTGCACATCGGCTTTTCAAGCAGGATCGCGCAGCCACTGTCCATCACCGGCTTTACAACCTCGAAGTGCGTGAAATTGGGCGAGGCAATGATCACCGCGTCCGGCCGCGCCTTGGCGAGGAGCGCTTCGCTCTCTTCATACACTTCGACCGTTTGGCCCAAGGCCTCTGCCTGCGCCTTGGCGGCATCGCGCGAACCAGCGTCGGGGTCTGCAACCGCGACAAGCTCAGCGCCCGGCACAAGCACGAGATTGCGCATATGTTCGCGGCCCATCATGCCGCAGCCGATAATCGCATAGGTGCGTGTTGAATTCATCGGCGCGCCTTTGGGTCGGGTCTCGGCATTTGGCAAGCCTGTTCAGTTCCTCGCCCAGACGGCAACGCCCGCGGGCGCGAGCACTCTCTCGCCGAACATGAGAGCGCCTGCACCCAGCGCAGCCGTATCGGTCTGCGCGTCGGCATAGTTGAAGGCGAAGATGTGTGAAGCCGTCCGACGAACGCGCAGACCCTCGGGCAGCTTTGTGAGCGGCACCCCGGCCTCGTCAGCCATCCGGGCAAGGCAGCAATCCAGCAGCGCGGCGTCCGGCCATGCGGCAAGATATCGCAGGTTGTTATGCTTGAAGACGACCCCGCTTTTCTGAGTGGCGAATTCTGGCGCAAGCTCGGTCTCAATATCCTCACGCCAGCGCTCAATGGCCCAACCATCACCCTGCTCGCCTGATCCATCGCGCAGGCTTTCCACGCGCGTGACGGTGAGCGGGATGAGGTCGCGCAGTTCTCCGGGCGCGAGGCCTTCGGGGATCGAGAAGCTCTTCGTCTTGCTGCCCGTGCGCGGGCCGATCAGCACCGGGCAAGTCAAGGGACCAAGCCGCTCGACAAAGCCATCGGGCGCAATCGGGAGCGTCGGCACAAGCACCATGGGATAGGCCGAAAGGTCCGCATCAGGTGCAACGATATCGACATCAAGCCCATGGCGGCGCAGCGCGGAATACCACTCGAACGCAAGCTCGAGATAGCGAAAGCTCGCGCCTTGCGGCTTGATGCCGCAGACCCAGGCGGCCTCATAGGAGAAGACGAGCGCGGCCTCTGCAGGGGCCGGATCGTTCGCGCCGATTTGCTCGATTACCTTGGCTGCGGCGCGGACCTCGGGCGCGGCTTCGGCCTCGCTGCTGTCGGGGCGCAAGAGGCCTGCGTGCATTTGTTCTTGCGCAAACGGGGCTTGGTGCCAGCGGAAGTAGCTCACGAATTCAGCGCTATGGGCGTAGGCTTCGAGCGTCCACAAAGCGACCATCCCGTCCAGCGGAGCAGGGTTGAAGCGCGCCCAGTTCACAGGGCCCGGCTGCTGCTCCATCACGCCCCATCGGCCTTTTGAGCAGCCGCGATAAATGTCATGATGGAAGGCGGCGATATCGGGGTGGCCCTGCCGCAGATAGGCGCTTTTTTCCTCGGTCGAGAACCAGAACTGCTCCAGAAAACCGAGCGGATAGCTGTCCCACGTCGCCACATCGAGATCGCGGCCCAGCGCGTGGTGATCGAACTCGGTGAAGAAGCCCATCATGTTGTGCGTGATGTCGCGCCCGGGAGAGTGTTCGCGCAATATCTCTATCTGCTCGCGGTTGAACCGCACGACTTCATCAGAGGCAAAGCGGCGATAATCGAGCCAGTGCGCAGGGTTTGCTTCGGTTACGGTGAGGTTTGGCGGATCGATCTCACCAAAAGAGCGGTATTCCATGCTCCAGAACACATTGCCCCAAGCGGTGTCGAGAGCCTCGATGTTCTCGTATCGCAGCGAACACCAGATGCGAAACGCGCGCGCTGCAGCCTCGGAAAAGCTCAGCACTGTGTCGTGACAGCCATATTCGTTGTCGGTCTGCCAGGCGGTGATGGCGGGGTGCTGGCCATAGCGTTCAGCCAGCGCCATCGTGATCCGGCGGCTCTCGGCGCGGTAGCCTGCATGCGAGAAGCAGTAATGGCGCCGTGATCCAAACTTGCGCGGGGCGCCGTTTGCATCAATCGCCACCATGTCCGGCATCTGGTCGACGAGCCATTTGGGCGGCGTGGCAGTCGGCGTGCACAAGATGATTTGCAGCCCTTGCGAGGCCAGCGTTTCAATCGCGCGGTCCAGCCAATCCCATGCAAAGCGGCCCGGCTCGGGCTCGATCCGGCTCCAGGCAAACTCTCCGATGCGCACAAGGCCAAGGCCCATTTCGCGCATGCGGCGCGCGTCCTCGTCCCATTGCCTCTCGGGCCAGTGTTCGGGGAAGTAGCAGCAACCAAGCTTCATCAGCTCACCTTCTCAAGCGCGATCAGCCACGCGGTTTCAGGATGGGTTAGGGGGAGCGCGAGGCCCTGGGTCATCAGCGCGCGCCCTGTCAGCGTCAGCCCCTCGCGCCAACGCTCGGGCCCAGCAAGGTAGTTCGCGGCTTTCGCGGGCCAAGGGTCGGGCAGGGTCACGCAATATTGGCTAGCTGCATCAAGGCCCGCCAGCCGGATCGGCGCAGCGTCAAAATGTGCGGCAAAACCCGTTTGGGTGACCAGTGCGAGAGCCTTGTTCTCGTGCGTCACCATCATACCGCCTACGCCGGCATCCGGATGCTCAAGGCGCCACAGATCACCGCTGTGCTGAGTATCGCGCCAATTTTTGTAGAGAGCGATATGCGCAGCGAGCACCGTGCGCTCCTCAGCGCTCATCGCGCGCGGATCGGCTTCGATGCCCATATGGCCGAACAGCGCAACCTTGGAGCGAAAGTCCATGCAGGTGCGCCGCCCCGTGATCGGGTTGGGCGAGGGGCCGACATGATTGCCCAGCACTTCAAGCGGCAGGAACTGGCTCCATGCGCGGATGATCCGCACGCGTTCGAGCGGATCGTTGTTGTCCGATGGCCAGACCCGGTGAGTTCGCGCCAGAATGCCGTAATCAATCCGCCCGCCCCCGCTTGCGCAGCTTTCGATCTCCACCTCGGGATGAGCGCTGCGCAGCCGATCGATGAGCGCATAGAGCCGCTCGGTTTGAGCGTGCGAGCGAGGAAACACATCCCGGTTGTGATCCCATTTCAAATAAGCGATGGCGTGCTCACCCAGCAGCGAGCTGAGCTTTGCAAACAGGTGGTCGCAGACTTTCTCGCGGCGCAGATCAAGCACCAATTGCCCGCGCATTGTCGGGCGATCCTTGCTTTCCTTGTGGAGGCACCAATCGGGATGTTCGCGGTAGAGATCGCTATCGGGCGAGACCATTTCCGGCTCCACCCAAAGCCCAAAATCCATACCAAGCGCGTGAACATGATCGATCAGTGGGGTGAGGCCGCTGGGAAACAGGTCTGATGAAACGGTCCAATCGCCAAGGCTGGTGCGGTCATTGCGTCGCCCGCCAAACCAGCCATCGTCGAGCACAAAGCGCTCCGCCCCAAGCGCCGCCGCATCATCGGCGAGCGCCTTGAGTTTCGCCTCCGACAAATCGAAGCCCAGCGCCTCCCATGAATTGAGATGCACCTTGCGCGCTGGCCATGCCTTGCGGTCGGCAAGAACATCCCGGCGCAAAAGTGTATGGAATTTCTGGGCCAGGGTCGATCGGTCAGGGGCAAGCGCGAGGCATACCTTGCATGAATTGTTAACCCCGAGTTCAGGATCGGATGTCAACGGGACTTCACCGCAATCCCAGTTCTGGCCCATCTGCAACTGCGCGCGCCCATCGCTTGATCCGTGTTGATCCGCTTCGATCCGCGTCTCGTAATCGCCGCTCCATGCAAGATGAGCGCCCATGGCCTCGCCGCTCGCTGGGTCATGCAGCAGCAGCCAATTGCCGCCGGCAAATCCCGGCTTTCCCGCTGTGGATTGCGACGCGTAGCCTTCGACGCCCAGCGCCCGGCGCGTCTCGCGCATTTCCCCTGCCCAACGGCCCGAGAAATGGGTGAGTTCGCAGAAGCGGGGGGGAATGGCGAGGGTAAGAGGCGCGAACCGGGTGAGTTCAAAATCGCGCGCCCCGCTGTTGAAGATGCAGCCATCAAAAGTAATGACATCACCCGATCTGATCTCGATGGCGAGTTGAACATGAATATTGAGCGCCGCATCCATGAAGGTCAGACGAATGTAGTTTTTATCGGATGTCCAATTGGCCAGTTCGAAATCGGTTTGAACTTCGTAGATTCGTTCTGCGCGACGCTCCATCAGACCGACTGCTGGCGTGCCTTTCCACCCCGCTTTGCGCTCGGGCAAAAGGCCGGGCATGGGCACAATGTCCGGTTGGTTTTCGTGGACGCTGCGTTGCTGCGCGGCGCACAGGGCCCCTAAGTCTTCGCCATCGGGAAGGCGTGCGCCGAGATAGACAAGGTCGGCCCCTTGGCCCCCATAAAGCGCAAGGACGAGCGAGGTCGCTTGCCCATCAAGCCGAACATATTCGTGCGCTTTACGCAAACTGCCCCTCCGCGCGGTTGAAGAGCCCCCATGCGCTCTTGCCGCGACTAAGGCAATCGGCTCTAACACCGCGCCAAGACGGGGACATTTCAATAAATGCTTGCAAGCCTTCCAACCAATAGCGCGATCCAGATCGCCGTTTGCATCGGCATCACAGCGGCGGTTGGCCTCGCGACATGGCTGACCATTCGGCGCGCCAAGCACGATGGTTCCAAGAAGGACGTGTTTCTGGCTGGCGGCGGACTCAACTGGGTCTTCGTCGCGGGCGCGATCACGCTCACCAATCTCTCGACTGATCAGCTTGTGGGGATGAACGGCAATCAGATGGCGCTGCTTGCCTGGTGGGAGATCGCAGGCTTTGTCGGATTGCTGATCCTCGCCTTTGTGTTCGTTCCGGTCTATTATCGCGAGGGCTGCACGACCGTTACCGAGCTTCTCGAAAAGCGCTATAATGGGCGCAGCATCCGCACGCTGATCTCGGCGATGTTTCTGCTTGGCAATATCCTGATTTTCCTCCCTACCGTGCTCTATTCGGGCGGCATATTTATGCAGGCGCTGTTTGGAGATCTTATGCCAGTGCTCGGCTATGCGGCGGTGCTTGCCGTCATCTCAGCGGGCTACACCATAACGGGCGGGCTTCGCGCGGTCGCAGTGATGGATACTTATTCGGGTGCAGGCATTTTGGGTTTGGCGCTGCTGATTGTCGTGCTCGCGCTCGCAGCGGTCGATTTCGATCTTTCGGGGGTTCCGGCGGAGCGGCTCACCATGATCGGCGCAGCGGATAGCCCGATCCCGTTTCACACGCTCTTTACCGGCATGATCTTTATCCAGATCTATTACTGGTCGACCAATCAGAACATCACGCAAAAGGCGATGGCTGCGCCCGATGTGAAGGAAGCGCAAAAAGGCGTGGTCGCCGCCGCGATTATCCGCATCCTTGTCGTGCCGCCAATTGTCGTGATCCCGGGTATCGTTGCTTATCAGCTCTTTGGCGATGTTGGCGATGCGGCCTATGGCCAGCTTATCGCGACCGTGCTTCCGCCCTGGCTCTCAGGTGCGTTTGCCGCGATGGTGGCTGCCGCCGTCATCACCACATTCAGCGCGGTGCTCAATTCAAGCGTAGCGCTCTATTCGGTCGATTTTCATGAGCAGTTTATCGGCGAGGTCAAGGACCACTGGCGCTTGGCCGCCTATGTTTCGGTGCTCCTCACAGGCACCGCGATCCTGCTCGCGACCGTTTACATCGATCAGGCCAATGCCGATCCGACCGAGTTCAGCATCATCAACCTCGTCCAGCAATTGTTCGGCCTTCTCTCAATGCCGATCCTCTCCGCCTTTGTCGCCGGGTTGCTGTTTCGCAATGTCGATGCGCGCGCGGCGATTTCGGGCGTCATCTGGGGCGTGGCGCTGTATGGCGGATTTACCTTCTACCTTCAGCCTGAAGGCTATATTCAGGTGCACTACATCGACTTTATGGTGGTGACCCTGGTGACGAGCGTACTGGCCTCCTTGAGCGTTAACCGGTTGATCTTTGGCCAACGGGCACGGCTGGTCTTTGCGCGATCGGAGGCGGTGTGACGGCCCTCGATTTCAGCCAGCCGCATCGCCGGTATAACCCACTAAGCGGGCGCTGGGTGCAGGTCTCGCCGCACCGGCTGGACCGGCCCTGGCAGGGCGAAGAGGCGGAAGCACAAGAGCCCGCGCCCGCTTATGATGAAGGCTGCTATCTGTGTCCGGGCAACACGCGCAAGGGCGGTGAGGCCAATCCCGATTACACCGGCGTATACGTCTTCGATAACGACTTTCCCGCGCTGACCGAGGCGCCAAACGCATCGAGCGAAGACCCGCTTTTTCGCGCTCAGCAGACACGCGGGCTGTGCCGGGTGATGTGTTTTTCGCCGGACCATTCCAAGACGCTCCCCCTGCTATCGGACGAAGCGCTGATTGAGGTCGTCGATGTCTGGGCTGAGCAGTCCGGCGAACTGGGCGAGCGTTTTTCTTCTGTCCAGATCTTCGAGAACAAAGGCGCGATGATGGGATGCTCAAACCCGCATCCCCACGGCCAGATCTGGGCGAGTGATCACGTGCCCAGCGAATTAGCGAGGTCCGATCGGTCGCAGTTCAATTACCGGTTCGAGAATGATAGCCTGCTGCTCCTCGACGTGGTCGAGCGTGAGATCGAGGCGGGCGAACGTGTGGTGGAGATGACGCAGGATTGGCTCGCCATCGTCCCTTTCTGGGCCGCCTGGCCGTTCGAAACCCTCCTGCTGCCACGCTTTTCTGTGGCGCGTTTGACGGACCTTTCGCGCGCTCAGCGCGTTGATCTGGCGACTATGCTAAAGCGCCTGACGACCCGCTACGATAACCTTTTTCGCATCAGCTTTCCCTATTCGATGGGTTGGCATCAAGCGCCGTTTCCGCCGCTGGAGCCGCGCGCCCACACGCTCGACCATTTCCAGCTTCATGCGCATTTCTATCCGCCCCTGTTGCGCTCTGCTACGGTGCGCAAGTTCATGGTGGGCTATGAGATGCTTGCCGAACCGCAACGTGACCTCACGCCCGAACGCGCCGCTGAAATGCTGCGATCAGTGAGCGCTGATGCACATTACAGCCAGCCTGCGGGGGTGACGGCGTGAACCGGCTCGACAGGCGCGCCAGACTTATCGCCCGCGTGCGGCAGGGCTATCGCCTTGCTTTTGGCTCCAATGGCCCTGACCCCAAACGCTTTGTTGCAGCACCCGGCCGGGTCAACCTCATCGGTGAGCATGTCGACTACAATGACGGCATCGTGCTGCCTTGCGCGATCAACCGCGAGACGATGGTGGCCTTGGGTTCTGGCCCAGAGGTCGGCGGACGCGGCTATGTTGAAGCGGTGGCGATCGACATGGGGCAGGCGCGTGAAAAGATCGCCTTGTACGAGCCGATCGAGCGGGCGGAGAACACTTGGCAGAACCTTTTGCGCGGGGCGGTGGCATTCCTTCAACGCCGTGGCCATGAGGTCTTGCCCACGCGGCTTGCGATTGCAGGCGACATTCCCATCGGTGCAGGTCTGTCTTCCTCAGCTTCCTTCACGCTGGCTGTAACGTTGGCCCTGGCCAAAGTCAGCCGCATTGCGCTCGCGCCTGAAGAGCTGGCGAAGATCGCGCAGGATGCGGAAAACACCTATGCTGGTACGCAATGCGGCATCATGGATCCGATGGCCTGCGCGGCAAGCGAAGAGGGATCGGCTCTATTGATCGATTGCCGCACGCTGGAAAGAATGCCGATTCCGGTGTCGCCTAAACTGGCCGTGATGATTATCGATACCGGCATACGTCGCCAATTGACGACCAGCGCCTTTAACGAGCGCAGGCGGGAATGCGAGACGGTCGCGGCTCATTTTGGGCTCAAGGCTCTGCGCGACCTTCAAATGCCTGCGCTCGAAAGCGCGAAAGCCGATCTTGAAGCTCATCTCTATGCCCGCGCGCGCCATGTTGTGAACGAGATTGCGAGGGTTGAACCCACCGCTGTGGCGCTCTCGCAGGGCGACACCGCGGCGCTGGCGCAACTGATGAGAGCCAGCCACGCGTCCTTGCGCGATAACTATGAAGTCACCGTTCCCGCCGTTGACCAGCTCGTCGAGATTGTGTCGGGTGAGCTTGGCAAAGGTGACGAGGCGCTTGGCGGCGTGCGGATGACGGGCGCGGGATTTGGCGGCTCTATCGTGGCGGTGGTCGACGAGGCGGCCACAAACCTTGTCATTGACGCTGTTGAAAGGGTCTACAATCCGACCGCCGATGTTCCGGCAAGCGCTGAAGTCTACACGCTCACCGGTGGTGCCAGAGAGGTGACGCCAGCTTGAGCGCTGGTTGCATGGGACGCTCTTGAGCCTTCCGAGGAGCCTTTCGTTTTGCAAACGAGACCCTGGGGCAGGTCACCTAGGCCATTTACACATATAAAAATATCTTTATATCCTGCCTCCGATGATGACTGGTCCTGCCCCGATTACGCCGATTGATACGTTGTTCAAGGCGCTCGCTGATCCCACGCGCCTGCGGATCGCGCGCCTGCTCGCCACGATGGAGCTGGCCGTTGGCGAATTGGCGCAGGTTCTGGGACAAAGCCAGCCGCGCGTCTCGCGCCATGTCGGTATCTTGTGCGATGCAGGGCTTGCTGAGCGCCGGCGCGAGGGCAGCTGGGTATTTCTTAGGGGCACTGGCGGGCTCGATGATGCAGCACCGGTCCTTGCCGCGCTCGACCGCGTTCTGGCCATCGCCGAGGCTGAGGACCCAGCCTTTGCCAAGGCGTGCTCGCAAGATCGCCGCAAGCTGGCAGCCATTCGTGAGGGCCGCGAAGAGGTCGCAAACGAGTATTTTGCCCGAAACGCCAATGAATGGGATGGCCTGCGCGCGCTGCACATCCCCGATGGCGACGTTGAAACCACGCTGAGGCAAGCGCTCAGCGCGAGCGATCTGGGGTCCCTGCTCGATATCGGCACGGGTACAGGGCGCATGGCTGAACTGTTTGCCGAGGATGCCGCGCGGATCGTGGCGCTCGACAAGAACCTTGAGATGCTGCGGGTTGCGCGCGCGAAATTGCAGCACCTGCCCGCCAACCAAATTGAGCTTGTGCAAGGCGATTTTGCTGAATTGCCGTTCGAAGCGGCGAGCTTTGACACCGTCGTGCTTCATCAGGTCTTGCACTTCGCGCCCGATCCGGATCAGGCGCTTGCAGAGGCGGCGCGGGTCACCCGGCCATCGGGGCGCATCGCGATTGTCGATTTCGCCGCGCATGATCGCGAAGAGCTGCGCACCCGCTATCAGCACGCGCGGCTCGGCTTTTCGGACCGCCAGATGGCGAGCCTGCTGCGTCGTTCGGGATTCACGGCGAGCGAGCCGGTGGCGCTCGATGGCGGGGAGCTGATCGTCAAGATCTGGATCGGACAGCGCAAACCCGGCCCCAGCTCGCAGTCAATTGTAACCCCCGAGACAACCAATGCGACACCTTCCGCTCAAAAGGCGTTTCCATGAACCCCACGCTTGATGAATTGCGCGAGCACCGCACCGCGCTCGACACGCCGCTCTTCTCCGGCCTGCCCGGCGATATTGATGTGAGCTTTGAGTTCTTCCCGCCCAAGAGCGCAAAAATGGAAGAGCAATTGTGGAACGCGGTGATGGAGTTAAAGCCGCTTTCCCCGACATTCGTCTCGGTCACTTATGGCGCCGGCGGCTCCACGCGTGAGCGCACGCATGGAACGGTTGCTCGGATCATCGCCGAAGCCAAGCTTCCAGCAGCAGCGCACCTGACCTGCGTCGGCGCAAGCAAGGCGGACATTCGCGAGGTTGCCGAGCTCTATTGGGAAGCGGGCGTGCGCCACATTGTCGCCCTGCGCGGTGATGCGGGAGAGCCTGGCGCTCCGTTTGAGCCGCACCCCGATGGATATGCAGGCGCGGCGGAACTGGTTGCGGGATTGAAGGACACTGCCGATTTCGAGATTTCGGTCGCCGCCTATCCCGAAACCCATCCCGACGCCTCATGCCCGCAGGCTGATATCGATCACTTAAAGCGCAAGCTTGATGCAGGGGCCACGCGCGCCATCAGCCAGTTTTTCTTCAGCGCGGACACTTTCTTCCGCTTCCGCGACAAGCTGTCAGCCGCCGGGATCGAGCAAAAAGTGCTGCCCGGCATCCTGCCCGTCACCAATGTTGCCCAGGCCAAGAAGTTCGCGGGCGCGTGCGGGGCCGATATTCCGGTCTGGATGGATGGATTGTTCGAAGGGCTCGACGAAAAGCCCGCTGCGCGCCAGCTGGTCGCTGCAACGGTGGCCGCTGAGCTGTGCCGACGCCTCTATGCAGGCGGGGAGCGCGATTTTCATTTCTACACCTTGAACCGGCCCGATCTCGCCTACGCGATCTGCCACATGCTTGGAAAGCGTCCGGCGCTTGAGACTCTGGCCAAGGAGGCCGCCGAATGAGCAGCGCAACGCTCGAAAAAACTCCCACTCGCCTTGCCGCCGCGACGGCGCGCGCGCGCCTCAACGACGCGGCGAAGGAACGCATCCTCATCAAGGATGGCCCCTATGGCACCGCGATCCAGAACGAGAAGCTTTCGGCTGAAGATTACGCCGGTGATACGGGGCTGAACCAGGATCAAAAGGGCAATAATGACCTTGTGAACCTCACTCAGCCGCAGGTCATCCGCAAGATCTGCGACAGCTATATTCATGCAGGCGCGACCCTGCTCGCGACCAACACCTTCAACGCCAACCGCATCAGCCAGGCTGATTACGGTGCAGAGGATCTGGTGCGCGAAATCAACCTGTCCGCTGCGCTCGTCATCCGCAAGGCATGCGATGATGCCACCGCGAAGGACGGCCTTCCCCGCTTTGTCTGCGGCGCGATGGGGCCGACCAACAAGACGCTTTCCCTAAGCCCCGATGTCGAAGACCCCGGCTTTCGCGAAGTGACCTTCGATGAGGTCAAGGCGATCTACAAGGAGCAGGCCGACGCTCTCATTGAGGGTGGCTGCGACTTCATCCTCATTGAAACCGTGTTCGACACATTGAATTGCAAAGCGGCGATCATGGCGGTCAAAGAGATTGAGGATGGGCGCGGCCATGACGTGCCGATGCTGATCTCGCTGACGCTCACCGATATGTCGGGCCGCAATCTGTCAGGCCACACGGTTGAGGCGTTCTGGCATACCGTGCGCCACGCCAAGCCTGCGGCGATTGGGCTTAATTGCAGCTTTGGCGCTGACCAGCTGCGCCCGCATGTGCAGATCATGTCGGGCATCGCTGATACGCTGCTTCTGGCCTATCCCAATGCAGGCCTGCCCAATGAGCTCGGCGAATATGACGAAGCGCCCGAGACCACGGCTGAGCTTGTTTCGCTTTGGGCGCAAGAGGGACAGGTCAATATTCTGGGCGGGTGCTGCGGGATTACGCCGGGGCATATCTCGGCAATCGCGGCGGCGGTCAGAGATGCCAATCCGCGTGAGCGCCCGATGCTGGATCCGGCCATGCGGCTGGCCGGTCTGGAACCCTTTTCCATCGCCAGCGGTTCGAGCTGCTGCGCGGCCTCATCCTGCTCCGCGTCGTCCTGACATCCTTGCCCCCAATTAGATCCTGAACCCCCGTGACCACGCAATCTGCATCCAACTTCATCAATATCGGTGAGCGCACCAATGTGACCGGCTCTGCTCGGTTCAAAAAGCTCATCATGGCGGACGATTACACCACCGCCGTTGAAGTCGCGCGCCAGCAGGTTGAGAACGGTGCGCAGGTGATCGACGTCAACATGGATGAAGGCCTGCTTGACGCGAAGCACGCGATGACGACCTTCCTCAAGCTGATCTCCGCCGAACCCGACATTGCCCGTGTGCCGGTGATGATCGACAGCTCCAAATGGGATGTCATCGAAGCGGGCCTCAAATGCGTTTCGGGCAAGCCGATCGTCAACTCGATCAGCATGAAGGAAGGCGAGGAGGAATTCCTCAAGCACGCGCGGCTGTGTATGGCCTATGGCGCGGCTGTGGTGGTGATGGCGTTTGACGAGGTCGGCCAGGCGGACACCCGTGCACGCAAGGTTGAGATCTGCAAACGCGCTTACGATCTGCTCGTCGGCATCGGTTTCCCGCCTGAAGACATCATCTTTGACCCCAACGTCTTCGCGGTTGCCACAGGCATCGAAGAGCACGATCGCTACGGCCTCGACTTCATCGAAGCGGTGAGAGAAATCAAGGAATTGTGCCCCCACGCCAAAACGTCGGGCGGGCTCTCCAACCTTTCGTTCTCCTTCCGCGGGAACGAGACCGTGCGCCGCGCCATGCACTCGGTCTTTCTCTACCACGCCATCCCGGCGGGCTTTGACATGGCTATCGTCAATGCGGGCCAGCTCGATGTGTACGATACGATTGACCCAGTCCTGCGCGAGGCATGCGAAGACGTGATCCTCATGCGCACGCCCAGGAACTTGGGCGCCAATGAAGATGGGGGCGAAGAGACAGCGACCGAGCGCCTCATCAACTTGGCGGAAAGCTTCAAGGGCAAGTCCAAGGAAGACGACAAGCAGGCGGCAGAATGGCGCGGCTGGGAGGTCAAGAAGCGCCTCGAACACGCGCTGGTCAAAGGCATTGACGCGCATGTCGTCGACGACACCGAAGAAGCGCGCGCCGCGCTCGCTGCATCGGGTGGCCGCCCGATCGAAGTCATCGAGGGCCCTCTGATGGACGGCATGAATGTCGTTGGCGACCTGTTCGGCTCGGGCAAGATGTTCCTGCCGCAAGTCGTCAAGTCCGCGCGCGTCATGAAGAAGGCGGTCGCGCACCTCATCCCCTTCATCGAGGCCGAGAAGGAGGAGGGTGCCAAGGCCAAAGGCACGATCATCATGGCGACGGTGAAGGGCGATGTGCACGATATCGGCAAGAACATCGTCGGCGTTGTCTTGCAGTGCAACGGCTATGAAGTGGTGGACCTTGGCGTCATGGTGCCCTGGCCCGACATCCTCAAATCCGCCAATGACAACAATGCTGACATGATCGGCCTGTCCGGTCTCATCACCCCGTCGCTTGACGAGATGGTGACGGTGGCCGAAGAAATGCAGCGCGCTGGCATGAGCATGCCGCTGCTGATCGGCGGCGCGACCACCAGCAAGGTGCACACCGCGCTCAAGATTGATCCCAATTACGAAGGCCCGGTGATCCACGTTCTCGATGCTAGCCGCGCGGTAGGTGTGGCCTCGAAACTGCTTTCGGACACGCAGCGCGAGCCTTACGTCGCCGAGGTCGCGGACGAATACATCCATGTTCGCGACGCGCGCAGCGGCAAGGCGGAAAAGCAGCTGATGAGCCTCGATGAGGCACGCGCGAATTACTACGATGCGTATCTCTCCGACAAGCCTGCTCCCCCACTGCAGCCGGGCGTCCATGTCTACGATGACTGGGATCTGGAAGACCTTGTCGATTACATCGACTGGACCCCGTTCTACCGCGCCTGGGAATTGCACGGCACCTATCCGCGCATTCTGGATGACGAAGTGGTCGGCGAAAGCGCGCGGGCGCTCAAGGTTGATGCTGATGCGATGCTCGAAAAGATCATCAGCGAGAAATGGCTGACGGCTAGGGGCGTCGCCGGTTTCTGGCCCTGCGCGCGCGATCATCAATGCCCCGACGATGTGATCATCCACCGTGTGCGCCGCGAGGAGAACATCCGCCTTCCCTTCCTGCGCCAGCAGATCAAGAAGAGCCGCGACCGCGCCAATATGTGCCTTGCTGACTTCATCGATCCAGCGGGTGACTGGATCGGCGGTTTTGCCGTCGGCATTCATGGGATCGAGCCGCATATCGAGCGCTTTCAGGCCGACAAGGACGATTATTCCGACATCATGCTCAAAGCGCTGGCGGACCGTTTTGCCGAAGCTTTCGCCGAGCGCCTGCACCAGCACTCGCGCACGACCTTGTGGGGTTATGCGCCCGGTGAACAGCTCACCAATGAAGCGCTGATCAAGGAACAGTATCGCGGCATCCGCCCTGCGCCCGGTTATCCGGCATGCCCCGATCACTCGCTGAAACCGATCCTGTTCGAGCTGCTCGAAGCGGAAAAGAATGTCGGCCTCACGCTGACCGAGAGCTTTGCGATGTGGCCAACGGCGGCGGTGTCCGGCTTCTATTTTGGCCACCCGGAAAGCCAGTATTTCGGCGTTGCGCGCATTGGCCGCGATCAGCTGGAAGACTACGCGCAGCGGCGCGAGATCGACATGGCCACCGCCCAACGCTGGCTGCGACCAAACCTCGATTGAATGCGCAGCATTTGATTTCGCGACAGATTGAAGCAAGGGTGTTGGTCATGATCCGTACCATCCTTGCCGCATTAGTAATGCTCTTTCCCGTGGTGGCCCACTCTTCCGAGACACAGGCCGATCAAGCTGAAGAGGACGCTGTCCAGCTTGATCCTGCCACAGTGGTGGTCGCGTTTGATCGCGAGACCGTGACGCCGCTGATTGCTGAAGGGTTTCGTAACTTCGACAGCCTCGAACCCGTCCAAGCAAACGATCCGGTGCGCATCGCGTCCATCTCAAAGCTGATCATGGCGCTCGCCACCCTGCGGCTGGTGGATGAGGGGAAGGTCGATCTCGATGCGGATGTGTCGGACTATCTCGGCTTCACCGTCCGCTCACCCAATTTCCCTGACACGCCGGTGACCTTGACGCAGCTGCTCAGCCACCGCGCGGGGCTACGCGACAAGGCGGGCTATATCATCCCGCTAGGCGAGAGCTTGCAGGCAAAGCTCGCGGACCCCGAGGCGTGGTACACCGACGCCCCGCCGGGCGAGGCGCCTTTCGAATACGCCAATCTGGGCTCGCCCGTGGTGGCGACCGCGCTCGAAGCGGCGACAGGAGAGCGCTACGATAAGCTGCTCGAACGCACGGTTTTCGGCCCGCTTGGCGTTGAGGCCTGCATCAACTGGATTGGCTGTTCACACGACATGGTGAGCCGCGCGGTTGCGCTCTATCGCCATACCAATGAACCCGCGCGCGATTACCCCGGTGATATGCCGCCCGATTGCTCAATCCCGGTGGCCGAGGGCGTCGAATGCTCGTTCGACGACTACGTGCCGGGCACCAATGCCTCGGTGTTCTCGCCGCAGGGCGGGGTGCGGATCGGGATGATGGACCTCGCCAAGATCGGGCAGGCAATCCAAAGTGGAAAAATGCTCTCCGAGAAGGCTGCTGATCGGATTGAAGACGAAAACGATGAGGGTCGTATCGACGGCAATGAGTTCTTTTGCCAATACTGGCTGGGTTTCCAACTGATCAATCGCACGCTGGGGCGTTGCAGTGATAACCTCTTTGGAGACCTGAATGGCGGAGGGATATTCGCCCTTGGTCATTCGGGAGAGGCCTATGGTCTACAGTCAGGCCTCTGGATTGTGAGCGAGGAGTTTGGGATCGTCTATTTCCGCACGCAAGCTCCGCCACCTACCGGAGGCGAAGATACAGGCGGTTTCACGCAAGGTGAAAAGGACCTGATCCGACGTGCTTTGACCAAGCTCGCGAAACAGAAAGCCAAGTGAACGCAATTATATTTCGCACGTGGCGAAGCCACCTGTGAAAACCGTCGTAATCGGTCACAAACGCAATTGACGCGCCCCTTCGCATCCGCAACATAAGTGAGGCCTGCCGGGTGCGAATCCGGTGTCTTTCGCGGGAGAGACTGCGCTCCAATGATGGGGCTGGCGCCGAAGGAGCAACCGCCCCGGAAACTCTCAGGCAAATGGACCGCGAAAGGGTTTGGGCACTCTGGAAAGCGCTCTTGGCCATGCTGCCGGGAGCCACCGAAGGGGAGGCGAGTGCGGCAGCCAAAGTAATTTGGAAGGCCACGCTCGCTGAAGCTCTCAGGTTTCCCGACAGAGGGGGCAGGAACATGCTTCGCATCGAAGCATTTGACGCCTGTTCGGGGACACGATTTTGAGCGCGACTGACACTCTTGATGAACCGGTTGAGGACCTGCCTTTGGGCACGCTTCCTCTCGATGCCTGGCATCGCGCTCGCGGTGCGCGCATGGTTCCGTTTGCGGGCTATGAAATGCCGATCCAGTATACGGGCGAGGGTGCCAAGAATGCCGGGGGTATCGTCGCCGAGCATGAGTGGACGCGCTCCAGCGCCAGCCTGTTTGACGTCTCGCATATGGGCCAGCTTAGCGTTGCGGGCCCTTCCGAGGACCATGCCGAGGCCGCCGCGCAGGGCGCTGAGGCGCTCGAGGCGTTGCTTCCCGGCCTCATCACCAGCCTCAAGACCGGGCGGATGCGCTATTCGATGTTGCTTGATGCAGATGGCGGTATTCTCGATGATCTGATGGTCACCAATGCCGGCCCGCGCATCAATCTGGTGGTAAACGGTGCGACCAAGTGGGACGATATCGCTCACCTGCGCGAACAACTGTCCGATGAAATCACGCTGCACCACTATGATGACTTTGCGCTGCTGGCGCTGCAAGGGCCCAAGGCGGGCGAGGTGCTCGAAGAGCTGATCCCCGGCACAGGCGAGCTTACCTTCATGAAAGCGGGTCTGTTCGAATGGGGTTCGGGGCACATCTGGGTCAGCCGCTGCGGCTACACTGGCGAGGACGGGTTCGAGATCGCAGTTCACGAAGACGCCGTGGTGAGCCTCGCCGATGCGCTTGTGGCCGATGAGCGCGTGCGTCCCGCTGGTCTTGGTGCGCGTGACAGCTTGCGTTTGGAAGCGGGCCTGCCGCTTTACGGCCACGACATCACGACCAAGACCGATCCGGTCAGCGCTGATCTGACCTTCGCGCTCTCCAAAAAGCGCCGCGAAACCGGCGGCTGGCTGGGTCATGAGCCGGTGATGACAGTGCTGGACGGCGGGCCGGAGAAGGTGCGCGTCGGCCTCGTCATCGAGGGCCGTATGCCTGCGCGTGAAGGGGCCGAGGTGTTCGTAGGCGACACGAAAGTCGGCACGCTGACGAGCGGCGGCTTCTCGCCCACGCTCGGCTATCCCATTGCCATGGCTTACGTCGACGCTGTGCACGCCGCTGAAGGCACCGAGCTCGCAATCGCAGTGCGCAAGAAGCGCCTCGCCGCCAAAGTTTCACCCATGCCCTTTGTCCCCCACCGCTATTATCGAGGGAGCTGAGTACGAATGCCGCGTTATTTCACCGACGAACACGAATGGATCGATGTCGAAGACGACAGCGCCACGGTCGGCATCACCGATTACGCGCAAGAGCAATTGGGCGACATCGTCTTTGTCGAATTGCCCGGGGTCGGCACCGCTCTCGACAAAGGAGGCGATGCAGCGGTGGTCGAAAGCGTCAAGGCGGCAAGCGACGTCTACGCGCCGATCTCTGGCGAAGTGACCGAGGGCAATAGCGCGCTCGAAGAGGAGCCCGCTTTGGTGAACTCCTCACCCGAAGAAGACGGCTGGTTCTTCCGCATGAGTGTGGGCGATGCGGGCGAGCTTGAAGGCCTGATGGACGAGGCCGCCTACAAGGAATTCGTCGAGGGGCTTTGAGCCCAGATGATGAGTCCGTGGGCGCTTTGCTCACGTAACTGAGAGAGCTTTGGCATTCCCACGGCTCACACAAGGAAATCCGATGCGTTACTTGCCTTTAACCGACACCGACCGTGAAGACATGCTTGCCAAATGCGGCGCCTCGTCCATCGATGATCTGTTCGTCGATGTACCCGAAGTCGCGCGGCTCGATGGGCCGATCCGCGATCTGCCGATGCATGCGAGCGAGATGGCGGTTGAGCGGCATATGAAAGCGCTCGCAGGCAAGAACCTGGCGGCGGAAAACACACCGTTCTTCCTTGGGGCAGGCGCGTATCGCCACCACATTCCCGCCAGCGTCGACACGGTGATCAGCCGGGGGGAATTCCTCACCGCCTACACGCCCTATCAGCCCGAAATAGCGCAGGGCACGCTGCAAATGCTGTTCGAGTTCCAGACGCAGGTCGCGCGGCTTTACGGCTGCGCGGTGGCGAACGCTTCGCTCTATGACGGCTCGACCGCATGCTGGGAGGCGGTCGCGATGGCCACCCGCGTCACCAAGCGCAATCGCGCGGTGCTCTCGGGTTCGCTCCACCCGCATTACGCGCAAGTGGTCAAGACGATGGCGCAGTTTACCGGCGACGAGATTGCAACCGCGCAGCCCGCGATCACGCCGGAGCCCAACCTTGGAACGCTGACCTCTCGCATCGACGACGACACCGCCTGCGTGGTGGTGCAATATCCCGACATTCTCGGGCGGATTTCTGATCTTTCCGTCGTTGCCGAAGCCGCGCACGCTAAGGGTGCGTTGCTGGTGGTGGTCAACACCGAGCCGGTGGCGCTCGGCGCGCTCAAATCGCCGGGTGAGATGGGCGCGGATATTGTCGTTGGTGAGGGCCAGGCGCTGGGCGTCGGCCTTCAGTTTGGCGGGCCGTATCTCGGCCTCTTCGCGGTGCGCGATCCCAAGCATGTGCGCCAGATGCCGGGCCGACTGTGCGGTGAGACGGTGGATGCCGAGGGCAAGCGCGGCTTCGTCCTCACGCTTTCGACGCGCGAGCAGCATATTCGCCGCGAGAAGGCGACTTCGAACATCTGCACCAATTCGGGTCTCTGCGCGCTCGCCTTCACCACGCATATGACGCTGCTGGGCGAGAAGGGCCTGCGCCAGCTCGCGGCTGAGAACCACCGCCTCGCCTGCCTCGCAGCGGATCGTCTGGAGAAAGTGCCGGGTGTTTCGCTTCTCAACACTTCATTCTTCAACGAGTTCACTCTCATGCTCGATGGTAGACCCGCGCGTGAGATCGTGCGTGATCTTGCCGATCGCGGCGTGCTGGGCGGTGTGTCGCTTGGCCGCCTGTATCCCGGGGTGGACGCTCTCGAACACGCGCTCCTTGTCGCGGTCACCGAGACGACGACCGAAGACGATATCGACCGCTTGGCGGTGGAATTGAACAACGCCTCGAATGCGGAGGTTGCGGCATGATCCGCACCCGAGCACCGTTCGCCCCGAGCTTGTCGAAGGGCCGCACTTCACTTTTAACCCAGCACCCGAAGAAAGTAAGGTGCTTCGACAAGCTCAGCACGAGCGGAGGTAAGCTATGAACGCGCCCAACAAATCCGGGTGGAAGCCCCAAATGCAAACGGCGCTGGAAGTCGCCGATGCCACCGGCGAAATGGTCACCACGACCGGTAACCGCGCGCTTATGCTTGAAGAGCCGCTGATCTTCGAGATTGGCAAGGCTGAGACAACCGGCGTCGATCTACCCGAGATTGCCCCCGCCGCACCCAATCGCATGGGGGGTTTTGACCGCGCAGAACCTATCGGCCTTGTTGGCCTCACCGAGCCTCAGACGGTGCGCCATTACACCCGCCTTAGCCGTCAGAATTACGGGATTGATCTGGGCTTCTTCCCCCTCGGCAGCTGCACGATGAAGCACAATCCGCGTCTCAACGAAAAGATGGCGCGCCTGCCGGGCTTTGCCGACATTCACCCGCTCGCCCCGCAATCGAGTGTGCAAGGCGCGCTTGAAGTGATCGATCAGCTTGCCACCTGGCTCAAGACGCTGACCGGCATGCCCGCCGTCGCGATGAGCCCCAAAGCGGGCGCGCATGGCGAATTGTGCGGTATCCTTGCGATCCGCGCCGCGCACACCGCCGCCGGTAATCCGCGCGAGGTTGTGCTCGTCCCCGAAAGCGCGCACGGCACAAACCCCGCAACCGCCGCCTTCGCAGGCTACAAAGTGGACAACATCCCAGCAACGCCTGAGGGCCGTGTGGACGTTGAAGCGCTCAAGGCCCGGCTTGGCCCTGACGTGGCAGCGGTGATGATCACCAATCCCAACACCTGCGGGCTGTTCGAAAAGAACTTTCGCGAGATCGCTGATGCGGTCCATGAAGTGGGCGGATATGTCTATTGCGACGGCGCCAATTTCAACGCCATCGTTGGCCGTGTGCGCCCGGGTGACCTTGGCGTTGATGCGATGCATATCAACCTGCACAAAACCTTCTCCACCCCGCATGGCGGCGGCGGTCCGGGATCGGGTCCGGTCGTGTTTTCCGAAGCGCTCGCACCGTTTGCCCCGCTGCCTTACGTCGAGAAAGACGAGGCCGGTGAGTTTCACATCATCGAGGAAGAGCACAAGGACGCCGAGCATCAGACCTTTGGCAGGATGACAGCGTTCCACGGCCAGATGGGCATGTTCACCCGCGCGCTCACTTATATGCTCAGCCACGGCGCCGATGGGCTCAAGCAGGTGGCCGAAGATGCGGTACTCAACGCAAATTACATCCTGCGAAGCCTTGAAGACATCCTCCACGCGCCTTTCGCAGACAGCGGCCCGTGCATGCACGAGGCTCTGTTTGGCGATAAGGATTTTGGCGGCGGTCTTTCGACTTCGGATTTGGCCAAGGGGCTGATCGATGAAGGCTATCACCCGATGACGGTGTACTTCCCGCTCGTCGTCCACGGCGCGATGCTGGTCGAGCCAACCGAGACCGAGAGCAAGGCGAGTATCGATCAGTTCATCACCGCTTTCCGGCATGTGACTGAGCGAGCGCTCGCGGGCGACGAAAGCCTGAAGCAAGCCCCGTACTTCGCCCCGCGCCGCCGCCTTGACGAAACGGCTGCGGCCAGGAAGCCGAAGCTCGCCTATGAGGATCTTCCGGCTGAGGCGGCGGAGTGATGTGATGCGTTGGATTACGGGTGCGGCATTGTCGCTGATGGCGGTGCTCGCACCGCCTCTTGCAGCGCAGGAAAAGGCCGCTCCCGATTACCCGCCCCTGCCTGAACTGGTTGCCGAGCGGTTCTCCGATGGTAGGTTCGAGCCAGGTGATTTCGATTACCTCAAAGGCTTCTTTCCGGAAGCGAGCGAGGCGGAAAAAGCGCAATATGCGCAGCTTACAAAGTGGCTGGCTGAATGCGAGGAACAGGGCCGCGCGCGGCTTGATGCTGAGTTGGAAGAGCTGGGCGTTTCGCTCGAGCTCAGCACATACACCAGCGCGCAAGCTTCTGTATGCAGGCAGGTGGTTCGCGGCGAGCAGTTTCAAGGGCGCTTTGCCACCCACGCTGATTTGAAAGCGGCATCCAAAGAAGCGCGTCTGGTTTTTGCCACTCTGGTTGAAACCATCCGCCTCACCGAGCAGCGCGTGCAGCCGCTGGAGTCCGATTTTGCGCGCGAGCTTGAGGTGCGCCCGGTTGGCGAGCAGCTTATCCGCCTCTCCTTTCGCTGGACGCGCGTTCCCAATGATGATCCTCGCCTGCCGCATTTGAGCGAGGATGCGGCCGCCGTGTTCAACGCGCTGGTTCTGGGAGAAATGGGCCGGGTTGATCGTGAAAACACCGCATGGCTCAAAGCTCGGATCGAGGAGAACGACGGCTGGCCTTCGATATCGCAGGTGGGCGAAAAGGCGGCTGACATGGCTTGGCTGCTTGTCCAGCACGCCGATCACGATCCTGCTTTTCAGCTCAAGGCCTTGCGTCTGATGGAGCCTCTCGCGGCGCAAGGGGACGTGTCCAAGGGCAATTACGCCTATCTCTACGACCGCATTATGCTGAAGCTGACAGGCAAGCAGCGGTTTGGTTCGCAGATTACGTGCAAGGATGGCGAGCGAGCGCCGCACACCCTCGAAGAGCCGGATCGGATTGATGATCTGCGCGCCGAGATGGGGCTCGATCCGATCTCGGACTATCTCAAGTTGTTCGGCGAATGCTCGACTTCCTAGGGCTTTTCCAGCTCAACCTCGATCCGGATCTCTGAGAGGTTCAGGATCGCCACGTAAAACCCGATCACCGCCAAGCTGCTGGATGCCAGAACGGCAAAGGCTGCGCCCTTCGCGCCGTTCCAGTCAATCGCGGCTTCAAGGAAGACTAGCGCCAGCACTGTTGGCACTGCGCGCACGGCAAAGGCGGTTCCGGCACGGCCTGCGGATACGAGCAGCGATTCAAGGCTTGCGCCGATTAGCTCCACGGCCCCTGCAATGCTCAAAATCACCATCGCCCAGTAGAACGCGCTGAAATCCTCAGGGGCCAAAGTCGCAAGCGCCCAGCGCCCGCCAAGAATAGCGACAACCACCGCGATCACGCCTGCGACCAGCGCGATATTTGCCATGCGCCTTGCCATGAGAAGGGCGTTGTCGCGGGCATGAACAAGCTCAGGAAAGATCGCCTTGGAAACCGTCTGTGCAAGGCTGACCAACGCCTGCCCCAATTGCGAAGCGACCCGAAAGCCGCCTGCGAGCGCTGCGCCGCCAAATGTGCCGACCAACAATATAATGACCTGCTTGCCCGCGATTGTGAGACTGCCGGACATGTTGGTCGACCAAACAAAGGCCCAGGCGTCAGGATACTTTGATGGAATACGCGTGAGGCTGAGCGCGCGGATATCAGGACGATCCTCTTGAATGGCGGCGATCCACAAGGCGAGGGCGACCGCCACTTCAGACGCAGCCCAGGCTAGGATGAAGCCTAAGACATTGGGCATGAACAGCATCGCAAGCACAGCGCCCACGGCGCGGATCAAGGGCTGCACCGCCTCAGCAAAGGTCGCGGTCGCAAACTTGAAGCGCAGCCGCAAGAGTCCGGTCGGGGTTGTGCGGATCGATAACAGCGAAACCACGCAATAGCCGAAAGTCAGCCCCAGCAATTCGCCGGGCAAAGGCAACCAGAGATAAGCGGTCGCGACCACAATAGCGGCTGCCGCGCTACCAAGGAAAACCGAAATCATGTCGAGCGCCATGGCAAAACCGGTGGCCTCGCGCACTGCGACCGGGTCTGGCGCTTCAGGCGTGCCGCTGCCATTTGCCCCCCAGCGCACGATAAACTGCCAAGTCTGGAAATTGGCGAACCCGGTTATCGCTTGTCCCAGTGCAACGATAATGGCGAAGTAGCCAAAGCCTTCAATGCCGAGCGTGTTGGTCGCCAAAACCAAATAGACAAGGCTCATCACGGCGTTGAAGGCGCGCCCGCCCAGCAGCCAGCCTATGTTGGAAAACAGACGCTTCATTGGACCCTATCAACGCGGGGCTACGCCCCGGCTTGGTCGCCTTCTCGCCGTTTGAGTATCTTTTCTGTCACTGCAAAGGTCCGCTCATTGTCGACGTCGATTGCGTAGTGACCATCGCTGAGCTCAATCGGGACCATCTTGAAGCCAAAGCGCTTGGAAACTTGCTCGAACAGCTTCTCCTTTGAGCCTGTGCCCAAACGAAAGCGGATGAGGTTGATCAGGCCGAACGCCTTGATGATGCGGCGCGGGAACTTTACGAACTGGCCGCCCTCGCGCATGATTTCCGCCGCGCTCAAAGCCTTGGCGCTGCCGATCCAGTACATGTTGCAATTGGAAAAGCCGCCATCGCGAAACTCGTAAAACTTACTTTGTCCTTCGGGATCAGCCGCCTGCACGTCTTCCTTGCTCGCGAGGCCCGCCGCGCCGCCCGCCTGGACATCGAGGCATTTGCCGATGAATTCCGAATACCCCTCGGGCGTGACGAGGCAATTGTCAGCCGTGGTGATCAGCAGCGGAAAGTCCGCGCCCTCGGCCCCTGAAAAGACGCTGTCGACTATGTTGAACTTGCCTTCAGCAAAGATTAGGCGGCCCTCCTCGATCAGCTTGGCGACCACCGGCTGCGCGGCGATCTCATCCGGCTCGTGCGCGACGATGCGGATTTGGCCAACCTCGGGCACTTTGGAGACCGCCTCGGTCACGCGCGCGACCATGGGCACGCCGTTCACCGGAACCACGCACTTTTGGGCAACGCCAGCACGCTCGGCGAGCGGATCGAGAACGCCTGAACGCTTTCCCGCCATGATGAGCGCGGTAACTTTGGTGTCATGTGTCATGTCCGGAGCCTCTACTCCCAAAGACCGGCCAAATCAAAGCAAGGAAAAGTGCCTCTTGTGCAACAAATGGTCGCAGCGCATTGGCCGATTGGCTAGCTAGCGGGGCATGAGGATCGTCTTTTCACGCAAGGGCTTTGATACAAGCGCAGGCGGCGGGCCTTCGCCGATTGTGAACGGCATGCCAGTGAGCCTGCCGATCCCCGACACCAAAGACCTCTCGCGCACTACGTATGGCGATTTGGGTCTGGGGGAGCGTGCATCAGCAGCCAGTCGCGGGCGTGTGCGTGCGGGCGACTTGTGCCACCATGATCCGATGTTCCTTGGTGATGGAACCTGCGCTTTTGGCCAAACGGGCGCTGCGCAAACGCATCTTGAGCGGCAAGGCGTTGGTGTGGGCGATGTGTTTGTGTTCTTCGGGCTGTTTGCCGAAGAGGAGACAGGAGAGCCGCACCATCGAATCTTTGGATATCTGCGGGTGGAGGCGCTCATAGCTCTGAGCGAAGGGGTGCCCAGGGAGATGCTCGATCTCGCACACCCTCATGCGTTGGGCATGCATGGATCGAACGATGTGATCTGGCGAGGGGAGGGGCACACGGCGCGGCATGCAAGCGAGGCCTTGCGGCTCACAGTGCCCGGCGGCCCGCCCACCCTGTGGCAGCGGCCGGACTGGCTGAAGCGCGGCGGACTATCCTACCACGACCGCGCGGACCGATGGTTGCAAGGCGGGAGTCTCAAGAGCGTCGCGCGCGGCCAGGAGTTCGTCGCCGATATTGGTCGGCGCAAGGCGCCTCGCGAATGGCTCGATAGAGTAATCGCCGAGATCAGGGCCTGAGGCTGTTCGGGGCTGAGGCCCGTTAGCTGTAGGTCTTGATGATCGCCGAGAAATCGAGCGCTTCGTTGCCCGCGCCAAGGAAGTCTTCGTAAAGCGCAGCGGCGCGCGATCCCAAGGGGACGGCGGCATCGGCGGTCTCTGCAGCTTCCATGGCGAGGCGCAAATCCTTCACCATCAGCGGGGTTGCAAAGCCGCCCGCATAGTCCTTGTCCGCCGGGCTCTCGACGCCGACACCGGGCAGCGGCGTATAGGCGTTCAATGACCAGTTGTAGCCCGAGCTTTGCGAGCTGATTTCGTAGAATTTCTGCGGGTCCAGCCCCAGCTTTTCAGCCATTTTCATCGCTTCGGCAGTGCCGATCATGGTGATGGCGAGCAGCATGTTGTTGCAGATCTTGGCCGTCTGGCCAGCGCCCGCATCGCCTGCGTGGATCACCGCCTTGCCCATCGCTTGAAGTACAGGCTCGGCGCGTTCAAAGGCGCTCGGGCCGCCCCCGACCATGAAGGTGAGCGTGCCGCCATTCGCCGCCGCGATGCCACCGGACACGGGCGCATCGACCATGGCGTAGCCGTGCTCTGTAGCCTTGGAGGTCACCTCTTTGGCGGTGGCGACATCGATGGTGGAGCAATCGAGCAGCACGGCGCCTTCGGGCGCGCGGCCGAACACTTCGCCTTCATAGACCGATTTCACAATCGCGCCATTGGGGAGCATCGAGACAACCGCCTCGGCCTCCGCGCAAGCCTCACGCGCGGTGTCGAACGTCTCGCAACCGGCGTCCTTCGCGGCGGCGAGCGCCTCTTCGCTGAGGTCAAACGCGCGCACGTCGTGGCCCGCTTTCACCAAGTTGGCGGCCATCCCGCCGCCCATATTGCCAAGGCCGATAAAGGCGATTTTCATGTTCGCGTCCCTCTCCGCTTTACTGGAATATCTTGATCACGCCCCACACAATCATTGCGAGCGCAAGAAGGTTCACAGCGCCGATCGCTGCGAAAATCGGAAGCCTCTCGATCAAGGGCATGGGTGGCTCCGAAGCCTCCATCCGAACTCGCCAGCCCCGCAAAAGCTGCGCCGCATAGTACAGGACGCTGCCCCCCAAGATGACGAAGATGATACCGTTCAGCATCACCGCCCCTTCCAAGTGCCCTCACGCTTCTCGATAAAGGCCGCCATGCCCTCCGCCTTGTCCTCGCTCGCGGTGAGGATCTGGAAGATGCGGCGTTCCATGATGAGGCCTTGGTCGAGCGTCGTCTCGAATGCGGCGTTGACCATATCCTTGTTCGCGATCGCTGCCATAGGCGGTTTGGAGGCGATGGTTCCGGCGGTCTTCAGCGCTTCGGCAATCAGATTGGCCTGAGGCACCACGCGCACCACCAGATTGGCACGCTCGGCTTCCTCGGCGCCCATCATCCGGCCTGTAAGGCACATTTCCATCGCCTTGGACTTGCCAATTGCGCGGGTGAGGCGTTGTGAGCCGCCCATGCCGGGCGCGACGCCCAGATTGATCTCAGGCTGGCCGAACTTGGCGTTGTCGGAGGCAATGATAAAGTCGGCCATCATGGCAAGCTCGCACCCGCCGCCCAGCGCAAAGCCATTGACCGCAGCGATCCAGGGTTTGCGGGTTTTCTTGACGATTTCGGAGGTCCACGGGCTGAAGAAATCTTCGAGGTAGAAGTCCGCGGCTGCTTTGTCGTGCATCTCCTTGATGTCGGCGCCGGCGGCAAAGGCCTTTTCGCCAGAGCCCGTTAGCACCGCGCACAACTGCGTTTCATTGGCGCTGTACGCGGCGAAGGCGGCGGACAGGTCAGCGAGCACCTGGCTGTTGAGCGCGTTCAATGCTTTGGGCCGATTGAGCGTGATCAAAGTGACGCCCTTTGTGCCGCCTGCGTCGATTTCAACGGTGATCGTTTCATAGGTCATGTTCTCTCCTCTCGTCATTCCCGCGAAAGCGGGAACCTAGGGTAAATTCGCGCTGCGCCGCTCTGGGTCCCCGCCTGCGCCGGGATGACGGTCAGTTCATTAAAGAGGTTTCCACTCCTCGCCTTCAGCGAGCGGCGCAAAGATGCCGTCGAGCAGCTCTTCGCTCACCTCTCCGGGGGTGGCGGGGTTCCATTTGGGATCGTTGGTCTTGTCGACGATCACCGCGCGCACCCCTTCGGCAAAGTCAGGGCGAGTGAGGACGCGGGAGCCGATGCGGTATTCCATCGCCATGTTTTCAGCGAAGGTCTCAAGCGTCAGGCTGGTGGCAAGCTGGCGCAGCGCGACCTTGCAGGTCTGCGGGCTCTTTGTTCCTAGCGTGTCGCGCTCCTTTTGCGCCCATGCGGCGGCATCGCTTTCATCCGCCTCAATTTCGGCTTCGAGACTGGCGAGTATGTCTTCATACCTATCAGAGGCGAAATGCTTGGCGATCAACAGCGCGTTTTGTTCGATCCGTGCAGGGGGCGGAGTGCCCACGGGCTCGGAGAGGATACCGGCGATGCGCTGAGGTCGCTCGGCGATGCGGGCCTTGATGTCGTCCAGCATATCGCTGGGCAGGTAATGGGTCGCAAGGCCGGTCCATAGAGCCTCTGCGCCATCCAGCCGCGCGCCGGTGAGCGCGAGGAACTGGCCAAGTCGCCCGCCAAGGCGCGAGAGGTACCAACCGCCGCCCACGTCTGGGAAAAGGCCGATACCGGTCTCGGGCATGGCGAAGCGCGTATTCTCGGTCGCGACGCGGAATTTGGCGGGCATCGAAATGCCAACACCGCCGCCCATCGTGATCCCGTCCATGAAAGCGACAACGGGCTTTTCATAGGTGAAAAGCTGGTGGTTGAGCTGGTACTCAGCATGGAAGAACTTGCGGCCCGATACGCCGCCATCGTTAAGCGCTGAATTGCGCAGCATGGCGATATCGCCGCCTGCACAAAAGCCGCGTGATCCTTCGGCGTGGTCAATGATCACCGCCTGCACCTCGTCATCATCCGCCCATTCGGTGAGAGCTGCGGTCATTGCGTGGCACATCTCCAGCGTGAGCGCGTGGAGCGCCTTGGTACGGTTCAGTGTGATGTGACCGATGGGGCCGGATTTACGGGTGAGAACTTCGGTGATCATCAAGGTGCTTTCGGTTCGATAAGGTCCCAGCGATTGCCGAACGGGTCGCTGAAGACGGCGACAGTGCCGTAGGGCTCGCTGCGGGGCTGTTCAAGAAAACTCACTCCGGCGGCTGTAAAGCGGGCATGAGTATCGGCGAAACTATCGGTTTGGAGGAAAAAGGAAACGCGTCCGCCCGCTTGGTTGCCGATGGCAGTGCGTTGGGCGTCGTTGGCAGCCTTGGCGAGAAGCAACGCTGCGCCGTTTTGCGGGGCGACAACCACCCAGCGCTTGCCGCCCCCAAGCTCGGTGTCTTCGACGAGGTCAAAGCCCAAAGCGTCGCGGTAAAAGGCGATCCCGGCATCGTAATCGGGTACAACGAGGGTTACGGTTGCGAGGCTGAGTGTTGGGGTGAGCCCCACAGGAAGCGAGCTCACTCAAACACCTCGAGCGTTGCATCGATTTCGTCCTTGGGAGCAAACCAGTGCCACGCGACCAGCCAATAGGTCAGCGATGCTGAGCTTATTGGAACCGGGATCAAGACAAGGCTCTTTCCAATCCAACCAGCAGCGTAGGTAATTACGCCAAGGATAGCGAAACCGGCAACGAGCCCTGCAGCGAGGAACACCCAAAAGGGTCCTGACCGGCGGCGTTCGGTGATGATGATTGTTGGCGCAGCTGCAGGAGCCGCCACCACCGCGCCCATGATGACAAGCGCTGGAATGGCAAAGATCAGGGTCTCAGCCGAAACAGGATCCTGGTTGATCGCAACAGCCAGAACCACGAAGACCAACGCGCCGACCAGCGCGGCTGCCGCATAGGCTGCAAGGATGGTGAGCCATCTCACGAAGTATCAGGCACCAGTTGGTTGAAGAGGTTTTGCTAGTGCACGCACGTCTTCGCCAAACCCCTGGAACATTGCCCTCATTCCCCCCGCAATAGATGGATCGGCTGCGGCAAGCGAGCCTCCCGTAAAGGGTGGCTGGGGTGCGTATTCGGCTTGCAGGGTGAGCGCGCGCGCGTAATTTGCGCCGCGCAAATCCGCGACCACCTCAAGCGCGAAGTCGAGCCCAGCGGAAACGCCAGCGCCGGTGATGACCTTGCCGTCGCGCACCACGCGCCTGTTGCTTGGCGTCGCGCCAAACTGGCTGAGTGTATCAAGGATGGCCCAATGTGTTGTGGCGCGCTTGCCCTGCAGAAGGCCCGCCTGGCCCAGCACAGCAGCGCCAGTGCACACGCTGGTGACAAAGCGCGCTGCCTTGCTTTGCTCGCGCAGGAAACCAAGCAGCGCCTCGTCCTGCATCGCTGCGATCACGCCCGCTGTGCCGCCGGGGACAAACAGCACATCGTATTGCTCGCGCGCCTCAGCCAGCTGCATGTCCGGCGCGATGGCGAGCGCTAAATCGCTCGCCACCGGGACAAGCTGGTCTTGAGTTGTCAGCAAATTGACCCGCGCGCCCATCATGCAGGCGAAGAAATAGTGCGGGCCGACAAGGTCGAGAGCGGTGAAGCCGGGAAACATGACCATGCCCACGCGCTCGTCGCCCATCATTTGCAGATCGGGCAAGGAGCTGAGATCGGTGTGCGCGTCGGCTGCGCCAGCCTCCTGTGCGTGAAGCGCGCCATGCAGGGACATTAAGGGGGCAAGCAGCGCGCTAGCGGACAATCCGCTGAGAACCTGACGACGATCCAACTTTATCTCCTATTGCCGCAGCAAATCCCGGCCCACGATCATCCGCATTACCTGATTCGTGCCTTCGAGGATCGAGTGCACGCGCAGGTCTCTCCAGAAACGCTCGATCGGGTAGTCGCGCAAATAGCCGTAGCCGCCGAAAAGCTGCAGCGCATCGTTGACGATCTTGCTGCCATTGTCGGTGGAGAGCCGCTTCGCCATCGCGGAAAAGCGCGATTTGTCGGGCGCGTTGTCGGTGACTTTTGCTGCCGCCAGGTAGAGAAGCGCGCGCGCTGACTCCAGATCGGTCGCCATGTCGGCCAGCATGAACTGCGTGTTCTGAAAGTCGGCGACGGGCGTGTCGAACTGCTTGCGATCCTTGGTGTAGGTGATCGCTTCATCGAGGCACCTTTGCGCGCCGCCCAGCGAACACGCGCCAATGTTGAGGCGGCCTCCATCAAGGCCCATCATCGCAAAGCGGAAACCTTCGCCTTCGGCTCCCACGCGGTTGGCGACGGGGATGCGAGCGTCCTCGAAGATCACCTGAGCGGTGGGCGATGCGTTCCAGCCCAGCTTCTTTTCAGGCGCTCCAAAGCTGACGCCGGGCGTGTCCTTGTCGACGACAAGGCAGGTGATGCCGTTCGTCTTGTGATCGTCGGTGCGCACCATCACGACATAGACATCGTTGACCCCGCCACCTGAGATGAACTGCTTGGTCCCGTTCACGACATAGTGGTCGCCATCAAGCTTCGCGCTGGTCTTGAGCGCGGCGGCGTCTGATCCGCTGCCCGGTTCAGTGAGGCAATAGCTCGCGATTTTGTCCATAGTGACAAGAGCGGGCAGGTAGCGATCCTTCAGATCCTGGCTCCCGAATTCATCGATCATCCAGGCGGCCATGTTGTGGATCGAAATGAATGCGCTTGTCGTCGGGCAGCCATAAGCCATGGCTTCCATGATGAGCGCTGCTTCAAGGCGGCCAAGGCCGATCCCGCCGCTGTCCTCTGAGACATAGATCGCGCCAAAGCCAAGCTCGGCGCTTTCCTTGATCACGTCCTTGGGGAAGATGTGCTTCTCATCCCATTCCGCTGCGTTGGGGGTGATCCGATCAGCGGTAAACCGCTCAGCGGTTTCGCGGATGGCGAGTTGATCTTCGGTGAGTTGAAATTGTCCTGTCATGGCAAGCGGAATAGACGCTTGCAGCGGGTGAGGAAAGACTTCTCGAGCCACACGTGATTACGCTGCGGCGCGCGCGTTTTTTGCGCAATTTTGTGTAACCCAAATGGCCTCTCGCGCGTATTTATCAGCATGACCGATACAAAACCCCGTCTCATTTGCGTCTACAACGCGGACACTGGCCTGATCGAAGCGCTAATGCACGCCGTGCACAAGGCGGCGCGGCCCGAGACTTATCCATGCTCGCTGTGCGCGCTGACTTATGGCGCGGTTTCGATGCGGGGCGACTGGAAGCGGTTTTGGCAAGAGCTGGATGCCGACGTGGATTTCTACCACCGCGATGATTTCACGCGGGATTTTGCGACGCTGGGTACAGGCGGCGCGCGCGAAGTGGCGCTGCCCGTGGTGCTGATCAGCGAAGCGGGAGAGGAACCGCACGTGCTCATCTCGAACGAGGAGCTCGACGCGATGGCCGATGTTGATGAGCTGATGGCGCGGGTGAGCGCGCATTTCGCGCATGCCGCCGAGCGTAATAGCGCAGTTTCCAACGCCGCCTAAGGCGTCACCAACTCGCAAGCATCGTCCTGAGCGACTTGTGAGGCTTCATCAAACGCCTCTTGTGTCGGAGCGAGCCGACGGATGAGAATGACGCCGCGTGCGGTCGGACTGCTAATCCCTACTCCTTTTTTGCCGGGGCCGAGTAGGCGCACTGTTTCGCTTGCGTCTTGTCTTCTGAAGGTCGCGAAGTTGTTTGTGTTTCCATCGAAAAACGACAGGGACTGATAATTCGGCCAACGCGCCATTGTGACATCAACCACGGTTTCCGGATCACTCAAATCATATCGGCACAGCGAATAGAACAGGTCGGGCGATGAACGCACCACGGCTTGCGTTTGCGGGGTGATCCGCTGCGGGGTTGTGAAGGCGTGTTCTGAGATACCGCGGTTCTTCAGCATTGTTAGTGCGCGGTCCATGATGATGCTGGGCGCGTAGGCGAGCGTTGCCCAATGCGCGCCGACAGTGGCGAGCACAAGCACAATGAGAGGTCCGAGAAAGCGCTTCATGCGTCCTCTCCCGTGCAGCCAAGCCGCTCGATGGAGGGCGGTGTCAGAGTGGCCTCGGGATCGGTCAACAGCGCCTCTTTCGGGACATAAAGGCGCAGCAGAAGATCAAACCGATCCGAATTGCGGCTGGAAAGCCAATTGGAGGTGTCCTCAGGGCGTTCCGGTGCGATCAGCGCCTGCCATGTATCGCCCTCGGCCGCGATGCTGGTTGCATCAACGCTGAGTGCCTCGTCCTCGTTCATGGGAAGCATGCTGCCTTGCGTTTGGTAAAGCGTGATCGACCACCACTTGGCGGGCATTGCGCCGCCTGATAGCCGATAGTCGCAATCCTCGCGCAGCCGCTCGCCCTCGTCATCCGTTCCGCGCACGAAATAGACCGCCTCGGTGTTCGCCAGCGCGAGCAGACCATGGCGCGCGACGCGGGCGCGGACATATGGGCTTGCCTGCTCAGAGCCAACGGCAAAATCGCTCACCCAGCCCGCCACATTCACATCGCCAAATTCCATCGGCTGTTTGGTGGACCACAGGCCCGACAGATAGAGCGCGCTCGCGATCCCTATGGCGATGCCAGTGAACCCGGCGACAAGGTAGACTAGTCCGCGCATAATCATAGTGATACCAAAGCCTCCGCTTCGATTTCGACCTTCCAGTCTTCGCCGCACAGCCAGGCGACGCCGGCCATCGTCGCGGCGGGCTTGGCCTCGCCGAAATAGCGCTTGTGGACATCGCCCACAGCGTCCTGATCGCCCATGTCGGTGATCAGCATGCGTGTGCGCACCACGTCCGAGGCGCTGCCGCCAAGGTTCTCGATAGCGGCGATGATCAACTCACAACAGCGCGCAGCCTGAGCCGCCGAGCCGCCGGGTGTGGTTGTGCCATCGGGGTCAATCGGGCCGGTGCCGGCTACGATGATGCGGCTGCCTTCCCTCACTGCGCGGCAGAAGCCAAACCTCTCTTCGTAAGGCGATCCTGAGGTGGCGCGTTTGCGTTTCATCCGCAGCTGACCGCGATCACTTTCATCTCGCGATCGTAAAACACGCGCACGCGCTCGCGGCGGTAGTCTCTTGTAACCGGGCTGCCCTCAAGCACCCATTGGAAGATCGTCGCCCCGGTAGCGGCTATGATCGCGGCGCCTGTTTCCTGAGTGGCCGGGCCGCCAACAAAGCTCTGCCCGGGCTCGGTTCTGCACACCGCTGGCGTGTCTTGCGCGATCGCTGCGCTTGCGCTCAGAGCGATGATCGAAGGGGCTAGGAAGAGGGGCAGGCTGAGCTTCATTGAACACCTCGTAATGGGGATTGGGAGCAAGGACACAGGTTTGCATCACCCGCAGGTGACGGCGACTACATTCATTTCCCGGTTATAGACCACGCGCACGCGGTCGGGGCGATAGTCCATTGTCACCGGACTGCCTTCGAACACCCATTGGAAGATCCGCGCTTTCGTCGCTGACTGGATTTGCGCACCTGTCGCTTGCGTCGCTGGCCCGCCGACAAACGCTTGGCCTGGTTCGGTTTGGCAGACAGGAGGTGCGTCTTGTGCGGATACAGTATCTGTCGACGCGGCCAAGCCCAAGGCCATGAGTGGGAGTATCGCACGCGATATTGTCATGTCACACCTCGTATTGTTTCCGAGCACATTCGACTATCATCTTCGGTTTGTCACCCTCCGAGGTGTGAGGGCGCTGCTCGCTTCCCTTGCTTTCGAGTGCAAAGCCTTAGGGCTTGCACTCGGGTTTCGCCTTCGCCTTTCAAGCGCATCTCGTTCTGGTAGGTGCAGATGCTGCCTGCATAGTCTCAAGCGCCACGGAAACTGACGGGAATTCGCGCGGCCTTCGCCTCGTCGGCGACGTCCTCTTCGCTGCCTTCTTCATCGGCAATATCAGGGACAAGGGGCAGGCCGGGGCCACCCGGATTGCTGTCACGCGCAGGCTCTTCATGGCCCTGTTCATTGTGGCTGTGCTCATCATGGCCAGAAACCGGATCATTCTCCGGAGCACCGCACGCGGCAAGGGTGAGACATAGGGTGAGGGCGGCGATTATGCGCATGGCATCAATCCTCAAGGTTGTCCTCGCCACCTTACAGTTCCTTACGAAGCTCAGCCTCTTTCAGACGCGCGCCTTACTGTCAGTGGGGCAAGTGAGTTGCGCGCATATTGATCCTTGCTCACCCCATAGTCGGAATTACGAAGGGGTCGCTGCCATCCGCGCTCGAACCCGCGGTTCCGTCGGGCCAGCGTTGGGTCACCTTCTTGCGCTTGGTCCAGAAAGCAAGGCCCTCGGTCCCGTATTGGTCGATGTCGCCAAAGCCGGATCGCTTCCAACCACCGAACGAGTGATAGGCGACGGGCACCGGGATCGGCACGTTAATCCCGACCATGCCGACATTCACCCGGTTCATGAATTCGCGCGCGGCGTGGCCGTTGCGGGTGAAGAGCGCGACGCCATTGCCGTATTGATGCTCGGAAGGCAGGCGCACGGCTTCTTCAAAATCCTTGGCGCGTACCATTTGCAGGACTGGGCCGAAGATTTCTTCTTGGTAGCTCGTCATGTCGGGCGTCACATGGTCGATTAAGGTCGGCCCCACGAAGAAGCCATTCTCGTGGCCTTGCAGCGTAAAGCCGCGCCCGTCGATAACGATGTCCGCGCCTTCGTTCTCAGCGGTGTCGATCCATTGCTCGATCCGGGCCTTGTGCTCGGGCGTCACGACCGGCCCGTAATGCGCGTCGGGATCGCTTGAGACGCCGATGCGAAGCGCGTGGATTGCGGGGATGAGCTTTTCCTTGAGGCGCTCGGCGGTGTCCTCGCCCACGGGAACCACGACGGGCAGCGCCATGCAGCGCTCGCCTGCCGAGCCAAAGGCCGCGCCAGCAAGGTCATTCACCACCTGATCAAGGTCTGCATCGGGCATCACGACGCCGTGGTTCTTGGCCCCGCCAAAGGCCTGGACGCGCTTGGAAAACTCTGCGCCGCGCCGGTAAATGTAATGCGCAATGTCAGAGGAACCGACAAAGCTGATCGCGGGGATCGCAGGGTGTTCAATGATCGCATCGACCATGGCCTTGTCGCCGTGGACGACCTGGAGAAGGCCTTCGGGCGCGCCCGCTTCGACGAACAGTTCGGCGAGGCGCACCGGCACGGATGGATCGCGCTCAGAGGGTTTGAGGATGAACGCGTTGCCCGCCGCGATTGCCATGCCGAACATCCACATCGGGATCATGGCGGGAAAGTTGAACGGCGTGATGCCAGCGCCAATCCCAAGCGGCTGACGCACCGAATAGACATCAATGCCGGGTCCGGCGCCCTGCGTGTACTCGCCCTTGAGGACCTGCGGGATGCCGCAAGCGTATTCGATCACTTCAAGCCCGCGCTGCACGTCTCCCATTGCATCAGGAACGGTCTTGCCATGCTCGCTGGAGAGCAGTTCGGCGAGCGATTGCATGTTCGCCTCAACCAGCTCCTTGAACTTGAACATCACCCGCGCGCGCTTTTGCGGGTTGGTGGCGGCCCAGGCGGGTTGGACGGCCTCAGCATTGGCGACGGCTTGGTCCAGCAGCGCGGCATCGCCCAGCGCCACTTCGGCCTGAACCTCGCCGGTCGAAGGGTTCCAGACCTTGTGCGTGCGCGTCGGGGCCTGGCTCGTTTCCGGGCTCGCTGTCGGCATGAAATGGTCAATCTGACGCATGGGTGTACTCTCCATTAGGGGCGCTCGCTTCGATCCCGGCGCGCTTTTGCATGCGCTCCACCTGCCGTTTGCGTTCCATCAAGGCAAGCCTTGTGATGCGTTCCTATCCATCCAGCCCTCGCGCTTTGCTTGGTGTCCATTTCTCTGTACAGGTTTGACTGTCATGGATTTATTCTTGATCTTCGTAGTCCTTCACGTGATCGCCGGCACAATCGGGCTTGCTGCTTTCTGGATTCCGATCGCTACCAAGAAAGGAGCAAAGACCCATCGCGGCGGGGGCAAATGGGCGCTCGCTGGCTTTATCGGAGCCGGAGCGCTGGCGATTGCGATGGCGATCTATTCGCTGATCGATACCAGCCGTCACCCCGAGATTGAGGATCGCCTTCTGTATGAGGGCCTGTTTGGCTGGATGATGCTCTATCTCGGCATCCTGACGATTGGGTTTGCCGATTACGGCGTGGCAGTGATCCGGCACCGGACAAAACGGCCCGCCCTTAGAAGTCTGCGTTATCAGCTGGTGATGGCCGCTGTGCTCGTCTCAGGGCTATGGTGCGGGATATTTGGCGTGCGCGTGGGCGATCCGCTGATGGTTCTGGTGGCCGTTGTCGGGGTAGTCTCAATGTTGATGCAGCAGGTGTTTGTCTGGCGTGAATATGTACCGGGCCTCAGCGCACCGGACGCAAAGGCCTATGTGGGAGAGCACTTTCGCGCGCTTATCGGCATGGGCATTTCCGCCTACACCGCTTTCCTTTCGGTCGGGCTGATACGGCTTGTGCCCGAGGAGGTGTTCAACCCGCTGATCTGGGCCGGGCCTAGCGTGATCGGGGTTAGCATGATCATCGGCTTCACTCTCAAGGCTCAGCGGCAAGAAAAGCAACGAGCTGAAAAGCGCCAGACGAAGATGCGCGTTTCAAAGCCCTCGACAGCCTCTGCAATGCCCGGCTGGAGCGAAACCGAGAGTGTCTGAACCTTCATGTTGGCAGGTCCACGATGCGGCATGCGCGCGCGGGGATCACACCTACACCGACCCTGACACCGGATTTTTAGTCTTCACCCGGCTGGGTTTGCTGGAGCGCGATAGCTGCTGCGGCGCGGGCTGCCGGCACTGCCCCTTTGGCCATGAGAAAGTGCGTCTGGCGATCCGGGCAAAACGCATCCAGCAGCCCGCCTGGCTGAGCGAAGCGCGACCTGACGCTGAGAAGGCCTGCACCGTCCTGTTCTGGAGCGGGGGCAAAGACAGCTTCCTTGCGTGGCGCGCTATGGTGCGAGAGGGGGCGACGAACATCGTTCTGATTACCACGTTCGACGCGCGCAGCCGTATGATCGCGCATCAGGAATTCGCAATCGACACGGTCGTGGACCAGGCTGAGCGTTTGGGATTGCCGCTTATCGGAGTTCCGCTGCACTCTGGCCCCGACTACGTCGACCAAATTGCCGTGGGGCTTGCGCTGGTGCCAAATGCGGACACGCTCGCCTTCGGTGATCTGCATCTGGAAACTATTCGCTCCTGGCGCGAAGAGGCCTTTGCCGGTCACGATAGCACTAGGGGCTTAAAGCTCGCCTTCCCGCTGTGGGAGGCTGATTACGCAGCGCTGATGGACGACCTTGAGGCTTCGGGCGCGGCTTGCGTGATCAGCGCGATCACCGCTGACCTTCCGGGTATTGCGGTGGGTGACCGCTTTGACCGCAGCCTGCTCGCGCGCTTGCCCAAAACCGTCGATCCGTTTGGCGAAAACGGCGAATTCCACACCCGCATCGCGCCCGCATAACCCGCAATCGAGTTGCGCGGTGGCCATCAAGCTGTCACAGCACTGCTCGCGCACAGAGACGCTCAGCGGGTGTAGCTCAATGGTAGAGCAGGAGCTTCCCAAGCTCGCCCCGGCTTCCCTACGTTGCCATATTTCTTTATGAAATCAGAAGTTTATCATATCTTCTCGATTCCGCTGACCCTAGGCTTGCCTAACTAAGGAAGTTGCTAGGGAGTTTTCCAATGCCGGTTGCGAAACTTACGCAGGCTGTCGCGGAGGCGGCATCTCCGGGGGCATTGTGGGACACAGAGATTAAGGGTCTGGGCCTGATTACTCGGGACTCGGGCACGAAGAGCTGGGTGGTGCAGAAGTCCGGCCGCAAGCGATGGACTTTGGGCCGGTTCCCGCTGATGACGTGCGCTGAGGCGCGGCGGCGGGCGCGAGACACGTTGCTCACCCAGCCCGAACAGGGCGCCACGATCACGTTGGAGCAGGCTCTGGAGGCCCACCTTAAACGGATGAACCGTCGTGGCCACAGCTCGGGTCCGTTGGTCGAGAGAGAGGTCAGAACCCACCTCAGCGCGTGGCTCCGCCGACCACTGGCAGAGATCACACGGGGCGATTGCGAGGCTCGGCACGACCGATTGACCACCGACGTGGGAGACCAGACGGCGGATCGAGTGATGCGACACCTGCGGGCGATCTACAACACAGCGCTTAAGAAGGTGGACCTGCCCACGAATCCCACGGTCGCGGTCGAGTGGCACGGCACCCGACGACGCGACTACCCGCGATTGGACTTGTCCGCCTTGCCGCTGGACGAGGTCAATGTGGTTCAGCGGGGTGCCGCCTTGACCATGCTGACGACCGGGCTGCGAATTGCCGACTGCTTCTCTGTTCGATGGGCCGATTTGGACTTCAACAACAGAACGCTCCACCGCCCCTGCCCGAAAGGGGGCGAGAGCAAGGCATTCACGCTGCCGCTGTCTTCCCAGACAGCCGATCTATTGAATGGTCTGCCTCGGATAAACGAGTGGGCCTTCCCTTCTTTTCGGGCTGGTAGCGGACACTTGTCGCAGCTGAATCGGGTCCTGCCCAACGCCCACCATTTTCGAGCCGAGTACATGGCGCTTGCCGTCGATCTTGGCGTCCCGACGTATCAGCGAAAGCTGTTGGTGAACCATTCTGTCCCAAGATTGGACATCACCGATGGCTATGTGGCCGAACCGGACGTGGAAATGTGCCGAGAGCATCAGCAACGCATCAGCGACCATGTTTTTCCCTTGTTGGCCGGGCACCCAAGGGCTATTTAACGCGAACACGCCAACAGATGGTCCCCGCCCACATCTTGGGGATAGCCCTGTTTGAAGACAGGCACTAGCAGTGCAACGCCCATTGGCACGGGCAGAGCGGGATGATCCCGCCGCAAGTGGCAGCTGCACCGTCTCTTACTAGCACATCGCAAAAAGGCGAGGCGCGCGCTCGCGTGCCAAGAAGGCATGTCGTCTTCCTCGGCCGCAACGCGATGGGCATTGTGGGAGACAGTCCATGTCTATGGATGCTCTACTTGAAATGACGGCGAAAAGGGCCGTCGACGAATACCTTAATGAACTGGGAGCGGTCGCTCCCCAATATCTCGCCCCTGCGGACGCAGCAACGTACCTTGGCCTTTCCGCCAAGCTGTTGGAGGCGTGGCGTGGGCGAGGCGAAGGACCACCCTACACAAAGCTGGATCGCGCCGTGCGATACAATCGCGCGGACCTAGACGAGTGGATGACAACTCGGAGGGTGGCGCGATGACCGAGCAAAGAGAAGGCCCCCGCACCGAAGAGCACGAGGGCCAATCCACTACACCAACGCAATCGAACCCTAGTCCCTGCCAGCCCGAAGTAAATGACGCGGTTGGCTTGGCCATGACGGACCGGCTGGCGGCACAACGCTTTCTGACGCGATTTGGGCGGCGAAGGCCAATGCTGTCATTCGCATGCCACCGAACCCGGCGTTTCCTGACCAGGCAGTACGATAGCCCTCGGGCCGCCGCTTGGGCCGCGCGCTGGTGGTGCGACGATGCCGATCGCTCTGTCTACTTCGTGGGCAATTCCCATCGGATGGACGAGGTGCGGAAGCCAAGCAAAGAGGACATCGAGCTTGGGGTTGGCGTCTGGCTGGACATCGACAACGGCGGCTGGGACGAGGACGTGCCTTGGGCTCTGCGCACTCTTATCGACCATGACCCGACCTACATCGCGTTCACCGGCGGCGGCTATCAGGCCCACTGGCGGTTCGACGAGTACACGGACGGGCAAACATGCGAGCAAATCAACCTTTGGCTGATCGAACAGGCCAAGGGTTTGCCGGGGCTAGACCGCAACTGCTGGACCTGTGACCACGTCTGGCGGCTGCCGGGCACCCGAAACCGCAAGCCTGACCGGGAAGACGCGCTGGTGCACCTTGTGCACGAAGACTGGCAGGCGCGATTACCCCTCGCCGAGTGCGGGCGCGCCATTGCGCCAACTACAGCAAAGGCAGCCGTCGAATTCGATGTTGCCCACTTGGACATCGAAACCGTTCGCGACTGTATTGGCGAGCGTGCGTTCCACATGCTCACAAATCGACCGCCGCATTGCCCTAGCCGATCCGAGCACGAGTTCGCCTTCATCGGGTCGGTGCTGGGGGAGCGAGAACCCATCGACCAGTGCGACATCGACCTCGTGGCGGCTTGCATGCTCGCTCGCCCGGTCGATGAATACTCGGTGAGCCATCGCGCCCATTCACGGCGTGACCCGGAACGCCATGTACAGCGGCAAATAAGCGACTGGCTGGCAAAGAACGGGAGGGAGCTATGATAGACCTCGCCGACGCCAAGAAGACGTTCGACTGGTTCGACCCCACCGAGGGCACTGACGACGTTCCGCCAAGGCCGATCATTGTAGACGGGCTTGTACAACGAGGCACGGTGACCTTCGTCACAGGCCCCGGCGCGGTGGCAAAGTCGCTCTTCGCGCAACAGGTCGCGTTGATGGTCAGCACGGGCGCAGAGTGGGCGCATTGGAAGCCACGCGAATCTGGGCCTGTGGTCATCGTGAATGGCGAAGACGACTGCGACGAACAGCGGCGACGCTTCTTCGCGGCAAAGTCATTGCAGCCATCTCGGCCAGACCGGTTGTATTCGCTAGACGCATCCCGCATCACCATGTTCGCGGCGGACCCCGAGACGGGAACGGCTCGCCCCACCGAGCTATGGGACGCGATCAAGGCCAAAGTGCGAGAGGTTGGCGCTGCCATGCTCGTCATCGATCCTTTGGTGGAAACGCACGAGCTCAACGAAAACGACAACGGGCACATGGCTGGGATCGTCTCGGAGCTGCGGAAACTGGCCCTACGCGAGAAGTGCGCCGTTCTTGTCGTGCATCACTCCCGAAAAGGCGCGGTGGGCGGAGACCAAGACGGCGCGCGCGGCGCGAGCGCCCTTGTTAATGCCTCGCGGATGGCAATCACGCTGGAAAAGATGACCGAGGATCAGGCAAAGAGCCTGTTGCCGACCAAAGAACAGGCTGACCACGCCCGCTACATCTGCGTGTCCGACCCGAAGGTGAACTATGGCCCATCGCTTGGTGGGCGCTGGCTGCACATCGAAACAGCCGAACATCGCAATGGGGAGAGCTATCCCGTGCTCAAAGAGGGCAAGTTGCGCCGACTTACCGAGGAGGCTGTCCTGTTCCAGATGCGAGATCGCGAGCTTAGATGGCCCGGCGAGCGGCGCGCTGGCAGGCGAAGAGATGACAGGGCAGATGTCGTGTTGGCGGCCGAGTTGGAAGCGAACGAGGCTGATGCGCACAAAGTGCTGAAGGCCTTGATCAAGGCGGGGAAAGCGCGCCTAGAAGACAGGCGCGATGCCAACGGCAATGCCTATAAAGTCGTGCTCGCCGGGCGCGCACCGGAGCTTTTCGAAAGCACGTCGGATTGTACGGGATCCGAAGGCGAAAGCACGGGATAGCACGTCGCCGTACTTTCGGTTTCCCTATAGGAAGATCGAATGAAAGCACGGGGCTAGAAAGCACGTTTAGATCCACGTGCATTTCTGGCCCTGTCGCGCGCTTTCGATCGACCTGCCGATATGGGAACAGCCCAATGAGGGGAGGGGCCATCCCCCCCCCTCTGGGCTGGAATCGCGAAGGCCCCCTCGCGGTCATATCGCGCTGCGCTGCTGCCGCTAAGCTCGGGAAAGCGAACGATCCGGTCGGCCAAAAAGGAGCGAAGCTAAGCAAGCTTCGCGCCTCGCCGGCAAGGTTACGCGAAATCAACGGCCTAGCGGGCGCTCCGATCAGCGCGAAACTCCGGGCCAACTAATTCCTGTTCCCGGCTTCCCGGCTGGGATGGGGCGCGGCGGACTGGCCGGTGGGTCGCGCCCCTACTTTTTGGAGATGCCCCTTGGGCGACGTCGTGGTCAGAAACGAAGGCGGCAACAACTGCCGGATAGGGCGCAAGGGCGTTGCCCTGATCGAACAGCTCGCCCGCGAGGGCGCAGCGCTGGCCACCATCGCCAAGCGCTTGCGCATGAGCCGCACCACGCTCAACGATATACGCAAGCGCCAGCCCGAGGTCGAAGAGGCGATAGAGCGCGGCTATTCCGGCATGGAAGACGAGCTGGTCGATCTGCTCATGGTGCGTGCGCGGGATTTGGAACACCCCGGCGGGACCACCGCCGCCATCTTTCTGCTTAAATCGCGGCGCGGATACGAGGGCACGAAGACGCCGCAGCACCTCACGATCATAAACAACGACAACCGCTCGGTGTCCTTCCCGTCGGCCAAAGAGATGGCCGAGTACCGACAAGGCATCCCGGCCGATGCTTGAGCGCCTGTCCCCCTTCCAAGCGGCGGTGTTGGAAACGCCCGAGGAATGCAACCTCGCGCTGCTTGGTGCGCGCGGCGGCGGAAAATCTACCGCCGCCGTCGCGCTCATCGTCCGCCACATGCAAGAACACGGCGCCAACGCGTCCGTGCTCGTCGTTCGGCGCACCCTGCGCGCCCTGTCCGACTTCGAGGACGAGCTGCTCTCCGTTGCGGGCCAGCTCTTCCCCTCTGGGCACAGCTACAACCGCGCGGAGAAGATCATGCGGACAGAGGGCGGGGCCAAGGCCACGCTCGCCGCGATTGAGCGCGCGGGCGACTACGACAAGTTGCAGGGCAAGAACTTCTCGCTGATCGTGGTCGAAGAGGTCACGCAATATCCCACCGAGCGGGTCCTGCGCCTTCTGCGGTCCAACCTGCGCGCGCCCGAGGGCGTGCCCACTCGTGTCGTCTATCTGGGCAACCCCGGCGGGCCGTTGCACGGGCGGGTGTTCCAACAGCACATCAAAGACCGGCTTGACCACGTGCCCTACACCTTGGGCGACGAGGAGAGCTGGATCACCATCCGCTCCGGCCCGGCCGACAACCCATTCATCGACCAGCAGGCCTACGTGCGCAAGCTGCGCGAGGCGTGCCACGGCGACCCTGTGCGCCTGCAACAGTGGCTCTTCGGCGACTGGGCGCAGGGCGAGGGCCTGATGTGGCCCATGTTCACTCCGGACACGCATGTCCTCTCCATCGAACCGCGCAATCTGGGCCAGTTGGACCTCTTCGTGCCGCATGTGGGCATAGACTGGGGCCTAAGCTCCCCATCCGTGGGCCACCTCGGTCTTCGCCTCCGCCGCGACGGCGTGATCAACGGCGTCCGCATCCCGCGAGACTCCGTGATCGTGTTGGATGAGACAACGGACCTGATCGGCACGCCCGGCATCGACGAAGACTTGAACAAGTCCAGCGAGTGGCCTCCTGACCGCCTCGGCGAGCGCGTGGCAAGCGTGTGCGCGGACTGGGGCGTGCGCCGCCCCAACGCGGTCGTCGACAACGCGCGCGGACTGCAGGGCAAGGACGTGATCACCATGATCCGCGAGACCGGCGGGTTCTGGAACGTGTCTCTGCCCAAGAAGGGCAGGCGCGCCGAGCGCTGGGCCGTGATCGGATCGATGTTGCAGGCGGCGCTCGAAAAGTCGCAGGCCCGTCCGCACCTCTACGTGTCGGACCGGTGCCCCTTCCTGATCCACGCGCTGGGCAATGCGGTGCGCGACGAGCGCTCACCCGACGATGTGGCGGACATCGCCAGCTGCCCCGACCACCCTCTCGATTCCGCCGCCTACCTCATCAACCACTTCCGGCCACGCCGTGTGACGTCCGGACGAACGAAAGGATTTTTCTAATGCTGGACGAAGCCCTCAAAAACCGCCCTCGGGTGCGCAACCCCTACCCGGACCCCCAGATGCAGCGCCGCATGGCGCTGCGGCGCGTGCCGGAGCCGCCCATCGACATGCTCGCTGTCAAAGGCGACGGCTACAGCGCGGGACTGGCGCGCAACGCGATGAAGACACTCTACGACACGTGGACTCTCGTGCGGGAGGCAGCGCGCAACCCCGAGACCGATCTGCGCGAGCTGACCCGTCTGGGCGACGCCGCGCTTATGAAGGGCACGCGCTCCGCCGATCAGGCGAGCGAGCGCATTGTGCGCCAGATCGCGGAGTTCGACGCGAAGATAAAGGCCGCGATTGAACCGCCAATCACGCCGCAGCTCGCCACAGAGCTTCGGGCGCTGGTGCGAGAGGACCCCGCTAGGGCGACGGTCCTCGCGCGGGAAGACGCGCGGTTCGCCGGGGCTATCTTGTCCGGCCCCGCCGCCCTCTCTGGGCTGGACGCGGACAAGATCTCGGCGGTCCGCAACGCGGCCATGCTCGCCCACGCCCCGGACCAGACGACGCAGAAGTCCGAGGCGGAGCGGGCGCTCGCGGCCTTGCACAAGGCTGGGTCCCGGACCGCCGCCGAGATCGGCAACAAGCTCGCCAGCTGGTCAGCGGGCGTCCCCGAAGAGTTGGGCAAGCTCAAGGAGGCCGCGCGTGGCACGTGATTTAGAGGCCGAGGAGCGGCACCGCGAGCGCATAGATGCGATGCGCGGCCGCATCCGCCTTGCGCCCAAGGCGGGCGGCGGCGCGACGCCAGAAGAGCTGAACGCCCGCAATCGAGAGGTGGTTCAGGCCGCGCAAAAGGCCGCCACCAAGCGACCACCAAGAAGGACGAAGAAATGAACGACCAAGACTTCCTCGAAGCCGCCATTGCCGAGCTGTCCCCGGAGACCAGAGCCGCCGCCGCTGCGTGTGCCGCCGCTCAGATGACGCTTCCCCATCGCATGACGCCGGGCGAGGTGATGAAGATCGCCGACGGCCTTGGCGCGCCGCGCCCGCCTGTCCTAGCTCTCATGGGCTGGCTACGCGCCAAGGCCGATCGGGCGAACCGGCGCGCCTTCTTCGATGTGCTGGTGCCTCGCGCAGGCGCGTCCGAGCCCGTGTGGCCCGACGACCGCGAGGCCCTGCTGGGGCTGGCTGTGTGCCGCACGCTACAATGATCGAGTATTGCAGCTAACTGATAGTGGTCAGCTCAGCTTGACCATTTCATCCGGCGAATGCGCAAGATATCATCAGGTGATTGGCGTCAGGATTGGCCCTTTCGTTCTCAGACGTGTCTAATTCGATAGTCATAATTGTATTCGCCTTGTAGTTCCGAACACATGAAATCGAGGAATTTTCTCGTGGCTTGTTCGGAAAAGAAATTCTCTGCGTTTCAGAGCAAACCTCTCCATTGACCTTCAGCACTTGTCGAAAATACGGGTCGTTTCCGCCTTTATAATACTGAGAAAATCCGGTGATTGTCAGCGATGCGTCCCGGTCAAGCTGTATTGTTGTCTTTGCCGGAGAAGGAATTGTGCGGACAACCTTGACCTCGTTTGAAGGGCACCTGAAGAACTCGGTCTCGGTAAATTCACCTGATATTGAGAGCGCTACGTCCTGTTGTTCGAGCGTTTCCTCGGGACCTGATTCATCAGTTGCTTGTTCTTGACAGGCAATGGCTAGTGGAGTTGCCAAGCCAATAAACACCATTCTTAAAGCAGCTTTCATTTGTTCCCCTTTGTTTGCTTGACAGCCTGTACCACAAACAAGTGTTGTCCGAGAATAGATTTATCTGATTCGAAAGGTGTTCGAGGATGAAAGACTGCACAATCACGGTCAAAGAGTACGAAGAAGGCGATCCATGTTTCTTGGTCGCGGAGCCGAAGAGGCCAATCCCAGGTATGCCTGAGGGCATGAACTTGGTTTTCAGTATGGCGGACGGCACTGACATCAAAGACGCACAAGCAATAGCGCATCAATTGAATGCCATGAATGTGAGTCTATCTATTCGGTGATTACTGCCTAGATTCTTGTTTTTTGCGTAACCGCTGCATTGACTGGATATTTGGACCCGGACAGGTTGCGAATTCTATGCCGGCAAAGCCCAGACATGAATTCGGTGGACCTTGGACTGAGGTTAAGCTCGACGCGATCTCAGAGTATCTGGCCTTCTACCAGATTGCCCTTAAGAATCGCGGCTTTGAAACGTGGTATGTCGATGCGTTCGCCGGGACCGGGGAGCGCAACGCAAAGGTGACCAAGGGCGGCATTTTCGAGGACGCTCCGCTAGAAGAGATCGAGGAAGTTCTGGCTGGCAGCGCGAAGCGGGCGCTGCGGGTCACTCCACCCTTCGCTCATTATTGGTTCTCCGAGCAACGACCGACGAGGGTAAAAGCATTGGAGGCACTGCGCGAGGACTTCGGCTCCGACATCATCGTGCGCCGGGGTGACGCGGGAGAACAATTGCGAACGCTGTTCTCCTCTCCCCCTTGGACCAATCACCGCGACCAATGGAAACAGCGGGCCGTTGTGTTCTTAGACCCCTACGGCATGAGCGTTGGCTTCGAGACATTGGAGATGCTCGCACAGACCAAGCGGGCGGACGTCTGGTACTTGTTTCCCCGGAAAGCAGTCATCCAGCAACTGGCAAACAAGAACAGCGGCATCGACGATGGCAAGCGGGCGAGTCTAACGCGCATCTTTGGGTGCGAAGACTGGGAGGACCGTTTTTACAGAGCGCAGCCCGCCCAAGGATCGTTGTTTGGCGAGCCCGCGACTGAAGAGAGCATCCGAATGGCCGATGGCAATGAGATTGCCGCGTTCGCACGCGAGAGGTTCGGTGGCATCTTTGCCTTCGTGTCCGACCCGATCCCGCTTTTGATAAATGGCCGAGAGTTCTTCGAGCTCTACTGTTTGTCCAACAACCCGCCAGCGATTGACCTCATCAAGCGGGGTGTTGACCACGTGGTCAAGAAATATACTCCGGCATCTCATCGTAGGTCCGGCCCCTAAGCAGGCGACCGGTCTTCTTCTTGTTGACTCCGCCCCATTGTTTGAAGAAGAAGGCCGTGCCTGAATCCAAGCATTGGTCGAGGATGCTTTCTACCCACTCCTTGTCCATTGGACGGGACCGTGGCCCGCTTTCTCCGCCCACGATTGCCCAATGGATGCCGTATAGGTCGACGCGGCCCAAATCGCCGATCAGTGGCTCGAAAGAAATAAAGCGAACGCTTGCGGGTACGTCACGCAGGTGGTCCATGCGATCGAGGACGCGATGATCCTCGACACTCGTACCTAGCCAGACGTTGGGGAGCGGCTTTGGCGATATCTCCTGCAACAGTTCCGCCATCCGGTGAGGTCGTTTGGTCAGGATTTGGTAGTGGTGCTGTGGCGTCTGTCCCATTACGTCCCAGATGCGTCGAACGAAATCGCTGGGCACATCGGGATGGAAAAGGTCGGACATCGAGTTAACGAACACTCGGCGAGGCTTCTTCCATGTTAACGGAATCTCGACTGAGTCTTCGTGGCAACGAACTTTGTCGCTCCACACTGCGCCACGCTTCGAGCGTTTCGTAAGGCCCTCGTACTTGTCGTGGCCCATTGCTTGCAGCCGGGCGGCCATGCGCATCGCATAACAATTTTTGCACCCGGCGCTCTCGATCGAGCATCCGACGACCGGATTCCAAGTCAGATCGGTCCACTCGATGGAAGATTGTTGTGCCATACCTTACCTCGAGGTGTCGTTAGCACACGAAGATTCTCCTGTGAATCCATTGAATTCTCGGCAAAGCGATGAGCTGTATGGAGCTTTCCCTTGACGGTTCGATCGGAATTCGTGTGAAACACTATTGCGTGAGTTTCTATGTAGTATCCCACTCCCGGATGAATGTGGGTGTGACACCATATAACCTCTCGATAACAATATCTTGCGGGTGTAGCTCAATGGTAGAGCAGGAGCTTCCCAAGCTTAAGACGAGGGTTCGATTCCCTTCACCCGCTCCACGCCCAAACGCCGCGTGCCTCTAGAACAGCAGATCGCCTTCATTGAGGATTTCGACGCTGATTGGTCCGCTAGAACTTGCACCCAAGGCTTCGGCGACGCGTTCGCTTGCTCGGCATGCAGCATCGGCGGGGCGGGCTAATACATCGGCGACGGCATAGGCCTCAAAGCCTAGCCCGGTGCGCTCTGTAAGGTCTGCGACCGAGACCTGGAACATGCGGAACGGGTCGAAATCCAGCGTCTCAATATCGCTTAGTAGATCGTTCTGCGACAGGACAAAGCACGAGGCTGACAACTCGCCCGCTGCGCTCCGATAGGCGATCAGCTTCCAGTACTCGCGCGCAATCGCCACACCGCGATAGATCGGATCATCATCGCCAAAAACCGGCCCGCCAATCACCGAGCAGCGAATGTCCTGCGCCTCGGCCTGTTCGAGGATTGTGTTCTCCAACCGGCCCCAAATCCCGGCCTTGTTCGAGCGGTTGTAGCGTTCATGCTGCGGGGCGATGTTGGTGTAGAAATAACTGTCGTCATTGGCTTGTTTGGCCTCCGGGATCGATCCCCAGGTAAGGTCCGCCCGGCGCGCGATATGCCCGCGATCAAGCTTGTTGTCGCTGTAGAGCGAATTGTCTGTCTGCAGGCTTTCATCAATGCGCTTGTCGACCCGGAATGAGCCGCCGCCAACCACAACCTTGCGCGCGCCATCAATGTTCCAAGCGACAAAGCGGGCAAGGCGCCGCCTGGCGCTCAGACACACAGAGAAATGCGTATACGGGATCACCTGCGCGCGCCCGAAATTGACCGCGTCGCGCTTAATGGAGAGAGTCATCTCCGGCATCGGGGCAAGCACGCCGAGGAAGCTATCATCATAGCCTGAGCGCGGCACCTCGCTCTCAACTGCCGCGTCAGTTGTGGTATCAGCAGGGGTGTCAGGGGCGTCAGGGCCTTGCAGAGGCTCAAAGGTGAAACGCAGCTTTTTCTGAACTGACAGCGGGTAGCAGGCGATCGCGTGCTCATCAGTGCTACCGCCCGATTCGCCCGCAAAGTGAAGCCCGGCGACGATGTCGGTGGCGTCGGTTCCCTCGCGGATCATCCAGAGCGATCCTGAATCGCCAGGCCGACTGATCTCTCCATCTGACGGGTGCAGGTCGGTCTCGGGTGTCAGGCCGATTTCCAACCCTCCCACTTCGACCAGCCCCGCATTCTCTCCGAAGAAGATCTTCACCATCACATCGGTGCGGCGCACGACGCCATAGGTGACCCCGGTGGTGCGCCCAGATTTGACCACCGGATCATCAAGCTCGGCATCGGCCATGCGCGAAGGCTTTACCCCAAGATCGAGGATGGTGCGGTCAAAGCTGCGGTTGCGGATGCGCGAAATGGCGCAATCGCCTGCTGCCCCCAAATGGCTGCGCACAAGCGATCCGACTTCGTTTCCAGCGGTGTTGTTGTCGTCGAAATGGCCGGGCTGCACCGTCGCATCGCCGATCGAGCCTTCATCAGTGTGCAGGACGTGCCAGTTGGATAGGATGCACGGTTCGCCCGTTTCCTCATCAAACACGATCGCGCCCAGCGTCCCGGCGGAGCGTTCAAATTGCCCGACGCTTATCCCGGGCTGGATCGGGTCGGCCCGCGATTTTCTGCCGTTGAGGCTCTGTGCGGCGACCAGCGAATAGGATTGTTCGTATGTGCGCTGTTCGACATCGGTTTTGACGCTGATGCCGGGCGCGATTTCAATCTCTCCCGGCAGAAGCTTTGTCTCAAGCGCTTCCAGCGATTCGAGCTGTGAAGACCGGACCTTTTCGCCGACTGTAAAGATCAGGCAAATCTCGCCATCGGGCTTGCCGTTCTTGCGACCAACCCCGACTGAGGTGACGTTGGGATCGCCGAGCCACTTGTGCGCATTGGTGCGGACATAGCGCCGCATGGCCTCTTTCATCGCTGCGTCCAACTTTATCGTTTCGGTCTTCTTTGTCGACTTTTTCGCCATGATCTTGCCTCCCTTGCAGACCAGATGACCGGTCCGCTCTGCGCGCCTGCGCATTGTCCTGATTCGCAATCCTTGAGGATTGTACATAAAGGTCGCCGCCGCGCCTTGGCTTAGCGCGGTGCGGGTGTAGACCAAGTGGCTGAGCCCCAAGCGGAGACCCGCCCCTTAATGGACAGCTTTCTTTTCTGCCTTTTGCTGGTTGCAGGGATTGCGCTGGGCGCGCGCGATCAGATGGTGATTGCGCAGCTTTCGGATGCGCTGGCGGATAGAAGTGGCCCTTTCGTCCGGCGGCCGGTGCCGCTGTTGGTGCTTGGCTGCGTGTGCGCGGTGATCAGCGCAGGCGTAATGACCTATGCCGGGCTGAGCCTCGCCGCGCTCTTGCCGCAACGCGCCGCGCAGATGCTGGTCGCCTTTGCGCTTGGCCTTGCAGCGTTTGAACTGGGTTGGCCGGTGCGCATAAAGGCCGCGCATGAGCCAACACGTTCGCTGGGCGCGATTGGGCTGGTTATCCTCTGGCGCCAATTGGGCGATGGCGCGCGGTTCGTGATCTTCGCCTTTGCCGCGGGCGCTGTCTATCCGCTCGCCGCCTTTGCCGGCGGAGCGCTGGGTGGGGGCGTGGCGATCGCAATAGGCTGGATGATTGGCGAGGAGCAGCTTACGCGCTGGCCGCTGAATGTGATCCGTCGGACCTTCGCGCTGTGTTTGATTGTTGCGGCGTTGTTCATCGGATTGGATGCTCGTTACTCAGCCTATTGATCGGTTTATACGATCACTGCGAAACAATCTTTCTCGAAACCGATCCCCTTCCCATCCGTTGGTAGAATGAACAGATAGAGCGCGCCCGTTCGCCGTCCACACCGAGGCCTTTTGACGCGCAACAGATTGAAAAGGAGGCATATTATGCTTGACCCTCAAACAAACACCCTGACCAACGCCACCGCCCAGATGATCGGTGAGCTTAACAGTCTTCTGGCTGACCACTTTGCGCTGTATGTGAAGACGAAGAACTTCCATTGGCACGTGAAGGGACCGCGCTTCCGCGACCTGCATCTGCTGTTCGATGAACAGGCGATCGAACTTCAAGGCCAGATCGACGTCATCGGTGAACGTGTGCGCAAACTTGGCGGTGACACGATCACGAGCGTTGGTTCGATTGCCTCGGCGACGAGTGTGTCCAATCAGGACTCAACCTCGCTCTCCGCCGAAGATATGATCGCCGAACTGCGCGGCGATAATGCGGCGATGGTCGCCAAGTTGAAGCGGATGAAGGATGTAGCGGAGCAGGCGGGCGATAACGCCACGGACGGTCTGCTCGATGATTGGACCGACATGGCTGAACAGCGCGTGTGGTTCCTGAGCTCGCTGCTCGGCTAAACCAACACGGCGCAAAAAGCGCTCATTCAAACTTGGCAAAGGGCCGTTTCCGCTAGGCGGGAGCGGCCCTTTTGCTATGGTGGCGGCATGCGCATCAACCGGCCTCGCATCACCAACGTTACGACCCACAATCACGCGAGTGATGAACAGGTGGCCGCTTTTCTCCACACACGCCTGCGCCGCGCGCTGTCCCGGTGTTCAGGCGGCATAGCGGTCGCCTTTCCAGGGGGATCGACGCCGGGCCCGATCCTTGAGCTTCTTGTCCAGCAACCGCTCGAATGGAGCCGGATCGCAGTCTTTCCAACCGATGATCGCGATGTTCACGAGGATCACGAAGCGTCCAATACGGGCAAACTGCGCGCTCTGCTTGAGCCGCATGGCGCGCTGATCACCCCGCTTGCCGAGGGTTTCGACATGCCGCATTTCGCGCTCGTCTGGCTTGGCATGGGCGAGGATGGGCATATCGCCTCGCTCTTTCCAAGCAGCGACCCGCAAGCCGATGACCCGCAGGCTTTGCGGCGCATTACACCCGATCCTTTGCCGCCCGAAGCCCCGTTTGATCGCATTACCCTCACCATCCCTGCGCTGCTCGAGTGTGATGAGATTGCGTTTGTCGTGCGCGGCCTCAAGAAACGCGAGGTGTTCGAAGGCGCGATCAAGGGCGATCATGACCTGCCCGTGCGCAGATTCCTCGCCGCGCGCGAAGCCGGTTTCGGTGTCCCGGTGACCTGCTTTTATTAGCGAGCCCAGCGTGTTAGCGGTGCGCAATGGTTCATTTTCTGCCCGCTGCGCTTCATCGCCGGCTCTTGCCGATTGCCCATAAGGTGCGGTATCGCTGGCGGCGCTGGCGGGGTAAGCCGCTCAAGGGCTGCTCGGTCGTCATCACCAACCTAACGGGCGATGTGTTGCTGCTGCGCCATTCCTATGGGCCGGACGAATGGTCTTTGCCCGGAGGCGGGATCGGGGCGCGCGAAGACCCGGAAGCTGCTGCGAGGCGCGAAATCCGCGAAGAGTTGGGGCTGGACCTGGGCATGGTGGAAGCGCTGGGCGAATTCGAAGAGGTGGTCTCGGGCTCGCCCCACACCGCCCATCTTTACACCAGTGTCGCGAGCGCCCATCCCAAGCCCGACGGGCGCGAAGTGATCGAGGCGCGCTTTTTCCCTTCGCATTCGCTGCCCGAACCCTTGAGCCGGTTGACCCGCTCCCGGCTTGATGCATGGCGCCAGCGTGGGCTTGAGCCGCGTTAACAGGGCTGCTTTTGGGAAGAGCGGCGCTAGAGCAGCGACAATTGCGCGCTGTCTGTCGGCGGTTCCGCCTCCGCCTCGCCTGTGTCGAGGTTAGACAAGGTCAGCCCCATCAGCCGGATCGGCATGGGCAGCGGCATCGCCTCTTCGAGCAGCTCTCGGCCTAGCCGTGCGAATTCATCCTTGTCGCCGATCCAGCGGTCAACCGATTTGGCGCGGGTCATGGTCTGGAAATCGGTGTATTTCATCTTCAGCGTGACGGTCCGCCCACGCATCGGGCCCGCCTCAGAGCCTGCGTTCACGATCCGCTCCCACACGATGTCGATGATCGTCTCCATGGTTTCGCGCAGGTCTTCTGGATCGGACTTGTCCTCGCCAAAGGTGCGCTCTCCGCCGACCGATTTGCGGATGCGGTGCGCGCGTACGGGCCGCAGGTCAATGCCGCGCGCGGCGCGGTAGAGATAGTCTCCCATGGACCGGAAATGCGTGCGCAGGAATTCGATATCCTTGGCCGCCAGGTCCGCGCCAGTTTCAATGCCAAGCCGCTTCATCTTCTCCTCCGCCTTGGGCCCCACGCCGTGAAAGCGCCGGATCGGCAGGCCTGCGACAAAGTCCGCGCCCTGGCCGGGGCGGATCACACACAGCCCATCGGGCTTGTTCTGATCGCTCGCGAGTTTGGCGAGGAACTTGTTGTAGGAGACGCCCGCGCTCGCTGTGAGCTTGGTCTTGGCGCGGATTTCCTGGAGGATGAGCTCGGCAATGCGGGTGGCAGAGCCGATGCCGAGCCGGTCTTCGGTGACATCGAGATAAGCCTCATCAAGGCTCAAGGGTTCGACATGGGGCGTGTGGTGTTCAAAGATCGCGCGGATCTGGCGGCTGGCTTCCTTGTAGGCGTCAAAGCGGTGCTTCACGAAGACAAGGTCCGGACACAGCCGCTTGGCGGTGACCGAGGGCATGGCGCTTTTGACGCCGAACTTGCGCGCTTCATAGCTCGCCGCAGCGACGACCCCGCGCCCGCTCGATCCGCCAACCGCGACCGGGCGCCCGCGCAGTTCCGGATTGTCGCGCTGCTCAACGCTTGCAAAGAAGGCGTCCATATCGACATGGATGATTTTGCGAAGGGCGCCATTGCCGGTACCCTCCACCTCGTCCTCATTCTCGCGCGCTGCCTCAGCCATAGTGGGCCTTGAAATAGAAGGTTTAGCCCCGCGAAGAAACCGTTCTCGGTCTATTTCGGGCGCGGGCCTTGGAACTTTCACGCTGCTGGACGATATTGTGCATATGCGAACACAAACGTGGTCTTCTGGCGAGCCGCAGGCGGCTGCGTCCAAGGGTTCCTCGGCCCCTAGAAAGGCGTTCAGCGAGACCGAGCTAATCTGGATGATGGCGATGCTGATGGCGCTGCAGGCGTTCGGCATTGATGCGATCCTGCCTGCGATGGACGATCTCGCGCTGGCGCTCGATGTGCCCGGCAATGATCGCCAATATGTGATTGGCGTCTATCTGGTGACAGCCGGGCTTGGAGCGTTGGTGCCAGGTGCGCTGGCCGACAGATTTGGCCGCCGCCCCATCGTGCTGGGCTCTATCGGGGTTTATATCGCCTTGTCGCTGGCGAGCGCGCTGGTCACTACGTTTGAGGCGCTGCTGGCCGTGCGCGCTGCCCAAGGGTTTTTTGGAGCCGGCATTGTTGCTCTGCCCCCTGCCATCATTCGTGACCGAGTGGGCGGGGACAAGATGGCCAGCATGATGAGCCTGATCTTCGTGATCTTCCTTATGGTGCCCGCGATTGCCCCGTTGATCGGTGAGCAGATCCTCAAGATTGGCGATTGGCGCACCATTTTTGTGGCGATGGCGCTGCAGGGCGTGCTGATCGGCAGCTGGGTCTATTTCCGTCTGCCTGAAAGCCTTGCGCCGGAAAACCGCCAGCCGATCCGTCCGCGCGTGATTGCGGGCAACATGGCCGCCGCGATGTCTGACCGCTCGGTGATCGGCTATATTGTTGGCGGTATGCTGGTGTTTGGCGCGCTGTTTGGCTTCATCAATTCCTCGCAGCAATTGATCAGCGATGGCTTTGGGCGACCCGATCTGTTCCCTTATGTGTTTGGCGCGTGCGCGGGGTCTATGGCTCTAGCGAGTTGGTCCAATTCGCGCATTGTCGAGCGTTTCGGCGCCCGCCGCGTCAGCCATACCGCGGTTTTCGCTTTCATCGCGGTCGCATCGGTCCAAGTCTACTTTGCCTTTTCGCACGAAGAGACCTTGTGGGAATTCGTACCGCTGATGGCGATCAACATGGCGCTTCTAGGCTTTATCGGCAGCAATTTCGGCTCGATCTCGATGACGCCGTTCTTCCATATCGCCGGCGCGGCAAGCTCGGTGCAGACCTTTGTGCGCATGAGCAGCGCGGCGCTGATGGGGATACTGATCGGGCAGCTTTTTGACGGCACGGCGCGCCCTCTGGCGCTGGCTTTATTGATGAGCGGGATTGCTTGCCTGCTGCTGGTGCTGTTCAGCGAGAAGGGCAAGCTGTTTGGCCCGCCCGAAGCACCGATGGGAATGGGCGCTGAGCCGAACCCGGCGGAGTAGCTATTCGCTTTTCAGCTTGCGCCAGGCAAGTCCTGCAAATTCGCACAGCAAGGGCCGCGTGTCGCGCGGGTCGATGATATCCTCGACATTGAAGCGTTCAGCGGAGCGGAAGGGGCTGGTGACCTTGTTCAGCCGCTCCTTGATGCGGGCGAGTTCCGCTGCTGGATCATCGCTAGCCTCAAGCTCGGACTTGTAAGCGACCTCCAGCCCGCCTGCGATGGGCAGACTGCCCCAATCGCCCGAGGGCCAGCAGAACCGATACTGGTAGCGATCCGCATTGCTCATCGCGCTGCCGGCAATGCCATAAGCGCGGCGCATGACGATGCTCGCCAGCGGCACACTCGCGCGGTAGATCGCGTTCATCGCGTTAACGCCATAGCGGATCGTGCCCGCCATCTCTGCCTCGCGCCCGATCATGAAGCCGGGATTGTCGACAAGGTGGACGATTGGCAGGCGGAACTGGTCGGAGAGTTTGACGAAGCGCTCCACTTTCTCGGACGTTTTGGCTTCCCACGAACCGCCGAGGAACGAAGGATCGCTTGCTACCACCGCGACGGGCCACCCATCGAGCCGCGCCAGTGCCGTGATCGCCGCGCGGCCCCAGCCTTTGCCGAGCTCGAAGACGGTGCCTTGATCGAGGATCATCTCCATCGCGCGCCGCATGGAATAGACCTGGTTTGCCTCATGCGGGACCAAGCTGAGAAGTGCTTCCTCGCGGCGGTACACGGGATCATTGCAAGCCGCGCGCCGGGCAAAGTCGCCGACATGTTCGGGCATGAAGCTTAGGAAGTGGCGCGCCCGTGCAAAGGCCTCCGCCTCGCTTGCCACCGCGTCATCGATCACGCCATTGGCCGCGTGAATGTCCGCGCCGCCGAGCGCTTCCTTGTCGCGCGGGTCTGTGCCTTGGTCGCCATCCATCGCAGCGACGACCGCTGGCCCGGCGGCGAAGATCTGGGAGAGGCCCTTCACCATAATCGAATAATGGCTCGCCACCGCACGCGCCGCGCCAAGGCCAGCCGTGGGGCCGAGCGCCAGCGCGACCACCGGCACCGTCTCCAGATTGCGCACCACGTCACCCCAACCGGGCACGGCGGGAATATAGGTCGCGCCGATCTGTTCGAGCGTCTTGACGCTGCCACCGCCGCCCGTCCCGTCAATCATCTTGACGATGGGGAGCTTTAACTCATGCGCCATCTGTTCGGCCTGCACCATCTTGCGCGCGATCCCCGCATCGGCCGCGCCGCCCCTTATGGTGAAATCGTCAGCGGTGGCGACAATGGGCCGTCCGCCCACCGTGGCCTTGCCGAACAGAAAGGGGGCGGGGGTGACGCCGGTGAGGTCGCCGTTCTCGTCATAGCGGGCTGTGCCAGCGATCTTGCCGATCTCACGGAAGGAGCTTTCATCGCACAGAGCCGCCAGCCGAGCGCGCGCGTCCATCTTACCGCGCGAATGTTGGCGCGCGAGCTTGTCCGGCCCGCCCATCTCCTCGGCGAGTGCTTCGCGGCGGCGCAGTTCTTCGAGTTCCTTGGCCCAGGTCATGGTTTTTTGCTGTGTGCCGGTGCCACCCGCGCCCTCCACCCTTCCACCCGGATCCTACTCCGGAGTAATAATCCGGGTGGAAGGGTGGAGGGCGCGGGTGGCAAGGTCAATCCTTAGAAGTAGGCTCCACTACACATAACACCGCTTCGACCTGCACCTGCCCACCAACGCTCGCCTCAAGCCCAGTGACCATCCCGTCAAACGGCGCGGTGAGCGCGTGCTCCATCTTCATCGCTTCAAGCACCATCAGGCGCTGCCCAGCGGTGACCGCATCGCCCTCAGAGACATCCACCGCAATGACCTTGCCGGGCATGGGCGCGAGGATGGCTCCGTTGGCGGCGGAGGCGTGGCCTGTTCCAGATGAGCGGTTAGCTTCGAGGACGAATGTCGCCCCTTCCTGTGTAACTGCCGCGCCACCGCCGCGAGAATCGATCTCTTGGCTAAGCGGCAATTCGACTTCATGTGTCTGCTGGTTAAGCCAGAATGACACGGTCGTGTTCGGGGAGGAGTTAAGGCGGAAGCCCCGCAAAATCTTTGCGCCTCTTTTGTTCGAATAACTGAGATTGTCGGCCACAACCATTGTCGCGGCATCAGCAAGTGTCTCGCTATTTGGCGAAACGGCTTCGGCCAAGGACTCGTTATCACCAAGAAACGAAGTCGTAATTTCGCCAGAATGAAATACTTCAGATTGCAGGGCACGGAAGAGAAACGACGCATTCGTTGCGATCGGCCAGACGGCGAGGTTTGAGAGATCGTCTGACAGGAGATCAATCGCCCCCTCTCGGTCTTCCCCATATGCGATGACTTTTGCAATCATGGGGTCGTAAAAGGGCGAGACAGAGTCGCCTTCTTCATACCCTGTTTCAATGCGCGCTTCGTCTGGAAGACGGTAGCCTTCCAACCGCCCCGTACTCGGCAAGAACCCTTTGGCCGGATCCTCCGCATAGAGCCGCGCCTCGATGGCCCAGCCGTTAATGCTCAGCTCATCCTGCTTCACCGGGATAGGCTCACCGCTCGCCACGCGCAGCTGCCACTCCACCAAATCCACCCCGGTGATCTCTTCGGTCACCGGGTGCTCAACCTGGAGCCGCGTGTTCATCTCCATAAAGAAGATGCGGTCGGCGCGTAGGCCTTCGCTGGCATCGGCGATGAATTCGATTGTGCCAGCACCTTCGTATTCGACCGCTTTAGCGGCGCGCACGGCGGCGGCGCAGATGTCTTCGCGGGTGGCCTCGTCCATGCCGGGGGCGGGGGCTTCCTCGATCACCTTTTGGTGGCGGCGCTGGAGCGAGCAATCGCGCTCGAACAGGTGGACGACATTGCCGTGGCTGTCGCCGAAGACCTGCACCTCGATATGGCGCGGCGAGGTGATCCACTTTTCCAGCAGCACTTCATCGTTGCCGAAGGAGGCTTTGGCTTCGCGCTGGCAACTTTCGAGGCTTGCGGGGAAGTCAGCGGGATCATCGACCTTGCGCATGCCCTTGCCGCCGCCGCCTGCGACTGCCTTGATCAGGACGGGGTAACCTATCTTGTCGGCTTCCATCGAGAGACGATCAATCGTCTGATCCTCGCCCAGATAGCCCGGCGTCACCGGTACACCCGCGGCGATCATGCGCTCTTTGGCGGCGTCTTTGAGGCCCATGGCGCGGATGCTCTCCGGCCTTGGTCCCACCCAGATGAGCCCGGCATCGATCACCGCTTGGGCAAAGTCTGCGTTCTCGCTTAGAAATCCATATCCCGGATGGATCGCCTCGGCGCCCGTTGCCTTGGCCGCGGCGATAATTTTTTCGCCCACCAGATAGCTTTCCGCAGCGGGGGAGGGGCCGATATGCACCGCCTCATCAGCCGTACGCGTGTGCAGCGCCTTGGCGTCCGCGTCCGAATAGACCGCGACCGTGGCGATCCCCATAGCGCGCGCGGTGCGCATGATACGGCACGCAATCTCGCCGCGATTGGCGATGAGGAGTTTGGCGATCATTGGCCCGCCTCCGTCGGAGCAGGCGGCGCGCGGTAGGCTTCGCATTGGTCCGGAGAAACCATAGTGAAGCTGGAATTGCCGAGCTTCCACACATCATCGCGGCGAATGAAGGTCAGCGAATTGATCCCGCAATGCGTCGTCTTGCCGTCCACTGTGTAGCGATAGGGGCCCCACACCTGACCGATATTCCCATCCACATGGACGCTTTCATAGCGCATCACTTCGTTGATCTTAGTGTCGCTGTCATCGCGCCCCTGAAGATAGGCAGCGTTGGGCACGACGAGTAGGTTCGGCGTGGTCCCGTTCAATCGATCATCGATCATGATCGTCCCATCGGGCCGCATGATCGCGGCGAGCTTTTCCTGATCCTTGCTGCGCAGCGCTTCAAGGAACGTATCGGCGGCGGCGATGACTTCGCGCGCGGCGCTTTCGTTGTCCTGCGCCAAAGCAGGCATCGCAAGGCCGCCAAGAAGCGCGGCGGTGATTTTTAGATATCCTCTCATAGTTTGTTGGCTACGCTCTCGCGCACGCCGCTTCAAGCCGGATCGGGAGCCTCGGGCCGATAATCGGCGATTCCCCAAGTGATCGGGCCGTCGGGGTGCTTTTCGCGGTTGATCGCGGCCGATAGGAAGGCGCGCGCGCCGTAGAGCGCTTTCTCCCAGCGCGGGACGTAAGTGCGCGAGTTCCATGCCTCTGTCCCGCGTTTACGCACCTTGCGCCCTATCGCGCCGTAAATGCGGGCGGCAGATAGCACGGCCCAGCGGCTGCGGAAGGGCAGGCGTTCCGCGCCGACGCGGGCGGCGGCTTCGTGCTTTTCAACCAGCGCAACGAGCCGCGCGGCCATCTCGGCAAGTTCCTTGCGATGGTGCGGCTTGGTGTGCTGGCCTGGCTCAATGTCCTGCTCCACCAGCCATTCAACCGGCAGGTAGCAGCGCCCGGCGGCATCATCCTCAACGATATCGCGCGCAATGTTGGAAAGCTGGAAAGCGAGGCCCAGATCGTTCGCTCTGTCGAGCGTGTCTTTGTCGTTGGGTGAGACGCCCATCACCACCGCCATCATGACACCCACCGCGCCCGCCACATGGTAGCAATAGCGCATCATGTCGGCCTCTGTGCGCGGGCGCCAATCCTCGGCATCGAGCGCGAAGCCCGCGATCACGTCCTCGGCCATCGCAGGCGTGAGGCCGCATTCGCCCGCAACCACGCCGAGCGCATCGAAGGCCGGGTCTCCGGTGGGCTCGCTTGCAAAGGCCTTGGCGGTGAGCTTGCGGATCAGGGCCAGGCGCGCGTCGAGATCGGACTGGTCGCCCAGCTCGCCGCCCAGTTCCTGATTGTCGGCGATATCGTCGCACCGGCGGCACCAGGCGTAGAGCAGCCAGGCGCGCTCACGCGTTTCGTTGTCGAACAATTGCGAGGCGGCGGAAAAGCTTTGTGAGCCGTACTTGATGGCTTGATGCGCGTGGGTGACGAGCGCGGCACGTTTTTCGGGGTCTATGTTGCGGTCAAGCATGGGCCTGACCTTGGCCGTAGCCTCCCACGCCCACCACCCAACCACCCCGAGCCTGCGGGGTTAAAAAACGGGTGGGAGGGGGGAGGGCGTGGGAGGCTACGGCGCGAGCGATAGCGAGCATCCTTAAAGCTCTTCCGCCTTCATCTTGAAGATTGGAGTGTGCGGCTCATACGCAGCCA
>JBCCJS010000009.1:0-129357 GCA_039027675.1 Pseudomonadota bacterium
ACGAAGCCCGCCGTTATGCTGGGCTAGATGTCTGGCCTACCCATTGCACCTACTTGGCATGCGCCCCGATGCGTCAAGCTAGATGTAGTTTGAAAGACGCTGGGCCGTGGAGCTGTCTTCGCTGCCAACAGGCGAACAATGACCGCGACTTAGTAGGATTGTCTTTAATCAACAGATGCGGTGCTTGCCGCCTCGGCCAGGTCCGTCGCGCCCATTGCTGTCAGCCACTGACGCGAAATCGCAGACCACGCGAACTGCTCACGAGCCGAGGTTGTACCGGCATTTGCAATCCGCGCTGCATAGACTGGATCGCCTCCCAATTTGTTCATTGCAGCGGCAATTGACGCAACAACTTCCTCAGTTGGGCCTGGCTCGATCTGGACCGCCGTCTCAGACTTCGTCAGCATTCTGGGTCCCCCATGGTTCATGCAGATAACCGGGACACCAACCGAGAGAGCCTCTTGAACAACGATACCGTTCGCCTCTGCAAGCGAGGGAAAGACAAAGCCGCGATAGTCGAACATCTTGTCAACCAAGTCGTCATGGCTGGGCAGCCAACCCTTGAATTGGACCCGGTGCCCAAGGCCCAGATCCTCAACAAGCTTTCGCCACTCTGCATCCATCGCGCCTTTGCCGTAGATGTCGAGTGTAACCTTGGGGTCAGCCACGGCAACGGCTCGGATCGCGAGGTCCAGGCTTTTGTGATGATCAAACCGCCCGCTGCAGAAGAATTTGTAATTCTCTCCCTGCATCACGGCCGGCGGTCGGCTGATAATTTGATCGCTAACGCCGCTATCAAAGACAGGTCTGATCCGGTCTGCGTGTGCGCCGCCCGCCATGAGTGATTGGCGTGTTCTCTCCCCACCTGAATTGAGGATCATGGTGAACTGTGCCTTATCGGCGAAAAGCCGGGCTATAACGTCAAAGACTTTGCGCATGAAGCGCATGCGTCGCAGGCCCGATGGCTCAATCGAACGCATCACCTCAGGGTAGAAAATGTTTCCAGTCACCGGCCCCAAAATGCATTTCGCGCTCGCGACTGGCGCGCGCAATTGGATGGGCGAGACCGGAACCATGTACTGAAAATACGTTCCGGGATCTTGCTGATGGAGCTGCTTGATCAGGCTTCTGATTTTCACAAAGAACTGCAAGTGGATGGTTGGTCTCAATATGCGAGACCACCAGCTAAACTTCTGGAAAAGATCGTCTTCGATAATGTGAAACTTGATTGACGAGGGAAGCCCGGTCAGGTGCGATTTGCTGCGTTCATGAACGATTGCCTCAACATCCACGCCGGTTGAAGCTAGATATTTCAGGTACATGTATACCTTAATCGCTTCACCAGACATGTTTTCCGAAACGTTGGGCGCAACGATAACTAGCTTCATTCCAAGCCTTTCGTGAAACAATCGATCACTCGCACCTTTAGGCGATTGCTCATTTCAGTTTTATGGTTGTTTGGGTGCTAGTACGTTTGGAAAATGTGAACAACTGGCCGTCGCAAGTGCAATTGCCCCTTTCCGGGACAGTTCCTCGCTACGTGCGACGGTCTCGGCCGTGCAAGGGATTGGCCCAGTGGCGATGAATAGAGAGTGCCACAAGGCTGACGATCCCTTTGGTTTCGTTGCCTAAGCTAGCCACTCCACCCAGGCCCCATGCGGGTGCGCGTGGGCGAGTTTGCGCGTTTCGCCATCGCCCCAACTGTCCGCCCAGTACCGCACCTTCAATTCATGGCGAAAGGTGGCCGGATCAGTCTCAAGGCTGACCCATGCGAGGGGGCGTTGGGGAGTAGCGCGTGTGCCATGCTCCTCCATCAGGGTGGTGATGCGCTCTTGTGTCGACGCGGGCATGTATTGCCACATGATCGAGTGAAACAGGACTCGCGTCGAGCCCTCCGCCTGCGGCTGTGCGAGCCTTTCGGCCACGAAATCGCCCGCGTCCTGCTTAATTACGTCTGGCGCGCGCTCGCTGGCCAGCGCAATCGCTGCGTCTATGCGCTCCATGCGCGCCGCAGCGTCGGGCCAGACATAAGCTTTAAGGCGCAAGGCAGCTTCCGGGTCCGACAAGTCAATCGGCGCAATATCGCAGCCCTTGACGCTCAGGATGGCAAAGTCATCAAGGGGCGGCGGAGGTGCGCCTGCCCCGCGCCATTCGGGCGCCATCTGCGTGGGAGAGCTCTTCGGCCCCACCTCAGTCGCGCCAAGATCATATGCATAGCGCTCAATCATGGTGTTGACCCCCGCGCTAGCGCCCAATTCGAAGAGCTCAAAGCGCGGCACCACTCGCTTTCCCAACCACAACAAGCCGCCCATGATGCTGGCCGAGCGCCCCGCCTCATTGGTCTGCGGTGGCCCATCCAGCCACGGGACAAGCGCTGCGTCATGCTGATGAACGATGGCGAGCACGATCGCGTCAACCGCGTCCTGATCGGTTATCTCGCCAGTGTAGACGGGCACTAGCCTCTCGTCCGCACCGGTCAACGCGAGATGGTGGAGGCCGCCCGTCACCCTCAGAGGCATCGCATCCTTGAGGGTAAGCCCCACCCACTCGCGCATGCGGCGTCCAAGCTGCGTCTCGCTCTCGCGCACCTTTGGCAGAGCACGGATCACGCGCGCGGTGCAATGAGCCCCCGCCTCAGCCGCGTGGTCCGCCTGCCAAGTGATCGCCTCATGGAACTCTTCGATTGCCATCACGCCGGTCTCATTCATCGATGCCGCTCCCAAGTTTGTCGCTTTTGTTGCCCTTTGAGGTCCCAGCCCCTAAGTGCGCCCGAGAAACGAGCGCCGAAATGACCACCACATCCACCGATCTTCCCACGACGCAGCTAAGCTTTGCTGTGCCCAAGGGCCGCATCCTTGATGAGGCGCTTCCCGTCATGGCGCGCGCTGGCGTGGTGCCTGAGGATGGTTTTTTCGACAAGACCAACCGCTCGCTTTCCTTCGATACGACACGCGCCGACATGCGGCTTATCCGCGTGCGCGCATTTGATGTGGCTACCTTTGTTGCGCACGGTGCGGCGCAACTGGGCATTGTCGGCTCTGACGTTATTGAGGAGTTCGATTACGCCGATCTCTACGCCCCGGTCGATCTCGATATCGGCCATTGCCGATTATCGGTCGCTCGTCTTGCCGGTGATGAGAGCGAGGAGACAGGGATCAGCCACTTGCGTGTGGCGACCAAGTACCCCAACCTGACGGCCCGGCATTTTGAGCGGCAGGGCATTCAGGCTGAATGCGTTAAGCTCAACGGCGCGATGGAGCTTGCGCCTTCGCTGGGCCTTGCGCGCCAGATTGTCGATTTGGTTTCCACCGGGCGCACGCTAGCGCAAAATGGTCTCGTTGAAACTGCCCGCATCCTCGACATATCGGCGCGGCTGATCGTCAACCGCGCCGCGCTTAAGACCGATCCTCGCATCGCCGCGCTGGTCGCCGCGTTCCGTGCGGATGCAGAGACGCGCGCCAAAGCCAGCGCTAGCGCAAACAGGAACGCCGCGTAATGCAGACCCTTTCGACCTTTGATCCCGACTTCGAGACCCGCTTCACCCGGCTCGTCAACGCCCGGCGCGAGGCGGATTCGAATGTTGCAGGCCAAGTGTCCTCGATCCTCGCTGATGTGAAGGGTTCAGGTGACAAGGCTCTGGTGGAGCTCACACAGCGCTTTGACGGCTATTCGCTCATCGATGACGCCGACTGGATCGTCACGCGCGAGCGGATGGAAGAGTGTTATCAGCAAATCGAGCCCGAGCTGCGTGATGCGCTGGAGCTCGCCGCCATGCGCGTGCGGGCCTATCATGAAGCGCAGCTGCCTGCAGGACGCGACTACATCGACGACACAGGTGTGCGTCTTGGCGCGATCTGGCGGCCGGTTGATGCGGCAGGCCTTTACGTACCGGGCGGCCGCGCGGCCTATCCGTCCTCGCTGCTTATGAACGCCATCCCCGCGCGCGTTGCCGGAGTGGAGCGGGTTGTGGTCGTTACCCCCACCCCCAAGGGCAATTCCAACCCGCTCGTGCTTGCCGCTGCGCATGTTGCAGGAATTGATGAAATGTGGCGCGTGGGCGGTGCGCAGGCGATCGGCGCGCTCGCTTACGGCACTGAACGGATCAAGCCGGTCGATGTCATCACAGGCCCGGGCAACGCCTATGTCGCTGAAGCAAAGCGCCAGCTCTACGGTGTGGTGGGGATCGACATGGTCGCAGGACCCTCGGAAATCCTGGTGATCGCCGATGGCGCGAACGATCCTGATTGGACCGCTGCAGACCTGCTGAGCCAGGCCGAGCATGATCCGACCTCGCAAAGCATCCTCATCACCGATGACGAAGCCTTTGCGCGCCAGGTTGAGGACAGCATCGATGTGATGCTCGCATCGCTTGAGACGGGCAAGACAGCCAAGACCTCATGGGACACGCATGGCGCGCTGATCGTCGTCAACGACCTTGAAGCCGAAGCGCCGCCGCTCGCCAATCGCCTGGCAGCAGAACACGTCGAACTTGCGGTGGAGCCGGATGTGGCGGAGGCCATGCTGCAATCCATTTGCCACGCTGGCAGCGTGTTCCTTGGTCGGATGACGCCCGAAGCGGTGGGCGATTATGTCGCCGGCCCCAACCATGTCCTTCCCACCGGACGCCGCGCACGCTTTTCGAGCGGTCTTTCCGTACTCGACTTTATGAAGCGCACCAGCTTTATCCAGCTCGATCAGGATGCGTTCAATGCGATCGGTCCGGCGGCGGCGGTTTTGGCGCATGCCGAGGGCCTGCCCGCGCACGCGAAATCGGTTGAGGTACGTCTCAAGTGACCACACCACCGCGTTCTCAAGCACGCTCTACCGCGCGTCTGGCCGCGGTGCAGGCGCTCTACCAAATGCAGATGGAAGGCACCGCGCTCGCCAAGCTGCTCGACGAATTTCACCAGCATCGCCTGGGCCGCGAAATCGATGATGAGGACCATGGCGAGGCGAACTATGCCGAGGCCGAGGTGGAGTTTTTCGATGATCTGGTGCGCGGCGCGGACGCGCGGCGCGAGGAGATCGATGATCTTCTCACCGCCCGGCTGACCGATGGCTGGACGCTGGCGCGGCTTGACAAGACGATGCTCCAGGTTCTGCGCGCGGGCGCTTATGAACTGCTTGCCCGGTCCGATGTGCCGACCAAGGCCGCGATCAACGAATATGTCGATGTGGCCAAGGCGTTCTTCGATGATCGCGAGGCCAAGTTTGTGAACGGCATTCTCGACGCCCTCGCCAGGCAAGTGCGCGGCTGAACACCTCAGCCCTTTCTCAAAGTCGCCAATTCTTGCGCTTTTTTTCTGGAACAGACCGCTCTAGGCTGGCTGCCGGGATCAAAGGGATGACTGAAAGACATGAACGAACTTGAGTTTGTCGCAGGGTTGCGCGGCCTTCCGCTGCACCCGGCTGCGCGCGGCCTGAAGGACGATTGCGCCGTCATGGAGATGGGTGGGCAAACGCTGATCCTCACGCATGACATGATGGCAGAGGGGACGCATTTCGAGCCTGAGGCGAACATGGCCGATGTCGCCTGGAAGCTGGTAGCGATGAACCTGTCGGACCTTGCATCGAAAGGCGCAGAACCAGTGGGTGCGATGGTCGGTGTGTCGCTTGGCCGCGATGATGCGGGGTTTCTGAGCGGGCTGCGCGATGCTCTCGTGGTTTACGACATGCCGCTTTTGGGGGGAGACACGATCGCGTCCACCGGCCCAAGCACCTATGGCATAACCGCACTTGGCCGCGCAACGCACCAACCCGTCCCCTCTCGCAAGGGCGCCAAAGTGGGCGATGCCCTGTATCTGACCGGAATGGTCGGCTCCGCGATGCTGGGCTTTGAGGGGCATTCGCAGCATCTCGATGCCTTTAACCGTCCTCAGCCGCGCCTTGTTGAAGGCCGCGCGCTGGCTCCAGTGGTGAGCGCGATGATGGATATCTCAGACGGATTGCTGCTCGATGCCTGGCGCATGGCGCGCGCGAGCGAGGTCACCTTCCGCTTCAATCCTGAGCTTATCCCGGTCGCAGACAGCGCTCGGATGGATGAATGTCTTCGCTGGGGCGATGATTACGAATTGCTGTTCAGCATCGATCCGGCGAGCGAGGTTCCGGTGCCCGCCACACGGATCGGCACAGTCGAACCCATGGGCGAGGCGCCCCTTTTCCTCGGCGGCACCGCCATGAGCGACCCCAAATCGTTGGGCTACAGCCACGGATGAGAGATCGCGCAGGGCCGCGAACCAAGCTGCCCCAGCACGCTCACTGTCCCAAAGATGCGCATAAAAGCCGGGGTCCAAGCCCGATTGGCTATTGCCAGCCACATACGAGGCCGTAAGTTGCACCCCCAGCGCACCCGAGGGATCGACACGCGCGATATAACGGGGCGACTTCAATCTAAGAAAAGACATGTGAGAGAGGGGATCAATTCGTGAATCTTATTCTGATTTCGATCGGACTGGGACTGCTTGCCATCATCTATGGCTTCGTCACCAGCCGACAGGTTCTGGGCGCAAGCGCTGGGAACGCCAAGATGCAGGAGATTGCCGGCGCCATTCAGGAAGGCGCGCAGGCATACCTCAACCGCCAATACACCACGATCGGCATGGTCGGCGTAGTTGCGGCGATCATAGTGAGTGTCGCTTTGGGCTGGATACCGGGCACTGGCTTCGTGATCGGCGCTATTCTATCGGGCGTGGCAGGCTATATCGGGATGAACATCTCGGTTCGCGCCAATGTTCGCACAGCGGCGGCGGCGGAACAGGGGCTTCAAGAGGGCCTCACCATCGCGTTCCGAGCGGGAGCCATCACCGGCATGCTCGTGGCGGGCCTCGCACTCCTCGCTATCGCTGTCTATTTCTACGTTCTGGTGGGCCCCATGGGGCTTGCACCCAACAGCCGCACTGTGATTGACGGCCTTATTGGCCTTGCCTTTGGTGCCTCGCTGATTTCGATCTTTGCGCGTCTGGGCGGCGGTATCTTCACCAAGGCGGCTGACGTCGGCGCAGACCTTGTCGGTAAGGTCGAAGCCTCGATCCCCGAAGATGACCCTCGCAACCCCGCGACCATCGCCGACAATGTGGGCGACAATGTCGGTGACTGCGCGGGCATGGCGGCGGACCTGTTCGAGACCTATGTCGTCACCGTGGGTGCGACCATGGTCCTCACTGCGCTGCTGTTCAGCGAGGTTCTGGGCGATCTGCTGCTGCCAATGATGGCGCTTCCGCTTCTCATCGGCGGGGCGTGCATCGTCACCTCGATCATCGGCACCTACTTTGTGCGTCTGGGCTCTGGCACCAACGTGATGGGCGCAATGTACAAGGGCTTCATCGTCACCGCCGTCCTAGCCGTTCCACTGATTTATGTGGCCACCCAGTATGCACTCGGCGACATGAACGCGGATTTGGGCGCAGGCCCAAGCGGCGTTGCATTCAGCGGAATGGACCTGTTCCTGTGCTCGCTCATCGGGCTTGTGCTGACCGGGATCATCATTTGGATTACCGAGTACTACACCGGTACGAATTTCCGTCCGGTGCGCTCAATCGCGAAGGCTTCGGAGACGGGTCACGGAACCAATGTGATCCAGGGTCTGGCGATCAGCCTTGAATCGACCGCTTTGCCAACCATCGTCATCATTGCTGCGATCATCGGAGCATATCAGCTCGCTGGCCTTATCGGCCTCGCTTACGGCGCGACCGCGATGCTGGCTCTCGCTGGCATGGTCGTCGCACTCGACGCATACGGTCCGGTGACGGACAATGCAGGCGGCATCGCCGAAATGTCCGAGCTGGATGAGAGCGTGCGTGAGAAGACAGACCTGCTCGATGCGGTTGGCAACACGACCAAGGCCGTGACCAAGGGTTACGCAATCGGTTCCGCGGGGCTTGCTGCACTCGTGCTGTTCGCTGCCTACACCGCCGACCTTCGCGAGTTCTTCCCGGATGCCAACGTCGATTTCGGGCTTGAGAACCCGTATGTGATCGTTGGCTTGCTGCTGGGCGCTTTGCTACCGTACCTGTTCGGCGCGATGGGCATGACGGCTGTGGGCCGTGCGGCAGGCGACGTGGTAGTCGACGTGCGCGATCAGTTCGCCAAGGACCCGGGCATCATGGCGGGTACAAGCCGTCCGGACTATGCGCGCACGGTGGATCTGGTGACGAAGGCCGCGATCAAGGAGATGATCGTGCCCTCGCTCCTCCCGGTGCTCGCGCCAATTGCAACCTACTTTGTGATCTACCTGATCGCAGGCCAGGACAATGCCTTTGCTGCGCTCGGCGCGCTGCTTCTGGGCGTGATCGTCGGCGGTCTGTTCGTCGCGCTTTCCATGACCGCCGGCGGCGGCGCGTGGGACAACGCGAAGAAGTACATCGAAGACGGCAATCACGGCGGTAAGGGCTCGGATGCTCACAAGGCCGCGGTGACGGGCGATACGGTGGGTGATCCCTACAAGGACACCGCTGGCCCGGCTGTGAACCCCATGATCAAGATCACCAACATCGTCGCGCTGCTGCTGCTCGCCGCTTTGGCGGGCACGCACTAACTCGCTCAGCGCTCTGAACAAGCGCACATCAGACCCCGCCGGGCCTTAGGGATTGGCGGGGTTTGTTGTGCTTGGCACCCCGACGCGCCAGCCTACCTTCAGACATGCGGTGTCCAATTCTTAAATCCTTGCTTGTATGCCAGTCTCGGTAGAATGCGCCCCACCCCCCTTTCCGGCGCGCTGAAAGCAGGTTTGAGCGAGCATGAACGCCCCGTTTGGACACAAGCTCAAGGACACTGGCGCGCTCGGCGACGCGATGATCCTCGATGCTCTGGCCAACCTTGAGCGGCCCGCGCGCGCCTTTCTGCGAGGCGCCTGGTTCCTTGCCGGACCAAATCCCGCCAGCCGCATCGCCTTCGCCCGTGACGAGGCGGGCCAGCCGATCGCCGCCTTCCCGCTTAGGCGTAAGAGCGTGGGCCCGCCGCAGCTTGGCATCACCGTCAAGCAGATTGCCGGTCCCTATTGGCCCATGCGCGGCGTGCCGGTAAAGGCCGACACGCCGGTTGAAACGCTCGCCAGAGCGCTCAGGGACAAGGCCTTGGGCAAAGCGCTTGGCCCTGCCTTCCGACTAGGCCCTGCGCTGCAAGACGACCCCTCGCTCCAGCTCTTGTGCAAGGCCGCTGAAAGAGCGGGCTGGTGCGTTCTTGCGAAGCCCGTGGGCGAGCTTTTCGCGCTCGATCTTGCAGCCCTCACTGCCAGCGGCACCTGGCCGTCTTCGAAGGGTCGGCAGAAGGACCGATGGCGCGTGCGTCAGTTGGAGAAGACCGGCCCTGTTTCGATTGAGCGCTTTACGGGCGCGGACTGGACGCTTTCCACCCGCGACGCGATCGCCGCAATCGAAGCGCATAGCTGGGTGGGCCAGCTTGAGGAGGGCGGCGACACCAAGTTTATGGACCCTGACCTGCGCGCCACGTGGGAGGACATCGCCACCGACGCCGCGTTCGCCGAAATGATCCGCGGCAGCATCCTGCGCGTCGGGGACACCCCGGCCGCCTTCACCTTCGGGCTCGACAGCGGCACCACGCGTTATTGCATCGCCAACAACTTCGACCAGCGATTTGCCAAGTATTCGCCGGGCCGGATTCTCCTTTATGACGACTTCACCAGCGCTGCCGAACGCGGCATTGAGTGGCTCGACTGGGGCCCTGGTGATGCCGGTTACAAGCAGCAAATGGGCGCCAAGCCAGCAGGCGCATTCGTCGATCTGCTCTTTGTGCGCAGCCCGCTTCTGGCCCGCGCGTTGCGCCCCCTTTGGGAACGTTAGAGCGGGTCTTTGAGCCCCACCGTGAGGCCTGTGGCTTGACGCGCCGTGACAGCGCTCGCAAAGGCCGTGCTCCATGACTGACACGCCCACTTCCGAAGCGCCCACACCCGAACAACTCGTCGCCGGCCTTGTCCGTCTTCTTACCGTTGAACAGCGCGCCGGCGATATGTTCCTAGGCGCACCGCAGATGGACGGAATGGGCCGCGTGTTTGGCGGGCAAGTCCTCGCCCAGGCGCTGCAGGCAGCGCAAGCCAGCGTCCCGCAAGGCAAGCTCGCCCACTCGCTCCACGCCTATTTCCTGCGCGGCGGCACCGAGGGCCAACCCATCGAATACCGCATCGAGCGCGACTTTGACGGCAACAGCTTTGCCAATCGCCGCGTCGTCGCCTCGCAAGAGAGCGAAGACGGCACCATGAAGCCGATCCTCAATCTCACCGCCAGCTTTCAGACCCCTGAAGAGGGCCTTGAGCATTGCGAGGCGCCCATGCCCGATGTCGCCCCGCCCGAAGAGCTCAAGACCGACGCCGAGATCCGGCGCGAGGTCGTTGCCCAGGTCGGCGAGATGATGAACGAGACCCAGCGCAAGCTGATGCTGCGCCCCCGCCCGATCGAGATGCGCACGGTGGACCAGCTCCACTGGATGAACGCCGATCCCAAACCGCCGTATTCGCACACCTGGTTTCGCACCGTCGCACCCATCACCGGCGAGATGGACACGCCCGCTTTGCACCGCGCGCTCATCACCTTTGCCAGCGACTTTACGCTGCTTGGCACCAGCGCCCTGCCCCATGGCCTTTCATGGATGCGCGGCGAGCTGATGGGCGCAAGCCTTGATCACGCGCTGTGGTTTCATGATGAGGCGCGCGCCGATGAGTGGCTGCTCTACGCCACGGACAGCCCGTGGACAGGCGGTGGGCGCGGCTTTAACCGGGGGCGCATCTTCACCCAAGATGGCCGCCTCATCGCCAGCGTCGCGCAGGAAGGCGTGATGCGCAAACGACGGCGCAAACCCAAGAGCTAAACCCACAAGCTGGCCGCGTTTGAGCGATTCGCACCTGCCTGAAGCGCCCCTTCAAGACAGCGCTTGTAGGAGACACAGGTTACACAGTCCAAAACAGAAAACGCACCCCTTCCCGACACCCCTTTCAAGGGCGAAAAAAGCCGAAAAATCAAGCCTGCAAACGTGTGAGAAAGAGCCATAGTCGATACCGGTAGCAGCTTGCCTTTGTGTAGGAAAACATGGCGACGCAATGAAAGGGGCCGCGGCACTTGATAAACCACTCCCATCGAGCGCCTAGGACCGCCTCGCGTCCTTTGTTTTGAGTTCGCTCGCGCTCACCGGACACCACCCACCCCTCCTCCCCACCCGACCACCAAGGGTACTCCATAGGATATGGTGGTCGGGTGGGGAGGAGGGGTGGGTGGTGTCCGCGCCCGATAGTTCGGGCGTTCAAACAATCAATGCGCCATAAAGATCGGAATTTGCGGATCGCTCAGCATGCGCCGCGTCACGCCGCCTAAGAGCAATTCGGCCAGCCGCGAATGGCCATAGGCGCCCATCACCATCATCCCGCAATCGCGCATCTGAGCAGCTGAAAACAGCGTATCGGAAATTTTCGCATCGCCGCGCGGAATACTCACCAGCTCGGCTTCAATGCCGTGTCGGCTGAGATAGCGCCCGCCATCGGTCGGCGGAAAATCAAACCGGCCCTTGTCCGACTTTTCCTCGACACTCACGAGATAGACCTCATCCGACAGTGCCAGCAAAGGCAGCGCCTGACGCAGCGCCACGCAGGCCTCTGCCGAACCGTTCCACGCGACCAGAACGGGCGCTGTCACATCAAAGCTTCTAACATCACGCGGCACGACCAGAACCGGGATGGGTGCCTTGATCGCCAGATCGCCCGCCATGCTTGAGGGCAGCTGCGTGCCATCTGCGCCAATATCATTGGGGCCAAGGAGGATAATATCATGCAGCGCGGATTGTTCGAGCAGATGCGTTTCCGCCATGCCGCTGAAAAACTGCCACTCCCACGAAACATCCTCGTTGGCCAGATTGGTTTCGATCCTTTCGCGCAGCGCCTCGGCCGCTTCGCGAATACGCGGCATTGCAGCGGCCATCGCCGAGCCGTAGAAATCGCCGGGCGCGAACACCTCATAGCTCACCGCCTGAAGGCAGGTGATGTGGCCTTGCGTGGCGCGCGCAATATCGAGCGCAACCTGCAGGCGCGCATCCATCGCGCTGTCTCCACCGATATGCAGCAGTATCGATTTCATGGGCTTGGCCCTCCTTTTCGGCCTTCCTCCTAATGGGATTCACATGTGAGCCTGAGGCGCGCCGCGGTCTTTGACCAAGGTCAATTTTCGTCCGAGCTTATCCCAAGCCTTTTACTTGTGCGAGCGAAAGGATAGTCTGCCAAACGGAGAGGAAACCAAAGCTCATGCAGATCACACGTCAGCCGCCTGTCAAAACCAGCCTGAAGCCCAGCAACCACCCCTATCTCTCGGGCGCGTGGACGCCGTGCCACGAAGAGGTGGACATTGATGAGCTGGAGATCATCGAGGGCGCGATCCCTCAAGACATTGACGGGGTCTATCTGCGCAACACCGAAAACCCGGTGCACCAGCCGCTCGGCCGCCACCACCCGTTTGATGGCGATGCGATGATCCATCAGGTCAGCATTTCGGGCGGCAAGGCGAGCTATCGCAACCGCTTTGTGCGCACCGCCTGCTTTGAGGCCGAGCAGATCGCGGGCGAAGGGCTCTGGGGCGGACTGATGGACCCGGTCGGCACGTCAAAACGCCCCGGTTTTGGCGCGCATGGCGGGCTGAAGGACACCGGATCGACCGATATTATCGTTCATGCAGGCGTGGCCTACGCAACGCTCTACCAATGCGGTGAGGCGTGGATGATTGACCCGCTGACGCTGGAGACGCTTGGCAAGGCTCCTTGGGGGCCGCTCGACGGGGTCTCAGCCCATCCCAAGGTGGATGAAGCGACGGGCGAGCTTATGTTCTTCAACTATTCCAAGCACGCGCCCTTCATGCATTACGGCGTGGTCGATCGCACTGGTACTTGTGTGCACTACGTGCCGATCCCCCTGCCCGGCCCGCGCCTGCCGCACGACATGGCGATCACAAAGAATTACTCGATCCTCAACGACATGCCGCTGTTCTGGGATGCAAAGCTGCTTGAGAGGAACATCCATGCAGCGCGCATTCACGAAGGGGTGCCCACGCGCTTTGCTCTGATCCCGCGCCATGGGCAGCCGGAGGATATTCGATGGTTCGAAGCCTCGCCCACTTACGTGCTGCACTGGACGAACGCCTATGAAACCACCGGGCCCGATGGCGATGAGGTGGTGCTGGAAGGCTATTACCAGGACAAGCCCATGCCTGATCCGATCGAGGAAGCGGGCGAATACAGCCACATGATGGCCTATGTAGACGAGCATTCCTTCCAGTGCCGCTTCCACCGCTGGCGCTTCAACCTTGCCACCGGTGAATCCCACGAAGAACGCCTGTCGGACCGGATCGTAGAGTTCGGGATGATCAACCCCGATTACCTGATGAAGCCCAACCGCTACACCTGGTCGACCACGTCGAAGCCCGGCTGGTTCCTGTTCAACGGCTATGTCCGTCACGACACGGGAGCCGGCGAGGATCAGGTGTACGAACTGCCCGAAGGTGTGTTTGCGAGCGAGAGCCCGATGGTGCCGAAAAAGAGCTCCAGGTCAGAGGACGACGGGTATTTGATAACTTTCCTAATCGATGAGAACACCGGTACCTCCGAGCTCGCAATCCTCGATGCGAACGATGTGACCAAGGGCCCGATCTGCCGCGCCCGCTTGCCGCACAAGATTTCCAGCGGCGTGCATTCAACCTGGGTGGAACACGATCAGCTGCGCGCCGATGCCGCGTTCAAGCGCAGCGAACTTGCCGCCTAGAGAACCGGTCAGGCGCTAGCTCAGCCGAGCCACCAGAACGCCCTTGATGCAATCCGGGCTGACCCGCCCAAGCTTTTCGGCGCTGGTAGACGCAGGCGATGTGCCTTCCAGCCACACCGCCCCATCGCTCTCAACCGAGCGAGCGCATTTTACAATCATTCCGAAATGCGGGTGATCAATCAAAACGACATCGCCCTGCCCCACGCTTTTCTTGGCGCGGAACAGGGCGAGGCTTTTGTCAGGCAGAGACGGCTCCATGCTGGGGCCATCAATGCGGGCAAGGGTGAAGCCGAACAGGCTCACGTCATGCCGCCCGAATGGTTCAGCCGAGTTTCGGAAACACAACCGGAAGTTTTGGCTCATACGGGCACGGCGCCTTGCCGGTCTCAACGCCCTTGGTGGCCCAGAAGATTTCGGCGAATTCGTTGACGAGTTCGACCAGCTTTTCCCCATCTTCGCGGTGGCAATCCTGCTTGCACTTGGATGCGGTCATCATGATCGAGTGAGTAAGTTCATGAATATTAGAATATTTCTCAACAATCGGCGGCTTGATGTAGTCGCCCCAGATGACGCGAATTTCGTGCTTGACGGCTTCTGCCTGCTCTTCCTTGTTCGCGACGATGCGCGCTTTGGTGAGGAAAGCGCTGTCATCGGCTGCGAGGAACTGGTCCATCAGACGCACCACCGAGACGGCGTGATAGAGCGCGGGGCCGGTGTCATAAATGCCGCAAGGCACATCGCAATGCGCGCGGGCGGTGACGAGAAGGCCCGACTTTTCGAGCAGCTTGGTGATCATGGGTTTGTCTCCTGGAATGGGGTGAGTTACTTGCGCGCGATCGAGATCGCGAACCGGACAGCGAGGCCGCCTGCAACAATCAGTGCAGCGGTCCACATCAGCCCTTCGGCATGGGTGTGAAAGAAATCGGCGTCATGCGCATAGGCAGGCGTGGCAGCGGCAAATGCAGCCAGAGCGAGCGCGGGTTTGTGAAGTTTGGTCATGAAGGCTCCTGTGAATCGCGAACATATAATCTCGGCGTATCAAGGGCTAGACGCGGGCGATCACGAGTTCAACCGGGCATTGTGAGCTAAGGCCGCCTCTTGCGCTGCGATGTTTGGCGGCCTTGAGGGATCGAGGCGTAGCCCCACAGGCGATGATCGCACCCGCTCAAAAAACCCATCGATCTTTTGCTGCGCTTCAGGTCCCGGGATCAGATCCTCAAACCTCACCCCCCAATTCGGGCCTCAATGTCAAACTGGCGCCCGATCATCCGTCTTGCGCGACGCCCAATCGACAAGCTTTGCAAGGTCACGGCATGCCTGGCCTGCTGCATGGCAACGCTCCCCTCCCCAGCGGTCTTCAAGGCGTTTTGCAAGATGCTCAAGCGGGATCGCTGCATCCTTGACCAAACGCACAGCTTCCTGCCGGGGTTCAATCAGAAGAGCCCTGCGGCCAGACGGGTCAGCGCAGCGGATGACAAGCCCACGTTTTTCCAGCCGATCAAGCAGCGCGGTCACGCTTCCGCTGGTAAGGCCAAGCGCTCTTTGAATGGCGCCGGGGGACTGCACGCCGGTTTGAACCAGCAGTTTAAGGCACGCCCAGTCGCTGCGCCCGATGCCTTTGGATGTGCTGACCGTGGTATCGTGCGCCTCAAGCGCGGCCTGAAGCGTGCGCATGGCGTTAACTATTTGAGGTGATTCGGCATTAATCATGCGCCGAGTTTGCGCCAAGTTTCTTGGCCATCAAGATAGGCGAAACACCTAGCCCATTGCGATCAATAGGCGCGATCTCGCTGAAGCAACACACCTTACCGGCCGGTGAAAAATGGCAGAAAACCCACAAAAAGCGCGTAAGAACAACCAAGCGGAAACGAAAAAGGGCCCCGCAATGCAGGGCCCTTTTTATTTTTCCGGATGGGAAGTCTGAGTTTACCCAAAAAGCCAACGCCAGAACATAACTGTTACTCCCTAAAAGCCTTAATTCTCGCATCAGTGATATATTAACCTTTAGCGTTTGTAAAGCATTAACCGTAACCGGATCGCTGGGCATGCCGGCGCACGCTAGGGCAAGCGAGCACAATGGGGCCGGCAGCGCCGATGCGTCGATGCCTTCAGTGTCGAATTCTGTTGGAAACGAGCGCTGAGCTAAGCTCTAGCTTTGGCGCACGATCGACTGGTGGGCCTGAAGCCGCAGTGTCTCTTTCAGTAGCGTCAAAGTCTGTGGCCTCGCAATGCAAAAACCCTGCGCTAAATCACCGCCCATGTCCCGCACCGCCTCAAACGTATCGAGTTCATCAATACCCTCCACCACGCTGCGCATCCCAAAGGCGCGACACAGATCAAGCATCGCGGCGACGACGGATCTGGCTTTGGGGCAACGCGTCACTTCGTTGGAGAACATCCGGTCAATTTTCATTTCGTCGAACGGCAGAGCGTAAAGCGCGTCGAGATTGCCGCTGCCGACTCCGAAATCGTCGATTGAAAACTCAATCCCCAAGCGTTTGATCTCTTCCATGACTTCGCGCGCACGCGTGAGATTTTCCACGCGGGCTGTCTCAGTGATCTCGATCATGATGTTGCGCGGATCGGCTTGCGTAGCGCCCAACGCCAGTTCAACCAGATCGACCACGCGGCTGTCGACGAATTGAATGGCTGACACATTCACTGAAACCTTGCACGGCAATTTTTCGCGCGCGAGTTCAATCGAGGCCTGCATGCTCTTTTCCATGACGCGCTTGGTCAGATCGTCGAGACGCCCCGCCCGCTCGCACTGGATGATAAAGCGCACCGGCGGGATTTCGCCGCGTTGCTGGTCGGTCCAGCGCGCCAGCGCCTCTGCGCCAACAAACAGGCCCGATTGCATATCGACCTTGGGCTGGAGCTTTACCGAGATCCGGTTTTCCGAGAGCGCATTCTCCAGCCGCGATTGCAGCGAGTGATCCCATTCCTCGCTGTCGGCCTGAAAGTCGGAGATGATGAAAACGGGGCGATAGGCCTCGCGTGCCTGATCGGCAGCAGCAATCGCGGAGCTGATCCGGTTTGAGACATCGCCTTCGTTCGACTGGTCCACTCCGATCGTAATCGCGACATCAATCGGTGTATCGCCCACCAGCACGGCTTGGCTGGCAATGGCGCGCAGGCCTTCAAGGTGGCCGCGCAAATCGATGTAATCCGCGCGACGAAACACCATGCCCAGATATTTGCCACCGTCGTGATAGACGTTGGCGCTCGACTCTCCCAAAGTAAGGCGGCTGGCCACTTGGCGCAGATATTCGCCCTGCTCGTGCGACCCAAGCGTTGCAAAAATCGCGTCGAGACGCGCAATTTTGACGATAACCAAGATGTGATCGTTGAGTGAACCTTGCGCTTCGAGGTAGCGGCGAAAGGCGGTGAAGTTGGGAAGGCGGCTTTGCGTATCGACGTAAAGGTGACGTCGCCGATAATTGGCGATGGCGCGGAAGCAGCCGTATACGCTCGCGAGAAACACGGGATCAGCCAACGAGACACGGTCGCCCATCATAGGCACCGCGACAAAGGCGACGACGATCTGGCTGGCCCAAACCGCGTAACCAATTCGCCGCCAACGGCGTCCGAGCGGCACTGCCGCCAGAAACAGTAAACCTATGCCAAACACCGGGATCGTATAAAGAGCCGCGTAGTAAAATCCTGCACTTCGCAGGGCGGTTTCGGCCGCAATCGCGCTCACATGAGCCGACGTGCCTTCGCGGCCCGCCCCTCCCGGCGTGCGGATAACGCGGTCATCGCCGCCCAAATTCGCGATCAGGACGCTTTTGCCCCCGACTTGTGCCAAAGCCGAAGCCTTTCCAGCGGCGAGATCAGCGATCTGCACCTCCGGCAGGTCGCGTGGCTGCATGCGGTAATCGGGATGAATCGCTTCGTTGGCGATGTCCCTCCCGGTGCTCTGGCCGCCAACCAGAACGGTCCAAGCGGCTGGTCGGTTCTCTCCGTTCACCGCATAGCTTGGCGCGAGCGACCAGACATAATCAAGAAAGTCTATATCCATATCGCTGCTGACCATTGCTGCTGCATCAGCGAACAATTCGGCGTTGGGCTGCCGCAAGCTTATGCTGGAGATTTCAGAATTAAATGGGGCGGCAATATAAGTTCGCTCGCGCGCCGCAGCGATTGTGTCGCGCAGGCGGCGGTCTATGCCGGCGTCATTACTGGCGCGAAGCGGAGTGTCGATTACGATCCGATCCGCGCCCGCGCGCTCGAGATTTGTTATCGCGCGAAGCAGTAAGCGATTCGTGGTGACAATGGATTTGGAAGCCGCGTTGGATTTGTCAGTGACAAGGACTATCGAGCCGCTCGGCTTTTCGCCGGGAAACTTGGCTTGAGCAGCCCATATAGCGAGATCAAGCGGAAGCAGAGACACCGTCAAAGCGACCAGAACGGACAGCGCAATCGCAATTGCACTGTGCCGGACTCGTGGTTTCGCCATCAGGTTCCTGGCTTCGTTCAACAATGCGCGTTCCTCAACACCCGCATGAAATAGGCGAGTAAGGTAAACATTAGGTATCGAAGCAGGCCGCTCAAATCGCACGATTTTCTGCAAAAACCGCAGTTTTCCGGGCGTAATGGCTAACTTGACGTGTGGTAGAAATCGTAGACTTGGCTGGCAACCTTTGCGCTCACGCCAGGCGCGCGCTGGAGATCTTCGAGCGCGGCTGCACGGACTTTGCTCGCCGTGCCGAAGTGGAGGAGCAGCGCGCGCTTGCGAGCAGGGCCGATGCCGGGGATTTCATCGAGCGGGCTGGCGGTGATCGCCTTGGAGCGTTTTGCCCGGTGTGCGCCGATGACATAGCGGTGGACCTCATCGCGCAGCCGCTGGGCGTAAAACAGGACCGGGGAATTGGTCGGCAACGTCTTTTCGCGCCCGTCGGGGAAGTGGAAGACCTCGCGCCCTTCGCGCCCATGATGCGGGCCCTTTGCGATGCCGATGACGGCGAATTCGTCGGCCAAACCATATTCCCCAAGCACGCTCATCACGCTGGAGACCTGACCCTTGCCGCCATCGATCAGGAGCAGATCGGGCAGCATTGTTTCATGCCCCTGCTTGCGGTTTGCGACCTCCTCTGGGTCCGCGCCCTCAGCGAATTTGCGGAAGCGGCGTTCCATTACCTCGCGCATCATCCCGAAGTCGTCATTGGTCTGCGCCTCGCGGATGTTGAACTTGCGATATTGTGACTTTTCGAAGCCTTCCGGGCTTGCGACCACCATCGCGCCGACCGCTTTGGCACCTTGAATATGGCTGTTGTCGTAGACCTCAATGCGCTGAGGGGGCTCGCTTAGTTCAAGGAATTCGGCAAGCTCGCGGTGGACCTTGGCCTTAGTGCCCTTTTCCGCCAGCCGCCGCTCAAGCGCTTCGACCGCGTTGCGCTGTGCTTGCGCTAAAAGCTTACGCCTATCGCCGCGCTGGGGGATTGAGAGGGTCACCTTCTTGCCCGCCACCCCGGCAAGCGCGGCTTCCATCAGCTCGGCCTCGGGCAGCTCACGATCAACGAGGATCGCGGCGGGCGGCGGCACTTCCTCATAGAATTGCAGCATGACGTTGGCGAGGATCTGGTCTTCGTCCACATCCTTGGTGTGGCTGGGAAAGAAAGCGCGGTGACCCCAATTCTGTCCGCCGCGAATGAAGAAGGCCTGCACACCAACATGACCGCCTTTGCTCGCCAGCGCGAAGACATCGGCATCACCCAGCGCGCTCGCGTTGATCGCCTGTGAGCCTTGAATGAAGGTTGCCGCGCGCAGCCGGTCACGCAGGATCGCGGCGGTCTCGAAGTCGAGGTCCTCGGCGGCCTTGGCCATCTGTTTTTCGAGATCCGCCTGCACCTGTGACGACCGCCCGGCGAGGAAGTCCTTCGCCTGTTTGACCAGCGCGTCATACCCCTCCTCATCGATCCGCCCGACACACGGGGCTGAACAACGCTTGATCTGGTAGAGCAGGCAGGGGCGGTCGCGATTGTTAAAAAAGCTATCCGTACAAGACCTTAGAAGGAAGAGCTTTTGCAATGCATTAAGTGTGGTGTTGACGCTACCCGCGCTTGCGAACGGTCCGTAGTAATTGCCCTTCGCCCGGCGCGCGCCGCGATGCTTGTGGATGCGCGGAAATTCATGGTCAGCGCGCAGCAGGATGAAAGGAAAACTCTTATCATCGCGCAACAAGACATTGAAAGGCGGGCGAAAACGTTTGATCAGCTGCGCTTCCAAGAGCAGCGCCTCAGCCTCGGAATTGGTGGTGACGATCTCCATCGCGCGGCATTGCGAGACCATGCGCTGCAGGCGGTTCGTCAGCTGATTGACCTGCGTATAATTCGCCACCCGAGCCTTTAGGCTGCGCGCCTTGCCGACATAAAGCACATCGCCGCGCGTATCGAGCATGCGGTAGACACCAGGCACTGGCTTGAGCGTCGCCACCGTATCACGGATCGCCTGCACGCCCACTTCGAGATTGGGCTGAGCAGACGCGACCGTTTGCGCTGCGCTGGCTTCGTTGAACCGCTCAGCGCCGCGGGGATCGTGAGGAGTGCCTGCCTTGGTCTTGGACATGGCCTATAAATAGGGAGCGTAGCGGCGCGTTGGCAATGTGCGCTGAGCGCTCTATCGCCGCCTTCGTGAAGCAATATGATGTCATCATTCTGGGCGCAGGCGCGGCGGGCCTGATGTGCGCGAGCGTTGCCGGGCAGCGGGGCCTCAAGGTCGCGGTGCTTGAGAAAGCTGAGAAACCGGGCAAGAAAATCCTGATTTCGGGCGGTGGGCGCTGCAATTTCACCAATCTGGGGGCGGGGCCAGCCAACTTCCTCTCCGCCAATCCGCACTTCGCCAAATCCGCGCTTGCCCGCTACACGCCCGCTGATTTCATCGAACTGGTCGATAAACACGGCATTGCTTGGCACGAAAAGACTCTGGGGCAGCTCTTTTGTGATGGTTCGGCCAAGCAGATCGTCGCGATGCTGCTCGATGAATGCGGTCCCAATGTGGATGTGATTTGCGACGCGGATGTAAGCACGGTGGTGAAGGACGGCGCGGATTTCGCGGTCTCAGCCAGCGGCGAGAGCTACACCGCACCCGCCCTCGTGATCGCCACCGGCGGCCCGTCGATCCCCAAAATGGGCGCGAGCGATTTTGCCTACACCCTCGCCCGCCAGTTTGGCCTTAAAGTGGTGGAGCCGCGCCCTGCCCTCGTCCCGCTTACCTTGGGCGGCGAGGATGTGCTGTTTCGCGAGCTGTCGGGCGTCTCCGCCCCGGTGCGCGCTTCTGCTGGCAAAACCAGCTTTGAAGAGGCCGCTTTGTTCACGCACAAAGGCCTATCCGGTCCCGCAATCCTACAAATTTCCTCCTATTGGAAGCCGGGCGAGGATATCGCGATCGCCTTCCTCCCCGCCGCTGAGACCGACTGGCTGCTCGCCGCCAAACGCGACCGTCCCCGCGCAACGCTCAAATCGGTGCTGCGTGAGCACCGGCCCGACCGCCTTGCAGATGCGCTTGCGGATAGGCTCGGGATCGGGACCGAACTCGGCAACACCTCGGACAAAGCCCTTAGGGCCGCGGCTCAGAGGCTTTCGCGCTGGACCTTCGCCCCCAATGGCACGGAAGGCTTCGCCAAGGCCGAGGTGACGATAGGCGGTATTTCCACCGACGAGCTTTCTTCGCAAACGATGGAGTCCAAAAAGGTGCCCGGCCTCTACGCCATTGGCGAGGCGGTGGACGTCACCGGCTGGCTGGGCGGCTACAATTTTCAATGGGCTTGGGCGAGCGGGGCTGCGTGCGGTCACGCTCTCTGAGCGTTTGTGCAATATTGTAGCAGGAGTGTCACCTTACCTTTACGGAAGGTTGTCTTGACACGCGAAACGGCTTACCCGACGGGAAAGAGCCCGTAAAAGCGGGCCAAGTCGGACCGCTGGTCCGAGCCATAAGAGGAGATGAGATTGCGCCAATTGCAGGGCATGGATTCATCGTTCGTTGCGCTTGAGTCTCCGAACTCGCCAATGCACATCGGCAATCTGCTGATCTACAACCCTGTGACCGCGCCCGACGGATTTGTACGTTTCAAGGATATTCTGAGCTTTATCGAAAGCCGAATGCAGCTCTCCACAACGATCCGGCAGCGGCTCGTGCGTGTGCCCTTCGATCTCGATTATCCCTACTGGATTGAAGATCCAAACTTTGACCTTGAGTACCATGTACGCCACGTCGCGCTGCCCAAGCCGGGCGATTGGCGGCAATTGTGTATTCAGACCGCGCGGGTCTTCTCGCGGCCGATGGATCTCACCCGCCCGCCGTGGGAATTCACTGTCGTCGAAGGGCTCGACAACATTCCCGGCGTTGAAAAGGGCTCATACGGGATGGTGACCAAGGTTCACCACGCCGCGATTGACGGCATAAGCGGGATCGACCTGATGGAGGCGCTCCACACGATTTCGCCTGGTACAGCCCCGCCCAACGAGCCTGATAATTGGAAGCCAGAGAAAGTCCCCGGGCCGGTTGAATTGCTCGGCAAGTCCTATGTCAACGCGCTGGTCAATCCGATCAAGCAAGCCCAGGTGGCAGCGCAGACCGTCCCCGGTATCGCCAGCGCGATCAAGGGCCTGATCACACGCGATTTCAAGCTGACGAGCGACTATGTACCGCCTCGCACGCGCTTCAACAGGTCGATCTCACCGCACCGCGTGGTGGAGGGCCGCGTCTTCCCGCTCGCCGATATAAAAGCGATCCGTGCGCTGATGCCTGAAGCCAAGGTCAATGATGTGGCGCTCGCTGTCGTGGGCGGAGCGCTCAACAAATATTTGACGGCCAAAGACGACCTGCCCAAATCGACCATGACCGCCATGGCTCCCATCTCGGTGCGCGACACCGATGAGAAGGGCGATATGGGCAACCAGGTCTCGGCCATGATCGCTCCGCTTGGCTCGCATATCGCTGACCCGGCTGAGCGGCTCGATTACGTCTATTCGCAGACCAGGAATTCCAAGGCGCTGACCAATGCAATCGGCGCGCGGCGGATGACCGAGGTCTCCAAGGTCAACCCGCTCCTTTACATGGCGCTGGGCGCGCAATTGTTTAACCGTGTGAGCATTGCGCACCGCTTTGCCGTTCCGTTCAACACGGTTGTGACCAATGTGCCCGGCCCGCCGGTGCATATCTATTCCGCCGGCGCGCGCATGGATTCGATGCGGCTTTCGCTGATTTGCCTGACAGACGGGCTGGGCCTGGCGCATGTCGTGCAAAGCTATGTCGACGAGGCATATATCAGCTTCACCGCCTGCCGGGACATTATGCCCGATCCGGGGTTCTACTCCGAATGCCTGCAGGAAAGCTTTGACGAGCTGCTCGCAGCGGCGAAGGCTGTGCCGGGCAAGGCGCCTGCGAAGGCAGCGGCCAAACCGGCAGCAAAGAAGCCTGCTGCCCGCAAGACTTCACCCAAACCGGCCAGGAAGGGATCCACGGCCTCCACCAAAGCGTCAACCGCCAAAAAGGCACCCGCTAAGACAGCCCCCGCCAAAACAGCTAAGCGCAGGCCTGCAAAAGCATCGGCGGCGCGCATCACGCAGGAGAGCAAATAATGGCCAGCATGGCTCCCAATGTCCCCCTCCGCCCGATGCCGGGCAGCATCATCGTCAATGACGGCAAGCTTGACCGGGAAATGCCCACCGAGCTTCCCAGGCCGCCCAAGCGCATCTGGACCCTGTCAGAGGGCCGCGCCATGTTCGAGCTTGGCGCGTTCTACGCCACGCGCCCCTTCATGACGGGCCTGCCGCAGGGCGATGGGCATTCAGTGATGACGCTGCCCGGCTTTATGGCGACCAACAGCTCCACCATTCCGATGCGCGGCCTTTTGCGCAGCCTTGGCTATGATGCGCATGGGTGGGATTCTGGCCGCAATGTGCGCGTCAATGAAGAGTTGATCACCAAGCTTGAAGACCAGCTGGATCGGCTGTGCGATGAAAGCGGGCGCAAAGTTTCGCTCATCGGTTGGAGCCTTGGCGGTGTGCTGGCGCGCGAGCTTGCCAAATTGCAGCCCGACAAAGTGCGTCTGGTGATGAGCCTTGGCAGTCCGATCACCGATGACCGCGCGCACACCAACGCCGCGCGCCTGTTCAAGTTTTTCAACGGCGATGAGCCCGAGCGCGTGCGCAATGGCCAGTTCCGCGGCCTCGACATCGCGCCGCCAGTGCCCACGACCTCGGTCCTCACCAAAACGGACGGCATCGTCCATTGGCGCGGCAGCGTGCAGGATCCGGCCAAGACCAACGGCTTCCCAAGCGAGAACATCCGCGTCTTCGCCAGCCATTGCGGGCTTGGTGTCAACCCATCGGTGATGATCGCCATCGCAGACCGTCTGGCGCAGGACGAGGGCGAATGGGCCCCGTTCGACCCACCGCCGCAGCAAAGCTGGATGTATCCACAGCTGGACGGGTAAGGTACATCCACGGCGCGCCGCCCGGCGTGCGGCTCAGAACAGCTTGCGGATGTCGATGCCGACAAAGCGCCCTATCGGATCGATCACGAAGGGCTGGTAATTGATCGGCGTGTTACCGTTTGCATCGCGCACTGCGCGTTGGCCATCGAAGATGTTGTCCATCCTCAGGGAGATGCGCAGGTTCTTGAGCGCCGGGCTCTGGCTGCCAGTGAGCTGATCGACATTGCCGAAAATGCGCAGGTCTAAGGTCGCCAGATCGTCAAAGAACAGGTCCCCGCTGCCGCCTGTATCCGCCCCGTCGAGCCGCGTTTCGCCAGTGTAGCGTCCGGATAGGCGCAAGCCCACGCCATTTCCGAACAGCCCCGCCTCCAGCCGCGAAGAATGGCGTGGGAAGCCGAAGGCGCCGGTCGCATCGCCATCAAGCTGGTCAAGGACATCAACGCCCTGTGCGATCAGGATCTCGTTCTGAAGCTCGATCGTGTGGGTGAGGTTGGCAAAGTAGCGCCAGCCGCCTTGTCCGCGCGCGAGCGGGTTAAATGCCGCGCGAGGGGGTCCGCCAGCAGGCCGACCACCGGTCGAAGGGGCACCGGGTCCACCGCTGTTCCCTGCGATGTTTGCGCCCACGTTCCCGCCCGCTGCACAAATGCGCCCACGGATCGATTCAAGCGCTGCATCAGGGACCGTTCCGTTGTTCTCAGCGCGCATCCGCTCAAGCCCAAACTTTAAGAATGAAGGATCCATGCCGGGCACAATCGCAGAGACATCTTCGCCTCGCTCAATCATGGCGACAAGCTTGCGCATTTCGGCCAGTCCGCCCTCGCCGCATAGCCGCGCCTGCATCGCCGCCATCTGCTCAGAATTAGACGGTGGTCCAGCCGGACGGCCAGCACCGCCCTGACTTGCTGTCGGCAGTCCTCCTCCTGCAGCCATCTGCCCCGGCTCGCGCGCAGCCCCGCCCCCACGGCGCATCTGGCCCGGCTCCATCGAGCACAGGCGCGTGCGGACCATGCCAAGCTGCTCATCGGTAACCTCGCCATCCGCGCTGCCTGCGCGCGCGATGATGCGTTCGATCATCTGCGGGGGAAGGCCAGGGGCAATCGCAGAGACATCTTCACCGTTTTGCCTTGCCGCAATCAAACGTTTGAGAAACTCGAGCCCATCATCTGCGCACACGCGTTCACGCAAGGCCATGAAACCCGCGCGCCGATTGCCCGCAGGCGGACCGCCAGCGCCCGCTCCAGCCTGAGCTGGTGCGCCCGCTTGAGCCGCTTGCGGGGCATTGGGAGGTCCGCCCGCACCTGGTGCCCCGGTCGAAGGACCATTCGCAGGACCACTTGGACGGCCGCTCGGTTCGCCACCAGGGCGAGCGCTGGGACGCCCGCCCGCTCCCGGAGGGCCTCCCTGAAAACCACCGCGCCCGCCTCGTGACCCTTGCCCAATCCCGCCGCGTGCCGACAGGCGAAACTGCAGGCGATCCGCGCGCGTCTCGGCAAAGTTCACCGCGCGCCGGTCGATCGCGATCAAAGTGCCGAATTGATCGCGCGTAATCCGGTCGGGGAACGCGGCCTCGATCTGCTGGGTCACCTGCGGGAAGCCGCTCGTCACATCCTCGGACCGGTTGCGGATATACTCCACCGTAAAGCGCAGCCCGTCTGCAAAGGGCAGCTCCCAGTTGGCTGCAAACTTCCAGTCCTTCTGCGTCTGCGCGATCAGGTCAGGATTGCCGCCGCTCTTCACCTCGGCGAGTACCGTCTCTCCGTTCACAAAGTCGAACACCGGCACGTTGGGCTGCACAACTTGCGGATCGCCCAATTGCCTGAGGCCGGGCGCAACCTCGCGGAACACATAGGTCGCCGACAGGTCAAGACTGTCAATCGGGGACCAGTTGAGCGAAACGTTGTAATCACCCAAAGTCCCGAAATCCGAAAGCTCCTGCAGGCCCACTTGGGTGTTGAGTGTGAAGCTGCCCAGCGCATCGGCAAAGCCGTTGCGGCGACTGGTGATCGGGATCACGAGGTTTGCCCCCGTCGTCAGGTCGCCGCGTGTCAGGTCCACCGGAAGCGTGCCGCGCGTATCGCTCGCCTCGACGTTCGACCATTCATAGCCGATATCGAAGGTCGCGAGCACCTCGCCGCCGGGCAGCTCAGCCACTGGACCGCGCAAGGTGTTGAGATTGGTCGCGTTAATGGCGCGCGTATTGGCGGTGTCGAACCCGCTATCGAGTGCGCTCGGCAACTCGCCATCAATCGCCAGCGTTCCGTCAAGCGCCGCCTGTTCCAGCTCGCTTGTGTCGAAGCGGCGATCGATGATCTGCTCAAGCTCGGAATAGCCGCCATTGAAGGTGCTGGTGAGGCGGAAAGCGTTGACTCGCTTGCTGAGCGATCCTGAAACTTGCGCAAAATCCTCCGCGCGCGTCTGGGTGAGCGGAGTCTCCTCGCCAAAGGTGCGCGTCAGGCTCTCGCCCGAGGCATCGCTCAGCGTCACGATGTTGAGCCCGTTGATCGATCGGCTATCGCTGCGCTGGTAATTGGCATTGGCAGAGACGGAGAGGCCGCTGTCGATATAGGCCTTGGCCCAGCTCAGATTGGCTTCGAGTGAACGAAAGTCGGCGCGCAAGCTGCGAAACTCGGCCTGACCCGGATCGCTATCAAGCTCTGAGGTGGATCCCGGCGTCTGGATGATATTGCGCTCGTCCTCGGTCAGCAGCGAGGCATCGTTTGCGGTGAAGTTGAAGTTAATCCGACCGCCATCGGCAATCTGAAGGTAGCCAAACTCCTGCTCGTTCACGAACCGGCCACCGCGCGCGGGACCTTCGAACTCCAGCTCCACCTCGCGGCTGGCATAGTCTTCCTTGAGGATGAGGTTCACCACCCGGCGATCAGGCGGAAAGCCAAAGCGCTGAGCGACCTCTTCAGGAAACACCTCAACCTTGGCGAGCGCTTCGGGCGGGTATTGAAACAGCTCACGAAAGCTGCCGGGGCGAATGCCATTCACGAGGATGACGGGGCGTCCACCCCCGCCGCGTCCACGCGCTGAGCCGGTCTGGTTCTGAATCTGCTGCACCAGATCAGCGATTGAAGCGACACCTTCAGCGGCGATATCCGCCTCGCTCAGCTCAAGGATGGGAGCCTGTTCAACATCCAGCTGTCCGCGAAGCCGCGTGCCCTCAACCACGATCTGGCCGCCGCCCTCGCCTTGCGCAAATTCGCCGCCCGGTCCCCCGCCGCTATCAGCGCCAAAATCGGTGTCGTCTGCCTGATCCTCTTGAGGCGAGGAGGTTGCTCCTTCATCGGGCGCGGTTTGCGGGACGGTCGCGTCTTCGCGCGCTGCAACGCGCTCCTCAAAAGGCGCGGCCAAAGCGGCAGATCCCAGCGAGACCAAGGCGAAGGGCCCCACACCCGCCAGCAGCGAACGGCGCAAAATCGATAGGGAATTCATGAAAGGGCCTTTTCAGCAGTCCGCTCATTCAGACAAGCGGTTGGCGTGTATCGGTTTGCACCAGAAAGGGTGAGCGGGCGCACAAAACAGTGCTCGGACGCCTTTTCGAGAAAGGGTTCAACGGCCCTAACGCACGAGGCTTCCATTTTGTTCTCTTCATCGCTAAACGGCGCGCCCAGACCGACGGAACGTTTTTGTCAAAAACCGATTTAAGGGATTACATGGCCAAAGAAGAACTTCTCGAAATGCGCGGGCGCGTCGTCGAGCTGCTGCCCAATGCGATGTTCCGGGTAGAGCTTGAAAACGGCCACGAAGTGCTGGGGCATACCGCTGGCAAGATGCGCAAGAACCGCATTCGCGTGCTGGTTGGTGACGAGGTGCTGTGCGAGCTCACCCCCTACGATCTCACCAAAGCGCGCATCACCTACCGCTTCATGCCGGGGCGCGGCGGTCCCGGCCCGCAATAAGAGCCAAGGGCCCAAGCCGTGGGCTCTTTCCATCTCACATTGGCATCTGCCTCGCCGCGGCGGCGAGACCTGTTGGCGCGCCTTGGGGTGACGCCCGACGCGGTCCGTCCCGCCGATATCGACGAAACACCCCTCAAGGCTGAGCGCCCGCGCGATTACGCATTACGCATGGGTCAGGAAAAAGCGCGCGCAGTCAGCGCTGAAGGCTTTGTGCTGGCTGGCGATACCGTGGTCGCGGCCGGACGCCGCATCCTGCCCAAGACCGAAACGCCAGAGGAAGCGCGTCAATGCCTCGACCTGCTGTCAGGGCGGCGGCACACCGTGCTCTCCAGCGTGGCGCTGCGGGCACCTGATGGGACCATCATTGCGCGGCTTTCGGAGAATACGGTGCGCTTCAAATCGCTCTCACCCGAAGAGATCGACGCCTATCTGGCGGGCGATGAATGGCGCGGGAAGGCGGGCGGCTATGCGATCCAGGGGGCGGCGGAAGCCTTAATCCAGTGGATGCGCGGGAGCCATTCCAGCGTAATGGGCCTGCCGCTTTACGAAACGCGCGCGCTCCTTAAGTCGGCGGGGTTTGCGATTGGCTGAGTGGCTTATCGAAGAGGGCATAGGAGAGACCCGCTCGCTCCTGATTGGGGGCGGTGAAGTGCTCGCAGCGCGCCACATCATGGAAGGCGCCCCGCGCGCCGGAGAGGTGCATCAGGCGCAGTTGACCGAACGCCTCAAGGGAACCGCACGCGGCCTTTCGGTTACCGAGAGCGGGCTCGAAGTGCTGATCGACAAGCTTCCACAATCCATCAGCGAAGGCGCGAGTGTCACCCTCCGCCTAACCCGCGCGCCCATCGCTGAACGCGGTCGATTGAAACGCGCGCAGGGGCGCATTGTCGATACCGCCACTACTGCGCAGGCAGAGGGAGGTTCCGATAAGACCCGCCCGGTCGCCGCCTTCGAGGCAGGCCTGTGGGAAGAGGTGTGGCACGCGGCGTCCTCAGGCAGCATCGATTTCGCTGGGGGCGCGATTGTATGCAGCGCTACGCCTGCAATGACCTTGATCGATGTCGACGGGCATGATTCCCCCTGCGACCTGGCCCTGGCCGCGATCCCGGCGATCAAGCGTGCGCTCTTTTGGTTTGAGATTGGCGGCAATATCGGGATCGACTTTCCCACTATCGAAGCCAAAGCGGATCGCCGCGCGGTCGATCAGGCGCTTGATGAAGCACTGGGCGGCTGGCCGCATGAGCGCACCGCGATGAACGGCTTTGGCTTTGTCCAGCTGATCGCGCGGCTCGAAGGGCCCTCCCTGCTGCACCGCTTTGCCACCTCGCGCACCGGGATGTGCGCACGATATGCTCTGCGCATAGGCGAACGGGCGCAAGGGGCAGGACCAGTGCTGCTATTGCGGGTTCACCCAGCGCTAAAAGCCAAGCTGAAGCCGCAATGGATCGAGGAACTCACTCGGCGCACCGGCAAACAAGTGCGGATTGAGACCGACCCCGGCCTTGCGCTCGAGGCCCCGCAGGCACAAATTGTTGAAGTATGACTTCGGCATCGACCAAACCATGCCCAATGTGCAGAGAGCCCCGCGCGCCCGCCTTTGCTCCTTTCTGTTCGCAGCGCTGCAAGGATCGCGACCTCGCGCGGTGGTTCGGCGATGGCTATGCAGTGCCGGGCGAAGCGGCGAGCCCGGACGATATTGCGCGCGAAAATTGGTCTGAGCAAGAATAGGCCAGCCCCCCACCCACCGGACGCAGATTTACCCCTTGCCAATCGAGCTCAGCTTCGCCATAGGCCCGCTCTAATTTGCTCGCCGGTGGCGCTTTTTCGGGCCACCGTCGCCGCAGCGAATGCCCGGGTAGCTCAGGGGTAGAGCAGCGGATTGAAAATCCGCGTGTCGGTGGTTCAAATCCGCCCCCGGGCACCATTCGCCGCTAGGAGGGTGCGTGTTCATGTCCCGTCGTCGCCAGATATACGAAGGCAAGGCCAAGATCCTCTATGAGGGTCCTGAACCCGGCACGCTGATCCAGTATTTCAAGGATGACGCAACCGCCTTCAACGCCGAAAAGCAGGGCACGATCAACGGCAAGGGCGTGATCAACAACCGCATCAGCGAGCATGTGTTCACCCGCCTCTCGCATATCGGCATCCCAACCCACTTCATCCGCCGCCTCAACATGCGCGAGCAGCTGGTGCGACAGGTCGAGATCATCCCTCTCGAAGTGGTGCTGCGCAATGTCGCTGCCGGATCGCTGTCCAAGCGGCTGGGCATTGAAGAAGGCGAGCCGCTGCCGCACACGCTCATCGAATATTACTACAAGGACGATGCGCTAGGCGACCCGCTGATCGCGGAAGAGCATATCGCGTGCTTCAACTGGGCGAGCCAGGAAGAGATGCACGACATCTCCTCAATGGCGATCCGCATCAACGATTTTCTATGCGGCATGTTTGCAGCAATCGATATACGCCTCGTTGACTTCAAACTGGAGTTCGGCCGGCTTTACGACGGCGATTTCAGCCGCGTGATCCTGGCCGATGAGATCAGCCCCGATGGCTGCCGCCTGTGGGACATGGCGACCGGCGAAAAGCTCGACAAGGACCGCTTCCGCCGTGATCTGGGCGGCGAGGAAGAGGCCTATCGCGAAGTCGCGCGGCGGCTGGGCCTGCTGCAGGGCGAGGACAACCAACCGGGCGAAGTGCTGGACCTCTCCAGCCACCGCTCACGCCTGCGCGGAACCCCGATCAAAAAATAGACGCAAACGCCAATACCAAACTGCCGCTTGGCAGATGGCATATATTCGGTCTAGGCCACGAATATTGCCAATTTTACCTCTCGATGGCCTTGAATTCATGAGCTTTAGAAACGCGACAATTGCCTGTGCGGCCCTCAATATGGTCGCGTGTCTTGTGGCCCCCGGCGTGCGCGCGCAAGACGAAGCATTGTCCTCGGCAGACACGGTGTCGCTCCGGCCCACGCCCGATTGGGTGGAGAACAGGGAACCGCTTGCCGTGCCAGCAGACGCGCAAGGGGCGCTGTTCGTGCGGCGAGAGGATACGGTAGCGCATCTCACCCAAGAGGGATCGCGATCCTACCAGAGCCAGCTAATCCGAATGCTGCAACCGCAAGCCCTTCAGGCAGGCAATATCGCCATCACCTGGAACCCGGCAGCGGGCCCAGCGCATATCCACTCGCTGCGTATTCATCGCGGAAGCCGGATCATTGACGTCCTTGAGACGTCCCAGTTCGAAATCCTCCGCCGCGAAGATCAGCTTGAACAGGCCATGCTGACAGGCCAGCTTACAGCCAGCCTGCGCGTGCCTGATCTGCGCGTGGGCGATGATCTGGAAATTGCCTATTCGATACCGCTGCATGATCCCACGCTCAAGGACATCAGCCACGGCATGCTGTTTCTTGGCGAGACCCCGCCGGCAGGCCGCTTTCGCCTGCAATTATCCTGGGCGGAGGGCCAGGAGCCCCAGATCAAGATGACCGACGAGCTTTCGGCGATTGCGCAGAAAAAGGACCGCAGGCTGACTGTCGACATCGACAATCCTTCCATCATTTCAGCACCTCGCGACGCACCGCCGCGCTACTCGTGGGCGCGGGTTCTGGAATTTTCCGACTTTGAGAATTGGCGGGCGGTTTCGCGCCGTTTCCATCCCCTTTTCGAGGCCGCCAGCACGCTCTCGGCTGACTCTCCCCTGCGCGAAGAGGCTCGCTTCATCGCCGATTAGCACGACAGCAAGCTCGCGCAAGCGCAGGCCGCGCTCAAGCTCGTCCAGCAACAGGTTCGCTACATCTATATCGGCCTCAATGGAGGCAATTACACACCCGCGAGCGCTGACCAGACGTGGGAGCGCCGCTATGGCGACTGCAAGGGCAAGACAGCGATGCTGCTCGCCTTGTTGCGAGAGCTTGATATCGAGGCACAAGCCGTGCTGGTTGCCAACACCATGGCGAGTGATGGCCATGCTGAGAGACTTCCCAATCCCGCTCTGTTCGATCACGTGCTTGTGCGCGCGCAGATCCTTGGGAAAACCTACTGGTTCGACGGAACACTTCCCGACGTGATCGAGGCGCGCGAAGAGCCATTCTTCAAGTACCAGTCCGTTCTGCCGCTTTCGGCCAAAGGTGACGCGCTCGAGCGACTGCCGGACGAACCGTTTGATCTGCCGCAGACGATAGGCGTGTATGAAATCGATGCGCGCGAAGGTTTCGATGCGCCTGGCAAGATCACGCAAATTAGTGTCAGCCGCGGTCGAGCCGCCTTGCAGGAATATTATGCCTTATCTGCGGTGACGGCCAATCAGCTCGAAGCCACCTTGCGCAACCAATTGGTCGGCTCTGCGGCATGGGACACGGTAGAAAGCGTCGCCTATCGCTTTGACCGCGCGACACAGGCGAGTATTCTGACCATTTCAGGCACCGGCCCTGTCGATTGGGAGGACGATGGCGTAGGCGCCTATGACCTCAGCTTGCCAGGCGGTGGCTTTTACCCACCCACTCGCAAACAAAGACCCGGCGAACCTGATCAGAATGTGCCCTATTGGCAGGCGCCTGATTACACCTGTTACGCGACCACAGTGCGCCTTCCCAAAGGCACGGACTTGGGGAATTGGGGCTTCAATTCGGTTTTTGATACAATGCTTTATGGCCGTATCTATTACCGCATGATGGAGCTGCGAGAAGACCTCAGCCTGCGGCTTGTTCGCGGCAGCCGGGTGGAAAAGACCGAGATCACTTCGAGCCGCGCTGAGCGAGATAATGGTCGTTTGGAAAGCTTCGACAACTCGCGCGCGGTGCTCAGCTATGATCCGGCAGGATTGGGGGAAGCCTGGGGCGCTCTTCGGCCAGTGCCGGCAGTTGACGAGATTGACTGGACGGGCGCTAATGTGCCTTGTCTGCCTCCAGACATTCTGGGCGATGGCATCTGAGGTGAATGAACTGCCTTTTCACGCTGCGTAAATCGGCTAAGCTTCAAGATGACAAAGAAACGACACTTCGGAGAGTTCCTGCATCCTCATGATTATTCGTCCCGTTTATCGGCATCGCCTGCTGGCCGCATGCCTTGTGCTCGCGCTTCCCAATACCGCTCTGGTTCATAACCTCGCCGCTCAGGAGCAAGCTGCGGCCGAAAGCGAGGCACTAGAAAGCGATGCAAAAGAGAGCGTTTGGGCCTTTCAAGAAAGCGATCTTGAGGTCGATCCGGGTTATGTCTTCGGTCAGCTTGATAACGGCATGCGCTACATCCTGCGCGAAAACGCAACGCCTGAAGGCACCGCCATGGTGCGCATGCGGATCGACAGCGGCTCGCTCGATGAAACCGATAGCGAGCGGGGCCTGTCGCACTATCTTGAGCACATGGCCTTCAACGGCTCCAAGGGCATTCCTGAAGGCGAGATGGTCAAGCTGCTTGAGCGTGAGGGGTTGGCCTTTGGAGCAGATACCAATGCCTCAACAGGTTACGATGCCATCACCTACATGCTCAACCTGCCGCGCAATGATGAGGACCTGCTCGATACTGCGCTCATGCTGATGCGCGAGACGGCGAGCGAGCTGACGATTGCGCAGGAAGCGGTGGACCGGGAACGCGGCATAATCCTTGCCGAAAAGCGTGACCGGGCAGGCGTCCAATTGCGTAGTTATGAGGACAGCGTTGAGTTTATCGCTCCCGATGCGCGTTTCCTCAATCGCCTGCCGATCGGCACTGCGCCCGTCATCGAAAACGCCACAGCCGCCCAATTGCGCGCGCTCTACAAACGCACCTATGTTCCTGAAAACACGGTGCTGATCATCGTCGGCGATTATCCGGTCGAGCTTATGGAAGCGCGGCTGCGATCCTATTTCGACGACTGGGCTGGCCGCGCTGCCCCGGCTGAGCCAGTGACGGGGCCGGTTGATATCAGCCGCAAGGGGCAAACCGATATCTTTGTCGATCCGGCTTTGTCTGAATCGGTTGCGATAACGATGCTGGGTAAGTGGGTGGATGAACCCGATACCAAAAGCGCGCGGCGCGAAAGCCTGACCCGCCTGATCGGTTACAACATTATCGCACGCCGCCTCACCCGCCTTGCCCGCAGCGCCGATGCGCCGTTTCGCGGAGCAAGCTTTTTCACCACCGATGTGTTCGAAGACGCGCGTTCAACCGGGATTTCCATCTCCAGCGTGGATGGCGAATGGCGTAACGGTGTGCGCGCGGCCGTGCGTGAAGTGAACCAGGCGCTGACTTACGGCTTCACCCAGGCCGAGCTTGACGAACAGATCGCCCGTGGCCGCACTGCGCTGGAAAATGCAGTGTCCGGCAAGGCCACGCGCAGCAATGCAGCCTTTGTCAGCGGGGCGTTGCGGCTCGTCTCGGATGAGGTAATCCCTATCACGCCGGAAGCGAACCTTGAGATCTTCGAGCGCGATGTTGCAGGGCTGACGCCTCAAATCGTGTTTGAGACGCTCAAGGCCGATGTAATTGCGCTTGATGAGCCACTCATCCGGTTCCAGGGGCGCACAGCTCCGGAAGGCGGAGAGGAAGCGCTGCGCACGGCCTTTGCGCAAGGCATGGCGCTGCCCATTGCAGCACCGACAGATACCGGCACTGTCCAATTCGCCTACACCGATTTTGGCGAGCCGAGCCCCGTCATCTCTGACGAGGTCGAAAGCCAGCTTGGTGTGCGCCAGCTCCAGTTCGGCAATGGCGTGCGGCTCAACATCAAACAGACCGATGTGAGCAAGGACCGCGTGGCTGTTCGCGTTGCAATCGATGGCGGCAATCTGATGATCACCCGTGAGGACCCGCTGGCAGTATACCTCGCCGGTTCGCTCGCCTCAGGGGGCTTGCGTGAGCACAGCCAGGATGAGCTCTCCACCATTCTCGCCGGGCGCAGCGTGGGCCTGCGCTTTGGAGCGGGCACAGACAGTTTCTCCATGGGCTCGACAACCACGCCGCGCGATTTGGAGCTGCAATTGCAGGTGATGACCGCGCTCATTACTGATCCCGGCTATCGCCCCGAAGGCGTCGAACAGTTCCGCAAGGGGATCGCCAACTTCTTCGAGACCCTCAATTCCACGCCGGGACGCGCTCTGGGCGCGGTTTTGGGCAAAGAGCTCTCCGATGAAGACCCGCGCTATTCGTTGCAGTCCAAAGAGGCGTTCGAAACGCTTGATTATGCCGGGCTCGATGCAGTGATCGGTGATCGCCTGTCCCAAGGAGCCATCGAGATCGCAATCGTTGGCGATGTTGACGAGGCAGCAGCGATCAAGGCCGTGGCGGGCACATTTGGTGCCCTTGCGAACCGCGAAGACAGCTTCCGCCCGCGCGAAGAGGCGCGCATTCGCAGCTTTACTGAGGACCGCTCAACCCGCACGATCGAGCATGACGGTGAAGCTGATCAGGCGCTCTTGCGGATGATCTGGCCTGCGCGCGATGACAGCGACTATGCAGAAGCGGTGAAGCTGCAAATGCTGGGCCGGGTGATGCAGCTTGAGCTTACCGACACGATCCGCGAGGAATTGGGCCAGGCCTATTCCCCGCGCGCGAGTGTGAGCCTCAGCCGGTATTACCGCGACTATGGCACGATCACGATCAACGTATCGCTGGAAGACAGCCAGGTCGACACTGCTCGCGCTGCGATCAACGCGATGCTGGGAAGACTTGTCGCTGACGGGATCACTGAAGACTTGATTGAGCGCGCGCGAAAACCCTTGCTTGAGCGGCACGAAAACGCGCTCAAAGGGCTCGGCGGGTACACATCGCTGGCGCAGCGCGCACAAAGCGATCCTGAGCGGATTGATCGCTATTTTGCCTATCCCGATATGCTGAGCGCGGTGACAGTCGAGGACCTCAAAGCCTTGGCCGCGAGCTATCTTCAGCCCGATGACGCGGCGACCTTCGTCGTGCTGCCGAGCGCCATCGCCAAGGCGAAGGCTGACGCGGCGGACACAAGCGAAGACATGGCAGCCAAGTAAGAACGCGGCGCGCTATCGCCGATCGTTTCGGCAAACGAAAAAGGGCTGGCAGGTCGGCCTCCTGCCAGCCCTTCTTGTTTGGTAATGCATCCGCTCCAGCGGCGGGGTCAGATCAGGTCTGTGACCCAGGTCGGTGAGCCCGGCTTAGTAGTTGAAGCCAAGTGACACACCGATCACGCGCGGCTCGTTGACGAACGCGGTGTTGTTGTTGAAATCAACAACGCCAAGAACGTTGTCCTGGTTGGTGATGTTGCGCGCAAAAGCGGCGACCTCATACTGGCCGTTATTCCCGCGATAGCCGATGCGAAGACCGCCTTCGAAGCGATTATCGGCATTGTTCTCAAGGCTCTGATAAAGAAGGAAATTAGTCTCACCCAGATACACCCAGTCGGTAAAGATGAAGAACTCATCAGTATCACCGATTGGCACGGTGTAGCTCGCAGTAAAGTCACCGCTGATCTCGGGCGCGTTGGGGAACGGGTTGCCATCGACCAGCGCGAAACCGTTGGCGTTGAACGGATCGGTCACGGTGCACTGCGCGCAGACACCCACGGCCAGATCATCATCGTTGATCTGGGTGTTGTTGTAGGCAATGCCCAGCGTGAAGACCAGCTCCGGCGTCGCCTGGAACGCAGCATCAAGCTCGTAGCCATAGGCCTCGCCCTCATTCGCATTGATCAACTGGACAAGGTTGCCCGTGCCGCCAACCGCAGTGAATTGCGGGTCTTCGACGGTGTAGTAGAACACCGAGCCGTTAAGGCGCAGGCGACGATCGAGCAGCTCGCTCTTGAAGCCGACTTCGTAGCTGGTGATGTTTTCCGACTGAGCAACGCTGGGCGCGCCGAAGAAGGCGACGTCGCGGCCTTGAATGGTCGGGGCGCGGAAGGCATTGGCAACGCGTGCGTAGAGGCTCGTTTCATCATCGATATCGGCGAACAGGCTGATGTCCCAGTCGATGTTGTCATCCTGAACCGAGACCGGCTGCGGAGCGGCACCTGAGAGAACCACGAAATCCTTTTCATCGTCCGAATAACGCAGGCCGCCGGTAACCCGGAACATGTCATTAAGCTGATAGGAGAGCTGACCAAACACAGCCCAGGCATCGTTGGTGTGGTTGACTGTGACGGGCGGCGGGAAGGTGAAACCCACAGTGGTAACGTCAAAGTCACTGGTGAAGATGAATGTCCCCACCTGCCAGCTGAGCGGACCATCACCGTTTGAGGCAAGACGCGTCTCGCTGGTGAACTGCTGAAGGTCGATCGAGTCCTGCGTGTCAGATGGGAAGGGAATGAAGCCCGGCCCGGTCACAAGGTTGCCGCCATCAACATCGCCACGTGAGAAGCCTTCGCTTTCCCAATAGCTGGAGATTTGTGTCAGCGTGGCGAAGTCGAACTCATAATCCATCTTGAGCGTGGCGCCGAACTGCTGATACTCAGACGGGTTGCCTCCACCGCCATCAAAGAACACAGTGTCGCGGTCGTAATTGTCGTTCAGCCCGTTGGTGTTGTTAGGCTGCGCCGCCGTTGGTCCAAGCACGTTGGCGCGAAAGATGGTGGAGGTGCCCTGCAGATCGCGGAAGTTGATCGAAGCCAGCATCGAGAAACGCTTCTCCTCATCCGGCGTCAGCAGCAGCTGGCCGCGTACGGCCAAGTCTGAGTATCCGCCAAGGACGTTTTCTTCGCCGGTGAAGCCGTTATCGATCCAGTCGCCGCGGCGCTGGTACTGGGTCGAGACGCGGAAGGCGAGCTTCTCATCGACAATCCCGGCACCAATAGCGGCGTTGGCCGAGATGGTGTCGAAAGAGCCATAGCTGAGGCCGACCTGCACGTCGTCTTCAAAGCCGGGCTTGATCGTGTCGATCTTGACGATGCCGGCCGGTGTGTTGCGGCCAAACAGCGTGCCTTGCGGACCGCGCAGAACCTCAACGCGCTGAACGTCGAAAATCGGGAAGGACTTGAGCGTGACGTTTTCAAGCACGACATCATCTAGCAGAACCGAAACAGGCTGCGAGGCGGCGAGGTCGAAGTCGGTGTTGCCAAGGCCGCGAATGTAGAAGCGCGGCGCGACACGGCCGTTTGAGCTTTCAACGTTGAGGCCCGGAACCGTACCAGCGAGAGCGGTCGTGTCCGCAGCGGCGGAGAAGATCGCACCAATGCGGCCCTGATCGAGGATTTCGGCCGAGACCGGAACCTCCTGCAGGCTTTCTTCGCGGCGGTTGGCGGTGACGATGATCGAAGGCAGCTTGCCCTCTTCAGCCTCGGCGGTTTCACCGTCCTGCGCGGCGGCTGGCGCAGCAAAAGCAAAAGCGGCGGCGGTGATGGCGGTGGAGCTCACCCAGAGAGCGCGGGCGGCGGGTATGCGATGTGACATGCGATGACCCTTTATTTGTGGTCGGAAGAGTTGATGGATACAGCGTATCTGCTGACAGATTCGGGCGATTCGAGCGAGGCGCGCAGCAGGAATTGCTGCCGGAAACTGGCGTCGCAGCGCCTTTCTTAAGACTGTTGTTGCGGATTGGCTACATTTTGCGCAGTGCAACACGCTCACCGTGCGCCGGGCTCTGCCAGTCCGCGCACCACACCCCTGCGCAAAACAGCGCGGTGGCGGGGTGCGCTAAAAAGTAAATACCGCTAGAGGCTGTCGGAAAGACCAACTCCAATCGGAAAGACGCCGTTATGAAAGTCCGCATCCTTGTCCGCCTTAAGCCCGGTGTTCTCGATCCGCAGGGGCGCGCGGTGCACCATGCGCTTGAAGCGATGAGTTTTGACGGCGTCGATGATGTGCGCATCGGCCGGCTAATCGAGATGGAGGTCGCCGAAGGCACCGGGCGCGAGACGTTGGAGGCGATGTGCACAAAGCTGCTTGCCAACACGGTCATCGAGGATTTCGAGATCGCCGCGATCGAGACGGAGACGGCCTGATGGCGTTTCAATCGGCTGTCATCACCTTTCCCGGATCAAACTGCGACCGCGATATGGCAGTGGCGCTTGAAAAGGTGACGGGCACCTTTCCCCAGCGCATCTGGCACGGCGATGCGGATCTGCCCGCGGGCCTCGACTTCATCGCGCTTCCGGGCGGGTTTTCCTATGGCGACTATCTGCGCGCCGGAGCCATGGCAGCCAAGAGCCCGATCATGCGCGCGGTTATCGCGGCAGCTGACCGGGGAGTGCCGGTGCTAGGCGTGTGCAACGGCTTTCAGGTCCTGTGCGAAAGCGGCCTTTTGCCCGGTGCCCTGATGCGCAATGCCGGCCAGACCTTTGTGTGCCGCACTGTATCGCTGGAGGTGGCGAGCACCATTTCGCCCTTCACCAGCGGCTTTTTCAAAGGCGGAATGATCCGAGTGCCGATCGCCCATCATGATGGCAATTACTTTGCCGATGCTGAAACGCTCGATGCGCTCGAAGCTGAGGAGCGCATCGCCTTTCGCTACACGCGCGATTGCAACGGATCGCAACGCCGAATCGCAGGCGTGCTGAGCGCTAATGGCCGGGTTTTGGGGATGATGCCGCATCCCGAACGTGCGATAGAGCCTGCCGCCCATCCTGATCTTGGCGGGGCCGATGGACGCCGCGTATTCGAAAGCGTGCTGGAGAGCCTGGTCAGCGTGTAAGCGCCTGGGCGCGACGTACGCGGTCGATCTTGAACAAGCGCCGGGCCTCTTCATTGGTCATCGGCCGCCCGAAATAGAACCCCTGGATCTTGTCGCAGCCAAGGTTGCGGATGAGTTCAGCCTCTTCTTCACTCTCCACCCCTTCAGCCGTCGTCGTCATGTCGAGGCTCTTCGCCATCGCGACCACGGCGTTGATAATCGCGAGGCTTTCATCGCTGCCTTGCGAGGCACCCTGAACAAAGGTGCGGTCAACCTTGATCGTCGAGAAGCGCAGCTTGCGCAGATAGCCGAGCGAGGAATGCCCCGTCCCGAAATCGTCGAGCGCGACCGCGCAGCCCAGCGCCATTGCCTGCTCCAGCGCGTTGCGCGCCACTGAGGCATCGCGCAAGAAGATGCTTTCGGTCACTTCGATCTCGAGGCGTTCAGGGCCAAGGCCGCTTTCGGCAAGCGCGTCGAGCACTTCCTTGTGAAAGTCGGGTTCGAGCAATTGTTCAGGCGAGACATTGACGTTGACCTTGATGTGATCAGGCCAGGTGCGCGCTTCGAGGCACGCCTGGCGCAGGACCCATTTGCCGATGGGCACAATCAAACGGGTCTCTTCAGCGAGCGGGATGAACTTGCCCGGGCTCACAAAGCCGTGATCGGCGCTGTTCCAGCGCACCAGCGCCTCAAAGCTCACGATCTCTTCGCTGCGCGCATCAACCACGGGCTGATAATGCAGCACCATCTCGTCACGCCCCAACGCCTTGCGCAGTGACACTTCGAGCTTGCGTCGTTCCTCAGCCGAGGCGTGAAGCATGGGCTCAAATCGGCAATGCTCGCCCCCGCCCACATCCTTAGCGCGGTAGAGCGCAAGGTCAGCGTTGCGCATCAATTCCTCAACGGTTGCGCCATCGCGCGGGCCATAGGCCGAGCCGACGCTGGCGCCGACATAAAGCGTGTGCTGTTCGACCTGATAGGGCTCGGTGAGCGTATCGATCACGCGCCGCGCCATGTCGTGCACCCGGTCCGCATCGCTGGCATCGCGGATAACGATCGCGAACTCATCACCGCCTAGGCGGCCGCATGTCGTATTGTCATCCATCAGCATCTTAAGGCGCGAAGACACCTGAGCGAGCAGCTTGTCCCCCGTCATGTGCCCGAGCGAATCGTTAACCGACTTGAACCGGTCCAGATCGACCATCAGCAGCGCGCACCGTGTCCGCCATTGGTCTGCATAGCGCAACGCTTCGCCAAGTGCCTCGGTCAGCTGGAGACGGTTAGGCAAAGAAGTCAGCGTGTCGAAACGGGCCAAATAGGCGATCTTTTCATCGGACTCGCGCTGTTCGGTGACATCTGATCCCACCCCTCGGAAACCCAGAAACTTGCCCCGCTCATCGCGCATGGGCGTGCCGGAGAGTTCCCACCAGCGCGGTTCGCCTCTAATCGTGACCTGAACGAGAAGGTTGGAAAAATTCTCACGGTTCTTAAGCCTGTCAGCCAGCTGGTGAAGGCTTTCGGGGAACTGGCCTTCATTCCAAGTGCGCCCCGAAATGCATTCGAGCAGCGGCTTTCCTTCAACCTCGTCCTGGCCGCGGCCCAGCGCGAAAGCAAAGCGCGGGCTGACACCGCGAATGCGCCGGTTTGTGTCCACTTCCCACAGCCAGTCCGCTTCATTCTCCTCGAACTCGCGCAGGAGGAGCGAGACGACTTGCTCCTTTTCCGCGATCGCATCCTGAGACAGCCCAGCCTCAAGGTGGGTTCTACCCGCCTGGATTGCGCCGATAATGGTGTTGATGGTGAAGACCGCGCAGGCCGCCATCGCGAACCACAAATCGCTCAAAGCAAGATGAACCACGATGATCGAGCCCGCTATCAATGCAAAAAGCACTGCACCAAGCGGAGCAGCGGTGCGGAAATAGATCGCTCCCGATGCGATAATCGCGACGACGAACAGGAGCGCGGTTAGCTGTCCTGCTGATCCCAGCGGAGCAAAGGCGAGGACTGCTCCTCCCCACAAAAAGCCGGACACGACAGAGGTCATGGTCTGCCGGTAAAATTCGCGGCGCGTGATCTTGCGCCGATGGACATCTGCAAGCGCCCGATCGACCCGCGCACCCGCTATGTGCATTGCGGCCAATGCCACAATCCAAACCGCCAGCCATAGTGTCGGCACGACATTCAGATAGGTCTGCGCAACAAAGATGGCGAGGATTGCGTGCCCAAAGACGCGCAAGAAGTTCACGTCTGAGAGCGCTGCGTATTGCATGCCCCGCATCCGCGCCCAATCGGGATCGCTCTCGCCAGTGAGGCCGAGCACAACGGCAAAGGACAAGCGCGTTGGCGCTTCCTGCAAGGGGGCGGACGGCTGATTCACTACCGGAATTGGTAGCTGACAAAGGTTATAGGCCGGTAAAGCACTGCAAGCTTCAAGGCCTTGGAGCGACGAGGTCTTGCACTGGGTCAAAATGCGCTGAAAGGCATAGGAATTAGCAGCTTAGCGAAGCCCCTTCGCCGACACGGCTATGTCCCAATTGCGGCCATCAAACGGCGTTATGGTGGGTTTAAGGACACCGGCCAGTGATGCGCACAAGCGCGCTCATTCGACCGTCACAGACTTGGCAAGATTGCGCGGTTGGTCAACGTCGGTGCCCTTCACCACAGCGACGTGATAGGCCAGCAATTGCACCGGGATCGCATAAACCAGCGGCGCGATAAGTGGGTGGATGACCGGCATCTCAATCGTCGCCAGACACCCCTCACCTGCTTGTGCCAGGCCGTTGGCATCCGAGATCAGCACCACCTGCCCGCCGCGCGCGCGCACTTCCTCCATGTTGGAGACGGTCTTTTCAAACAGCGGCCCTGATGGCGCGATGACGACTACGGGCACATCGTCATCGATAAGCGCGATCGGCCCGTGCTTCATCTCTCCGCTGGCATAGCCTTCGGCGTGAATATAGCTGATTTCCTTAAGCTTTAGCGCGCCTTCAAGCGCCAGCGGATAATCCTGCCCGCGCCCCAGATAAAGGACGTCACGCGCCGGTGCGATGAGCGGGGCCATAGCGGCAATGTCATCATCGTGATCGAGCGCTGCATTGAGCGCTGCAGGCGCTTCGAGCAAGTGCGAGACAATCTCGGCCTCCGCCGCGCGGTCAAGCAGGCCTTTCTTCACCGCCATATGCGCCGCCAGCGCTGCGAGCACGGCAAGCTGACAGGTGAACGCCTTGGTCGAAGCAACGCCGATTTCGGGCCCTGCATGAGTGGGCAGCAGCAAATCCGCCTCACGCGCCATGGTGCTGGTAGGCACATTGACGACAACGCCGATGACTTGGCCCTCAGCCTTGCAATGGCGCAAGGCAGCGAGCGTATCCGCTGTCTCTCCGGATTGCGAAATGAAGAGCGCAAGGCCTCCGTCCTCAAGCACCGGCTCGCGATAGCGAAACTCGCTCGCCACATCGATATCGACGGGCAGGCGGGCGAACTGCTCGAACCAGTATTTGGCTACCATTCCGGCATAGAACGAGGTCCCGCAGGCAACGATCGTCAGGCGCTTGATGCCCGATATATCAAAATCGAGCTGCGGCAGCGCAACCGAATTGTCCTCACGCCGCAGATAGGAGGAGAGCGTTTGTGCAACCACAGTGGGCTGCTCAAAGATCTCTTTTTGCATGAAGTGGCGGTAATTGCCCTTTTCGACCGCCGCTGCCGACGCGCCCGAGGGCTGAGTGGGCCGGTCCACCGCGAGCCCGTCCGCGTCATAGACCCGCGCGCTGTCGGCTTGGACAATCGCCCAGTCGCCCTCTTCGAGATAGGTGATGCGCTGCGTCAAAGCGGCAAGCGCGAGGGCGTCCGAGCCAAGAAACATTTCATTGTCGCCATGCCCCAGCACAAGCGGCGAGCCGAGCCGGGCGCCGATCAGGAGACCCGGATGCTGGCGGAATGATATTGCGAGCGCGAAAGCACCGCGCAGACGAGGCAGAACGGCGCGCGCGGCCTCTTCCGGGCTGCCTCCTGCCTCGATCCGCATGGAGATAAGGTGGGCGACGACCTCGCTGTCGGTCTCGCTCTGGAAAGTGCGGCCCGCGGCAGCGGCTTCGGCCCGCAATTCCTTGAAATTCTCGATGATCCCGTTGTGGACGATGGCGACTTCCTCAGTCGCGTGCGGATGCGCGTTCGCCTCAGTCGGCGCGCCATGCGTGGCCCAGCGTGTGTGGGCAATCCCTGTGAGGCCATCGGCAGGCTGGCGCGTCAAAGTGTCGATCAGGTTGGCAAGCTTACCTTCAGCCCGGCGACGCACCAGCTGGCCATTATCGATCACGCACAGTCCTGCGGAATCATAGCCGCGATATTCCATGCGTCGCAGGCTATCGACCAACCTGTCAGCCACCGCCTCACTGCTTACAATCCCGATAATTCCGCACATAAACTCAGCTTTACCCCTTAATGCGTTTGCCCCGCCGCCATTAACCGCGCGGCGATGAACATAGGCTGGAGAATGAGGCCCATTTCTACAAGTCAGACCCGATCCGGTTTAGGCATGGCATCGGCCTCACTCGCTCGCGCCAGAGAGCCGCGCCAGACCAGAAGGCCTGAGACGATGATGACGGCCGCGCCCAGTAGCGTCCAGCCATCGGGCGCGTCGCCAAACACCACCCAGCCGAGCGTAACCGCGACCGGCATCTGGACATAGATCGCCGGAGCCACCGCCGCCGCGCCCGCTTTGGCGGTGCCGATATATGCGAGCCAGTGCGCGGTGCTGGCGGTGACTGCGACGATCGCGCAGCGCGCCACGATGTCCCAACTCGGCCAGCCAAAATCGAGCGCGGGCAGTCCAGAGACTTTCGCGCCAAGACTGGCAAGGATCAGGATCGGTGCGCAGGCTGCTGCCACAAACATCTGAGCGGCAAGCGCGCTGCCCCGCCCGGCGCTCACTCGGTTCAGCACCATGAGCAGCGCAAAGAATACCGCCGATATGAGCGGCAAGAGCGCTCCCCAGCCCAGCAACGCCAGATTGGGCCGCAGGATGATCGCCACCCCAACCAGCGCCACAAGCGAAAGCGCATAAACACGCACCGGCACCCGCTCTCCCAGAAAGACACCGGCAAAGACCTGAAGCAGGATCGGCGAAAGGAACCCGATCGCCATGGCTTCCGCCAGAGGCATGATGAAGATCGCTGAGAAAAAGCACAGCGAGGCCATCGCCAAACAAATCCCGCGCCCCAATTGCACCCATGGCCTGGGCGGCGCAAAGGCGCTTGCCCCTTGCGAACGCCACAAAAGCACGGACAGGCCCAAAGCTCCGATAGAGAATCGCAAGGCCGCAACGGCGTAAGGCGGCCAGGCGCCCGCCATGCTCTTGATCACCGCATCTCCGCATGAGAGCAACGCAAAGCCTGCAACCGCATAGGCAAAGCCCAACGGTACCGAGTTTTCAGCGGGTGCGGCGAATTGAGATGCGCTGGCCATGGTTCGTCTGCGAGAATGGGCAGGTGTGCCCTTCCCCGCCGCTGTGTGCGCGCGGCCAACAAAGATCAACGTTTAACGCCAAACGCGGAAGGGATTACGCAGCCGAACGCCGCACAGCCGAGCGCGGCGCAGCCTCCTTCTCTACAGGCGCTATGTCCCGCTCGGCGGGGCGTACATGGCGCAGCAGGATCGCGCGCGCCTGTACGTGAAGCGCTTCACGGTCGCCTTCATAAGAGGCATCGTAAGAGCGCATCACCTCTTTCCAGCCGTCGATTTGATAGAAGGATTTGAGGCGATCATAGATGTCATCGCTCCACCACGGCATGGCGTAGACCAGCCGGCTCGCTACAAAACCGTTGCCGTCGTAATGAAGGCTGTCAAGGCTGGCAAGATAGGCGACAGGCCGCCCGCCGCTCAGCGCATTCATGGCGACCCCGCTATTGCCGCAGATCACCATGTCACACGCCGCAATCTCGTCATCGAGAGGGTTGCCGTATGTGAGTTCGACCTTGTCATCGACAATTTCGAGCTCCGAAAAGTCCGTCTTGAGCAGCGCCACGGGATGCTGGCGGATTATGATCCGTGCCTCAGGCAGGCTTAAGCGGATGGTGGCGACAAGGCTGGAGAGGACATCGACGCGTGTGCCGGACGTCAGGAAAATGCCGATGGTCTCGATCTGGCAACGCCACTCCATCGCGCGCGATGTTCCGGGCTGACCGATCAGCGCCACCTCAGCGGTGCAGGCACTGAGCGCTTCGTAGGCAGACGTGGTGCGCGTGCCATAAAACATGCCGCAATCGGCGTAGACCGGCGGAACCACCGCTCCATTCGCGGAGACGGGAGCATGATTGGCATAGACGACACGGCGGCCCTTGTTGTGCGCGGCGGCAGCAAGGCCAACGGCCTCAGGGCTGTAATTGCTTGTGATAATCGCGGCTCTCAATTGCGGGCGATCGGCCAAAAGCTGAGTGAAACGCATGTAAAAGGCAAGCGCACTCGCGATCCGGGCAGCCGGCATGAAGCTGTGCTGGCGCGCCAGAGTTTGCAGGAACGGCCAGATCCGGCCGATCGCGGCGATCAGGCGCAATGCGCCCATCCAATGGCGCGGATTGCAAAGGTGGCTGCGGGACACGCTCAACCTCATCAAGGCAACATCGGGGATCAGCGCTGCGATGCGGCCAATGGTTTTTTCCTCGTTGGGAAAGTTCGACAAAGTCACAGCCTCAGCCTTGCGCGCGCCAAGAGGCCCTACCGACAGCACGCATTTGAGCATATAGACGAACAGCGCAAGCGGCTGGAGAAAACGCTTGTCTGCGCTCTCATAAAGGCCGTCGACAAAGGCATAGATTGTGTTCTTGGCCTTGACCTCGCCATAGACGGCGCCGCGTCTGGGAGAGGTTTCCACCTTGCGCACAATGGAAAGCGCGGTGGCAAGGTCATAACGCTGGCGGCCTATCTTGGGTGAGGGCTCTGACGCTGGCGGGCCATCAGGTTCCCCCTCAAGCAGCGTGTTCAATTCGTCTCGTTTAACCGCTGTGAACGCCACGCTGACATACCCCGACATTTGCGCGTTACCCCTTGCCTGAGGGGACGCGCCCTCCAGACCGTGGGGGCGTTATGTCAGCCAATCGTTAACAATTAGCCTTTACGACTTCTCAATCAGCGACGCCGGGACGCGAACTGGAGTGCGGCGAGCTTCCAGACCCGGGACCGCTCTCAAGGGGGACGCAATGAATTCGTACAATGAGGCCGAACTGACGATTGGCGCACAGATGCATGGATGGGCGCGCGATCTCTGGCCCATTTGCCGCAGTCTCACAGGCCCCGGCGTGCGTGAGACGCTTGCCTATCTGGCGGACCTGATGCCCGGCCTCGCCGTCCACTCAGTCCCCAGCGGCACGCCTGCCTTTGACTGGAGCGTGCCTGAAGAATGGACCTTCCGGCACGCCTACATCGAGGATCGCGCAGGCAACCGCGTGGTCGACACCGATGTCACCAATTTGCATGTTGTTGGTTACTCGGAACCCGTCGATAAGTGGATGACGCGCGAGGAGCTGGACGAGCATCTCTATTCGCTGCCCGATCAGCCGACCGCCATTCCCTATGTGACTTCATATTATAAGCGGCGCTGGGGCTTTTGCGTCTCGCAAGAGCACCGCGAGACGCTCACAGATGCCGAGTACCGGGTTGTGATCGACGCCGATCTTGGACCGGGCGAGCTGAACTATGGTGAGCTTGTGATCCCTGGCGAGACGAGCCGCGAGATCATGCTATCGACCTATGTGTGTCACCCTTCAATGGCGAATAACGAGCTGTCCGGTCCGATCGTCACGGCGGCGCTTGCGCGCTGGGTGGCGAAGGCGCCGCGGCGTTACACCTATCGCTTCGTCTTTCTGCCCGAGACAATCGGCTCGATCATCTATCTCAGCCGCAACCTTGATCACCTCAAGGCCAAGCTGGACGCAGGCTTTGTTGTCAGCTGCGTAGGGGATGAGCGGACCTATTCCTACATGCCTTCGCGCACTGGGGATACGCTTGCTGACCGGGCCGCGCTGCACACGCTGAGCGGGATTGAAAGTGGCTATGATCGCTACACATTTCTCGACCGCGGAAGCGATGAGCGCCAATATTGCGGCCCGCTAGTCGACCTGCCCTTCGCCTCGGTCATGCGCTCGAAATACGGCACGTATCCAGAGTATCACACCTCGCTCGACGATCTTGATCTGGTGACGCCCGAGGGGTTGGCTGGCGGATATGGGGCGCTCAAAGAATGTCTCGAAATCCTTGAGGCGAACCACACCTATCAGGCGACCGTCCCTTGCGAGCCGCAATTGGGCAAGCGCGGCCTGTACCCGACTTTGAGCGCAAAGGGTTCGGCGGACAAGGTGCGCACGATGATGAACGTGCTTGCCTATGCCGATGGCAAGCTTGACCTCATCGCGATGGCCGAGACGATCAAGGCGCGCGCGCTCGAATGCGCCGCGATCCTGCGCACTCTCGAAGCCGAGGGGTTGGTCAAGAAGGTTGATTGAGCCTTAGGCGGCCGGTTCGAAGTCAGCCTGCTGGACGCGGGTTCTCCCGCCGTCCGTCACTTTGGCGAAGATATCGCGTGAGGTTTGATCGATAAGATAGAACGGATCCTCAGCGATCCGATTGCCCCAATATTCCATCAACGCCCGCGCGCTTAGCCATTGCAGAGTGGGCGCGTCCTCACGCTGGTGCAGCAGGCGTTGCGCCCGCAAATCGGCTTCAAGGCGCGGCCAGTCGTAATCGAGATGCACCCCCATCGGCCGTACATGCATGGCGAAATCGCATTCCTGCGAGCCATCCGCATCGATGATCGTACCCGGAAAGCGCTTTACGTAGCGATAGGCCGGGCCGCCCGTCATCTCTTCGACAAAATGGATGAAGGTGAGGCTTGCCAGAGGCGCTCCGAACAAAACGAGCGTTGCCTCGCTATCGAGCAGGTGTTGAAAGCCCGATGCGGCTCCAAACGGGTTGATCTCACCGCTTGTGTCGAGCTCAAGATCGGCCCCCGCGAGGAACGAAAAGAAGGGCACACGCGTCCGCTTCATCTCGCCAGATTGGCGCATCCATTCCGCCAGCTGGCCGACCTGCACCGGATCATTAGCGACATCGAACACGCGGGCCGCGCCATAGTCGTAATTGAAAGCCGGAAAAATGAGCCCTTCGCGACCCACATCGACCAGCGAGACGAGAAAGTCGCGCAAGCTCTCCTGCATGGCTCGCGGGTCAATCTTGGCCCCGCACCGTTTGGCCGCAACCATACCGCGCGCCATGTCGGAGTGCACGAAGAGCGGCGCGTGGCGGTCAATCACGCGGTTGACCCTCCATCCACAGTGATGACGGTGCCAGTGGTCTTGGCTGCGCCCGGCTCGAGCAGATAGGTTACCGCATGCGCGGCATGGTGGGTTTCGGGCAGGCCCAGCGGCGCGCGGCGCTTGATCGATTCCAGCTTTGGTCCTTCGAGCCCCGCGGTCATATCGGTAAGCATGTAGCCGGGCGCCACACAGTTGACGGTGATCCCCGCCTGGCCGACTTCACGCGAAAACGAGCGGGTAAAGCCTTCAAGCCCAGCCTTGGTCGCACCATAGACCGCCAGCCCCTTGAACCCGGTCGATGCGATGATCGAGGTGATGTTAACGATCCGTCCCTCACGCTGGCGCAGCATTTGACGCACGACATATTTCGACAAGGTGATCGGCGCTTCAAGATTGAGGGTGAGCACGCGAGAGATGTCGCTCGCATGCTGGGTGGCAAGCGTTCCGTCGAGACCAACGCCCGCATTGTTTACCAGACCATAGATGGGAGCGGGGCTTTCGGCGGCGATCCGCTTCACAAGATCAGGGATGCCGGCAATGTCGGTCAGGTCGTATTCGATGAATGCACGCAGATGTTCCGGCAAAGCGGCGAAGTCATCGCTTAAGCTGCGGCCAATGCCGAGGACGAAATAGCCTTTATCGGCGAGAATTTGAGCGATCGCGAGGCCCAGCCCTTTGGCCGCGCCGGTGACGATGACGGTTTTGCTTGGGTTTGCGCTCATGACTTTGCCTTGCTCATGATTGGGCTTTCGCCTTTCCGGCTGATGTGATTTCGATCTCGGGCACGAAGCGCACTATCCTTGGAACCTCGGTCGCGCTCAAGCGGCCTAACCCGTGTTCCTTGATTGCGGTGCGTGCTTCGCCTGCATCCATAGCGGCGTCGCGCAGAACGATGTCAGCCGCCACCAGCGCGCCGGTAAACGAGCTCTTCTTGGCATAGACCACAGCGTCGCGAACAATCGGGCACTCCAAGAGGATCGCGCGCACGTGCTCGGGCACAACCTTGTCGCCGCCGACATTGATGATGCCGCTTTCGCGCCCGATAATGTGGATCCGATCGCCTTCAACGCGGACCAGATCGCCAGTGTCGACCCAGCCTTCGGCATCACTGAGCGTGGCGTCTCCAGCGTAGCCGACCGCGCGGGAAGCGGCGCGCACTTGCAGGCGATCATCATCGATCCGGATTTCCACCCCGCCATGTTGGGCCGCAGTGTAAGCGAGCGGGAAGCCCGCGTGCCCATCGCTCACCGCCATGCCAACCCCGGCCTCAGTCGAGGCGAAGATGTGGGTGATGCGCGCTTCGGGAAAGGCTGTGACCAGCGCCATAAGCGTGGGTTGATCAGCTGCCTCTCCGCCCAAAGTGATCTGCTTGAGCTTAAGACCGCGGTGTTCCGGCGCCATCAGGATTTTGCGCCACAAGGTGGGCGTCGCCGAGAGATGCGTGACCCCGCCGTCAACAAACCGCTCCAACCGCGCTCCCAAAGGCGCATCGGGCAAGTCGCACACAAGCGTATGGCCCGATAAAAGCGCCTGGAAGAAGACTTGGAACCCAGCAAAGCGCGTAAGGTCGTAGAGCATGCCCCAAACCTGCGGCTCCGCAGCTGGATTGCGCGCGGCAAGAGCCGCCCGTGCAAGGCTTTCAAGGGTGTGGACCACCAGCTTGGGCGCGGCTGTTGTCCCGGAGGTGGGTACAAGCCACTGCGTCGCGACATCGCGCGCTGCTGTATCTCCTCCCTCGCCTAGGGCCCCGTCGAGAGAAAGACACGCAGCCCCCGCCGCTTCGAGCGCCGATCTGCGCGGATCATCCCGGTCGACAAACGCATGGGTAAATCCGCCTTGTTCGATCACCGCGCGCAAATCCTCGCCATCAAGTTGAGGCGGGATCGCGCACAAGGCCTTGGCCGCGCCATCAAGCGCCACCAGCGCGCGCGCCATGCTGGTAAGATCGCGGCACCCCACCGCTACACGCGCCCCAGTCGGACCAGTCCAGTCCCCCTCGCAAAAATCGCCATAGCTAAGGCTCGTGCCCGCCCCGACCAGCGCCGTGCGGTCGGGGGCAACCTCGCCAAGAAGGCGCTTAAGGCGTGTTGGCTTCATAGAAGTCTTTGAATTCGCCCAGCGTCTGCGGGTAATAGGGCTCATCGGACAGAGTGAACGGGTCAAAACCCAGCTCTTCCTCCAGCTCGACGACGAGGATCGCAAAGCCAAGGCTATCAAGACCCGATTCCAGCAGGATCAGATCATCCGTCAGCACCGGTGGCTCCTGACCCTCGGCGTGGCTTTCAAAAACCCTAAGGAAGGCTGCATCTATATTGTCACGCATAAGGCGCTCTTTGCTGGATCGAACAATGTGCCAGGCGCAAGACAATCCGGGCTGCTGCGCCGCCATTTGTGAAAGCGCGAAAACCTGGCCGATTGCACGCGGCTCCTAGGTAAGCTCCTTAATCGGCCATGGCCCTATGCCAAGCCTTTGATGGACTTTGTATACAGCTACGCGCGCAAGACCGGATCGCTATCGGCAATTGAGTGGCTTATCTCAGTTAATCGTTAACTATTGGCATTTACGGCTTCTCAAGCACTAGCGCTGGCTAGTACAAGTACGAGAAGGGCCTCGGGGCGGCTGATGATACGCAAAGCAATCGCAAACAACGCCAAGGCGTTTCTTGCACTCCAATCGCTGTTCTACGCTATCGCCAACGGCATCGAGGCTCTGGTGCCGATCCTGCTCGCGCCCGTTCTCACCCGCATGCTCGATCCGACGAGCTATGGCATCTGGGTGCTTTTCGTAACCTATGCGACGTTCATGCGCCCGATTGTTGGCCTGACATCGCAGGACGCGATCCGGATGCGGTTCTACGATTTCGATGAAGCGCAGCTAAAGCGGTTTACCCATACGATCCTGTTCGTGATGGTGATCCTTGCACTGTTCGTCTCCGCCGTGACGCTTGTGTTCAGCGGTTTGTTGGCCGACGCGACGAAGTTTCCGCAAGGCTGGCTGGTCAGCATCGTGATCGCCGCGCTTTTGTACGAAGTGTTCTACACCGTCCTTGCGCTCCATCAGTTCCACAATAGGCGCAAAGCGTTTCTGGCAACACAGGTCGCGCAAGCGGTCTTGAGCATGGTCTTCATCGTCGGCTTCCTGATCGCCGGGTGGGATTGGCGCGGCGTGATCATCGGCCGCATGCTGAGCATGGGGATCGCTTCGTTTGTTTCGCTGCGTTCACTGGGTTTCACTCTGCGTTCGCTAATCCGGGTGCCCGAGCGCTCGTTTTATCGTAATATCGCCTCTTTCGGCGTCATGTACTGGCCCGCAGGCGCCGTCGTGATGGTGGTGGCGACCACCGACAAGGTTATGGCAGCGCATTATCTGGGGGTTGAAGCAAGCGCGATGCTGGGCGTTGCCTGGCTATTTGCCTCGGCCTTCTGGATGGTCAATCACAGCTTTGTGATGGCGTGGACACCGTGGCTTTTCAGCCGATTGAAAACCGCAAGCGCGCATGACCTGCAAGAGGTCGCCTCGGTCTCAGCCGTCTATTTCATCCTTGCAGCGCTCGCCGCGACGGCCTTCTACTTTCTTGCTCTCTTCATCGCGCCGATCATGCTGGGCGAGGCTTTTCACAGCGCCATTGATCTGCTGCGCTACGCCATGCTGGCGATCGTGATGCAGGGCTATTTCATGCACAACATGAAGTTCCTGCACTTCGACAAAAGCATCGAGATCATGTCCGCCTTCAGCGTCTTTACCATCGGCGTCAATCTGGGCCTCAGCGCGCTGTGGGTCGCTGATCTGGGGATAGCAGGGATCCTGCTGGCAACCGCAGTTTCATTCGGCGCCGCATTCCTTATCAGCTCCGGGCTTGTCATCGCCCGCTACACAAACACCCGAAAAGGAGCCAAGCCCCTTGCTGGATAATAAGAGCATTCTGGTCACCGGAGGCACCGGCTCTTTTGGAAGAGCCTTTGTGCGCACCGTCCTTGAAAAGTACCCTGGCGTGCGCCGTCTCGTGATCTATTCGCGCGACGAATTGAAGCAGTTCGAGATGGGCCAGGAGTTCTCGACCAAGGACTATCCGCAGCTGCGCTATTTCATCGGCGACATTCGCGATCTGGATCGCTTGCGGCGCGCGCTTGAGGGGATCGACATCGTCGTCCACGCCGCCGCTCTGAAGCAGGTCCCGGCTGCCGAATACAACCCGTTTGAGTGCATCAAAACGAATGTGATGGGCGCTCAAAACGTGATCGAAAGCTGCTTTGACACCGGCGTCAGCAATGTCGTGGCGCTGTCCACCGACAAGGCGGCAGCCCCGATCAACCTCTATGGCGCGACCAAGCTGTGCTCGGACAAGATATTTACCGCGGCCAACAATATTCGTGGATCGCGCGATCTACGCTTGTCGGTGGTGCGCTATGGCAATGTTATCGGCAGCAGGGGTTCGGTTGTTCCCTTCTTCCTCGCCCAGCGCGCAAGCGGTGTGATCCCGGTCACGGATCCTGCGATGACCCGCTTCAACATTTCGCTGCAAGAAGGGGTGGAGATGGTCTTGTGGGCGCTCGAAAACGCGCATGGGGGCGAGATTTTCGTGCCCAAGATCCCGAGCTATCGCATCACCGATGTCGCCGAAGCTGTTGCGCCCGAATGCGAGATAAAGATCGTCGGCATCCGCCCGGGCGAGAAAATCCACGAGGAAATGATCACCTCGAGCGACAGCCTCAACACGATCGATCTCGGGCCCTATTACGCGATCCTGCCCAGCACGAGCCAGCAACTCGATGAAGCCTTTCTGGCAAAGCGCGGCGGCACTTTGGTTGAGCCTGGCTTTGCCTACGATTCCGGCAGCAACCCCGATTTCCTGAGCGTTGAACAGCTGCGCGCGCTTGTGCGCAAGCACGTCGATCCGACGCATACGGTGTGATGGTACCCGGCAAATGGCACAGTTCATCCCCTATGGACGGCAATCGGTCAGCGAAGAGGACATCGCAGCGGTCGTCGATGTTCTCAAATCCGATTTTCTGACGCAGGGGCCGGTTGTTCCTGCCTTTGAGGATGCTGTCGCCTCCTATTGCGGCGCAGGCCATGGCGTCGCCGCCAACAGCGCAACCAGCGCGCTCCACATCGCCTGCATGGCGCTGGAAGTTGGGCCGGGTGACCTTGTGTGGACGAGCCCGCTAACCTTTGTCGCAAGCTCCAATGTGGCGCTCTATTGCGGGGCTGAGGTGGACTTCGTCGATGTCGATCCGCGTACCTTCAACATGTGCCGGCAGAAGCTGGCAGAGAAGCTTGAGCAGGCCGCTGGCGATGGCACTTTGCCCAAGGTGATCATCCCGGTGCACCTCACCGGTCAATCCTGCGACATGGCGGCGATCCACGCCTTGGCTAGCCGTTATGGCATCCGGATCATCGAAGACGCCTCGCACACCATTGGCGGGAGTTATGGCACGCGGTTTGTGGGCGCGTGCGAATACAGCGACATCGCCGTCTTCAGCTTTCACCCTGTCAAGATCGTCACCACCGGCGAAGGCGGCATGGCGATGACCAATGATGCCGAGCTCGCCCGGCGCATGGCATCCGGTCGCAGCCATGGCATCACCCGCGACGCAGAGCTGATGCAGCTCGAGGACCCCGGCCCGTGGTATTACGAGCAGCACACGCTGGGCTACAATTACCGCATGACGGACATCAACGCGGCTTTGGGCCTCAGCCAGATGGACCGCCTACCCGCCTTTATCGAGCGCCGCCGAGCCATCGCACGCAGCTATGATGAAGCTTTTGCAGATCTCCCGGTGAGAACGCCCTGGCAGCTCCCCGAAGCAGCTTCCTCCTGGCACCTTTATGTCGTGCGGATCGACAATGCGCGCGCTTCCAAAACGCACCGCGCGGTGTTTGAAGAGCTGCGCCAAAACGGGATCGGAGTGAACCTCCATTACATCCCCGTCTATCTCCAACCCTATTACCGCGACCTTGGCTTTGCGCCGGGCCATTGCCCCGAAGCCGAAGCCTATTACGCTGAGGCGATCAGCCTGCCGATGTTCCCCAGCCTCACTGATGACCAGCAAAGCGAAGTTGTCGCCGCTGTGACTCGCGCGGTGATGCAGTGAGCCCCGCGGTGAACGTCGCCATCATCCCCGCACGCGGTGGCAGCAAGCGCATTCCGAGAAAGAACGTAAAGCGCTTCGCCAGCAAACCGATGATCGCCTACGCGATCGAGGCCGCGCTTGCGTCGAACACTATCGAGCATGTGGTTGTCTCCACCGACGACGATGAAATTGCCTGCGTGGCGAGAGAATTTGGCGCTGAGGTTCCGTTCATGCGGCCTGCGCATCTCGCAGATGACTTAACCCCCACAGTGCCAGTGATCGCGCATGCGATTGAGGCCTGCCAGGCGCTGGGCTGGAGCATCGACTACGCGTGCTGCATTTATCCCGGCGTGCCTTTCATTCGCATCGAGGATATCGAGGCTGCGCTTTCTTTGCTTATCGAGCGTGGGTCTTCGGGGTACGCTTTCCCGGTCGCGGAATACCCTTCTCCCATCCAGCGTGCTCTCAAGCGTGATGCGAATAGTGCGCTTTCCCCGTTTGATCCCAGCCAGACGATCACGCGCACACAGGATCTTGAGCCGGCCTTTTATGATGCGGGTCAGTTCTATTGGGGAAGCGCGCAGGTTTGGAGCAAGGGGCTGGACATTCATGCGAACTCCCACTCGATCATCCTGCCCGCCTCGCGCGTGGTGGACATTGACACACCCGATGACTGGGCCCGCGCCGAAGCGCTGTATGCGGCGTTTGCCAAAGGCGGGGTTTGAGCGGTGCTTGTCGCCTTGCGAGTGGATGCCTCAGCGCAAATGGGGACAGGGCATGTGCGGCGCTCGCTCGCGCTTGCGCATGCGCTCAATGACATGGGCGCGAGAATTGTGTTCGTCACACGGGCGCTGGGCGTGGATAGTGAGGGCCTGATTGCAGGAGCCGGGTTTGAGTGCATTACTCTGCCCGCGCCGCAAGCCGATGGCTTTATTCCTGATGCGACAATCACTCATGCGCATTGGGCCAAGGTTTCAAGCGAATATGATGCTCACGAAACCATCTCGGTATTGGCTGGACATAAGCCTGACTGGGTGGTCCTTGACAGTTACGCCTTTGGCGCGGCCTGGCACGAATGCGTGTGCGATGGGCTCAATTGCAGGATCGCCCAAATCGATGATCTGGCTGACCGAGACCTCGCTTGCGATCTTGTAATCGATCATAACTACGCGCCTGACCACGAGGCCAAATATTCCAAGGTTCTGCGCAATCCCACCCGATTGCTCGGCGGTCCGCTTTATGCCTTGCTTGCCCCAAGTTTTGTCGATGCCCCGCTCTATAATTTTAGCGATAAGGTGCGCTCTGTCGGCGTCTTCATGGGCGGAGCTGATCCCGAGAACACCACCGCGCAAGCTCTGCACGCACTAGAGACCGCCGGGTTCGCCGGTGACATCGAGATCGTTACGACAAGCGCCAACCCAAACCTTTCGGCGCTGCAAGAACGCATCGCTAAGCAAAGCAGTGTCAGGCTGTCGGTCGATCTACCCGACCTGGCCGCCTTCTTTGCTCGCCACGACCTGCATATCGGCGCAGGGGGAGGCGCCACATGGGAAAGGTGCCGGATTGGGTCACCAACGCTCGCGGCAATTTGCGCGGATAATCAAGAGGCGGTTCTGGGCCCGCTTGAGGCCCTGCGCGTCCTTGATCTGCACCGCTGCCGACCGATAGACACCGCAATCATGGCGCAAGAGATAAAGTCCCAGCTCGGCAATGCTGAGCACCGCGCAAGCCTATCGTACAACGCTCGCAAACTGGTGGACGGGCAAGGCGCCAGACGCGTGGCTCAAACCATGGAGGCGATGTCAACGTCATGAGCGTGGTCGACATCCTGTGCACTGATAATAGGCATCCAGTGATGCCGCATCTGCGCGCTTTTGCTGAGCGCCATGCATCGCAGCACGAGGTGCGGATTTGCCATGATCGCAGCGATCTTGGCAGCGGTGACTTTCTGTTCTTGATCTCATGCTCCCAGATCATTCGCGAAGAGCACCGCGAGGGCTATCGCTTTGCTCTGGTTATCCATGCGAGCGATTTGCCGGAAGGGCGCGGATGGTCTCCGCAAGCCTGGAGTATCCTTCACGGTGACGATCATCTGACGGTCAGTCTGCTCGAAGCGCGCGAGCCGGTTGATAGTGGGCGCATTTATGCAAAGCGCCGGATTGATCTTCAAAAGTGGCAGCTCTTCGATGAGATTCACGAGCTGCTCTTTTCGTGCACCACGCAATTGATGGATTGGGCGCTCGAAAACTGCGACCATCACGAACCGGACGAGCAGGTGGGCGAGCCAAGCCACTGGCCCAAGCGCAATCCCGAAGATAGCCGGATCGATCCCGAGCAGTCGCTCGCAAGCCAGTTCGATATTCTGCGGATCAGCGATCCCGACAGGTTTCCCGCCTTCTTTGACCTTCACGGCCACCGCTATTTCGTGCGTCTTGAGCGCGAGGATAAGCAAAAGTGATGACCAATCGCATTGCAACAGCCCCACGTCACACACGCATTGATCCCGAAAAAAGCGGCTCCGCGCGGCGCAACTCCCGATGCCCGGCGAATTTGCACTTGAACCAGGACCCGATCACATGACCCACAAACCGATCCAGATTGCAGAGCAAGAGATTGGCCCGGACGCGCGCCCCTATGTCATCGCGGAGATGAGCGGGAACCACAAGCAGTCGCTTGACCGGGCGCTGGAGATTGTCGATGCAGCGGCGGGTACGGGCGCTGATGCGATCAAGCTGCAGACCTATACAGCCGATACCATCACGCTTGATTGCAATGCGCCGGGCTTTATCATCGATGATGAAAAATCGCTTTGGCATGGGCGCCAATTGCACGAACTCTACCGCGAAGCGCACACGCCTTGGGATTGGCATAAGCCGATCATGGATCGCGCCGCGCAGCATGGCATGCACTGCTTCTCGACACCTTTCGATGCGAGTGCGGTCGACTTTCTGGAAGAACTGGACGTGCCCGCCTACAAGATTGCCAGTTTCGAGGTGATCGACCTGCCTCTCGTGCGCAAGGTCGCCGAGACAGGCAAGCCGATGATCATCTCCACCGGAATGGCGAGCGTCATCGAAATCGGCGAAGCGGTGCGCGTCTGCAAGGAAGCAGGCAACGATCAGCTGGTCATCCTGAAATGCACCAGCACCTATCCCGCCACGCCCGAAAATACGCACATCAATACCATTCCCAACATGATCGACACCTTTGGCTGCCTGGTCGGCCTGTCAGATCACACGCTGGGCACAGGGGTCGCCGTTGGCGCGGTTGCTCTGGGCGCGGTACTCGTTGAAAAGCACTTCACTCTGGCCCGCGCAGATGGCGGCGTTGACAGTGCCTTCAGCATGGAGCCTGCGGAAATGAAGGCACTGCGCGAGGAGACAGAGCGGGTTTGGCAGGCCCTGGGCAAGGTTACCTATGGCGGGACGAAGGCGGAAGAAGGCTCGGTCCAGTTCCGCCGTTCGCTCTATGTGGCTGAGGATATGGCTCAGGGTGAGGCCTTCACGCCCGCCAATCTTCGCTCGGTGCGCCCCGGCTTTGGGCTTGCGCCCAAACACTACGATGTGTTGCTGGGTAAACGGGTAAACAAGGCGCTCAAGAAGGGCACACCCGTGAGCTGGGACTTGATCGCCTGATCAGTTCCGGTGCGGTTGCGCTCGCTTGGTTTGCGCTGGGCGGATGCGTCATAGAGTAGCGCTGAAGCCTGAGCCCGCAGCTGCTTGTGGTCAACGAACGCGCTCAAGATAGATGAATTCGAGCCACTCACCATCATGCTCAAGGACGGGTTCATAGCGCGCAAGGATTGCATTGAAGCGCTCGTCCTTGGCGAAGGCCTCTCTCCACTCGACCTTAATGTGTTGCAGTGGCCAGCTTGTGCTTTGATCAAGGATCAAGGCATCGGGCGGACTGTCCTCCCATAGGCGCAGCATGGCGTCATGTAAGGCTTTCTGCCCGGGATCTGTTAGCGTGATCGCAGGCGCGCTGCGCACGATTTCGCCAGGGATATCAAGCGGCTTGAGCTCAGTCGCCACATAGGCATTGTTTACGCCGGTGTTCCAGCGAATGGCGCCCTTCGACACGAGCACCTGATTGAAGGGCGAGGGGTGCATAGTGAGCAAGCCAACCCGCTTTTGATCCAGGTCCACGCCTGCATTTTCAAGCGCTTCAATGCCCTCTTGTGTCGAGGTCTGATAGGGATCAGTCCCGCGAAACTCGCCCACAAGGGGGCGTATCATCAGCACCATTACCGCCAGCAGCCAAAGCGGCTTGAGGTGACGGCTCACCATCCACATCCAAGCAAAGTAGGCCATGGTGATCGGGAAGATGTGGTGGGTGTACCAGCGCGACTGGATCCAGGCGGCGGCGATTGCAGCTACCACTAGTGCAAGCCCCAGAGCGTTCACCCGCAGCGGGGTCTTGAACACAGCTGCAAGCAGAACAAGGAACACTGCGACCGAAAGCTGGAGCGCTGACTGCTCGATATTGACCGCGGTTGATGCGAGGTTGGCGTCGATGGAGTTGACGACCAGCCCCATTGCTTCGCGCTGAGCAGGGTCCAGCACAAGCCAGACCAACAGATAGCCGCCTACGATCGCTCCCGATGCAAGGTTCTCGATCCGGAAGAGATAGAGGACGCGGCGCTGGGCGGCGGTATCAGTCAGCTCAACTAGGAACACGGCAAGCGCATAGATATATTTGAGCGAGAGCATTGCCCCCATCCAAACCCCAAGCAGCAGGCGCAATGGCCAGCCAATCCGCGTATTGTCAGGGTCCGACATCCGCAGAACCACATAGGGCCACAAGCCCAGCACAACCATGTGCGCGCGCGTGCCAAAGACGTTCTTGTAGAGGATCGGCACAAGCACCAGCACCGCCACTGATGCGATCCAGAACCAGATTGAGGCACCGACAGTGATGCGGCGAATGGCAAACGCGAGGCCGGTCGAAAATAGAACCGATGCGCCTGTCATGACAATCACCGCCAGATCAACGCGTATGCCTGTAGCCTGCGCCAAATAGGCAGCCGAGGAAAACCAGACCCTCTCAGCCGGAGGAAAGAGCACGCTATATTGCTCATATGCATCGCCAAGCGTGTTTGACAGCACGCCGGAAAGCGCCGCCCCTGCAAGATCGGTGTGAACCGAATAGGTGGTGGCGTAGAAGCCATACAAACCCGCCAAGAGCACGGTGGCGAGGCCAGCCATAGCGATCAGGGCTTGCCCGGATATGGGCTCGGCCACAGACAGACCGGGTCTCTCAGTATCCGCGACCAGCTGTGGGCCACCAATCTTGGATTGCACCGTCATTCCGGATCCGATCTTCCAAACTCTCAGATTATGCGAAAGTGCAGGCGGGAATGCCGCAAGCACGGAGAGCAGGCAACACGGGCAAAGCCAATGTTCACGCTCCCTCCACGGCATTTGTAAAGGCCCGCTTAAACGAAACCCTTGATCCTTGGGTTAACGCCGAGCGCTTGTCGGCAGAAAGGAGATCGCCAAGCCCGCTTATGACGCGCACGAACTCTCAAGAAATACGGCGAGAAGCCCAGCTTTGCCAGTCGGTAAGCAGGGTTCTGGCCGACACGGATCATTAGGGAAAAAATAAGCTTTCCATCCTATTCACCACACTTCGAGAGGCACTGTTGTCCGCTTGGCGGCTCTGGTGCAGCTGACGATTAACGTAGAGCCTTGGGGGCTTGGCATGAGTGCATTCGGGAAAAAGGGTAACGCCGGTGGTATGAGAGCGGGCGGCAAGCCCGCCTTTGGCGTTGCCCGCCCGATGAAAGGGGGAGGCCGTGCCCCTGAACAGCCCAAGGGCGGCGAACAGTTTCCCCCGCTTCCAGCGGATGAGGAAGGTTCGAAGCCCGCGCCTGCGCCTGCGCCCGCTCCGTCGGCGGCGCCCTCTGCCAAGGCCAAGGGCAGCACCGCTGAGGCGATGGACCGCCTCGCCGAACGCGCCGCCGCTGTCCAGAATGCCAGCGGATCGCCCGAAGGTTTCGAAGCGAGCGTTCACAAGATCAAGGAACAGGTGCTCCCGCGCCTGCTCGAACGCGTTGACCCTGAAGCCGCCGCGACGCTCTCCAAAGAAGAGCTGAGCGAAGAATTCCGTCCGATCATCATGGAAGTGCTGGCCGAGCTCAAGGTCACGCTGAACCGCCGCGAGCAATTCGCGCTTGAAAAGGTTCTGATCGATGAACTGCTCGGTTTTGGTCCGCTCGAAGAGCTGCTGAACGACCCGGACGTCTCCGATATCATGGTCAACGGTCCCGATCAGACCTACATCGAGAAAAAGGGTAAGCTCGTTATCGCGCCGATCCGGTTCCGCGACGAACAGCACCTTTTCCAGATCGCCCAGCGCATCGTCAACCAGGTCGGCCGCCGCGTTGACCAGACGACCCCGCTTGCTGACGCCCGTTTGAAGGACGGCTCGCGTGTGAACGTCATCGTGCCGCCGCTCTCGCTGCGCGGCACCGCGATCTCCATTCGTAAGTTCTCCGAGAAGCCGATCACCTTGGATATGCTCAAGGAATTTGGCTCGATGTCGGACAAGATGTGCACCGCCTTGAAGATCGCGGGTGCATGCCGGATGAACATCGTTATCTCGGGCGGTACGGGTTCGGGTAAAACGACCATGCTCAACGCGCTGTCGAAGATGATCGACCCGGGTGAGCGTGTGCTGACCATCGAGGATGCCGCCGAACTTCGTCTGCAACAGCCGCACTGGCTGCCATTGGAAACGCGTCCCCCCAACCTTGAAGGTCAGGGCGCGATCACGATCGGTGACCTTGTAAAGAACGCCCTGCGTATGCGTCCGGACCGCATCATCCTTGGTGAGATTCGTGGTGCTGAGTGTTTCGACCTTCTCGCCGCGATGAACACGGGCCACGATGGCTCGATGTGTACGCTCCACGCCAACTCCCCTCGTGAGTGTCTGGGCCGTATGGAAAACATGATCCTGATGGGCGACATCAAGATCCCGAAAGAGGCTATTTCGCGTCAGATCGCGGAATCGGTCGATCTCATCGTGCAGGTGAAGCGTCTGCGCGACGGTTCGCGTCGCACCACCAACATCACCGAAGTGATCGGGATGGAAGGCGAAGTCATCGTCACCCAAGAGCTGTTCAAGTTCGAGTACTTGGACGAGAGCGAGGACGGCAAGATCTTGGGCGAATTCCGCTCATCGGGACTGCGCCCCTATACGCTGGAAAAGGCGCGGCAATTCGGGTTCGACCAGGCGTATCTTGAGGCCTGCCTATAAGGCCCCTTGCGAGTTCCCGCCCTTCGACTGCCTGCCAAGACAGGCGCTCAGGTTAAACCGCCCGCTAGCGGGCAGGCGGGAACCTCCTTCAAATGAAGCGCCTGTCCGTGAGAGGTCCCCGCTTGTGCGGGGACTCGCGTTGGGAAGTAGGTGCCAAAGGCGACAAAGGTGACACCGTGTCGCCTTTTCGACACTCGACTTTTATCTTTTATAGCAGTTAGTTACACGCCCCGCAGACTCCTAAGGCGACATGACGAGGGGGGCGATAATCGGGCGGGCTTACGCTTTCAAAGAACGCGTTCCTCCTGCCCCAACCAGACCATTGTAGGAAAGCGTTTTTCCGTACTGTTACCCCTCGGCGAGCAATGCTGGCAACCCCATCGCCAAGCACCCGCCGCCAATCATCGCGCAGGCCATGAAGATAGGTGTCCACGGGACCCAGCCGACTTTCTCAAGCCGCTCCAATGATCGTGACCGGTTGCGCCGCCACTCCATCAGCGCTGCCAATGCCGCGAGCAGCCAGAACCCGGTGCCCACGGCGCTGATCCGCATCGCGTCGCTTGCTAGCGCCCATTGAGTGAGGATGTCCGACATGGCGCGGTTCATTTAGTGAGCCCCGGCGCTTGCGCAATGAGCGAGGCTGCTTCAAGCGCGGCGGCGTGATGGATGGTTCAATCGCCCGGCCCCGCCCCTTTCTTGCGCTAGGATTGCGGCTGCTCACCGCCTTTGCGCTGGCCACCATGGGCATGCTGGTGAAGCTGGCAGGCGAAAACGGGGCGCATCTGGTCGAACTCATCTTCTGGCGCCAGGCGGTCACTTTTGTTCTTATTGGCGGCGGGATGCTGGCGCTCAGGCAAACCGCCCTGATCAAGACTAAGCGCCTCAAATCCCACGGTGCGCGCGCCGCTATGGGTATCACCGGCATGCTTTTCACCTATGGCGCGGTTCTGCTGCTGCCGCTGTCCGAGGCCACGACGCTGGGCTTTACCGCGCCGTTCTTTGCCGTGCTCCTGGCCGTGGTGCTGTTTGGGGAGCGCGTGGGCCTGTACCGCTCGCTCGCGGTCGTGCTGGGATTTGGCGGAGTGCTGATCGTCATGCAGCCGGGCCAGGGCGCGGCGGATGTATCACTGTGGGGCGTGGTGGTTGCGCTGGTCGCAGCCTTCATGGTGGCGCTGATCAGTTTCCAGATTCAGGACCTCAACAAGACGGAGAACCCATGGAGCATCGTCTTCTGGTTCACCGCGCTGAGCCTGCCCGTGCTGATCGTCGCCGTGCCGTTTTTCTGGGCAGAGCACAGTCTGTTGGCGTGTAGCCTCATCTTCGCCACCGCTCTGATGGGAGGCGTCGTTCAGATCCTGCTGACGACATCTTTGCGTTTTGGCTCAGCGGCGGTGATCCTGCTTATGGATTACACCGCGCTCCTGTGGGCGACGTGGTACGGCTACAGCGTGTTTGATCGCGCGGCACCGGCCACTCTGGCGCTCGGCGCACCGCTGATCATTGGAGCCGGGGCGCTCATCGCGTATAGAGAACGTCTCCTCGCACGAAAAGCGCGAGGCAAAAGCGAAGCAGGTTAGGTCTCAAGGCATGAACAACAAAACCACGAACACACGCGCACTGGCTCTGATTGCCCTCGCCGCCCTTTCGATGAGCACCGCGGCCTGCAACACGGTCAAGGGCCTTGGCGAAGACATCTCCTCAGTTGGCGAGGCCGGCGAAGAAGTCATCAAGGGCGACGACTGAACTCACGCCTTACGATAAACCAGGGTCAGATTGTTGGCGGGCATTTCGTGGCGCGCGCTGCGCGCCATGCCGTGCTGCTTGGCCAAACTGTCCAATCTTTCAGCATTTCTGATCCCCCAAGCCGGGTTTCGGCTGCGCAAAGACAGGTCAAAATCAAGGTTGGAGGGCGCTGGCTCCACCCCATGCTCAAAATATGGGCCGTAGAGGATAAGCGGCGCGTCTTTGCCGCTCAAAATCTGGGCAGCCCCTTTCATCAAGCCGGCTGTCGCCGCCCACGGACTGATGTGCACCATGTTGATGCACACAATTGCAGCAGCTTTCTTGATGGGCCAATTGCCCAAAGCTGCATTCAGTAGGGTCGGTGCCTGCAAATTGGGCAGGCCAGCTTCCTCACGATAAGCCGCAATCGACGCGAGCGCTTCGTGTGATGGATCTGTAGGCAGCCACCCGAGCTGAGGCAGAGCGCCCGCGAAGAAAACAGCGTGCTCCCCCGAGCCAGCCGCAATCTCGAGGACGGTGCCCGATCGCGGCAATTCGTCACGCAGGACGCTGAGGATCGCCTCGCGATTGCGCAAAGTGGCGGGGGCGTGCTTCTTCACAGCCAAGTCTCTTGAATGCCAAGTATCTTGGCCTTCAATTTACTTGCCGCTCCTGCCCTACCCAATAGGGCGCGCGCAGCTGACGACGCAGGATTTTGCCTGATGCGTTGCGTGGCATTTCCGGGATGACGTCCACGCTCTTGGGGCATTTGAAGGGCGCGATCCGCTCACGCGTATAGGCGATAACGTCGTTTGGATCGATCTCCATCCCCGGCTTCGGGACGCAGCAGGCTTTGACTTCTTCGCCCCATTTCTCGCTCGGAATGCCGATCACCGCGACTTCGGCGATAGCGGGATGGCCGAAAATCGCGCTTTCGACTTCGGCAGGGTAGACGTTCTCGCCCCCTGAGATGATCATGTCCTTGATCCGGTCCTGAATGTAGACATAACCGTCGGCATCCATGATCCCCGCATCGCCCGTGTGCAGCCAGCCATCGGGATCAATCGTCTTGGCGGTGGCCTCGGGCAGCTTCCAATATCCAGCGGTGTTGGATGGTGAGAGAATGCAGACCTCGCCAATCTCACCAAGCGGCATGGCTTTGTTGTCTTCATCGCGAATTTCGATGCGCACGCCCGGCACTGCTTTGCCTGCGCTCCGCATCCGCTCATTGCCTTCTAGCACATGGTCCTCAGGCGGGAGATAAGTGACGGTGCCGGTGGTCTCGGTCATGCCGTAGACCTGCATGAAGCCCGTCTGCGGCATGGTGGCAACCGCCTGTTTCAAAAGCTCAAGCGGCATGGGCGCTGCACCATACATCATGTAGCGAAGGCCCGACCAATCGGTTTCAGCGGCCAGCGGGTGCTGGATCGCCATCTGCACCGCTGCTGGCACGAGGAACATATGCGTTGCGCCGTCTTTCACGGCCTCGATAACGCCCATGGGTGTGTATTCGGGCTGGATCAGCGCGCGCACTCCGCTTGAGGTGCCGATGACGCCCACCCCGGTGCCGCCAATATGCGCCACGGGCATGGCGCACAAGATGCAGTCACCTTCTTGATAATCAAGATACTCGAGACCTGCCGCTGTTCCGGGACGGCGCAGGCCAAACAGGTTGGCGTTGGAAAGCTGCGCGCCCTTGGGATTGCCTGTCGTGCCCGATGTGTAGAGCTGCAGAACGGGATCATCAGGGCTGATGGGGGTGATCGAGGCGGGCTCTTCGCGCGCGGCGGCGGCGAAAAAGGTCTCTGCTTCGACAACGGCGGGGCCGTCTTCCATACTCTTGGCGACGTCATCGGCGCTGGCAAGAAAGTCCTCCTCAGCAATCACCAGCTTGGCGCCCGTATCGGCGAGGATGTAGCCGACTTCACGTGGGGCGAGCCGCCAGCCGAGCGGCGCCATCACTGCGCCCATCCGCCCGCAGGCATAGAGCAGAAGGAAATAGCGATCCGAATTCTTGCCAAGCCACGCAATGCGATCGCCCTTGCCGATCCCGCGCGCGGCCAGCAGCGCCACGAGTTTACGCGTCAGCAGTTCCGCCTTAGCAAAAGTGCTTGTGCGATCCCCGCATTCGAGCGCGATAGTGTCAGGACGCTCGCGCGCCCAATGGGTCAGGAATTCATCAAAGGTGATGCACTCTTCAAGCGCGCTGAGTGTGGTGGCCATGGATCTCTCCCCCTATTTCTCTGGGTGTCTCTCTCAGCCACAAGACTAGCAGCGAGCCGCCGCGCGTAAAGCGCTTTTGACGCTACTGAAACCGCCCTTTCGCGCGCGCACGCGGTTCGCGAATGAGGAGCCACATGATCAGCCCCAAGGGCCCCGCGATAAAGGTCGCCAGCAAGACTGGAGCCTGAATCCAGCGCGCAAAGAACTTGGCATCCGCATCGCGCGCGATCCACAGGCCGACAAACAGATCAAAGGCGAGGTAATGCGTCCAGCCGATCACAACGCCCACATCGCTGGCAAAAATTGAGCGGATGCCCGCTATCGTGGTGAAGTCGGCGCCTCCATCGCCAGCCGGGATCAGGCCAGACAGCACGCTCACCAGAAGCACACCATAAAGTGCGCAAAGCCCGCCCACGCCAAGATAGAGAATAGCGGAAAGCAGCGCAGGCCAACGCGGGGCCAGGATCAGCGCCGCCCAGGCGCCAAGCGCAATCAGGTTCACGATGTTAAAGACCAGCGCCCAATCCATGTCCTAATCCTGCTCAGCTCTCGTTCGCCAGTCACGCGCGGCGCGGCGCATCGCTTCATTGTCATGCGTGAACCGGCCCGAGGCCCTGCGCATGGAGAGACCCAGAGCCGCCTGCGCCACAAGGGTAGCCTCAACCGAGCGGAAGGCGGCATATTTGGCAGGGAGCAGCGGATCGATCACTGGGCTCAGTGCAAGGGCGAGCCGCTCCTTAACCCGCCAGTCTCGCTCGCGCGCGCCGCGCAGCAGGCCGGGCTGCAGGATGTCGAGCCGCTTGAACCCGACCTTGGTCACCAAATCCTCAGTCTCGCCTTTGACCTTGAGATAGAGGTTATTCGACTTGCGGTCCGCCCCAGCCGAGCTAACCAGCACAAAGTTGGTGATCCCGGCCTCCTTGGCGACCTTCGCGGTTTCAACGATCAGACCCTGATCAACCGCGCGAAAGCCCTCCTCGGTCTTACCGGCCTTTGCCCAGGTTGTGCCCAGCGCGCAGATCAGTGATCGCGGACGCACAGCGGCGAGCACTTCGCCCCATTTGTCGGCCTCAGCCACGAACAGCTCCATGCGCGCACCATGTGGCATCTCGATCTCGCGGCGAGCAATGCCGACCATGCGCGCCACATCGCCCGCGCTGGAAATCTCGATCAGAGTGCGGCCAATCAGCCCGGTTGCACCAACAAGGCCGACACGCTGTGGCGGTCCTTGATAGCGGCGCGGATTGCCTTCGCTGAGCTTCGCGCGAGCGCGCCTGGCACTGGGGCGGCGCACCTCAGACATTGACCAGCCCCTTTGGACGTGCGCCGTAAATCTCCTCGCACGCGCCAATGGCGAAGCGATCGCTCATGCCTGCGATGAAGTCTGCAATCACGCGAGAGCGCTGGGGTTCGCACTCCGGAAGGGCGCGACGCCAGCGTTCGGGCATAAGCGTTTCATCCTGCGAATAGGCTGCGAACAGCCGCGCCACCACATCGCGCGCACGCGTCGCAGCAGCGACTTGTTCCGGGTGGTAGTAGAGCTTTTCATACATGAAGGCTTTGAGCTCGCGTTCGTACTCACCCATGGCGGGCGAAAAGCCAGCAAGCGCCCGGCCACTGCCGCGGATATCGGCAACCGATGTCATCCCCTGTGTCTGCTCGCGAGCGTGCGAAAGCACATCGTTCACCATCAGCCCGATCTGATCGCGCACCAGTTCGCGCAATTGCCGATCACGCGGCGCGCCGGGAAAACGCCGCTCAACCGCGCGCCATTGGTCGCCCAGAAAATCGAGCTCAAGCAGGTCGTCAAGATCAAGAAAGCCAGCGCGAAGGCCATCATCGATATCGTGATTGTCGTAAGCGATATCATCGGCGACCGCCGCAATTTGCGCTTCGAGCGAAGGCCATTGATTGAGAGCCAGCGGAAAGGCTCGATCAAGCTCAGCGAGCGCCCAGCCCGGCTCGGCTACCGGGCCGTTATGCTTCGCCAGCCCTTCAAGCAGGTCCCAGGTAAGGTTGAGCCCGTCATGCTCAGGATAAGGGCTTTCCAGACGCATCACCGTGCGCAGCGCCTGCGCGTTGTGGCAAAACCCGCCAAAGCGCTCCATCGCATCGCTCAGCGCATCCTCGCCTGCATGGCCAAACGGGGGATGGCCCAGATCATGCGCCAGACAAATCGCTTCGGTCAGATCCTCATCAACTTCCAAACCCCGTGCGATCACGCGCCCGATCTGCGCAACTTCGAGGCTGTGGGTGAGCCGGGTGCGGTAGTGATCGCCTTCGGGCGCGATAAACACCTGCGTCTTGGACTTAAGCCGGCGAAAGCTCATCGAATGTATGATGCGATCACGGTCGCGCTGGAAATCGCTGCGAGGCCCACGGATCTCAGCGTGTGACAGTGCGCCCGGCGTGGGCTCCTTTTGCGGGCGGCCGAATTCGCGGCCGCCATGCGCGGTAGGATCAGCAGCGAAAGGAGAGCGCGATGTCACCCCTTCGCAACTAGGCGCGCGCGGCGACACGCTCAACGGGAACAGAACGGAAACTGCCCGGCGCGGTCGCGGATAAACGGGAAAAAAGCGCGTTTGGGCGCGAGGCTGTGAATGGGGAAAGGGTAAATGGGGCCACTCACCGGGTGCTTTGGGGGGTGGCAAGTGGCCCCACGGATCTTCGGATTGCGACCCGAGGACCCGTAACCTGCCGATTACAGTTCAATGACAGATTGTGGCGCGGCACTTAGGCTCGCGCTGTATCGGTTGCACCCGTTGCAATTGTAACAATCGATCAAACGTTCTTCACCAGCGACAAGCCGCAGCCCTATCCAGCGTTATCTTGCCCCAAAATCCAATTCGCCGCCGCTTCGCAATGAAACCGGGTAGAATCGAAGACTGGCAGCACGTTCGCATCGACATCGACGATCAGGTCAAGCTCGGTGCAGGCAAGCACGATTGCATCGGCCCCTTCCTGCGCCTTGTTGGTGATCATGGTCTTTAGCGAGCGCTGGGCATCACGCGTCACTTTGCCGACCATCAGCTCATCATAAATGATCGCATCGAGCGTTTCGACATTGGCCATGTCTGGTGGAAGAAGATCGATTCCCTGGGCAACCAATCGCTTGCGGTAAAAGCTCTCGGTCATGACATTGCGCGTGCCCAGCAGGGCAGCGGTTTTGTGACCCGAGCTCTTGAGCGCGGTGCCGAGATGATCGGCGATGTGAAGGATCGGGATGTCCACCCCCTCAGACACATCTTCATACAGCTTGTGCATCGAATTGGCCGCAATGATGAGGCCTTCAGCTCCCGCGCCTTCGAGCCGCCGTGCGCTTTCGCACAAGACTTCGCTGGCGCGCTTCCAGTCCTTGTCGTCACGGATCGCGTGAAGCTGGGCGAAATCGAGGCTTTCGATTAGCAATGGAGCGCTGGCCATCGGAGCCCCGCGGCGCTGCACGATCCGATTGATCCGCTCGTAGTAGATGCCGGTCGACACCCAACTCATACCGCCGATCATGCCCAGTTTGCGCAATGCTGTATCCCTCGAATCCGGTCCGGTTCGTCTACCGATGTAGCGAGGAACGCAACCACACGTCCATAGGGCACAAATTGCGCTGAAAGCTTAGGAAGTTACGTGGTTACTTTGAGGTTAGCGAGCCATTCTTGGACCGCCTCAAGTGTTGCCTTAGGCGCTTCTTCGTGGGGTAGATGGCCGATGCCTGAATAGACCTTCAAGGTGCTATCGGGCAGGGTTTCATTGAGCCATCGCCCTGCGGCAAGCGGGATGAGCCGATCCTCGTCTCCCCAAAGGATCAGCGCGGGCGCGGTGATCGCGGCAATGTCGGATGGCTCGATAGGCGTGTAGGGCCGGGAAAAGCGCGCAAGGGTCGCCCGCCGGTTTCCCGGATAGCGCAGCAATTCCCAGTACCGATCCACCACCTCCTCGGTGATAATCGCCTGGTTGGAGACGCTTTCCTCCAGGCTTTGCTGGATGAGCGAGCGCGGCGTGATTTGCTCGATCAACAAGTTTACGCCCGGTGTCTGAGCCAGAGCAAAGCCGATATTGCCGCCATCCTCTTCCTGCGTATCCGCGGCTTGCGTGTCCGCAGCCTCTTCGGGCGGGCCGCTCGCATCAACGAGGATCAGCCCTGCCACTCGCTCCGGGCTTTGAATGGCAAAGGCGAGCGAGACCGCACCACCCATCGAATTGCCGCCAATAATCGCCCGCTCAATCCCCAGCGCGTCGAGCACCTCGCCAACGTCGCTTGCAAAACTGGCGCGGGTGTAGTCGCCCGCAGGGTCCGGCCCTGTCAGACCATGCCCAATCTGATCATAGCGGATGACGCGGCGGGCCTTGGCAAGCTCTTTGACCCAAGGCTCCCAGGTTTGCAGGTCCGCGTTGGAGCCGTGCAGCAGCACAATCGGAAGCTCTCCGCTGTCCCGGGGGCCTTCATCGCGCAGGTGAACCTCAAGCCCGCTAGCGATCTTTACAAATTGCGAAGGCGGGCCGCCATATTTGGCGCGCATTTCAGCAGCATCGGTATCGGGCGTGCGAAAGACGAGAAACAGAATGACCAGCGCTGCAAAAAGAACGCCAAGGATACGCAGCAACCACTTCAAGAGGCAGGCTCCATCCCCGCAATCCATTCACGCACGACTGCAATGCCCTCGGGATCATTGGTCGAACGGCCCAGTTCAGGCATGGCAACGCCCGCTTCGGTCGAGCTCATGCGGTAGACTAGGATCGAGGCATCAGGATCGCCCGGCGCAATCGAGACCTTGTGCCCGCCCGCCCCTCGGCCCGCTGCAACCGGCGGTTTGGCAATCCCGATAGCGTGGGCGTCCTGCTGCTCCCAGCGCAGGTCCAGCCCGCTGTTCGACGCGCTGCCGCCCGGCTGATGGCAATGCGCGCAGTTCACATCGAGATAGCCCCTTGCAAGTGGCTCCAAATCCGAGATGCCATCGCGCTCATCCCAATAAGGAACCGTATCGCGGACCGCAGGCAGTGCAGCCATACGGCCTTCATCGGTCTGAACCTCAAGCCATTCGCGCGACAAGTTGCGCGATTTTGGACCGATGGGCGTGACCACCTTATCCTTCACATGGCATTGCTTGCACTGGTTCTTGTTGGGAACCTGATAGCTGATCGTCTCGCCATCGGGCCGGGTCAATTCCATGCGCGCGCCCACCAGGGCGAGCCGCGCCTCTGTCTGCTTCTCGTTCCACTTATAGGGGAGCGCCAGCCAGCCATCGGCGCGGTGGAGCAGCAGGCGGGTTTCGATATAGCGCTGATCCTCGCCCTTACCGAACGCGAAGGTCTTGATAATCGCTGAGCCGACAGGAAGATCGAGCAGGCCGCCATCACCTGTATCGGACATCATCTTGCCTTCGGGCACGTAGATGTAGCGCAGCTTGTCCGCGCCGTCTGACCATAGCGGCGTGTTGAGTTTGTAAGGGATGACGTTTGCGCCCGGCTGGCGGCCCGCTACGTCCTGGAAAAAGCCATACTCGCTCAAAGTGCGTGGGTATTTGGTGGAGGTGCCCAGAACGGCCGCGCTGTTCACCTCGAGTGATGCGGTGGTCGAAAGGGCGCTCGCGGGCAGCGAACGCGCTCCAACCGAGAGTACGCACGCACTCAGCGCGCCCAGCAGGATCCCATGGCCCAGCTTCACTGGAGGCGCGCCTCCATGCCGTCGGGCAGGCCGACCGAGGCGAGCTTGGCCGCTGGGTTGCTCTCACCCGGGCTCCAGGGTTGTGGCTGCGCCTCCGTCAGTGCCTGGCCGACTTTGGTCAGGCCAAGGCTGAGCACGGGCACACTATCCTCCACCATCAGGCCCTGTTGCAGACCATCGACCAGGATCGGCGGCAGAGCCCCGCCCACGGCTGCGGCCAGCATGTCTCCTCCGGCAAAGTCCGGCGCGGTCCCGCCCGAACCATAGACATTGCCCTTCACAAACACGTCCACCGGACGCGGCTGATAGCGCTCATCGCTGTATCCTTGCGTGTAGGCGACCAGCATGAGATGGCTGGTCGAATTGTTGATCAGCGCGTTGTCGGTGACGTGGACATTGGTGTTCGCCATCACCATCACGCCCGTGCCCGCGGGCACACTGGCGACAATATTGCCTTCAGGCGCGAAGTTGTCGGTGTTGTTGTCAATGATCGCGTTGCGCGCCACCAACACGCTCCCCCCGCCCACTTTGGGAAGGCCGGGCAGGTCAAATACCAGAATGCCGCCGGTGTTCTTGGTGGTGAGGTTCTCGGTAACTTCGGCAAAGTTCGAGTTTTCGATCTCGATACCCGCCACATTCTCAACGACGCGGTTGCGGCGCACAATGATGTTTTCCGACTGGCCAACATATATCCCTGCGTCCGAGGCCCCGCGCACATAGCTATCCTGAACCAGCACGTTTGAGCTTTCGACCGGATAGATGCCATAGGCCCCGTTCGAGGCCTTGGGCCCGGCGGTCCACTCAATGCGTAGGCCGTGATAGATGATGTTGTCCGCGCCCTTGGACTTGATCCCATCGCCCTTTGCGTTCTCGACCGCAAAATCGCGCAACGTCACGTTGTCCGAAGTGACGAGCAGTCCTTCGCCCGCGCCCTGCTGATTGGTGAAGTCGAGGATCGACTGAGCGTCTCCTTCCATCCCGGCTCCGCGAATGGTGACGCCTTCGACATCGAGGCTGAGGCCATCGGTGAGTTCGTAGCGGCCCGCTTCAAGGACAATGGTGTCACCCGGCTCCGCAAGAATCAGCGCCTCCTGCAGGCGTTCAGCGGCGCCTTCACCGGGCGCAATCGTGTGGTTGTCAGCGAGAACTGGCGCGGCTGATGCCAGCAGCGCAGCGGCGAATACGGTTCTGATCACTCTTTAATCCCTCCCAAGATTAATGTGGCGACATCTTCGCTGATACCGGGCTCGTTCACAATAGCCTGATCACCAAAAAGCTCAGCAGCAGCCAGCCCCTCTAGTGAAAGCCGCCGCCCCGGCGCGAGTCTGAGCGACCTGCGAAAGGCCTCAGCCGCCTCTACCCCGCGTCCTTCAGCCAGATGCATCTCACCCAGAATCTCATAGCTGGGCTTGAAGATGGAGGGCGGGCCGAACACGATGGGCAGAGCCAGCTCAGCTGCTGCTGCTTCCTCAAGCGCCGCCATGCCCGCCGCGCGATTGCCCTCGGCGATTTCAACAATGGCCTCGCCCCGATCGATCGCGCGGACCATCCAAGCGCCGTAGCTGGAAGCCCAAGTCGCACCAGCGCCGGATGCCATATCCTCGTAAATCGCTGCCATCTCAGCCAGCCCCGCCTTGGCCTTGGCCAGATCGCTAGCGTGATATCGCAGGAAGGCGGCATGAGCCTGAAGGAAATGGGTTGAGCGCATGGGCGCGCTTTGCGGGAGCTCCATGGGTTCCAGCCACTCACCTTCGTCCACGCCAAGGAACAATGCGACGCGCGCCGCGCTCCACGCTCCGCGAACCGTGTCAGACCCCTCAGCCTTCGCCTTGGCGGCGGCTTCGCGCATTTGCTCGACGCACTGTTTGATCAGCGGCGCGCCATCTTTGCCCTGTTGGAGGAGGGCATAGGCGAGCCATTCATTGTAGTGCCCGCAATAGGTCGCATCGCACCCTTGGGCTGCGCGCTGGAGGTTGACCACTTTCGAGGCGTTCACGTTCGCAAGTTCTGTCGCCTCCCAATCGGCCAGCGCCAGATAGATGTGGCTCACCATATGCTGCGCGTGGCCCGCATCGGGCGCGACCACGGCGTATCGCTCGGCCATACGCTCACCCAGCGGCGCGTGGGTGGGGTCATCGTAGGAATGAATCAGGTAATGCAGGATACCCGGATGCATCGGATGCGTCATGAAGCCCGGTTCGAGCAGGCCGGCGGCCGCCATGTAGATCGGGATCTGGCGCCCGCCATGGGATGATCCCAAAGTCGCAAGCCCGGTGAAGGCGCGCACATCGATATCCTCGGGATAGGCGTCCAGCATGGATTGCATGTGATCAAGATAGGCAAGGTCGCGCTCAATCTTGGTGCCTTGGGGTGCGTAGAGCGTTTCGACAGCGGCCAGCCATTGGCGCTCCTTGTCGCTGCGCGCCTTGGCCGCGCGGGCCTCTGGATCAGCACCCAATCGCCCAAGAATGGCGCGCGCCTTTTCCCGATTCTGCTCGGCCCACAGGGGGTGATTGTGCGTCATAGCCTCCCCCCAATAGGCCATCACGAAGTCGGGATCGGCGGCTTGCGCTTTGCGAAACTCCTTGGCGGCAAAGGCGTATTCGAAGTTGTGGAGGAGAGCGAGGCCGCGCAGGAACGAGGCCTTGGCCTCCTCACTCGCTTCGACTTCCATCACCATGAACTCTGCCCCCACCCGCTCTGGCGCGAAGTCGGACTGGGCGGTGTGCTCGTCGTGACGCTGGGATTGGGCAGGCGCGGCGAAGGCCAAAGCAGCCCCAGTCAGCAGAAGCGCGGTGCGGGTGATGACGTTGCTCATGGACGGATTCCCTCTCAGACGAGGGGTATTTTGCCGCGGTGAGCGGGGATTGCAAGCGCGCTCAGGGCCGCTTCATCATCAGGTCAAACCCGCAAGAGCCTGCCGTTACAACGACCTGTTCAACCGCCTCGCGATCATCGACCCGCCGCAGACGCGCCATAGCTTCGCCCGTTGAGAGGGGCAGCGTGCTCTCCCCTGCCTGCGGCTTGGCGCGTTCGAGCGCGCGCAACTGGCTGATCGAGAGACGGTCTGCAAGCCGCTCACCCATGCAGGCGGCCATGGGAGGCGGAACGCGGTTGTCGAGCAGCGCCTGCTCTACGCGCGCGGCAGTGACTTGTTCAAGCACGCCATCATCGCGCAGAAAAACCCAGACGCCCAGCGCGATAAGGACGATCAGCGAGGCCAGATAAAACAAACGTTTCATAGGCCGCTCCCTTTAGCACGCCGCCGAGAAAATGCGTCGGAACCCTGCGGGTTCAGTCCAGCGCTTTAACGATCTCTTCGACCATCTTCTTCGCGTCCGACAAGAGCATTACGGTCTGGTTCATGTAGAACACGTCGTTGTCGACCCCGGCATAGCCCACGCCTCCCATCGAGCGCTTGATGAAGAAGACCTGTTTGGCCTTGTCGACATCAAAAACAGGCATGCCGTAGATCGGTGAGGCTTTGTCCGTCTTGGCCGCCGGGTTCACCACGTCGTTTGCGCCGATGATGAAAGCGACGTCAGTTTGCGCAAACTCGGAGTTGATGTCTTCAAGCTCGAACACCTCGTCATAAGGTACGTTCGCCTCGGCGAGCAGCACGTTCATGTGGCCCGGCATACGGCCCGCGACCGGGTGGATCGCGTATTTAACATCGACGCCCTTTTCCTTGAGCGCATCGGCCATTTCGCGCAGCACGTGCTGTGCCTGGGCGACCGCCATCCCGTAGCCCGGGATTATGATGACCTTTTCGGCCTGCTCAAGCATGAAGGCCGCGTCGTCGGCGGAGCCTTGCTTGTAAGGACGCTGCTCGCGCGGCTCACCGCCAGCGCCCGCGCTGTCATCCGCGCCAAAGCCGCCCGCGATCACGCTAATGAAGCTGCGGTTCATCGCCTTGCACATGATGTAGCTGAGGATCGCGCCCGATGACCCCACCAGCGCGCCGGTGATGATCATCGCGGTGTTGCCCAGCGTGAAGCCCATCGCCGCCGCGGCCCAGCCCGAATAGGAGTTGAGCATCGAGACAACCACCGGCATGTCCGCGCCGCCGATCGGGATGATCAGCAGGAAGCCGATGACGAAAGCCAGGATTGTGATCGCCGGAACCATCCAGCCCTGCCCCGCCGCGCCATCGGGCGAGCCCGCGTAAACACCGATAATCCCAAGGATCGCGGCCAGCGTGCCCAGATTGATGATGTGGCGCCCGGGCAGCAGGATTGGCGACCCGCTCATCCGGCCCGACAGCTTCATGAACGCGATGACCGAACCTGAGAAGGTGATCGCACCGATGGCAATGCCAAGGCCAAGCTCAATCCGACTGACCATCAGGATTTGGCCCGCCTCATCGACAATGCCAAAGCTCGCAGGATCAAGCCACGCAGCAAGCCCCACGACAACGGCGGCAAGGCCCACAAGCGAGTGGAAGCCTGCGACGAGCTCCGGCATCGCGGTCATCGCGATCTTGCGCGCAATGGTGACGCCCAAAATGCCGCCGAGGAAGATTGCAATGCCGATCTCGGGGATGGTCGCAAGGCTGTGTGTCACCAAAGTGGTGGCCACAGCAACGACCATACCGACCATGCCATAGCGATTGCCTGCTCGGCTTGTGGCCGGGCTCGACAGCCCCCGCAGCGCGAGGATGAAGAACACGCCCGAGACGAGATAGGCAAGCATCGCCCAGGGCGGCACAGTGCCTTCGCCTGCCGCGTGGGCCGGCGTTGCGAAAATCGCAGCGATGGCTGCGGTGGCGAGTGCGGAAGAGAAGCACTTCACGATCACTTCTCCTTCTTCTTGTACATGGCAAGCATTCGCTCGGTCACCGCAAAGCCGCCAAAGATGTTCACGCTGGCAAGCACCACCCCAAACAAGCCGAGATACTTGGCAGCGGGGCTACCCGCCTCAGCCGAAGCGATCAGCGCGCCCACGATAATGACCGAGGAGATCGCATTCGTGACCGCCATCAAAGGCGTGTGCAGCGCCGGGGTGACCGACCAGACCACGTAATAGCCGACGAAACACGCCAGCACGAAGATCGAAAGGATTGAGATAAAGTCCATTATCGGTTCAACTTTTCGGCAAGAAGGAACTGGAGGCCTTTTACGTCGCTGTCGCGGCCGACCTTGAATTCGATGACACCAAGACCGGAGACGAACAGTTTGATCTCCCCGTCCAGATCAAATGTACCCGCGCTCTCGATGGAGAAAGCGTTGATTGAGCGATACGGGACCGACTTGTACTCTTTCTTCGACCCGGTGAGACCTTGCACATCAACGTGGATGGCGCGCCAATCAGTGAACACGATCCAGTCGCGCACCGTCTTGAAGGCGACAAGAACGCTCTCGTCTCCAACCAAACAATGGCCGTGATCTTTGATGAAGCCTTCCGCGCTGGCGGTCGTCGCGTTGAGGATACCCATTACGACGCCTCTTTCAGCCGCTCATTCACCACTTCGCCGCCCTTCGTCAGGCGGATTGCGTCGCCGATTTCTTCGTCGAAGATGGGCTTGCCCTCTTCCTTGTCCCAGAAGGCCTGGAACATGGTGAAGTGGTTGCGTGAAAACAGCGCTGAGGCATCCGCGGGAAGCGTCGCCGGGGTGTTCGAATAGCCGATGATCTTCACACCATGCTTGACGACCGTCTCATCCGCGACCGAGCCTTCGACATTGCCGCCTTGAGCCACGGCGAGATCAAAGATCACGCTGCCCGGTTTCATCGTCGCGATCTGTTCGTCGGTGATGAGCACTGGCGCCGCGCGGCCCGGGATCAGCGCGGTGGTAATGACAATGTCCTGCTTTGCGATGTGTTCGGAGACTAGCTTGGCCTGCGCCGCCTTGTACTCATCGCTCATCTCGGTGGCGTAACCGCCTGAGCCTTCGCCCTCGATCCCTTCGACGTCCTTCACAAAGATCGCCTTAGCGCCGAGGCTCTCAATCTGCTCCTTGGTGGCGGAGCGGACATCGGTGGCCGATACCTGCGCACCCAGACGCCGCGCGGTTGCAATCGCTTGCAGACCCGCGACGCCCACGCCCATGATGAAGCACTTGGCGGCCTGAACGGTGCCCGCCGCTGTCATCATCATCGGGAAGGCGCGGCCATAAGTGTCAGCCGCGGCCAGCACCGCCTTATAGCCAGACAAGTTGGACTGGCTTGAGAGCACGTCCATTCCTTGCGCGCGGGTGATGCGCGGCATGAATTCCATCGAGAGCGCTTCAAGACCGGCCTTGGCGTAGGCTTCCACGCGGTCCTTCTGGACGAAAGGATCGAACAAGGCGGCGACCATCGCGCCCGGCTTTGCGCCCTTCAGCAGCTCGACATCAGGGGCCTGGATCGCGAGAATAATGTCCGCATCCTTGACCACCTCAGGCGCACTTCCAACACTCGCACCAGCATCGGTGTAGGCTTCATCGGAGATCGAAGCGTTCGCGCCCGCTTCGCTCTCAATCGCCAGATCATTGCCCAGCCCTGCAAATTTCTTGATCGTCTCAGGCGTAGCCGCCACCCGGGTCTCCCCCGGGCTGCGTTCGGTCAGAACAGCAATCTTCACGTAAACTATGCCCCCTTTTGAGCTGGCTTATCCGGCGATCAGAGCAACGACCAAAAACACTATGATCGCGATGAGTGGAATGACCCATTTCAGCGTGCTCATAAAGCCGCCGTAGAGTTTGTCCTTTTGCTTCAGATCCTGGCTAGCCATGCCTTTTTGTTCCCTCTTGATCATCCCAAACGGGGCACGCGGCAAAAGGTTGCCAAATTCCTGCAATGCCCTTGTCATCGCACGCTGCTACCCCGTTGCTGGCATGGCCCGTAAAGAAGGCTTCAGATTAGCTCAAGCCCTGGCGGTGGAGAGAATGAAGAGGGCGACCGGAAGATCAGCCTTAATCACGTCTTTACCTGCATGGCGTAACTCCTTCGGCTCAGGTCCAACCCCCTCCCCGGACATGCCCCCGGGATTCGCAAGGAAGCACATCGGCGCGCCATGTCAGAGGCTGAACCCCGCCTTGTTATGCTGATTGATGATGAACCTGCGCAAAGCCGGCTCATCTCCGCCATCGCCGCGCGTGAGGGTTGGCGCACGATTGTGGTAAGCGATGCCGACACCGCCATCGCGACTTTGGGCACGCGCGAGGGTATGCAGCTTTCCGCCATTCTGCTCGATCAGTGGGTGCCGGGCGATGATGCCTGCCAACTGATTGCCGAGCTTAAGGAGCGCCGTCCTGCTCTGCCGATCCTTATGCTGACCACAAGCGCCTCGCCGCTGCTTGCGGTGGAAGCGATGCGCGCGGGCGCCAGCGATTATCTGGTAAAGCCGGTTTCGCCCGATCGCCTGATGGAAGCTTTGCGCACCGTCACCCGCCGCGAGGCTCCGCGCAAAGAGCTCGCTCCGCTGACCGAGAAAATGTCGGCCAGCCTCGACTTTGACGCCATGATTGGCACCGCCCCACTGTTTCGCACCGCGCTCGCGCAGGCAGCGAAGGCCGCGCGCGGGCACACCAACTCTCTGATCGAAGGCGAAAGCGGCACGGGTAAAGAGATGCTGATGCGCGCAATGCACGCCGCATCGCCGCGCGCCAAAGCGCCGCTTCGCATCATCAACATTGCCAGCGTCCCGCACAGTTCGCTTGAATCGGTGTTGTTCGGTCATGAGCCCAACGCCTTTCCCGGCGCGTTCGACCGACAAATCGGCGCGCTCCAGCACTGCGATGGCGGCACAATTGTCCTTGATGAGGTCGACCGTCTGCTGCCCAGCGTGCAGGTGCGCCTTGAAGAAGTGCTAGACAGCGGCATTGTCCGACCGCTTGGTGCAGCGCATGGCTTTCGCGTCGATGTGCGCATTTTGTCAGCCAGCAATGTATCGCTCGAAAGCCTTGTGAGCGCAGGCCATTTCGACGCCGCTCTCGCCGAGAAGCTTGGGACCACGCGCATTACCCTTCCCCCCTTGCGTGAGCGTGCGGGCGATATCCCTGCCCTCACCCGCCACTTCCTTGCGCGCATCGGTGAGCAGCCGGGCCTCAACCACCTGTCGATCAGTGAGACCGCGCTCACGCTGCTTTCCGCCTATGACTGGCCGGGCAATGTCCGCCAGCTGCAATCGGTGCTCTTCCGCGCTGCGGTCTATTGTGAGGCCAACACGCTGACCGCTGAGAGCTTCCCGCAATTGTGCGAGCTGCTTGGCGAGCAGGATCGGCCCGAAAGCTCGCACTTACATGAGGGCGTGGGCGTGATGCTCTACACCGATGATGGCAATCTGCGCTCGCTTGAAGAGATCGAAGCCGATGTGATCCGCCTTGCAATCGGTCATTATCGCGGGCGCATGACCGAGGTTGCCCGCCGCCTCGGCATTGGCCGCTCAACGCTCTATCGCAAGCTGTCTGACCTTGGGATCGACAACGCGGCTTGATCAAGCTTTTGAATTGGGCTTTCCTCCCTCAGTATTCTTCGCGTCCGAATATTTAGAAGCCCCGCATTTGCGAACATGCGTAAGCGTAACGCCAGTCTTCGGATCTTTGACCCTTGCCGGTGGAGCCCCACAACTAAAGTCTGACATCAGGCAACCCACACCGCTTGGATGTGTCGCGCAATTGTTTGCACCACCGGTGGCGCCGGCGCACACGTTGTTACTGTCGCATGTCCAACAGGGTGCGGCGTAGGTAGGTGCCGAAGTGAACGCCAGGCCTGCTACGAAGAAAAACGTCGTGACTTGCAAAGACTTCATGGGTTCATCTCCTCGTCATGCACATAACCAAGCACGGCTGATCGACCGCCTTCGACGGCACCAATTGCGATCGTGAGTTCCTTGCCGAGAATCCTTGACGCTAGGCCAAGATGCTGACTGATTTCCGCAGATGCTTTCGGGTTGCCTCCATCGACAACCAACATAATCTCGCACACGGTAAAATTGCAGCGCACGCGCTTCGAGACAATCTTTACGAGCTCAAACCGCTCAAGCGCTCGATTCAGTTCGCGTTCGGATCGCGATGCCCAGTCAATATTTCTCACCTCACCTGCAAAAAGCTCACTCAGCGCCCGGGGGCTTAGCATACCACTAGGTGCTTCTCCGAATACCTCGCCAGTTTGAAGGTCGCGAAAGAAATCGAGTTCTGACTGTCGAACTTCTTCCTGAGCCAAAGCGGGTGTAGAAATTAAAGCTAACGCCCCAATAATATACCTTAACTTTGTAAGCATTTTGGCCACCTCCTGATTCGTCTCAATAATATCAAAAAAAGAGGGGGGGGCGAAGGAACCGTTCAATTTATGCTTCTGAATGGGCGACCAATGAAGGATAGGCTCGCTTGATCGCTTGTATTTCAGCGCCTAGCCTGCCTGGCGTAGGAGAGGAATAGAGTACATGACGGCCACCAGGAACTTCGAAGGGCGCAGTGCGCTCATCACCGGCGCGGCTTCAGGCATTGGCGCGGCCTGCGCCAGAGCGCTGGCGGCGCGCGGGGCGGCCAAGCTGTTTCTCAACGACGTGAACGCTGACGGCATCGCGGCGCTTAACCTACCCGAGACCTGCGAGGTTGTGCCCGTCATCGGATCGGTGGCGGATGAAGCGATGTGGGACGCGCTCGAGCCGCAAATGGACGGGCTAGACCACGCCATCGTCAACGCCGGGATCGGTGCGGGCGGGCCAATTGCCGACCTCTCCCTTGCCGAATGGCGCCGGGTGATGGACGTCAATCTGGATGGCGCCTTCCTCACCTTGCGCGCCGCTCTGCGGGCGATCCGCAAGACCGGCTCGGGCGGCAGCGTTGTCATCACATCCTCCTCCACCGGCGTGAAACCCGTGCCCGGCGTTGGCCCTTATGGCACCTCTAAGGCCGCAGTCGCGCACATGGCGCGGATCGCCGCGATGGAGAATGCAGGCGGCAACATCCGAATCAACGCCATCGCGCCCGGCGGGGTCGACACCGCCATCTGGGAGAGCGGTGAGGACTTTGCCCGCTCGGTCAAGGCGATCGGGCGCGAAGCAACCCTCAAACGCATGGCCAAGACGACCCCGCTGCAGCGTTTCGCCTCATCAGATGAGATCGCGGACACCATCCTCTATCTGCTTGGCGATGCAAACATCACCGGCCATGTGCTGGTAACCGACGGCGGCTTTACTTTGTGACCATATGCCCTCGGGCGACTGCGTAGAGGACCTGCAAGCAGGCCTTACGCAGCGAGCAGGTATCACTTGTCTGACCTTATTTGATCGGACACGAGCGCCATGGGGCTTTCTACACACTCGTTACTTTATCGGCTCTGGCGCAATGAACGCGGCGCCAGCGCAGTCGAGTATGGCCTTATCGCCAGCCTTTTCATCCTTGCTCTGATCCCCACGCTGCAGGAGCTTAGCGGGGTCAATTCCGAGCGCCGTTCCGCGATGCATTGCGCCAAGCGGATCATGGAGGTGAGCGCCAAAGGCAAGGAGGAACGACTCAAACGCATCATCGGCAAGCGCGGGGCCTGCCGACGCTTTGTCAAGTGACCGAGGCCCTCACCAATCGTAGCTTTGGGTCGTCAGCGTCTGGCTCTCATTGCCCAGAAGCGTGATCGTCACTTCGCTTTTCGCCCAATCGACATCGACAAGGCCGTAATTCTCGATGCTGTAGAGCTTGGAGACGCGGCTGGGATCAGGCTCGCGCGCCGTGCTACGCTCAACATCATTGCCAAAGGCCAGGTTGAGCGAGGAGCTCGTCAGCTCCCACATGGTCTCGCCTTTGTGCTCGGCCTTGTAGATGCCTCCTGCATGGCGATCGCCTGATAGCAGCACCAGCCCGCTTTCTTCGCGCGCCGCAACTGCATCAAGCAGCTTGGTCCGCTCCAGCGGGAAGTTCTCCCAGCTCTCAAAGTCATGTGCTTCGGTGATCATCTGGATCGAGGAGACGATCATGCGCAAGTCAGCAGGCTTGGCAAGCTCGGCTTCGAGCCATTCCCATTGCTCAGCGCCAAGGATGGTCGAGGCCGGATCGGTGTCGGGCGCGTAATTGCCCAGCGGTCGACGCTCACGCTGCCAGGGAAAGCGCTTGAGATCGGAGCGGAAGAAGCGCGTGTCGAGCAGGATGATCTGCATGCGCTGGCCCTCGGGCCCCATCATCACGCTGTCATAGATGCCGGGGCGCGAGCGCACAGCTTGCGATGAGCCCCAGAATTCCTCAAACATCGTCTCGGCCCAGCGGCGCATCGGGAAGCTTGCGCCCTTATCGTTGAGGCCGAAGTCATGATCGTCCCACGTCGCCATCATCGGCACGGCGGCGCGCAGGGTCTGCCATTCGGGATGCGTCGCCTGAAGCGCGTAAGACTCCCGCAGACTGGTAAGCTCAGCATCGCCGTCCCACGCATTATCGCCGTAGACATTGTCGCCGATCATCATGAACAGTTGCGGGTTCGCGCTGAGCACCTGACCCCACATATGCTGACTGCCCGACTGGTGGTTGCAGCTGCCAAAGGCGATCCGGGTCAGCGTCCGGGAAGTGTCGAGCGCGGGGCCTTCACCGGCTGTAGGAAGCACCATGCTTTGCTTGAGCTTTGCGTAATAGGGCGCCAGCAGCTCATCGGGCGCAAGGCTGACCGAGACCTGATCGGGCGCTGTGTCTGCGCTCGTGTGGCCATCCGCCAAGAGCGGCGCTGTGCCAAGGGCTATCGCGGCGCTCGTTAGAGCAATCAAAGTGGTATGGCGCATGTCAGTCTCCTGTTTTCTAAACTTGTGGGGCGGCTGTGCCTGTTTCTGTGCCTGTTTCTGTGCCCGTTTGTGTGCCACGCAAGCGTGACACGAATGAGACGCGCGCCCCACTACAAAGGCCTGCGCCCCTAATCAACCGCCCCTAATCAACTGGCAGCCCGCTGAAGTCCGTCAGCGCCGCATCGCGCATCCCGCGCCACACATTGCGCGCCTGTACGCTTGCGGCCACATCGTGGACGCGCAGCAGCTGCACCCCTGCATTCATCGCCTTAACCGCCAAGGCGATCGAGCCGCCAAGGCGCTCCTCTGCCGGTTCCTCACGCGAGAGCGCGCCGATCATCCGCTTTCGGCTCGCGCCCACCAGCAGCGGCGATCCGAGCGCGTGGAACAGCGGCAGCGCATTCAAGAGCGCCAGGTTGTCAGCTAGCGACTTGCCAAAGCCGATCCCCGGATCAAGCACGATGCGATCCTCGGCAATGCCGTGCGCCATCGCCTTGTCGCGCGCTAGCTTGAGGAAGTCGAACACTTCGCTCACAACATCGCCGTAATCCCCGCCATCATGCAGGTCATCGCCCGTGCCTGGCGCATGCATCAGCACGACCGGGCAACGCGCGCTGGCGACCAGCTCGATCATGCGTTCATCATAGCGCATCGCCGACACATCGTTCGCCATATGCGCGCCCGCTGCCAGCCCCGCTTCAAGGACGCCTGCACGCCGCGTGTCGAGACTGATCGCTGCCCCCATGCCTGCGCAATACTCGATGGCGGGCAGCACGCGGTCTATCTCATCGCCTTCCCATGTCGCCGCTGCGCCGGGGCGAGTGCTTTCCCCGCCAACATCGATGATCGCAGCGCCCGCCTCCAGCATGGCAGCGACGTGCGCGCGGCCTTGATCAGGCTTGTCGAGAAACTCGCCGCCATCCGAGAAGCTGTCAGGCGTTACGTTGAGAATGCCCATGATCTGCGGCTGGTCGAGCCGGATCGTGCGCTCTCCCAATTGCAGCGGCGCGTGGGTTTTGGCGAGGTTGGCCCATTGGCGCTCGGCCTCGTCGCCAAGCGCGCCGTCCAGCGCTCCGATTACCCTCATCGCTTCGCGCACGCTGAACTGGTAGCGCTCGGTAACGTGGCCCTCTTCGCGCACGATCAGCGCAAAGCGGCTGGCATAGACCAGCCCGCCTGCCAGCCGCACCGCGCCCGCGCCATCAGGCCCCGCTTCGGCCTGCGGGCCCGATGCCATGGAGATCGGTTGGAGGTAAACAGAGCCGCTCATGCCCGATTCGCGCCTTTTCGCGTGGCCCTCTGCAAGCCGCTCAGGCGCGCGTGTAGGAGACACATGTTACACAGTCCAAAAGTCGAAAAGACACCGTCTGTGCAAAGCACTGGGGATCGCAAAAAACCGGCTCGGGCAAGATCAGTATCGGGCATGTCCGATGGTCTTTAGAGAAGCCGCACCGTGTAGGACAGAGTCAATGCGCGGCTCCTCCACACGCATGGTTCCAATTTCCTGAGACTTGGGCGTTAATCGCGCTGATCTTCACCGCGTATAGACACTCTTTCCCCCTTTTACATCTGGCGCGCTTTCAAACGCTGGGCGTGCTCCTTTTCAACCGAGCGCCAAGCCTTGAATACCGAGAGATCCGGGTCCGTCTTCCCAGTGCGCCCGAGGGCGTAGATCTGCATGTAGAACCAGAATTGCGTCGCAAATCCCGCCATGGCGCGGATCGCCTTGACGCTTTCAAGGAATTTGAGGGCACCCGGCAGCAGCGAAAGGCTCGCCTCGGCGCGCGGGAGGCTGTCTGCGCCTTCCAGAAGGCGCTTGGCCCCTTCAGCGTCGACGCATAGAGGCCGGCCCAGCCCCACGACATCAGCCGCGCCTGAGCTGATCGCCTGCTCCATAGCGGCCCGGCTGCGAAAGCCCCCTGTGACCATCAGCGGAACGCTCACAGCCTCCTTCATCGCCTTGGCAAAGTCGACGAAATAGGCCTCGCGCGCCAGCGTTGAGGCGGCGATGCCGGGATCATCGGCAGGCTCCATCCCCTCAATGCCAAGCAGCTTGGGCTGTTCGTAGGTGCCGCCAGAAATCTCGATAAGGTCAACGCCGCGCGCCTCAAGCCATTGGACGACCTGCAGCGAATCCTCAAAGGCAAAGCCGCCCTTCTGGAAATCGGCGCTGTTGAGCTTGACGCTGATCGGAAAACCGGGGCCAACCGCTACGCGCGCGCCCTCGATCACCCGAAGCAGCAACGCCGCGCGGTTTTCGAGGCTGCCGCCCCAGCGATCCGTGCGCTGGTTGGAGCGCGGGGAGAGGAATTGCGAGATGAGATAGCCGTGTGCACCGTGGATCTGGACACCGGTGAAGCCGACCTCCTTGCAGATGCGCACCGCGCGGACGAACTGCTCGATGATGTCCTCGATCTCTGCATCCTCTAGCGCGACAGGCTCACCGAACTGCCCACCGGGAAGGCCCAGCTTCACAGCGCTCGGCGCCTTGGGATGCGGGTTGACCGTGGCGAATGTCTGGCGCCCGGCATGGCTGATCTGCGCCCAGAAATGGTTGCCATTGCGCGTGCCGGCTGCGGTCCAGCGTTTGTAGGCCTCGCGCTCCTCGTCGGTCAGTTCGCGGTCAAGGATGACGTTACCGGGCCGCTCCAGATGGTCTGCATCGATCTGCAGGTTTCCCGACAAGAGCATCCCGCAGCCACCATCCGACCAAATGCCGTAAAGCCGCTCCAGCTCTTGTGTGGGCACGCCGCGATTGTCCGCCAGCCCTTCGGTCATCGCGGCCTTGGCAAGGCGGTTTGGCAGAGTGGCCCCGCAGGGTAAGGTCAATGGGTTGGAAAGTGTCATAGCGCGAAGCCCCTCGTCTCTTGTTTGAACAAGGGATATCATACGGCGCGCGTTTGGACAGGCCTGTTGAGACCCGTTGATACCCCGCGCGTCTAGTCTTCGTTTGCCAGCAGGAACAGCTGGCGCGCGGCGTCCACGGGCAGGACCTCGCCGCCCTTTTCATAGTGCCAGAAGGTCCAGCCATTGCAGCTGGGCGCGCCTTGCAGGTCTTTGCCGAGACCATGGATCGACCCCGTTTGGCTCTTGCCTGCGTGATCGGTGATCTCCAGCGAACCATCTGCACGCACTGTCGCCACCCAGCGGCGTTTCTTGTCGAACACCTTTGTGCCGGGCGGGATAAGCGCGTTTTCAACCAATGTCCCGAAGGCGACCCGGGGCGCGGCTTTCTTGCTCTGCATGGTTTTGAGCGCGCTCTCATCGAGCGGCAGTTCTTTCTCGATACGCTTGGTCGCGACCTCGCGGTAGAAGCTCTCACGCTCACAACCGACCCATTCGCGGCCCAGACGCTTGGCCACAGCGCCGGTTGTGCCGGTACCAAAGAACGGATCGAGCACCACATCGCCCGCCTCGGTAGTCGCAAGCAGCACGCGGTAGAGCAGCGCCTCGGGCTTTTGTGTGGGGTGCGCTTTCTTACCGTCTTCCTTCAGGCGCTCGGCACCAGCGCAGATCGGCAGCACCCAGTCGCTGCGCATTTGCAACTCGTCATTGAGCGTCTTCATCGCGCGGTAGTTAAAGTGGTAGCGCGCCTTCTCACCCATGCTCGCCCAGATCAGCGTTTCATGCGCGTTGGTAAAGCGCGTGCCCTTGAAATTGGGCATCGGGTTGGTCTTGCGCCAGACAATGTCGTTGAGGATCCAGAAGCCCAGATCCTGCAGGATCGCGCCGACGCGAAAGATATTGTGGTAGCTGCCGATGACCCACAGCGCGCCATCGGGCTTGAGCACCCGGCGCGCCTCGGTGAGCCAGCTCTTCGTGAACTCATCATAGGCGCGGAAACTGTCGAACTGGTCCCAGTGATCAGTGACGGCGTCAACCTCGGAGCCATCAGGACGGTTCAAGTCGCCGCCCAATTGCAGGTTGTAGGGCGGGTCGGCGAAGACGCAGTCGATCGAATTGTCAGGCAGCGAACGCATCGCCTCAATGCAGTCGCCTGAGAGGATTTGGCCGGTGGGCAATGCCTCCAGACGCGGTGCGCCGAGGTCCAGCTCGGCCTGCGCTGCGGTTTTGGCCCGCTTGGTCTCGACCCTGAGGGTCTTGGTCTCGATCACGCCCACGTTCATTCCCCGAAGCCAAAGCGCACCGACAGCACGCCGCAAAGTTATCCACAGGGTGAGTCCTTGGGGTCTCCCCGTCAAGCAAAGAGTTTTCGCGGATTATGGTTAACGCGGCGTCAACGCCCCATGTCTGGCGTGAGAACGAAACGTGACCCCACTAGATATTGAGTCTTTACGCCGCCGCGAGACTCCAGATCAGGGGGTGTTGCCTCGAGGACTCAGGTCTCTGGCATTGGGACGCGCCATTGGGCCCGCAAAGGCTGCTCTGGCGATTGCGGCGCGCGCTCTTATCTCTTGGCTATGAGCGTTTGGCCCTTTCTTCTTGTTGCCGCAGCCCTTGTGGTGGGTGGCCTGTAGTTGCGGCGGCGCACGCGTCGTAAGCGACGCGAGGCTTTGCTCGCCGCGCCGCTGACGCCCGACCAACGCGCGGTGGTCGAGCAATTGGTGCCCCTAGTGCGGCGCCTGCCCACCGATTTGCGCCTCAAGCTGGAGGGCAAAATAAACCTGTTCCTCGATCAGATCACCTTTCGCGGCAAGAACGGCCTTGAGGTGAGCGAGCCGATGCGGCTTTCCATCGCGGCCCAGGCCTGCCTGCTAATCGTCAACAGCCCGGTTTGGTTTGAAACCTTGCGCAATGTGCTGGTCTATCCGTCCGCCTTTCGCGCGCTTCGCCCTGTTCATGATGGCTTTCTGGTGCGCGAGACAAGCCACGCTATGCTGGGCGAGAGCTGGGTGCGCGGGCCGGTGGTGCTGGCGTGGGATTCCGCGCTCGAAGGGGGCCTTGATGAAAGCGATGGGTACAATGTGGTCATCCACGAGTTCGCCCACCAGCTTGACAGCTTGACTGGCCACACCAACGGCATTCCGATCCTGCGTAAAGGACAGGCCTATGCGCGCTGGGAAGCGGCGATGCTGGATGCGTTTCACAGCCATGTGGGGCGCGTTCAGGCGGGTGAGCCAACGCTGATCGACCCCTATGGTGCGACCAATCACGAAGAGTTCTTCGCCGAGGCAATCGTGGTGTTCTTCGAAAAACCGCGCGAGCTCGCCGCGCAGGAACCGGCGTTGTATGCGCAATTGTCGCAGCTCTTGGCGATTGACCCGGCGCGCTGGAACTAGCCCGCGCCTGGTCACGCAAAGACAAGGATCACGTTAGCAGCAAAAATCGCCACAAGGGCGCCGCCAACCAGCCGCCCAATGCTCTTGGCAAACCATAGAAGCGCCAGCACCAGAACCGCGCTGGCGGTGAGCAGCGCCATCTGCGTGTCCGCCAGTTCGCTTGGCAAAGGCTGCGGGGCGATGCTCATTGTGGCCCCGCCGATGAGTAGGATGTTGTAGATGTTGGAGCCCACCACATTGCCCAGCGCGAGGCCCGATTTGCCGCGCAAGGCCGCTGCAATTGACGCGGCCAGCTCAGGCAGCGAGGTGCCCACCGCCACAACCGTCAGGCCAATCACCGTCTCGGGCACTTTGAAGATCGTTGCCAGCATGATCGCGCCCTCCACCAGGGCCTGGCCGCCGAGCACGAGGATAACGAGGCCCGCTACAAACAGCAGCCCTGCGACGAGGCCATTGGCCTTTGTGCCCTCCCCCGCCTCATCGAGCGCAGCCTCAGCCGGGTTGAGATAGCGCCACACGATATAGACGACGATGCTTGCGAGCAGCGCAAAGCCGATCCAGCGCTCTCCCAGCCCGGTTGCCACCAGCGCCCACAGCACGAGGGTCGCCACCAGCGCCACCAGCGCATCGCGCCGCCCGCCGCCGGCAAGCGCAATCGGCATGACCAGCGCCGAGACGCCAAGGATCATCAACGTGTTGGCAAGGTTTGATCCCACCACATTGCCCCACGCAATGTCCGGCGAGCCTTGCAGCGCGGCCTCCACGCTCGCCACCATTTCGGGCATCGAGGTCGCAAAGCCGACGATCACCAGCCCTGTAAACAGCGTCGATACGCCCAGCTTCTGCGCAATCCCCACCGCGCCGCGCACCAGCAGCTCGCCGCCAAGGGCAAGACCAAAGAGACCGGCAAGGCTGAGGAGGATGGCGTTGGTCATGATGAGGGGCGCTTATCGAAGAGGGTTGTGAACGGCGAGTCTTTTGTCTTGGGGCTCGCTAGCGCTCGCACCGGACCACCCCGCACCCTCCACCCTACCACCCGGACTGTATCCCGGTAGGCTCCGGGTGGAAGGCCAACCGGGGGAGGCAGTCCCCCGGACTCCTTCCTGAACCCGATCGCAGGGCGCGGGTGGCCACGGTCGACTAAAACAACGACCCCTGCGCAACCGGCGCGAACGAACGGCGGTGCAGCGGTGTGGGGCCGTGGAGGCGCAGCGCTTCCATATGGTCCTTCGTGCCATAGCCCTTATTGCGCTCCCACCCATATTGCGGGTGCGATTTTGCCGCTTCGATCATCAGCCGGTCGCGGTGTTCCTTGGCGAGGATTGAGGCCGCGCTGATCGCGGGTTCGATCCCGTCGCCGCCCACGATTGCGCGCGCTTCCCACACCCAGTCCTCGCAGCGCCCGCGCGGTGTCTGGTTGCCATCGACCAGCACTGAGTGTGGCCCATCCCCAAGCGCGCGCGCGAGCTCAGCCACACAGCGCGTCATCGCCAGCATGGTGGCCTGAAAGATGTTCACCTGGTCAATCTCTTCAGGTTCCACCATCGCGATGGCAAATCGGCACGTGGCGCGAATGCCGTCGTCGAGCGCTGCCCGGCGCGTGGGCGATAATTTCTTGGAATCGTTCAAGCCAGCAGGTACGCCTTCTCCCAAGACGCATGCGGCGGCCACGACCGGCCCTGCAAGCGGTCCGCGACCCGCCTCGTCGACGCCGATCACCAGCGGCGCGGAACTATCATAGACTTCGGGATTTCCTCCCGAAAAATCCGAGGAACGCATGAACATGATCTCCAAGCTTTCGACCGCCTTGTCCCTCTCCTCTATCGCGCTCGCAAGCTGCGCCTATGCGCAATCGGGGGAAAGCGCTGGAACCACCCCGGAAGAGGCGGGCGTCAGCGTTGAGGATATGGGCACCTTTGCGCGGCCATGGGCGATTGAGTTCCTGCCGGGCACAGACACGCTCGCGATCACGGAGAAAGCGGGCACGCTCAAGCTGATGAAAACCGGATCGGGCGAGGTCACCCAAGTCACCGGCCTGCCAGAGGTCGCCTTTGGCGGCCAAGGCGGGCTTGGCGATGTTGCCTTCCTCGAAAGCGAGGAAGATCGCGAGGACGGGCGCACAATCTACCTCAGCTGGGCGGAAGCGGGCGCGGATGAGGGCACGTATGGCGCGGCTGTCGGCAAGGGTTTCCTGACCTGCGATGACGAGGCCAATGCCTGCGCGATCGAAGGACTGGAAGTGATCTGGCGGCAGGGCCCCAAGGTAAAGGGCCAGGGGCACTATTCGCACCGCATCGAGGTATCGCCCGATGGGAAATACCTCTTCATCGCCAGCGGAGACCGGCAAAAGCAGAAACCGGCTCAGAACCTTGAAAACACGCTTGGCACGATTGTTCGCCTGAACCTCGACGGGACGCCCGCTGCGGGCAATCCGTTCGCCGGCGACAAGGGCGTGCCTGATGAGATCTGGTCCTACGGCCACCGCAACATTCTGGGCATGGACTTTGCCGCTGATGGCACGCTGTGGGAAATCGAGCACGGCCCAGCGGGCGGCGACGAACTCAATTTGGTAACACGCAAGGCCAATTACGGTTGGCCCGTGCGCTCAAACGGGGACAATTACAACGGCGTGGACATCCCCGACCACACGGCTGATGATGGCTTTTCCAAGCCCGCCATCCACTGGACCCCAGTGATCGCGCCGGGCGATATGCTGATTTACTCAGGCGACATGTTCGGCCCCTGGAAAGGCAATGCGCTGATCCCGGGTCTGAGGACAAAGGCCTTGGTGCGTGTCGAGATTGATGGCGAAAGCGCCACGGAAGCCGCGCGCTACACGTTTGAGAACCGCCTTCGCTCGGTGACTCAGGCGCCCGATGGCAGCATCTGGATCGCCGAAGACGGGGAAGAAGGGCGCGTGCTGCGGCTCAGCATGTGATTGCGGGGCGCGGCCAAGACCCCGATCCGCTTGGCTTCCTTAAAAAACTGGCCTAGGCGCGCTCGCGCTATGGCCGGTCCTCATTCCCGTGAGCCCACATCCGGGCACGACAACGACAATATCGCCAGCCTTATCCCGCTCACCGCGGTGCCTGAGGCGATGATCGAGGAATTGCTTGACCGCGCTTTTGGCGAGGATCGCCATGCACGCACCGCCTATCGCATTCGCGCCGGGATGGATTGGCTGAGCGCCTTGAGCTTTGCCGCGCTCGACGCCGATGAGATGCTGGTGGGCTCGATCCAATGCTGGCCGGTGGCGCTGGTTGATGCCGAGGGCCGCGGCCTGCCGCTGATCATGGTGGGACCGGTCGCAATCCTGCCCGAATGTCAGGGCGAAGGTTTTGGCCAGGGGCTGATGGCTGCGATGCTCGATGCCGAGGCGCGCTTGGCTGAGGATGGGCAGACGCCGTTTGCGCAGGTTCTAATCGGGGATGCAGACTATTACGGGCGCTGGGGCTTTTCCGCTGCGATGACGGGCGGTTGGCGCTGTCCCGGCCCTTACGAAGCGCATCGCCTGCTGGCGCGCGGCCCAGCCCTTCCCGCCATGGCAACCAAGGGGATGCTGGGCCCATGGAATGACGCGCTCAATACGGAACCGGGCGAGCGCGGCTGACGTTACTTACCTATGCCTTACGAACCCCCACCCTACCTTGCCGAAATGACGCTCGCTGAGATTGCTCAGGCGCTAGCCGAGCGCAAATTGCCTCCGGTTGAGAAGTGGGACCCGCAAAAGATCGGTGACAGCGATATGCGCATCGCCGCCGATGGCACCTGGTTCCACGAGGGCGGCGTCATCCATCGCCCCGCCATGGTGCGCGCCTTTTCGGGCTTGCTTACTCGCGATGATGCCGGCCAGCACTGGCTCTTAAGCCCGTTCGAAAAGCTCCATATCGAGGTGGACGATGCCGCTTTTATAGCCACCGATTGCGTGACGAAAGGCAGCGATATCGCCTTCCGCCTCAACACCGATGACGATGTCATCGCTGGCCCGGAAAATCCGATCCGTGTGGCGGGTGATCCGGAGACACCGGCGATATACCTCCACGTACGGCGCGGGTGCGAGGCGCGGCTCAACCGCTCAACCTACAACCAGCTTGCCGACATCGCGATGGCAACGAGCGGCGATGACTGGCTGGTGACGAGCCAAGGCGCCATCTTCTCGCTGATCGCGTCCTGAGAAGGCATGGCGGGCGCGCTGATTGATCGGCTTTCGCGGCTCTACGACGAGGGGCACACGCGCGAAATCACTGACCTTTTGAGCGATGCCAACCTCGCCGATGGCCGCGTGACACCGGCAGCGGTTCTGATTGCCGTGACCGACCGCAGTGAGCCGAGCGTTATCCTGACCCAGCGCCCGCGCGGCATGCGCGATCATCCCGGCCAGGTCGCATTTCCCGGCGGCAAGATTGACCCCGGCGAAACCGCAATCGAAGCCGCCTTACGCGAAGCCGATGAGGAATTGGCCCTCCCGCCCAGCGAGGTCCGCGTGATCGGCACCAGCGATGACTACCACACCGGCACCGGCTTTCTGGTGACGCCAGTGCTGGGCGTGGTGCCGCCCGACCTCACGCTCACCCCCAGCCCGAGCGAAGTCGAAGCCTGGTTCGAAGTGCCGCTCGACCTGCTCCTCAACCCCATAAACTGGAAGGCGAACGAAGTGCATTGGCGGGGCCACTGGCGGCGATATTTCGAGATGGATTACGACGGCTTTCGCATCTGGGGCGTGACTGCGGCGATCATCCTCAATCTGGCGCGGCGGATTGATGTGAGCGCGCTTCGCGACTAACGGCCCGGTCTAATGACATCCGTTCTACCTCAAGCGGCCTGGACCAAACGCCAGGGCCTTGCCGACCTGACCCTCGCTCTGGGGGCCGAGACCCTGCGCTTTGTCGGCGGAGCGGTGCGCGATACGCTACTGAGCGTCGACGTGCACGATGTCGATAGCGCTACCACTCACACGCCGGACCGGGTGATCGACCTGTGCAAAGAGGCGGGTATCCGTATCGTCCCCACAGGGATCGACCACGGGACGGTGACAGCGGTGCTCGAAGATGGCCCCGTTGAGATCACCACTCTGCGCAAGGACGTCGCCACCGATGGAAGGCGCGCCACAATCGCCTTTGCGAGCGAATGGAGCGAGGACGCCGCCCGCCGCGACTTCACGATCAACGCGCTCTACGCCCATCCGGAGACACTTCAGATCAGCGACTATTTCGGCGGGCTTGCTGATCTCCACGCGCGCCGGGTGCGTTTTATCGGCGAGGCCCGCGAGCGGATCGCCGAGGATCACCTGCGCATCCTTCGCTATTACCGCTTCCAGGCGCGTTTCGGCGCTGAGCTTGATGAAGCGGCTGAAGAGGCCTGCGCCGCAATGGCCGAAACGCTCAAGGGCCTCAGCCGAGAGCGGGTCGCCGATGAGCTTTTGAAGCTGCTCGCCCTGCCCGATCCGCACGCGACCATCGCCCGGATGCGCGTGCGCGGCGTGTTGCCGGTCATCCTGCCCGAGACCTGCGCCGTCCATGTCGAAGCGCTTGGCCGCCTGATCCACGCCGAAGATGCCCAAGGCATCGCGCGTGATCCGGTGCGCCGCCTTGCCGCGCTACTGCCCCCCTCGCCCGATGTGGCGGAGACGTGCGCTGCCCGGCTCAGGCTGTCCAAGGCGCAGCGTGCCCGGTTGGTGAACGCGGCTGAGCGGCAACTGTCCGATGCCGAGGCTCCGCTGGCTCTCGCTTACAGACTGGGCACGGAGTTCGCGACAGACAGACTGCTGCTGCTGGACGAGGATGCGCGCGCTATCGCTGATTTCACCCCTCCCACCTTCCCCTTGAAGGGCGGCCAGATTGTTGCACGCGGGGTCAGCGCAGGCCCCAAAGTCGCGCGGATCCTGCAAGCGGTCGAACGCCGCTGGGTAGCAGAAGGCTTTCCGGATATTGCCCGGATCGAGGCCCTTGTCGACGAGGAATTGCGCCGATCAAGTCCCTGAAACGACAGTTTTTACGTTCAAACGGTCTACACATGGGACAGACCAACTGTTCGCAAGTGCAGCATACTTGTCACGCGCGTGTTCGCTCCCTTAAGGAACCAAGCGCGCGCCTCGTACATTGACACAGTGCGCACGATCCTTGGTTGTCTGGTCAAGCGGGCTCGAATGGTTTTTGAGCCTCACGCTTTTGAGGATTACGCGAGCCGACGCTGTTTTCGCGCGTTGCTCCATTAAATGCGCCTATGCTGTGGCCTGCTGGTTGTGGCTTTTGGTGACGGACGGGCCTCTCGCGGCCCGTGGGTCGTTCGGCTCGAGAAATGGTGCGACGCTGGGGATGAAACCGAATTATGGAGACTGACTTTATGAAGCTTTCGAAACTGGCCATTCTAGCAACAACCATCGCTGCTCTTCCCGTCGCTGCGAGCGCGCAGGATGCGGGCACGACCGTTTACAGCCAGGTTGACGACAGCATTGTCGGTACAATCACCAGCAATGACCAAACGATCGCGATCCTCGACACCGGCGACTATCAGGCGCCGCTGCCGGTTGCGACCTACGCGCAGCGCGATGGCAAGTGGACGATCAACGCCACCAAGGCGCAGGTTGACGGCATGATGGCCGCCGCGAAGGCCGAAGCCGAAGCCAAGCTGGCCGCCGCCCTCGTTGATGGCGCGGCCGTTACATCGGCAGACAACATGCCCGTCGGCACCGTCCTGGCGATGGACCCGGAAATGGATCAGTACCTGATTGAGAACGGCTCGGGCGTTATCACGCTCAAGCGTGAGCACTTTGCTGTTGGCCAAACGGGCGCGCTCACAGCTCTGTTCACCACCGCCCAGCTCGAAGGCTTCACCGTTGAAGTGCCCGAAGGCGCCGTGGTTGAGACCCCCGAAGGCAAGATGACCCGCACCGCCGATGGTTGGGAAGCGATGGAAATGGAAGCCGACACCGGGATGAGCGCCAGCCGCTAAACGCGCATCGGCCATTAGCCAAATTCAAAAGGCCCCGTGGATCAATAAGCGATCTGCGGGGCCTTCGTTTTCGCTGCGTGAGTCCCTGCGAAGGCGGGGACCTTGTGCAGGACGCAGAAAGGTCCCCGCATACGCGGGGACTCGCAGTCGGATTTAAATGAACCGATTGTCTTTGGGAAACCCGGTTGGCGGCATGCGCCCAGCCGCGCCGCGTGCGACCTTCCACATGCCAATCTCGGTCTCGGTCCGGGTGCGCTCACCCGATCCGCCCATGGTCCAGCTTAGCCCGTCGCCGAGTACGAACGTCGTCGCATCCGAAAGCCCACCATCCCGGTAGCGTTGCAACTGCACACCCTGCCCGCGCGCCATCACCGGCATCTCATCAAGGTTAAAGACGATGAGCTTTCGGTTCTCGCCCACCGCAGCGATGTGATCGTGCTCGGCTGCGATTTCGCGAATAACGCGCAAGCTCGCATCGCCTTTGAGGTTGACCACTACCCGGCCCTTTCGCGTCTCGGCCAGTAGCTCAGCGGTCTCGGCCACAAAGCCCTTGCCATTGCTGGCGGCGAGCAGAAGCCGTCCACCGTCTTTGTGAACAAGCATCTTGGCGATCGAGCTATTGGCTTCCAGATCGATCATCGTACGCACCGGCTCGCCAAAGCCGCGCGCGCCCGGCAGCTTGTCGCAACCCAGCGTGAAGAAGCACCCATTGTCCGCAGCGATCAGCAACTTGTCAGTCGTCTGCGCGTGGAGGATGAAGGCGAGCCCGTCGCCTTCCTTGTATTTGAATTCCTGCGCCAGATCGACATGCCCCTTGGCGGCGCGAATCCAGCCCTTTTGAGATAGGATCACGGTGATCGGCTCTTTCTCGATCATCGCATCCATGCTGAATTCAACCGCGACCTCGGCTTCCTCGATCCGCGTGCGGCGCGCGCCCAGTGCCGTGTCTTCGGAGTAGTCCTTTCGGAGCGCGCGCAGGTCTTTCTTCAAACGCGTGCGCTGGCGTGCCGGGCTCTCGAGCAGCTTTTGAAGATCGTCCTGCTCGGCCAGCAATTCGTCCTTCTCCTGCCGAAGCTTCATCTCCTCCAGCTTGCGCAAGCTCCGCAGTCTCATGTTGAGGATCGCCTCGGTCTGCGTATCGGTGAGGCCAAATTCGGCCATCATAACGGGCTTTGGCTCATCCTCGGTGCGGATGATTTCGATCACCCGGTCAAGATTGAGGAAGGCGATGATGTAGCCTTCGACCAATTCCAGCCGCCGCGCGATCTGATCAAGGCGGTGGCGCGTGCGGCGCTGGAGGATTTCGATCTGGGCCGCCGTCCAGTTCTGAAGGAGCTCCTTCAGCCCCATCACCATTGGCGTGCGGGTGGCGTCGAGCACGTTCATGTTGAGCCCAAAGCGGGTTTCCATGTCGGTGAGCTTGAAAACACTCTCTTTGAGCAGCTCGGGATCAACATTTCGGCTGCGCGGGACGAGGACGATGCGGATCTGCTCATCGCTTTCATCGCGCACATCTTCGAGGATCGGCAGCTTCTTGTCCGAGATAGCCTGCGCGATCTGCTCGATCAGCTTGCCCTTGGGCACTTGGTAGGGGATTTGGCTGATCACAAGCTGCCACTGCCCGCCGCCCAGCCGCTCTATACCAGCGGCTTTGTCTTCGGCCTTGCCCGCTTCGGGAGCCTCGAAGACACCGCGCAGACGGAAGCTGCCACGCCCGGTTTCATAGGCCTTCGAGATCACCTCCGCGCTGTCGATAATCTGTCCGCCGGTTGCAAAGTCCGGCCCCTTCATCAGCTCCATCAACCGCGCGTGCTCGACATGAGGGTTGTCGATCAGCTCGAGCGTCGCATCGATCACTTCGGCGACATTGTGGCTCGGGATATTGGTCGCCATGCCCACCGCAATCCCGCTCGCGCCGTTAGCGAGCAGGTTGGGGAAGAGGCCCGGCATCAGCTCAGGCTCTTCCTCCTCGCCATTATAGGTCGGGATGAAGTCGACCGTGCCAGCGTCCAGACCCTCCATCAACTGGATCGCGGTCTTGGTCAGGCGCGCTTCGGTGTAGCGGTAGGCGGCCGCGTTATCGCCATCGACATTGCCGAAATTGCCCTGCCCCTCGACCAGCGGGTATCTGAGCGAGAAATCCTGCGCCAAGCGCACCATCGCGTCATAGGCGGCGGTGTCGCCATGCGGGTGATACTTACCGATCACCTCGCCCACGACGCGCGCGGATTTCTTGAAGGTGCTGGTGGGATCAAGCTTCAATTGACGCATCGTCCATAGCAAGCGCCGGTGAACCGGCTTCAAGCCATCGCGTAGATCCGGGAGCGAGCGCGCTGTGATCGTGGACAGCGCGTAGACAAGATAACGCTCTGACAGAGCCGCATCGAACGGCGCGTCGGTGATGAGATCAAATTGCTCTTCCGACTGTTCGGAATCAGTTGTGTCAGTGGGGTCAGCCATCCCACCCGCTTAGCAAGCGGCGGGCTGTGCCGGGAGAGGCGTTTCCACAGAACTGCTTGCAATCACCGGCAAAGATGGCGACATTTCCATGCGAAACACGTCTTGGGAGGGACGCCGATGCGCCTTTGGATATCTGCAGGTCTGGCACTCGCCTCACTGACAGGGTGCAGCAATCTGGAGCCGGAAAACGAAGCGGCCAGTATCGTCGATACCATCGAGCCAACCCGATATTATGCTGGCGAACTGGCCCCCGAAAACAAATTTGGTTTTTTACAGGCGAGGGAAACGGGCTCAGGCCTGTTTGATTTTATCTCAGCTCCCGCGTCTGCTCCAGCATCTGTCGCAGCTGCGCCTGCAATATCGCCGCAGGCTGAGCCCCAGACTTCGTCGCCGGAAAGCCAGATCGCCTACTCCTATGGCTATGGCTTCCGCATCGCTTCCGACGACATCGCCGCATTGCAGGACGCTCATGTGGCTTTGTGCGATGGAATGGGAGACCAATGCCGCGTTATTCGCACCTCACAAGCGCGCGCGGACAGCTATGACGGCTATGGTGAGTTGCGCTTGCAGATCGCGGCGGACAAAGCTGGCGATCTGACCGACCAACTTGAGGGACCTGCCATTGAACTAGGCGGTGCGCTGATTTCGTCGGTGAAGGATGGGGAGGATTTATCCGAGCAGATTATCGATGCCGAAGCCCGTTTGAAGTCGCGGTTGCTCTTGCGCGAAAAACTGACCGCCATTCTGCGCAATCAGCGCGGCTCGGTCGATGAACTGGTCAAGGCTGAAAGCGAAGTCGCCAAGGTCAATGAAGAGCTCGATGCAACGCGCACCCGGTTGGAAAAGTACCGGAATCGCATCCGTTTCAGCGATGTGAGGGTCGAATATGAGCCTGCCTTTGGCGAAACTCAGATCGGTTTTGTCAGGCCGGTTGTGTCAGCCTTGCGGTCCATCGGCTCGACCTTGGGGCTAAGCCTTGCTGCGATCATTTACGCTGTGACAGCTCTGCTGCCGGTTGTTCTCGTGGTTTCAGCCTTGCGGTGGATCTTGCATCGCTTCGGCTACCGACTGCGGTTCTGGATGACTGATCTGCGCAAACCTTCGTCCGGCGACGCTCCGGACTAGTAGGCTGGAGCATCGCAGGGTTACCAATCAAGCCATCAGGTTGGGACTGGCGGGGATGATTGCGTAGGAAAAGAGGCTGGCTGAGACGACAATCGAGAAAGCGGCGGCGAGGATAGTGTTAGGGGCAAACATGGCAGAATTTCCTTTTGAAAGCAGGCCCGTCCCAGGTGGGGTTTCAGGCGAAAACGGTGGGGCTGGCAGGAATGATTGCGTAGGCAAACAGGGTGGCCGAGATCACGATCGAGAGAGCGGCGGCGAAGGCGTTGTTGGCGGTGTTGGTCATTTTCATTTCTCCGTTTGGTCAGTTGGTAGTGGGTTTCGTTCGATGCCAACTACACTGCAGGCACCGTGCCAAACTTGAAAAACGGGAGAAAACGGGGGTTTTTTGCGCGGATGCTCAACCTTAAAATGAGCCTAATGCGCACACTTGGGAAATTTTCCCAAGTTGTGGGATACTCGATACTGCCCCTGCGATTCCTTCCGGAGATCAATCCATGCCATCGGCCCAGTTCCGCACTTTTCAAGACCATGTTCGCGCGCGCAACCACGAGCTGAGCGAGGCGCAATGGCAAGACGCGGAGCGGCTCTTCGCGCCTGTCGCGCTCAAGCGCGGCTCGGTCCTTCTGGACAGCGCGGTTATCGCGGATGACCTGTTCTTCGTTTGTGATGGGGTTGCAGCATCGGTCCAGACATCCTGCGATGGCGACACCCAGATCGCCCGCTTCTTTGAACGCGGCCAGTTGTGTTCAAACATCACCTCAGCCTGGCAGCGCACCGTGAGCGAAGACGAATTGATCGCGATGACCGATCTTTCCGCCCTGCGCGTGCCGATCACGGCGTTTCGCGACGCCTATCTGCACGGCGGGCCGCTTAGCGGGTTCTGGCGTGAGATGGTGTTTGAGACCTTGCTGTTCGATAAGGATGTCCTGTGCACCAAGACCCTGCGCGATGTCGGCACGCGCTACCGTTTCCTTGCCGAGCGCTATGAGAATGTCGTGAGCCAGGTTGCCGATCGGCACTTGGCGCGCTTCCTCGGGATCACGCCGCAAGGCCTCAGCCGCTATCTGCGCCATACGCGCGAGGAGTTAACCCAGGCGAACACCGGGCCCGCGCGGCTCTGATAATCATGCGGCGACCATCCACAGTCGCGAGGGACGCATGGCCGACGCTTTTGAAATGCCCGCCGCACGGGATTTTGGTTGGAAGCTCAAGACCACTGAAACAACGCGATTCGAAATCATCGAGCGGGACAATGGGCAGTTTTGCGCGGTACTCAACCATTCCTGCGTGCGCGGTGTCACCAGTGAGATGATCGCCTGGTGGTTCCAGAACTTCGCCAATCTCACGGTCACGCTGGACGATACGCCGGGCTATGAAGGCGCGCGGGTGCCCGCCTATCTCTTGTGGCACCCTTCTGATCATTGCAACGCAACGCTTTCGGGCTCGCTGGCCCCCGGCGGCACGGCTAAAGCCGGCGCCAAGATCCACATTCAGGAGGCTATGCAGATTGATACCTATGGGCTCAAATATCCGGTGAACACCGCTCTCAACATTTTTTACTGCGCAGGTGATGGATGGGCGATGGGCAAGGCCATCCCGATCCTTGGCAAGGCGATGTGCTTGCGTATCCATTTCGCGGATGTCGTTACCGATGGCGACATCGCAGGCGTGCACTATCATTACGAGGTGGTGATCGGGGTAAGCGGCAACAACCCAATTGCGCGGGCGCTGAATAAGAAGATCGCCGCGGATTACTCGCCCGAATTCTTTTCCGCCTGGCACCTGCATAACGCGATCGAAGTGGGCACGTTCGAGAACTTCTTGCCCGCGCTTTACGCGCAGCGTGAAAGCACCGCCGGGCTGCGATACAAGCGCGCGATGGATCTCATGTCAGATCGTGTTGAAACGCAGTTTGCGCAGGATGCTGAGCTCTTCACCGAGCGTGTGGCGGGCTTCAAAGCCGCTGATGACCCGTACGCCTATCAGGCACCGCAAAAGCGCAGCTTCCTATAGCCTCGCTTGGCGCTCTTCTGAGGCCGCGCGAGGTTCCAACATGCGCTCAAATCCCGCGCGCGTCGGTGCTCTCGACCGGCACGCTGACGGTCAGCCCGTCCATCTCCGGGGTCAGCTCGATCTGGCAGGAGAGGCGGCTGGTGCGCCGCACGCCAGCGGCAAAATCGAGCATGTCTTCCTCTTCTTCAGAGGATTGGGGCAGTTTGTCGAACCATTCACTAGCTGTAATCACATGGCAGGTAGAGCACGCCATTTGCCCCTCGCACGTCCCTTCAAGCGGCAGGCCCGCAGCCTGACCCAGTCGCAGCAGGCTGTCCCCCTGCTCACCGGTCGCGACTATGCTGTTTCCGCGCGGATCAATGAAGGTGACCCTGATAGGCATTGTGTTAGCTCGGGCGCCTCAGAATTGTTGCGATGCAGCATTATTGATGAGTTTTGCGGCCTCTTCAAGCTCTTCAAAGGTCGTATATCGGCCAAAGCCGAGCCTGATTGAGGACTTGGCCTCAGCGTCGCTCAGCCCGATTGCCTTTAGGACATGGCTCGGGCGGCCCGATCCGCTGGCGCACGCGCTGCCTGCGGAAACCATGACTTGCCGCACCTCGGACATGAGCCGCCCCACGTCGAGGCCAGCGCCTTCGTCTTTCGGGCGAATGTTGAGATTGCCGCGCCAACGCGCCTCGGCGCTGCCATTTAGGGTCCAGTCGGCGAACAATTCGCGGGCGCGGGTCCATAAAGCTTCGATATGCTCAGCGTCTTCGTCCATTCGCTCTTTCGCCAGCGCCGCAGCCGCGCCGAACCCGGCGCACAAAGCGGGTGAGAGCGTGCCTGAGCGCAAGCCTTTCTCCTGCCCGCCGCCCGTTTGTTGCTCGTCCAAGTCAACGCCATCGCGCACCCACAGTGCGCCTATGCCCTTTGGTCCGTGGATCTTGTGCGCGCTGACCGCGATCATGTCCGCGCCCGTCACCGGGATGCGGCCATAGGCCTGCACCGCGTCGATCAGGAACAGAGCGTTGTGTTCCTTGGCCTTGCGGTGCCAGTCGATTGTGGGCTGGATGACGCCGATCTCGTTGTTGACCGCCATCACCGCGATGAGGCGCGTATCGTCGGGCACGTCCTGCTTGGTGTTGCACTGTCCGTCAGCGGCGACATTGAGAACATGGGCCCTGCCCGCATCCTGAGCGGTGTCGAGCACGGCGGCATGTTCAATCGCGGAGACTGAGACCGAGCCCCCCTCGCCGCTCCCACGGATGGCGAGGTTGAGCGCTTCGGTGGCACCGCTGGTAAAGATCACACGCCCGCCGGGAGGAAAGAGCGCGGCGACTTTATCGCGCGCAGCCTCGACAGCGGCGGCGGCTTGCCTTCCCATACGATGCGGTGAGTGGGGGTTGCCAAAGCCCACACCGCCCGGCCCATCGAGCCAGCGCAAGGTCGCCTCCCGCGCTTCGGGCGCGAGCGGGGTGGTGGCTTGGTAATCAAGGTAGATCATGGCAGTTCTCTAAGCATGTTTCTCCCGTCATGCTGAACTTGTTTCAGCATCCATCACCTTTTCGAAGTCCATGAAGGGGAGCGGGGGATGGACCCTGAAACAAGTTCAGAATGACGACTAGGTTTAGATGAGCGACCTCCACGCCTCAACAAACCGCTCCAAATCCTCCGGCGTGGTCGACCAGCCAATACTGACCCGGATCGTGCGCGCGGCGACATCGTCGGGCACACCAAACGCATCGAGCACCCGGCTCTTCTTGAGCGTGCCCGAAGAACACGCGCTGCCAGCGGACACGGCAAAACCCATTGCGTCGAGCCGGATCAACTGCGCCTGCGCGCTGAGCGTCGGGTGTACAATCGCGCTGATAAAGCCTGAATTGTAATCGTCCCCGATAAGCTGCCCGGTGCCCTTATAGATCGCATCGCCAAGGCGGCGCAGAGTAATCTGGACGTGATCGAAATCCTCGGACCAGACATCCCACTGCTCGATTGCGCAGGCCATGCCGAGCGCCGCGGGCAGGTTCTCTGTACCCTGCCGATATCCGCGTTCGTGCCCGCCCACCGGTTTGAGCAGATTGAAGTCGCGCACGAGCAGCGCGCCTATGCCGATGGGGCCGCCGAATTTGTGCGCTGAGACCACCACCATATCGGCCTTGGGCAAGACCAGCTTGCCCGCACTTTGAGAGCAATCGCACAGCAATAGGCCGCCGCGAGAGCGAACAGGCTCGATCAGATCTTGGGCGGGTTGCACTGCGCCGGTTTCAGGATTGACCTGCTGGATGGCAACCACAGCGTCGGTGAAGTCTGCATCTGCTGGCACAATGACCTCGCCGGGCCGCTCATCATCATGAGCACGAACCTGAAGCACCTCCGCATCCGGAGCCGCGCGGAACACCGCATCATGCTCCACCGCGCTGACAATGCGCCGCTTCGCTTTACAGCGGTTGAGCGCGATCCATAGCGCCTCGCTCGCACCGCTGGTGAAGATCACTTCGCCTTCCCACCCTAGCGCCCTCTTGATCCGCTCGCGCGCGTCTTCCAGCGCCGCTTTCGCCTTGCGTCCCTCGGCGTGCGGGGAGGAGGGGTTGGCCCAGACGCGAAACCCCTCCTCCATCGCCGCCCTTGCTTCGGGGCGCAGCGGAGAGGTGGCGGCGTGGTCGAGGTAAATTCGATTGGTCAATGTGGCCTTCGGGTCCGCTTATTGCGAAGAATTCTCAATAATTTGCGCTACGTGTTTCAGGCTGTATATAGGCGCCACAGCGACGCGCGCCAGCCGGTGCGACGCGCCTCCCAGTTCAAAAAAAGGTTGCCCAATGCCCTCCGTCATCTTTCCCGGCCCCGAGGGCCGTCTTGAAGGCCGTTTCTCCCCTCCCCCGCGTCCGCGCGCGCCCGTAGCGATGATCCTCCACCCGCACCCCGAAGGCGGCGGTACAATGAACGACCGGATCGTCCAGCGGCTCTACAAGACTTTTGTTGATCGCGGATTTGCCACCTTGCGCTTCAACTTTCGCGGCGTGGGCCGAAGCCAGGGCAGCTTTGACAACGGCGTGGGCGAGCTTTCCGATGCGGCAAGCGCGCTCGATTGGGTCCAGTCGATCCACCCCGAAGCGCAAACGACCTGGGTCGCGGGCTATTCCTTCGGTGCACTCATCGGCATGCAGTTGCTGATGCGCCGCCCCGAAGTGCGCGGGTTCATCTCAGTCGCGCCACCAGCGAATATGTATGATTTCTCGTTCCTCGCGCCCTGCCCCGCGAGCGGCATTTTCGTACAAGGGGCCGCCGATACGGTGGTGCAGCCAAGCGCGGTGCAAAAGCTGGTCGACAAGCTGCGCACCCAAAAACACATCACCATTCACCACGACGAAATCCCGCGCGCCAACCACTTCTTCGAAAACGAGATGGAAGACATGATGGCGAGCGTCGACAATTACCTCGATTTCCGCCTCTCGCCCGATTGCCCGATCAAGTAATCTCCTTCGAGATTTTTGATCGTTCTTTTTGTCATGGAGCCCCATCCGGGGCAGGGTGGGCTTCACCCGTCTTCGACCCCCTCGGTGCTATCCCCTCCGCCCAATCCTCGGCTGCGGGGCACCTGCGGGCGGCCCTTGGCCTTGCGAACTCGCGGATTTCGAACCAGCGCAGCATTCATGCTTAGTGCGGGCGACGGTTTGCGACAGCAAACCGCAAGGCCAAGGGCTGCCCGCAGCGGGTCCGCAGGGGAAGATTCCCCAAAAGGCGTCTAGCGAGGACGAAGCCGCGGATGCGGCTTCAGGAAACAAGAAAGTTTCAATTCGCACATCCGTTGCTTTGTGCGACGGGTCTCAAAGCGCAACTCGAAACAATTATGAAACAACGAGATAAAGCGGTAACCTCCCTTATGAGCGTTCACCCCCTAAACATGGGCGCTCACGTGACGAAACCATTCGAGGAGGTTCCTCATCATGAATTACGCAGCACAATCGCGAACGCCCAATGCGGGAGCGCTTATCGGCTCGCTCGCCATACCTGTCGGCGTTGGCGCGCTTCTCATCACCAGTCTGGCGGTGACCTATGTCCTGCCGGTTCCGCAGGAAAACCCGACTGGCTTTACAGTAAAACCAACTCCGATCGAGCCGCCTCCAGAAAAGGTCGAGCCTGAGCGCCCGGTCGACACGGTGGCCCCTCAGCCCAAGGCGCCCGACTTCACTGCGCCCAAGCCCGACATCATGATATCACCGGGCGCCAGTCCAACCCTGGAACCGTTTGAGCCGATTACTCTTGGCCTCATCCCGCCGGTGACAGGGATTGGTGACGATGTGGCTGCGACGGGAGCGGGGTCTGGTCCTGCGCCCTCCCCACGTGCAGACCCACTTCCTGCAACGCCCACCGGCGATATCACACGCTGGATCACAACCAGCGATTACCGCACGAGCTGGATCAATCGCGGCTTTACCGGCACGGCCAGCTTCACGCTTGAGATTGATGCGCGCGGACGGGTGAGCGATTGCACTATAACCGGATCAACCGGCCACGCAGTGCTCGACGGTGCAACCTGCCGGCTGCTCGAGCGTCGTGCGCGTTTTGACCCGGCGCGCGATGGCGCAGGCGATCCGGTCGCGGCAAGCTATTCAAGCTCCGTTGCCTGGCAAATCCCTGAGTAAGGCGCAGCGGGGCCGCGGCTTACCGACCCTCGGCCCCGCCAATCATGTCAATCGGCGCGGTCCCATCATCAGTCGGAACGGTCCAAATCAATACGTTGAGGATCGCTACAATCGCAAGGATTACCATCAGCACCGGCTTGGTCGGATCACCGGTCTGCCGCCATAAGGCGTAAGCACCGCCAACAAGCGCAAAGACCAGCAGCATCACCACCGCCAGCGTAAAGCCGACATTGCTGACAAAAAACTCGGTGACAGCATCCCACAAGCCAGACATCAGTTCGGGATTCCCTCTTCGGATTGCAAACTTTTCTACCCTCCCCGCGCCCGCCCGCGCGCCATCGCATTGGAACATCGCTCGGCTTACGACAATACCGCGCTCCACAAAGCGGAGATAATTAAGCTTGCCGACAGGGGAGACATCAGCCCGCATGATCTGAACGACTAAGTTGCTCTGCTCCCGGCGCGCCGTTAGGCACGGGGGCATGAACAGCACTTCACACGATTTCACACGCCGTCAGGCCCTGGCTGGTCTTGGCGGCGTTTCTGTTTTGGCGCTGATGGGGGGCTGCTCTGGCGGTGCCTTTACCGGCGCGAGCGCTCCTGCCGCGCTGCCCGGCCCCGATGAAAAGCTCGACGACATTGCCTATGCCATGCTGCGCCAAGAGCCGGGTCGGGCCACCGGGCTTGGTGTTGATACGGGCTCTTATGCGGACTTGCGCGGCACCTTTGGCGCATCGGGCGAAGCGGGGCGCGAGGCCTATCGCAGCGTTCTCACCGATCTCGTCAAGCAGGCGCGCGATTACCCCAGTGAGGGCCTGACGCCCGACCAGCAAATCGGCTTTGAAGTGGTTGAAACCGCATTTGAGAGCGCGATTGAGGGCATGGGCCTGCCGTATGGCGAAGTGGCCGTGGGCAGCTGGCGCAACGCGCCTTACATCGTGATCCAGAATGTCGGCGGCTATCTCGATTACCCGCGCGCCATGGGCGCGACCCAGCCTGTCAGGACCGCAGATGATGTCGACTATTACATGGCCCGCCTTTCTGAGATCCCCGCGATCCTTGATGGCGAGTTGGAGCGCGTCAAACAAGCCCGCGCCATTGGCGTCATCCCACCCAATTTCCTGCTTGAGAAGACCGCCAACCAGCTTGAGTTGACGGCCAAGGCGGCAGGGCGCGGAGATTTGTTCATCCGCGATTTTGAGCAACTGCTGGGCCTTGCCGGACTGCCCCAGGACCATGCCATCAAAGCACAGCAATACGTGGTTGGACCGATCCGCGAGGCGCTGGAGAAGCAGTTCGCCGAAATCAATTCCCAACGCACCGAGGCGACATCGGATGCCGGTATGTGGGCACAGCCCGACGGTGAGGCGTGGTATTCCTGGGCGACGCGCGCCTCGACGACCACCCAGCTCAGCCCCGATGAAATCCACGAACAGGGTCTTGAAGAGCTCGCCGAACTGCACGGCCGGATGGACCCGATCCTCAAGGAGCTTGGCTACACCAAGGGCACGGTGGGCGAGCGCATGCAGGCGCTGGGCCGCGATCCGCGCTACCAGTTTTCGCCGGGTGATAAGGGCCGCAAGGAGATCTTTGAATTCATCGACAAACAGGTGAGCTTCATCCGCGCCCAGATGCCGCGCGCCTTCACCACACTGGTCGATCCCCCGCTCGAGGTGCGCCGTATCCCGGTGGCTGAAGAAGTCGGCGCGCCCGGAGCATATGGCGGCGGGGGCAGCAAGGATGGCTCGATCCCGGGCCGCTTCTGGGTGAACCTGCGCACCACAGATCTGCACCGCAAATATGATCTACCTGATCTCACCTTTCACGAATCGATCCCCGGCCATGTCTGGGAAGCCGCCTATTCGAACCGCCTGCCGCTCATCCGCTCAATCCTCGCCTTCAACGCGTTTAGCGAAGGCTGGGCGCTTTATGCTGAGCAATTGGCCGATGAGCTTGGCGCGTATGACGATTTCAAAGTCGGGCGGCTGGGCTATCTGCAAGCCATCGCGTTCCGGGCGTGCCGACTGGTGGTAGACACCGGGCTCCACCACAAGCGCTGGACGCGCGAGGAAGCCAACCGCTTCTTTGTCGAGCGCAACGGATCAAAGGTGGAGGAAGTCGCAAGCGAGGTTGACCGCTATTGCAGCTGGCCGGGCCAAGCGTGCGGCTACAAGATCGGGCACTCGGAGATTCTGCGCCAACGCGAACGGGCAAAATCAGAACTGGGCCGCGCTTACGATTTCAAAGCCTTCAACACCGCCGTCATCATGGGCGGCAACGCCCCGCTCAACGTGGTTGGCAACACGGTTGGGCGGTATATTGAAGGGGCGCGAGGCTGATGCGCACCGTCCGCCTTGCCCTCACCACCTCGTTTCTTATCAGCGCCGCGACCGCGCAGGCGGGTACGCCAATTGAAGTTGAGTTTACGTGCCCAATCGGCGGTGAAGAGTTCACACATATCGAAACGGCAAGCCTAACAACGTGGGGATCACGGCCCGATGGAAAGCCTTATGGCAGCTGGATTTTCCCTTCTCCGCTGCCCGAATGCCCGAGCAACAAACTGGTTTTGTATCGTGACTTTGCCGAGGAAGAGCTTGAGATATTAGCGGCGCTCATCGCCTCGCCCCAATACACAGCCCTGCATGGGGACACGCCCTACTATCGCGCGTCTTGGTTGGCCAAGCGTATGGACACGAAGCCAGAAGAGCGATTCTATTCTCTCTGGCTGCTTATGCGAGCCGGGTGGCAGGCCGATCCTCTCACCGAACGCCGCGCGCGCTATTTGCGCGAGTTTGCGAAACGCGCAGAGGCAATCGCTTTGGCAGTGAACAATCTGGACAGTTTGTTTCTGCGTTACCGCGCCGGAAACGCCTGGCGTGAATTGGGCGAATTTGAAAGAGCGCGCACGGCAATCTCAAGTCTCCGCAAAACGCAACTTGATGTGACCGTGCCCGATCGCGGTTCCGCCTCTCAAAAGGCACGCGACGACGCGCAAGCCAAGCGCTATCTATTTGAGCAGATTGACCCCATGCTGGCGTTGATCGACGCGCAAAACACCTCCGCCGAACCTATCACCATGATCCCTGAGCGCGAGGCGGGGTGGCGGTGTTTTGAGATGGAGGAAGAAGGGAAGAGCCCTCTACCTGAGGCTTGCTCGAAAGGCGGAATCGCCGAAACCCTCGAATACGCGCGTGCGGCTAAGCGCGAAGACGAGAAGGGCGAGGCGCAGTCTCCCGATCCGGCAGACGATTGTCCGGAAGACAGCGCCTGTGCGGCGGCGGGATCAGCAGATGCCGTGTCCGCAGCGGCCGAGGCCCTGCTAGCCGAGCCTATCTCCGAAACTTCACCGCCTTGAGCGATTGCCGAACTGCGGTGTCGTCCCTATTTGGCCACGGCCACGATCTAAGGAGCGCGCAATATGGAACAACTCGGCGAAGACCTGGAAACCATGCGCCGCGTGCCGCTGGCTGAGGCCCATGTGGCGGCGATCTGCGCGATGGGCGGTGAGCGCGTCTACAAGAAAGGCGAAATCGTCGCTGAAATCGGTGATCCGATGGATAGCTTCGTCTATGTTCTTGAAGGCGAGTTGGAGGTTGTAAACCCTTACACCAATGAGCGTTTGCTGGAATCCTCGCTCGGGCCAACGCAGTTCATGGGTGAGATCGGTTTTCTCAACCGCGGGGTCCACTACCTCAAGATGCGCGCGGCGCGGGACACGCGCGTGATTGAAGCTCCTCGCGAGGCGATGCTCGATCTGATGAGCCGAGTGCCGGAGCTTTCCGACCACCTTATCAGCGTCTTTGCTGCGCGCCGTCGCAAGCAGTTCGAATTGTCCAATGGCGCGGTGAAATGCATCGGCGCGGATCGTGATCCGCAGGTGCAAGCGGTCGAGCGGTTCCTGTCGCGCAACCGTATCCCGTTCGAAAGCTATGACCTTGACGCGACCGACGCTGAAACGGCCAAGGTTTGCGACCTGAGCGGCCATGAACCCTCAGTCATCCTTGGCACGAGCGAAAAGCTGGAAGACCCAACCCCGCGCAAAGTGGCGCAATTTCTCGGGCTCGATCTCGATATCTGCACCAAGACCGATTACGATCTACTGATCGTGGGCGGCGGTCCAGCAGGCGTGGCTGCGGCGGTATATGCAGGCTCGGAAGGACTCAATGCGCTGGTGGTTGAGGACACCGCGATCGGCGGGCAGGCGGGCACGTCGAGCCGGATCGAGAACTATATGGGCTTTTACACCGGGATCAGCGGCGCGGACCTGACCTATAGAGGGCAAATCCAGGCGATGAAGTTCGGCACCCGCTTTGCGATGCCGCGCCGGGTTGAAGGGCTTGTGAAACGCGCAGACGGTTCTTTCTGCGCCACGCTTGAGGACGGGCAGGAACTTTGCGCCAAGGCGGTGCTGGTCTCGACCGGCGTGCAATATCGCCGCTTGCCGCTTGATCGCCTGCGCGACCTTGAAGGCGCAGGCGTGTTCTATTCAGCCACCGAAATGGAAGCGCGCTTTTGCGGCAACTCTGAAGTTGTTGTGATCGGCGGCGGCAATTCAGCCGGGCAAGCGGCCATGTTCCTCTCTCGCGCGGCGAGCCACGTGCATCTGGTGGTGCGCTCAGGCTCGTTGGCGGCTTCGATGTCGAGTTATCTCTCCAGCCGCCTCGAAGCTGATCCCAAGATCACGATCCACTACCACACCACCGTCACCAAGCTGCATGGCGAGGATTGGCTGACGGGCGTGACATTTACAACCCCCGAGGGCGACACGCCAATCGATGCGAGCGCGCTGTTCATCATGATCGGGGCTGCGCCCAATACCGATTGGCTGTCGGGCCTCGTCGAAACCGATGACAAAGGCTTTGTTCTCACCGGCAAGGATGTCGGACGGGGCAGCCCGTTTGAGACGGGCGCCGATGGCATTTTTGCTGTGGGCGATGTGCGCTCGGGCTCGGTTAAGCGCGTGGCAAGCTCGGTCGGCGAAGGCTCCGTGGTGGTGAGCCAGATCTGGACCTATCTCGATAACCTGAAAAAAGCCGAGGCTGGCTGACGCATCGCAGTTCAATGGGCCCCTCCACATGGAAAGGCGCCCCCAAAAAATGGCCACCGGCGCTCAGGCCGGCCCGTTACTTTTGCCGAAAAAGCCAGAGGCGAGGTCCGCAATATCATCAAGCGGCGAGCCATCGCCATCAGCATCGAGCATGCCCATAAGCCCCTCAAGGCCGCCTTCGTGACCCTGCATGCCCGAAGCGATGGCGCCCAGCGCGTTCTCACCACCTAATTGCGAGACGATGCCGCTCAAGGCGCTGACATCGAAGCCGGTTTTTTGCGCGGCGAGCTCAACCGTGTCACCGTCCTCTGGGTGCGACTGCGTCAGTGCGGCGATCGCCTTTTCCGCCATGGCCGGATCAATCCCGACCTGCTCCGCAAGGCTCGCCACCGTATCGGGCGAACCCGCGACCTGCTGCATAATTCCATCGAGAATGCTCATTGATATGTCCCTTCCCATTGCACCGAATCTCTTATGATCAGTGTGCGCGGATGGAGGGCAAAAGAAAAGGCCTCACTCCGCATCCGCAGCAAGGCCTGTTCTTGTTATGCGATAAGCGGTTAGCCGAAGGGCAAAAGGTCTTTGAAAAAGTCACCCTGGCCAAGGTTGCGAAGGCCTGCGGACAGATCATCAGCGATTGCGCTGAGCCCATCCGTGCCGCCCACAGCGGTGAAGACCTTGGTGAGCGTTTCATTGGAGAGGCCGGTACGCTTGGCCGCCAATTCCAGCGTGGCGATTTCCTTAAGCGCGCTTTCACCTTCCAGACGGGCGGCAAGTGCGCTCAGCACACCGGCGCTCAATCCGCCGCCGGCGCCAACCATTTCGATCGTATTGCTTGCCGAAACGCTGCCCTGTGCCAGCGCCATCAGTGCTTTTTCCACCTGGGCTGCGTCCATGCCCAACTCTTTTGCGAGGCCAAGAACGGTGTTGGCGGTGCCAGAAGTGCGCGCCAGAGAGGCGTCGAGAATGCTCAATTCAGGATCCCTATTTGCGTATGCTTTTAGACCGGATCAGCCACACGCCAATCCCCTTATTAAATACGCAAACACAGTAAAATGGATCCGCCTTTACATAACGGATACCTGATATTTTTTAGACCCTTATCTGCGAGTATCAGGCCGCGGCAGGGGCAGCCTTGCGTACGCCTTCATCGACATGGGCCTCGAACTCGGCAAAGTTGTCGATGAACAGGGTGACCAGCTTTGCAGCGGTGGTGTCATATTCGTGCTTGTCTGCCCAGGTGCTGCGCGGATCGAGGATGGTCTGATCGATCCCCTTTTCCGCCAAAACCGGGACCGAGACCGGCACATCGAAGCCGAAATTGTCGTCCTTGCGGAATTCGACGCTGTCGAGATCGCCATCGAGCGCAGCGTTGAGAAGGGCCCGCGTCGCCTTGATCGGCATGCGGTTGCCAATACCGTATTTGCCCCCGGTCCAGCCCGTGTTGAGCAGCCAGCACTGCACGCCGCCCCTGGCGATACGCTCTTTCAGGAGGTTGCCATAGATGCTCGGGTGACGCGGCATGAAGGGCGCGCCAAAGCAGGTGCTGAAGGTCGCCTCAGGCTCGGTCACACCGATCTCGGTGCCCGCGACCTTGGCAGTATAGCCCGACAGGAAGTGGTACATCGCCTGCTCCGGCGTCAAACGCGCAATCGGAGGCAGCACGCCAAACGCATCCGCCGTCAGCATCACGACATTGCTCGGCACCGGGCCAAGGTTTTTCTCCGACGTATTCGGGATGAAGTCGATCGGATAGGCGCCGCGCGTGTTCTCGGCGAGCGAGTTGTCGTCAAAGTCGAGCTCACGCGTCACCGGGTCCATGACGACGTTCTCAAGCACGGTGCCAAAGCGCTTGGTGGTGGCGTAGATTTCGGGCTCTGCCTCTTCGGACAGGCGAATCATCTTGGCATAGCAGCCGCCTTCAAAATTGAAGACCGCTGTGTCCGACCAGCCGTGCTCATCATCGCCGATCAACGTGCGGCTGGCATCGGCGGACAAGGTCGTCTTGCCCGTGCCCGAAAGGCCGAAGAAGACGCTGGTCTTGCCTTCAGACGAGATATTGGCCGAACAGTGCATCGGCATCACACCTTCCGCAGGCAGCAGATAGTTGAGAATGCCGAATACGCTCTTCTTCATTTCGCCAGCGTACTTTGTGCCTCCGATCAGAATCAGCCTTTCGGTAAGATTGACCGCGATCACCGTCTCGCTGCGGCAGCCGTGGCGCGCCGGATCGGCGCGGAAGCTGGGCAGGTCGATAATTGTGTATTCCGGCGCAAAGTCGCCCAGCTCGTATGTCGTCGGGCGCACCAGCAGCGTGCGGATGAAAAGGTTGTGCCAGGCAAGCTCATTGATGACGCGCACATTGACGCGGTGCTCGGGCTGCGAACCGCCGAACAGGTCAGCGACATAGAGCGTTTCCTTTTCGCCAACCGCTTTTAGGAAGTCTTCCTTGAGCGCGGCAAAGTGTTCCGGCTGCATCGAGGCATTGACCTTGCCCCACCACACTGTGTCCTCGGTTGTGGCATCGCGCACGATGAACTTGTCCTTGGCGCTGCGCCCCGTATGCGCACCCGTTTCGACAACCAGAGCGCCATCCTTGGACAGCGTGCCCTCACCTGCGGCAAGCGATGCTTCAACCAGCGCAGCGGTGCCAAGATTGGGGCGGATCTCAGCCAAGGTCTCAATGCCTTGCGAGCCGAGCGAATGGGCCAGGGGAGTCAAGTCGGGATCCTTTCAGTGCATGCCAATGCGCGAGCAAACGATTAGAGGGACCCCGTAACGCCATGGCAAATCGATTTGCTTTCCAAAGGCTGACCGCCCTCAAAAGCACTCGCGATTCGCCGCGCGTGACTGACCCCATTAGCCAAGGGCATAGGCGGGCCATTTCGCTGCGTCAAACGCATGAATTGCAAGATGCGGCGCGCTCTGATTGTCTTCCACGCACGATCACGCTAGACCGCTCGCATCGGAAGGGACCCTTCGTTTATGGCAAGCGCCAAACCTTCAATGCACACCGACGCAGCCTCGCTTGACCCGATGTCTGCCGATGGTGCGGGGTCGCCTGACCGGGAGACCGCCCGTAAGCCCGCAGCCGATCGCGAAGAGGCTGGCGTGATCGCGCTGGTTGATGATGACCGCAACATTCTCACCACCGTTTCCATCGCGCTGCAGGCCGAAGGGTTTGTGACCCGGCTCTATTCCGATGGCGAAACCGCGTTGAAGGCACTGTTGGAAAACCCGCCTGATCTTGCTGTGTTCGACATCAAAATGCCCAAGATGGACGGGATGGAATTGCTGCGCCGCGTGCGCGAGCTGTCCTCGCTGCCTGTGATTTTTCTTACCAGCAAGGATGATGAGAGCGACGAGGAAGCCGGGCTTGAACTGGGCGCGGATGATTACATCGCCAAGCCCTTCAGCCAGCGCCTGCTGATTGCACGCATTCGCGCCATCCTGCGCCGCGCCGAGCCTGATCGCGTTTTCGATAGCGAAGCCGATCAGGGCGAACCAGCGCATCCTATTGTAGCGCGCGGACGGCTCTACATGGACCCGGCGCGCCACTATGTCGCGTGGGACGAAAGACAGGTGAGCCTCACCGTTACTGAATTCCTGATCCTCGAAGCGCTCGCCGCTCGCCCCGGTGTAATCAAAAGCCGCAACCAATTGATGGACGCCGCCTACCCTGACGATGTCTTCGTTGATGACCGCACGGTCGACAGCCACATAAAGCGCATGCGCCGCAAGTTCCGCGTGGTCGACACCAGCTTTGCCGCGATCGATACGCTGTACGGTGCAGGCTACAGCTTCAACGACACGTAAGGCCTTCGATGAACGCGCCGTCCGATCTCCCGACCAGCGCGGCTCCCGCAGCGCTCTATTCCGGCGCGCCTGCGAATGATGGCGCGCCTTTGGCTCGTGGAGGTGAGCAGCTGACAACAACGGGCCGTTTTGCCCTTACAGCCCGCATCCTTACCGTGAACATCCTTCCGCTGGCGCTGTTGGGAGGCGGGCTGTTCTACCTCGACAGCTACCGCACGCAGCTTGTCAATGAGCGCTTCAAGCTTGCGCGGATCGAAGCGCAGATCACCGCCGAAGCGCTGGCGGGCGCCACACGCGAGCGGCAGGATGCGCTGCTTGTTCAGATCGGCAAGGAACAGCGCATGCGCCTGCGCATGTTTGACGAAAACGGCACTCTGGTCGCGGACAGCTTTGCCCTGGATGAAGAGCCCGCTTTCGAGTTCGCCAATATCGAAGAAGACGATTGGAGCCAGCAATTCGCGCGCTGGCTGGATACCGCAGTTGACGCGATTGTGAGCGCGGAGCCCGTCCCCGATTATGTTGAACCCGAAGCGCAGCAAGCCGATGCCTGGCCAGAACTGGCCCGCGCGCGCGAAGAAGGCGTCAGCCAGATCGCGCTTTACGATTGGCGCGACGGATCGCCGGTTATCACCGCGGCTGCGCCTGTGGGCCTCAATGGAGCCACGCTTCTGACGGTGCGAAACGCGGTCGATATTACCGAAAGCGTGCGCTCGGCGCGCTCGGCGCTTGGGATTGCCGTGTTGCTGGTGCTGGTTGCCTCTGCGCTTCTGTCGCTGTTCCTTGCCCGCACCATCGTCACCCCGCTGCGCCAGCTCGCGCGCGCGGCGGTGCGCGTGCGCCAGGGGCGTGAGCGCGAGGTTGAGGTGCCACGCCTGCCACAGCGTTCGGACGAGATTGGCCTCCTTGCCCGTGCGGTTTCCGACATGACGGGCGCATTGCGCCAACGCATCGATGCGGTTGACAGTTTTGCCGCTGACGTCGCGCATGAGATCAAGAACCCGCTCGCGTCCTTGCGCAGCGCCATTGAGTCGCTCCCACGGGTCGAGGACCCTGCCCTGCGACGCGAGCTCACCGAAATCGCCACGCATGACGTGCGCCGGATTGATCGCCTTGTGAGTGAGATATCCGATGCCAGCCGGATTGATGCCGAAATGAGCCGTGCCACGCTTGAACGGATTGACCTTGGCGATCTGGTGCGTGCGATTATCGGCAGCCGCGAACACCGCGCAGAAAATCAGGACCACCGGATTGAGCTGGAGACCATTGGCTTTGCCGCGCAAGTCATGGGCGTTGGCGCGCGGCTGGAGCGCGTGGTGGAGAACCTGCTCGACAATGCGGTTTCCTTCTCGCCGCCCGATGCGCCGATCGAAGTTAGGATCGATAATGATGGGGAGTGCGTCACGTTGACGGTTTCTGACCACGGCCCCGGCATCCCCGAAGACAGCCGCGAAAAAGTCTTCAAACGCTTTCACTCGGTCAGGCCCGACGAAGAGGATTTCGGCAATCATTCCGGTCTAGGCCTCGCAATAGCGCGCGCCATTGCCGAAGCGCATGATGGCAGCCTTGCCGCGTGCTCGAGAAGCGATGGTCTTCCCGGCACGCGCCTGCGTTTGCGCATCCCCAGCGCGTGAGCAAAGCAGGCGATAGCCAGATCGTGCAGGCTAGCGCTGTCGCCATCAATGGGCGCTGTGTGCTGATCGAAGGGGAACCAGGCACAGGCAAGTCCAGCCTCGCGCTCGCTCTCATTTCGCGCGGCGCGCAGCTTATCGGCGATGACGGCGTTTATCTGTCGCGCCGTGAGGCGGATGGGAACGCGTGTGTGTGCGCATCGCCCCCGCCCAATATTGAAGGCCTGATCGAAGTGCGCGGCGTTGGCCTTATGACGCGGCCCCTTGCCCCGCCGACGCCAGTCGCTCTTGTCCTGAGCCTGGCGGCAAAGACCGAGCGCCTGCCTGAGAGCCTGAAACATCGATCATGGCTTGGTTGCGCCATTCCCGTCCTGCCTTTTGCCCCAGGCTCTATAGCCCCCGCTGAACGCGCCCTCGCTGCGCTTGAGATGCATGGCTTGCCGCTACCCTGAAACCGCGATTATCCCGGGACAAAAGGCGCCGGGAAATAAAGCTCTTTTCTCGCTCGCATTTTGCGTCAAGAAGGGCGCACTATGACTATTGAGCCCGACACATCTTCGAGCGCGCCAAGCGATCCGCAGCGCCTGCTGCTGGTCTCAGGGCTTTCGGGCGCGGGCAAATCCACAGTCCTTACAGTCCTTGAAGATTTGGGGTGGGAGACGATCGACAATTTCCCGGTGCGCCTGCTCGAAGGGCTGGTCGCTCAGGGCGCTCAGCGCACCGGCGGCCCGCTCGCCATCGGCTTTGATTCGCGCACCCGCGGATTTGTCCCTGCCGATATCATCGCGCTAGCGAAAAGCCTCGCCGCCCGGCCCGACATCGCCGTCACCTTCATGTTTCTGGATTGCTCGGGCGGAGAGCTTGAAAGGCGCTATAACGAGACCCGTAGGCGCCACCCGATGGCGCTAGAGCGGCCACTGCACGAAGGGATCACCGCAGAGCGCGAATTGCTTGAACCGCTGCGTCGCTGGGCAGACCGGGTGATTGACACCACGGCGCTGTCTTCCAACACACTGCAAGCCCATGTGCGCGAGCTTTTCGGCGCTAGTGATGAAAACGCCATGACGCTCACCATATCAAGCTTCGGTTTTGCGCGCGGAACGCCGCCGCTGTCCGATCTGGTGTTCGACATGCGCTTTCTCAACAATCCGCATTGGGTCGAGGATTTGCGCGAATTGACCGGACAGGATGCGCCCGTAGGCGACTATATCGAGCGTGACCCTTCCTTCCGCCTCGTGTTCACACAGATTTTCGATCTGTTGACCACGCTCATCCCGCGCTATGCATCGCAGGGCAAATCCTATGTCCAAATCGCCTTTGGTTGTACCGGGGGGAGACACCGCTCTGTCTTCACCGCTGAACGCATGGCGCAGGACTTGCGCGGCGCCGGTTTTTCGCCCACTGTCCGCCATCGCAATCTCGGATCGCGCGCGGCAGACGAAATCGAACGCCAGCCCGGGCCCTGATCTGCATCGGTCCACCGGCTCGGCCGCGGGCTGGTTTTGGATGATGGAGCGCGCGAGATGGCCAGCATAGCAACCGCATGGCGGCGAGCCATCCGCACAAAGACACGGACCAAACTTCACACATGATTGGACTGATCCTGGTCACTCACGGTCGCCTTGCCGACCAGTTCGTGCAGGCAATGGAGCACGTGGTCGGCGAACAGTCGGCAATCGCTACGGTCTGCATTGGCCCCAGTGACGATATGGAGCAGCGCCGCTCCGAAATTGCCGACGCGATCAAGGCGGTGGATGCAGGCGTGGGCGTAATCATTCTCACAGATCTGTTTGGCGGGACGCCGTCAAACCTGGCGATCTCCTTGCTAGAAGCCGGCCGGGTCGAGGTGATCGCAGGGATCAATCTGCCCATGCTCATCCGCCTCGCAGGCGCGCGCAAGACGATGAGTGTGACAGACGCTGTCGAGGCCGCTCAGCAAGCGGGGCGCAATTACATCACCGTGGCGAGCGAATTGCTGGGCGACGACAAACCTGCCAGCGCTTCTGTGACCGACGGGTAAGCGCTGGAATTGGGGGAGAGATGAGCGAAGTTCGGCAATCGGTCTTGATCGTCAACAAGCGTGGCCTCCACGCGCGCGCGAGTGCCAAGTTTGTCGGCGCGGTGGCCGCGCTTGAACAGGGCGTCAGCGTCAAAATCGCCAAAGATGCGAACACCGCAGCCGGCGGCTCGATCCTTGGCCTTATGATGCTGGGCGCTGCCAAGGGCGATACGGTGGACGTGATTGTCGAAGGCGAGGGGGCGCAGGACGTGCTTGACGAATTGGTAGCACTGATCGCTGACGGTTTTGGCGAGGAGTGACGCGGCCCTTCCCAATAGCGGCGGCATAAGGTCCGATATGCGCAAGCACATCACCGGTTTTTCAAACCCGACGGTCAAGTACTGGCGCTCCCTGCGCGACAAGAAGCACCGCAAGCGTGCGGGCCAGTTTCTGGTCGAAGGATTGCGGCTGCTCGAGGACGCCCGCATATCCGGCTATATCCCGAGGCATTTGGTCATGGCCGAGGGACGTACCGCGCACACCTTGCTCGGCCAGCTTGAAGCTGCGGTGCTGGACACAGGCGGTGAGATCATAACCACAACGCCCGACATCCTCTCCAAGATCACAGGCAAGTCCAACGCGCAAAGCGTGGTCGGCGTGTTTGATGAGTTTAAAACGGGGCTGGAGCGGCTTGATCGCACCAGCGCTCCCATATGGCTGGTGGCACAGAACTTGCGCGATCCGGGCAATTTGGGGACCATGCTGCGTACCGGCGATGGGGTGGGAGCAGGCGGGCTGATCCTGATCGATGACTGCGCCGACCCCTTCAGCGCCGAAGCGGTACGGGCCAGCATGGGCGCGGTGTTTACGCAAAGCTTGGCGCAGGCGCGGTGGGACGACTTCGTTGCATGGTTGAGGAAAGGCAAGGGTCAATTGGTGGCCGCAAGCCTTCGCGATGCGGTGCCCTATCGCTCAGCGGCCTACCAAGCGCCGTGCTTCATCCTTGTAGGCAATGAAAGCCAGGGCCTGCCTGAGGCTTACGAAGCCGAATGCGACCTGCGCGTCACCATGCCAATGAAAGGCCGGGCGGATTCGCTCAACGCCGCCGTAGCGGGCGCGGTGCTGGCCTATGAAGTGCTGGCGGGGTTCGCGGAATGAAGTGCCAGTACTGCGAGCAGTATCGCAAGGATTTTAATGCAGCCCTGCATCGGTTGACCAATCACTGGGACTACGCAAACTCCAATGAGGCTGACATTTGGGAGAGGGAAACCGAGGCTACTATCAAGCTTCTGGATGAAACCGATGACTTGTTTGATGTCGATCCAGCCGCCGCCTTCGAGAAGCTTGAGAGAGCATATCAGGAGGGCTCAACGCAAGCAGCCCATCGACTTGGCTGGCATCTTTTCAGCGGCAAGTATGTCCAAGAGGATCATTCAAGATCGCTTGAATATTATCGCGCAGCATGGGCCGGAGGCTCCCAATTAGCGGGGCTGGGTTTCGCACTTGCGTGCACGAAGACTGGTGACAAGGAAGAAAGCAACCGCATACTAAGAGAACTGGACAGCCAAGGTTGCCTAGCTGCGCGTTACCACTTGATCTGGGAAAAGGTTGCGAGCGAGAAGATCACCGGTAGCCACCCAAGCGTACTTCCTCACCTCGAGATGTTAGCAGAGCGAGATCACCCGTCTGCGATGTTCTGGCTGGGGCGAATGATGCTCCAAGGCAAGCTCGGGATCGCAAAGATTCCAAGCGGAGCAAGAATGGCCCTGCGAATGTTTCACAGAGTACACAAGGTGATGGACTGATCAACGAGATTGGGCGCTGATGCTCCTACTCCGCCGCGTCCTTCTTCTCTTCGAGCATGAAGCCATCATCCTCTACTTCGGCGGCGTCGCCAGCGTTATAGCGCGGCGCGCTCTCGACGAGCGGCACATCTTCGATCTCGCGCTTACCGATCTCGATGCCCTTGTCCGCCAGCCTTTTGCCTGAAGACAGAACGTTACGCTCAAAGCTGCCGACGAATTTGTTGTAATTGTTGACCGCGCTTTCGAGGCCCCCGCCCACGCGCTTGAGGTGCTGCGCGGCTGTTTCCAGACGGCTGTACAATTCCGCGCCCATTGCGCCGATATCTTTCGCATCTGCTGCAATTTTGTCCTGACGCCAGACCTGTGCGACGGTTCTGGCTATGGCAATCAAGTTCGTGGGACTTGCTAGGAGGACTTTGCGCTTAAGCGCGAAATTCCAAAGATCATCTTGCTTAAGAAGCGCGTCGTCCTCACCAATCTTTGACCTGACTTGAAGCGCATCATATTCGAGTGCAGCATTCAGGTAATGCTCTCCCGGAACAAACATAATCACATAATCTGGAGCCTGTTCAAACTGAGCGTGGTAGGCCTTGCTGCTCAATGTCTGAACATGACGCCGAACTGAAGTGACATGCTTTTCAAGCGCAGCGTTCCGCTCATCATCGGTCTCCGCGTCGAAAGCATCCTGATAGCTATTGAGCGAGACTTTGGCGTCGACGATCAGGAGCTTATTGCCGGGGATCCTAATGATTGCATCTGGCCTTAACCTTCCTTCGTCCGAAGCAACCGACTGCTCGGTAGCAAAGTCGGTGAACTCGCCCAGCCCGCATTGCTCCAGAAGATTTCTTAGCTGCTGCTCGCCCCATTGTCCGCGAAGCTTCGGAGCATTGCGCAAGGAATTGCCGAGCTTCTCTGCCTCGCGTCGGACCTGCTCTTGGCCTTCGCGCATGGACTGGATCAAACCGTTCAATTGCCCGAACGCATCCTTGCGCTGGTTTTCGAGTGTTTCGACCTGTTTCTCGTACTTCTCCAGACGCTCCCCCACCGGATTGAGCAGCGCCTTGATCTTAGCCTCACCCGTGGCCTCGCTCTCCTTGAAGCGAGCCTCTGCACGTTTCAGAAATTCGTCCTGATTGGCTTTAAGCACTTCGGCCCCGGTCGCTTTGAACTCGCTCAGCAATGCCTCGCGTGCTTCAACCAGAGCGGCTTTTTGTTCGGCAAAAGCCTTTTCGCGTTCGGACGCGGTTGCTTCTTTCTGAGCCAATAATTCGGCCAGAGCCTCGCGCTTTTTCTTGGTCTCGGCCAGCTCACGCTCAAGCGCCCCGGCCTGCCCGGCAAGCACTTCGGCCTTGGCAAGATCGGCCCGCGCCTCGCTCAATTCTCTTTGCGCTGATTGTGCGCGCCCTTCCGCCTCGCTCAGCCGCGCGCGCAAATCGGCGGCGGGTCGCGAGGCGACGAAGGACGCTGCCGCACCTCCAAGAAAGAGGCCAGCCACCAGCGCAAGAAGCAAGAGAATCGCGTTGTCCATGCGCCCTTATAACATGGAACAAATTAAGAACACCAGTGCGTTGTAGGATATCCCCGATTTACGCGAGTGAACGCGCCTTGCGCAGCGACTTTAAGGCGTTGGCTGCGGCGATCAAGGCCATAGCACCAGTAATCGCTATCCTCCACAAGTCGGGGGAAGAATCGTTCCACTCATCCGCGAAAACCACGAGCCAGACACAGCACAGCACAGACCAACCAGCGCCCAAAACAAATTCGCTAAAACGAGAGGGCGGGACCTCGTTGACTTCGGGAGATGTCCGTCCAGAATCCAAGGCGAAGCCGAGCGTGAGCCAGACCAAAGACAGAATGACGAGACCTAAGAAGCCTCCAAAAACTCCGTTGAGCAGCTCCATCAAAGGGTTACGCCGCTGCTCTTAGCTTCTTCAGCTTCTTGAGCGCCATGCCTCGCTTCAGCCGCGAGAGGTGGTCGATGAAGACTATGCCTTCCAAATGATCCATCTCGTGCTGGATGCAGGTCGCCATCAGGCCAGTCATGTCTTCGGTATGCTCGTTCCCATCCAAGTCCTGATATTGCACCGTACAGGTCGCCGGGCGATCGATATCGGCGTAGATTTCGGGGATGGAGAGGCAGCCTTCCTGATAGGTCGAAAGCTCGTTCGCCGGGTTGAGAATTACCGGGTTCACGAACAAGCGCGGCTCGTTCTTGACCGGTTGGCGCGTGACAGGCTCGCAGCAGCCGGTGTCGCATTCCTCGACGATCGGTTCGGCGTCTTCGTCGGGCGTTTGTAGATCGATCACGAGCAACCGCTTGGGCACGCCGACTTGGATCGCGGCGAGGCCAATACCGGGCGCTGCGTACATCGTCTCAAACATATCCTCAACGAGGGTTTTGAGCTCATCGTTGAACTCGTGCGGTTCGACCGGCGACGAGACGATTTTGAGCCGGGGGTCCGGCACTTCAAGGATTTCGCGGATAGCCATGCCTGGCAAGATAAGGCTGGCATGCGTTTGCCGCAAGCCGATAGGCTCGATCTCAGTGATCGCTATCCAACCGGCCGCCTCGCCCGAAGCGCCTGCGCCAGAGTGCCTTCGTCCAGATAATCGAGCTCACCGCCCACCGGCAGGCCATGCGCGAGCTGAGTGATGCGCACGCCGTGAGGTTCCAAACGCTCAGCGAGGTAGTGCGCTGTCGTCTGCCCTTCGAGCGTTGCGTTCATGGCGAGGACGACCTCGTCCGTGCCCCCCTCAGCTACGCGTTCCAGCAGCTTGACGATGTTGAGGTCTTCCGGCCCCACCCCGTCGAGTGCGGATAACCGCCCGCCCAGCACGTGATAGCGCCCCTGAAAGAGCTTGGCCCGGTCCAGCGCCCAGACATCGGCGACATCCTCGACGACGCACAGCGCACGCTGGTCACGGCGTGGATCAGCGCAGATTTGGCACGGATCTGACGTGTCGACATTGCCGCAGACTGAGCATTCGACCAGCGTCTCCGACACGATGGCGAGCGATTCCAATAGATTGGGCAGCGCGCTTTCCCGGTTCTTGACCAGCCACAGCACAGCACGCCGGGCCGAACGCGGGCCCAGCCCCGGAAGGCGCGCCAGCGATGCAGAGAGCTGATCGATTTCCTTGGACATGGCCTCACGCGCTCTAAACACTGGAAGAGCGATTGTCGAAGCGAGGGCTGCATCGGATAGTGCAAACTTCGATCCATGCGGTTAGAGGCCGGGGCGCGATGCGTATTGTTTTCATGGGAACACCTGATTTTGCGGTGCCTGCCTTGGCCGCTCTTTATGAGGCCGGGCACGAGATTGCCTGCGTCTACACTCAGCCACCGCGTCCTGCGGGCAGGGGGAAGAAGCTGCGGCCCTCGCCCGTCCAGGTAAAGGCCAAGGAACTGGGGCTGGAGGTGCGCTCGCCCAAAGGCTTGCGCAAGCCGGAGCGGCATCAGGAGTTTGCGGCATTGGGCGCCGACATCGCCGTAGTGGCGGCCTATGGCCTGATCCTGCCGCAAGCGGTGCTCGACGCGCCGCGCTATGGCTGTCTCAACATCCACGCCTCGATCCTGCCGCGCTGGCGCGGGGCTGCGCCCATTCACCGGGCGATCATGGCGGGGGACGAGGAGACGGGCGTCACGATCATGCAGATGGAGGCAGGCCTCGACACAGGGCCCATGCGGCATATCGTGCGCACACCGATTGCACGCAAGACCACCGGCGATCTGTTTGAGGAACTCGCACAGCTGGGCGGGGCTGCGATGGTGGAGGTGCTCGCTGACCTCGATGCTTATCCTCCATGCGCACAGGACGATACGCTCGCCACCCACGCGCCCAAGATCGACAAGGCTGAGGCTCGGATCGACTGGACCCAAAGCGCCGAGGTGATCGAGCGCAATGTGCGCGGCCTTGCTCCATTTCCGGGCGCTTGGTTTGAATTGGGAGGGGAGCGCGTCAAGCTGCTGATGGCTGAGACCATTGCGAGTCCCCGCAAAGGCAGGGACCTCTCGCGTGAGGCAGGAGGCCGCCGACTTCACGGGAGCGCACAACCAGGAACCATCCTCGATACCGACTTCACCATCGCCTGCGGCACTGGAGCATTGCGCCCGGTCACGCTCCAGCGCGCGGGCAAGCCAGCAATGAGCCTTGAGGACTTCCTGCGCGGCCGCCCGATTAAGCCAGAGGTAAACGTCGATTGACCCGCTACGCGCTCACCATCGAATTTGCCGGCACGCCCTTTCAGGGGTTGCAGCGCCAGGCGCATGGGCCAAGCGTGCAGCAATCGATCGAAGAGGCGCTGACCCGCGTCACCAGCGAAGAGGCTGCGCTCCACAGCGCGGGGCGCACCGACACCGGCGTCCATGCGATTGCGATGCGCAGCCATGTTGATCTTGAAAAAAAAATGGACCCGTTCCGCCTGTCCGAAGCACTGAACGCGCATTTGCGGCCCGATCCGATAGCGATCACGCACTGCACGGTGGTTCCGGACGACTGGCACGCGCGTTTCAGCTGCACGGGCCGCGCCTATGTCTACCGCATCCTCAACCGCCGCGCACCGCTGACGCTGCTTAAGAACCGCGTGTGGCTGGTCGTGCCCGATCTCGACGCCGTCGCCATGCATCGCGCCGCGCAAGCGCTTGTCGGGCGGCACGACTTCACCACATTTCGATCCGTCCAATGCCAGGCAAAGGATCCGGTCAAGACGCTGGACCGGCTCGATGTCGAGCTGTGCGAGACCGAGCTTGGCCGTGAGATCCGAATCCATGCTGAGGCGCGCAGTTTCTTGCACCATCAGGTGCGCTCTATGGTCGGCTGCCTCAAACTCGTCGGCCAAGGCACATGGCCCGAGGCGCGCATGGCTGAGGCCCTCGAAGCGCGCGACCGCGCCGAATTAGGGCTTAACGCGCCCCCCCATGGCCTGTACTTCGTGCGCGCAAACTACCCAGATCAAAGAGAGGAATAACCATGACGACCACCGGCAAACAGCTTTTCACCACGCTCACCGACGACGGCAAGCTGACGCTTGAAGTCGCGCAAGTGACTGTCCCTGAGCCCACCGGCAATCAGGTGCTGGTCAAGATGGAAGCAGCGCCGATCAACCCTTCGGACCTCGCGATCCTTGCAAGCGCAGCCGATTTCGAGACCGCGGAATATTCTGCTGGCAAGGTCGTTGCGACCATGCCCGAGCCGTTTCTGTCGGGTCAGCGCAATCGCCACGGCCAGCGCCTGCCTGCGGGGAACGAGGGCGCGGGCACTGTGGTCGCGACCGGCGATGGAGATATGGCCAAGGCGCTGATGGGTCAGCGCGTGGCTTGCGTTCCGGGCAACGCCTACAGCCAATACGCGATTGCTGATGCGATGATGTGCCTGCCATTGGGCGATCACTCATCCGAAGCCGGCGCGTCTAGCTTTGTGAACCCGATGACCGCGCTCGGCTTTGTCGAGACCGCGCGCATGGAAGGCCACGAGGCGATCATCCATCTGGCTGCTGCCTCAAACCTTGGCCAGATGCTGGGCAAGATCTGCCAGGAAGATGGCATGAAGCTCGTCAACATTGTCCGGCGCCAGGAACATGTCGATCTGCTCAAAGCGCAGGGCGAAAAGTATGTCGTGAACTCATCGGACGATGATTATATAGCGCAGCTGCGCGCCGCGATTGCCGAGACGGGCGCGTTTCTTGGTTTCGACCCAATCGGTGGCGGACGAGCCACTGACGGCGTGCTCAGGGTCATGGAGCAGGTGGCCGCTTCGCAGATGAGCGAGTATTCGCGCTATGGCTCCGATCAGGAAAAGAAGATGTACCAGTATGGGCGTCTCAATCTAAAGGACCCCCTTATTCTCTCAGGCGCCGCCGCCTATGGCCTACAATGGTGCGTTCAGGGCTGGTTGTTGGGACCGTTCCTGGCCAAAGCGGGGATGGAAACGGTGGTCAAGATGCGCACAAGGGTGCAGCAAAACCTCGGCACCACCTTTGCGAGCAGCTACAAGGCGAAAGTTGATCTGGAAGGTATGCTCGAAAAGGAAGCGATCCTTGACTACCGCCAGATGAAAACGGGCGAGAAGTATCTCGTCACGCCTTGGGGCTGACGATCTTGCAAGACCAAGGCCCTGCGAGCCGAATGGGGTCTCGGTGCCCAGCGCAGAGGCACGGTTTTGCCACGATCTGACGCATGATACGCGCCTCTCAAGATGAGCGACTGCACTGGCCGGTCCTGGCGTTTTCGGCGCTGGCGTTGATGGCGCTTATCGCTCCGTTTGGAGCGATGCTGCTGATTGGTGAGGGTCCGGTGGGTCGCCGGCCTGAGTTAATCAGCGGCCCTATTCTCGCGCTGGGCATGATGGGCGCGGGGATGATTGGCGGCGCGATCTTCGGACGCTTTCTGATCGGTGTGGGTCTGGCCTCGCTGACCGGGCTTACAATCATCCTGACCGCCAGCCTTGCGGTGACACCGGGCTTCTCTTTGTCCGCGTCTTTTGCGCCAGTTCTCCTGCTTGCCAGCGTAAGCTTTGCTGCGCGCGGTGCCCTTTTCGCCCGTTCGGCAGGTGGCAAGGGTTGGTGGATCGCGCTGTTTGTCGTGATGGGCGAGGCCGCCATAATCGTCACCGCTGCCACCATGCCCGGAGCCCTGCCGGAATGGCTGCTTGCCCTGTTGCCTGCGCAATGGGCGAGCATGGAGGGGCAGGCCGTAGTCGCGGGCGGATCGGGCGTCCGCTTGATCAGCGCGCCACTTATTGCCTTGGGTGCGACAGCGGCAGCGACCCTCTTTGTAGTCAGCTTGTGGCCGCGTAAATGGACCTACGCCGTCATGTTCACGACTTGGCTCGCCGCCTCTGCGTTGGTCCATAACGCGCCGGACTTCTTCTAAGCTACGGGCTGCCCATCATAGGCCGCCTGGATCGCAGACGTATCGCTAATCCCGTTTGCGATCAGCAGCGCCAGCAGCACCCGCGCCTTGGGCGGGCCAAGCGCGCGCGCGGCGATGAAGCCATTGGCATCGTCCTCAGGTTCGCGGTCAACCAGCCCTTCTTCCAGACGGCTCGCGCGCACCACCGACATGCCCGTGGCTGCAAGCCCCACCAGCGCCTCGCGCACCGGATCGGGCATGTTGCCCTCACCTAACCCTTCGACCACGATCCCGCGCGTTTCAGGGGTGACGAGGCGCGCGACATAATCGGGCTTCATCCCTGCAAAGACGGTCAGGATCGGGACATCGGGCAGATCTTCGACAAAGGTGAAGTGCGCGGGCTCATCCACTCGCCAAGGGGCACCGAACCATTCCAGCGCGCTCGGCGTCACGAGGGCCACGGAAGCGCGCGGGAAGCCCTCAAACGCGTCGATCCCACGAGTTCGCGCTTTGCGGACATCGCGCGCGGCGATGACCTTGTCGCCCATGACCACCAGCACGCCGCGCCCCGCCGCGTCGGGTGAACGCATTACCTGAAGCGCATTGGCAAAGTTCCTTAGGCCATCATAGCCGACCGCATCAGCGGGCCGCATTGCGCCCACGAGGACCACAGGCTTGGTGGTCGGCAGTGTCAGATCGAGCAGGAAGGCTGTTTCCTCAACCGTATCAGTGCCATGAGTGATGATCACGCCGTCGCAATCGGAGTCTGCCATCGCCGCGCTCGTCTCGGCGTGGAGCGCGGCCCAGATGGCGGGCGTCATATCCTCCGAGCCGATATTGGCGATCTGCTTTCCGGTGAGATGGGCGGCGATGCCAAGAGCGCGCACCCGCTCGAGCATTTCCTCAATACCCAATTGGCCGGGGCGGTAATCGTGCCGGATCGCATCGCCCGCCGCGCCCGCAATCGTACCGCCAGTGGCCAGAACAAGGAGATTGGGCGTGGTCATAGCCGCGGGACTTAGCCCCGAGCGGCGTCTTGCACCACATCAGCAATTGATTTTGAACGTTTTGGCGCTAGGTAGCTCACTTCCGGTTCACGGATCGGGCGATTAGCTCAGTTGGTAGAGCGCTTCGTTTACACCGAAGATGTCGGCAGTTCGAGCCTGTCATCGCCCACCACGCAGTCACTATCCCGGCTGGATCACATTTCCGCCAGATTGGTAAGCTGGCAATTTGCCTTGATATTTCTTGTCTTTGCCGTCGTGGCGGCCAGCCATTCTAAGCTCTCAAAGATAGTTATGGTCATTGAGCATTGAACCTGATTCGAGGCTGTTTCTCTAGCCGCCGATTTCGAAGTCGCAGGATGCATTGCACATTTGATGGTCTCAATCAGACCAAGTTTGGAAAGCGGGTGATGGACTTCGTCCGGTGTCCATGGCTGTCTTACCTTATGGACAGGAACGAGGCTTAGTTGCTCAGGCTCATCTAAACATCGATAGGGATGATCAAAGAGGCTGTAAGCGTTTCCGCACTTTCATTGTCTAGACCCAGAATCAAAATTGATCTTGCAGCACAGGATGAAATCGAAAACGCTGTGCAAAAACGGGCCTCATTAAACAAGGCTGCTCAGTCCATTGCTGACTGTCCGCTTTGCGCCCTAATCCAAAACGTAGCGGCCCCGATCTTAGCCCCTAAAATTGCGGGTTCTTCTCGGCCACTCCGGCCAAGAAGAATGAATATGACTACCTCACACTTTGATCCAGCGGCTCACAATCGGATGCCATGGAACTTCGGCACGAACGTCGACCCGAAAAGACCAGTCTTGCAACAAGAGGCGACCTTTAGTGTCGAGGCGAGGCCATCGGTGAACTCTCGAAAATAAAGCTGCGGTTTCGAAAACCCGGTTTTTCACTTAAGGCGCTTTCGGACGCCATGGACTTTTCTTCTTCCCCTCAAACGCAAGACGACTCCACCGCAATTGCTGTGGGGTCGCGCTTAAAGGCTGTTTATGATGGGTATTACGATCGCTTGGTTTCACAATTGCGTGCACGCTATGGGTCAGGACCACCAGACCCTGCTGATATCGGTCAGGCAGCTTTCGAGAAACTGGCAGACCACAGCCTCCTCAACGATATCGCCAATATTGAGGCCTATTCCTGGACCATCGCCAACAATTTGATGCGCAATGAACGTCGAGCTTTGCGAGTGCGCGCTGCTCATGCAAATCAGGAAATCGTAT
>JBCCJS010000010.1:0-123623 GCA_039027675.1 Pseudomonadota bacterium
AGAAAGGACTAAACGAAAGACAATTGAGCGTCGGCGCTTGCTTCACCGCAGCCTAGCCGCCTAAAATACTTCAACCAGATGAGACCAAACACTCGCTAGGCTAAAACCTCTGCGTGTCTCAATTTATCCGACGACGGACAGCGATTTCATCCATGTTGATCTGAGCCTTAAGCCTTCACCATTTGTTGGTCGAATCTTAGGCCGGCTTGATCCCCCTGTTGGGAGTGATGGCAACAACCGTCCTGGGCTGTGCTCCGAGATGTTTTGCCGGTTGATCTTGCCCAGAACTTAGCTGGGGTTTTGTTCCCCAGCCTCGAGGAAGGCCGGAGGTGTTGCAGTCGTGCAACCATGCCTCCAGCTCCTTGTGGGCATGGGCTAATGATGTGAGGATGGTCTAGTTCAAGCACCCTTCTCTGAGGGCGGGCGTTGACGCTTTCGATAAAGCCATTTTGATAGACCTGTCCGGTGCGATGTAGTGGCACTCAACGGCTTGATCTTTGCTTCATCGTAAAATCGCCATGCTGGTCTGTTATGTCCCGTTGTCGCTAACGATCTGGTGAAGCTGCGACACCGGCCGGCGGGGTCTTCTGCACGCAAAGGTTCGCCGTTGCACTTGTCATGCGCGAAAGCGATAGCTTCCGCATTTCATCCGTCGAACCAACAACGCTGCCAAAATGATTTGGTGACTATCCTCTTCATCGGCTCGAGTAAGGTGTTGTCGTCAAGGGACAACAGGCATGAGAGCAGAGCTGTTGCTCATGAAAAAACCAAGCTTCCGCGCCCATCATGAGTGGGCTTAACTCAATCAGGATGGTGGTTGGTCTCCAGTCGTAAGGGCGAGACACGTCCGCTTTTGCCCCCAATTGCCGTCATGCCGACAAGATTAGCAGGTCGCTAAGATCAGACAACTGCCGAAAATAAAATCGATCCAGACTACCGCCACTGCTATCGACCCCTCCTCAGCATCCGAGTGTACGCACAGCTCGCGCAGCGGTCGTGGAGACGGCGGTACAGCCAGCTGCGACGCTTTTTTTGTGGATTTGCGCAGATCAGGGAAATCAATGGCGAGAACCTTGAGAGGCCGGGTCTTGCCTCGTTCAGAAATTTCACAAGGTCTAGCGATCGTGACTGAGCTTTTGCGCTTCGAAATAGATGCCACGGACTTTTGGAAGAATCCTCTTACCTTTCGGTAGGATAGGCGATGTTCCTCCACAGACGCCTCCTGGTTTGTTCAATGATGCATGAGGGCCTCATGGCTTTCGTTGGTGCCAAAATGAAAACGCAAATTAACCAAAAGTCTTATTGCCTCGCGATCGCCAAATATCCCTGAAAATGGCGGCTTCCAGGCGCATCCTAACAGTTCGCTAACCAATTCTCCTTATGGCCGCTACGTATGATTACGAGAGGTCTCAATAGGATTGCTTTAAGCGTTGAGGCGCGGTCCGCATCCTGCAAACGGGCGATGGTTCGAAAGGCGCTCTGCTCCTTCGCGCGATGCGAAGCGGTGGCGTTTCGTTATGAGCAACCGGCTGCTTCCATTCGCGCCCCACGCACCGCTTCTCTCGGTTTTGCGTTCGCTCTTGGCTGTCTGCACGTGGGAGCATCGGCAGGCGGGATCAGCGCCGGGACTCTGATCGAAAACACAGCGACTGCCACCTACGAGGATGGCGATGCGTCTCGCACCGTCACGTCGAACACAGTCACGGTGCGTGTTGACGAGCTGCTTGATGTCACGGTCACGTCGCTTGATTCCGGTTCGCAGGCCGTGGGACCGGGCCAGAGTGTGCTCAGCTTTGAGATTACCAACCAGGGTAACGGGCCTGAAGCCTTTGAGCTCATTGCCAATCCCAATGTAGGCGGGAATGAATTCGACACCGTCGTTGAAAGCATCGCGATCGATAGCAATGGCAACGGCGTCTATGACCCCGGTGTCGACGTCATCCTGACCTCGCAGGAGGTGACACCGATCCTTGGCGCCGATGAAACCATCACCGTATTTGTGATTGTGAACGTGCCCAGTGATGTCGCTGATCAACAAGAAAGCGATGTCGAGCTGACCGCGGCCGCGGTCACGGGCAATGGGGCCCCCGGAACAATCTTTGCAGGCCAAGGCGAGGGCGGCGGTGACGCGATTGTCGGGACGACTACGGCCCTGTCAGCGGCCACTGGCTCCCTCGTATCGCGTGTCAGCTCACTCGAGCTCACAAAATCGGTAACTCTCCTCGATCCGTTTGGTGGTGAAAGTGCCGTTCCTGGCTCGATCGCCACATTTACCCTGGTTGCAAGCGTGGCGGGCTCAGGCTCGCTTGATGATGTGACTGTAACGGACGCGATTCCCGCGGGGACCACTTACGCCCCTGGCAGCCTCGTGCTCGATTCAGCGCCGCTTACTGACGCGAGCGGCGATGATGCGGGCGAAGCCGCCAATTCCAGCGGCATCAGCGTCGATCTTGGCAACTTAGATGCCGGAGGCACCCATACAATCACCTTCGATGTGACCATCGATTGAAGCCCTTTTGACCAAAGAGGAAACGCCCATGACCAAGCGTATCAAACTTCTTGCCCTTCTGATCGCTGCAAGCGCGCCATTGGCGCCTGTGGCCGCGCAGGACGGCGCCGCATCAGCTTCTGAAGCGGTGAGCGAACCCAAGGTTAGCCTCAGAAGCGACGTGCTCGCCATCGTTACAAAAACAGATGTGAGCGGCGCTGTCACTACCACTCTGGCCGAGCCGACCGAGTTCACGCCCGGCACCAAGCTCAGCTTTGGTATGAATTACGCCAATAACGGCGTCACCCCAGCCACCAATGTGACGGGCACAAACCCGCTCAACGCTGCTGTCCGCCTCGCGCCGGACGCAGATCCCTCGCTCATTGTCTCCGTCGATGGCGGAAAGACTTACGGAACGCTCGATAATCTGAGCGTCGCCACCGAAACGCAAGGTAAACGCCCTGCCACCCACGCTGATGTGACGCATGTCCGATGGACCATTGCCTCGATCGCTCCGGGTGAGACCGGACGCATCGCCTTTCCCGTGATCATCCGCTGACCTGCGGGCGATAACCGCCAATCCGTGCGGGCGGACCAAGAGACGCACGGAACACGCAAAGGACCAGAAAAATGAAACGACACACCCAGTTGCTGGGTGCGGTGAGTGCTACAGCGCTCATTGTAATGACCAGCACACCGGCCATGGCGGAAGGTATCCGCGCTGGCACGGATATCACCAACACGGTGACGGTCGACTACCAGGTTAACGGTGTCGATCAGAACCAGGAAACCGCCAGCGACACATTCGCGGTCGATCGCCGCGTCAACGTGACGGTGTCGGCAGTGGATACGCCGAAGTCGGTCAACCCGGGCTCAACCGATGCCTTCCTGACATTTGATGTCACCAACCTTTCGAACGACGTCGTCGATCTTGACCTGACCGCCACTCTTGAGGCGGGCACTGGTGCTAACATCAGCACGCTTACGATCTACGAAGACACCAACGACAACGGCACATTTGATGCAGCGGACCAGGTGATCACTTTCCTCGACGAAGTTGAGGAGGATGAGACCCTTCGCGTCTTTGTTGTGGCCAATATCGGAGCGGACGCTGTCAACGATGACACGTTCGATGTGAGCCTGAATGCCGATGCTCACCGGGCAGGTACAGGATCGGACGGCGATTCAACGACAGGCACCCTTGGCGCTGAACTTACTGAAAGTGCTGGCGATTCTGCTGATCAGGACGTGGTTGACACGGTTCTGGCTGATGGCAGCAACGTGCTTGGTCTGACAGGCGATGCCGACAATGATGGCTCGTTCTCAGCGCAGGGCACCTTCACTGTTGACGGCGCGGAAGTGACTGTCATCAAGTCCAGCTTGGTGGTCAGCGATCCGGTGAACGGCACGACCAACCCGAAAGCCATTCCGGGCGCGGTCATCCGTTATTGCATCGCGGTTGTGAACGCCGCGGACGGCGCTCCGGCAACCAATATCTCGGTTGTCGATAGCCTGCCCAGCGATGTTACCTTCAACACAGGCACGATCCTCGTTGATACCGATGTCGCGCTTTCAGGCACGGCTCCCAACCAGGTGGCTACGTGCTCGAACGGCAGCGCAGGTGGCAGCTACGATGCAGGTGACAACGAGGTCTCCGGCACGCTGAGCACCATCACAGGTGGCAACGAGGCTGGTCTGAGCTTCGAAGTCACGATTCCGGCAGCGCAAGCCGGTGTGACCACCGATTCGGTCTCACCGTAAGCTTAGCCTTCGGCGTTCTTGATGCGTGTTTTCTCCCCTCTGATGCGACTGGCAGTGGCGCTTATTCTAGCGCTGCTGCCGCTTGTCGTTTTCGGAGGGGAGGCTCACGCCCAGAGCAACGCCCAAGACGATACGACCGAGCAGGAAGCTCGGCAGGTCATCAGGACCATCACCAATGTTGCACAGGCGCGTTGGTCATTTGAGGGGGAAACGGCGACCACCTCGTCCAACGAGATTTCATTTGATGTAACAATCCCGCCCCCTGAAATTCGGGCGTTCCGCACGACTGCAGAGGGTCCAACCGAACTCAGCTTTCTCGAACCGATCTGCAACGGCACATTGCTATCAGGACAGGGGGTTGAGCCGGGGTCCGGCGCCCTGAGCCCGCAAGATATCGGGCCTCTCAATGTGACGGTCGAACAAACAAGCGTCATTCGCGCAGGGCAAGAGCTTATCTTTGAGATACAGGCCCTTGGCGCAAACCAAGATCCCGAAGCGGTTGATCAGCTAGAGATAATCCTGACCACGTCGACAGGTGATCGCGAGACTGAGATAATCTTTGAAACCGGCCCCAACACTGGCATTTTTGTTGGTCGGATTGACACAGCGCGGATGCCACCCGCCCCGGTTGTAGAAGACTGCCGATTGAGTCTCGATGACGGCTCTTCGATTACCATCACGGCCCGTCTCATTGGATCCACGGCTGTGTTGGTTCAGGCCAGTGTCGAGGTACTCGCCGATCCGTTTGGCGTTGTCTTTGACAGTGAAACGGGCGAACCTGTTGATGGCGCACGCGTATCGCTTGTTGATGCGGTGACCGGTCAGCCAGCCACTGTCTTTGCAGAGGATGGTATAACTGCGTGGCCATCCAGCGTTATCTCAGGTGAGGCTGTCACCGATGGTGCGGGACGTATCACTGCGATGGGGCCGGGCGAGTTCTGGTTCCCGCTGACTTCGCTTGGACGTTATCGCCTGGTGATTGAGCCGCCTGAGCCCTACACGGCGCCTTCGGTCGTGCAGCCAGCTCAGATTGCCCAGATCACAAGGCCCGATGGCAGTGCATTCGTGATCCGGGATGGATCCTATGGCGAGGCTTTTGAGCTTACCGATCCAACGCCGGTTCAAATCGATATTCCGCTCGATCAGCCCGGCCTTGAACTTGCCATCACCAAAAGCGCGAGCCGCGCTCAGGTCGTTCCGGGTGACGTCGTTTTCTATTCGATCACTGTCAACAATGCAGACCCTGCGCGTGCAAGGCGCAATGTCACGATTGCCGACACGCCATCGCGCTGGCTGCGCCTGCGCCCTGATACGATCCGCGTAAATGGCGAGGAAGTACCCGAAAGCGTCACCATTGCGCCCGATGGCAGCGTTCTGGAAGTTGATCTGAGCACGCTTTCAGCCGGTTCGAGCGCGCGGGTCACCTACGCCATGAGCGTGCGCCCCGATGCGCCTCCGGGCCGCGCTCTCAACGATGCGGTCGTGACTGATCTGCTGGGGCAGACCGCCCGCGCGCAGGTTCCGGTTGATATTCTGCGCGAGACCATCGCCGACCGCATGACGATTATTGGCCGGGTGACGGCTGGGGCGTGCTCGCTCGATGATCCACGGCCCGGTATTCCTGGCGTTCGGATCATGCTTGAGGATGGCAGCTTTGCAATCACCGATGCCGATGGCCGCTATCACTTTGAAGGCGTCGTGCCCGGCACTCACGTCGTGGCCGTCTCACCCATGACTTTGCCCGAAGGTGCTGAGCTGATCGATTGTCACCGCGGCACGCGCAATGCAGGCAGCACAAGCTCGCGCTTTGTGATCGGGCAGGGCGGCAGTCTGGTTGTTGCCGACTTCCACGCAAAAGTGCCTGAGGGCTGGCTTGGCGAGGCCGCCGATAAGGCAGAAACCCGTCCCGATGGCGCGACGGCACGTGCGATTAACGATATTGCTGAAGGCAACAAGCTGTCCGCTGGCTCGCAAGCGCCCGCGCAAGGCTCTGTCGCTACTACCAGCACCAACAGCCCGCTCTCATCTGCCAGCGCCGCCGCGATTGCCGCTACGACCACCGCTGAACCGGTGCAAGACTGGATTGCGCTGGGCGATGGTCCGGATGGCTGGCTTTCGCCAACGCTCGACGCAAACCCGCGCGCGCCAGCGGTTAAAGTGGCGATCCGTCACCGCAAGGGCCAGAAAATTGTCCTTAGGGTCGATGGCGAGCCGGTGAATCCGCTGACATTCGATGGCACACAAGAATCCTCAAGTCGCTATGCCGTCAGCATCTGGCGCGGCGTTCCCTTGGTCAATGAGCGCACTGCGCTTGAAGCGGACATTTTCAATTCGTTCGGTGTGAAGAACACAACCATCACGCGCGAGGTGCATTTCACCAGCCTGCCCACAAAGGTTGAGTTCGTGCCCGAACTCTCAAACCTGGTTGCCGATGGCCGTACGCGCCCGGTCGTGGCGGTGCGGGTGCTTGATCGCAACTCTCGCCCTTTACGCGAAGGGATTGCCGGTGAGTTCACGCTCAACTCGCCTTATGAGAGCGCGGAGCAGATCGATCGGCAGCAATTGAACCAGCTCACCGGATTGTCTGCCAGCTCTGCCCGATGGGTGACCAAGGGAGATGAAGGGATTGCGCTGATTGAGCTGGCGCCGACCATGGTATCAGGTTCGCTGCGGCTCAATTTCCGTTTCAACGACGGCGAGGTTGTTCGCGAGCAGGAGCTTGAGACCTGGATTGAACCGGGTGACATCGAGTGGACGATTGTTGGCCTTGTCGAAGGCACACTGGGCGCGCGTTCAGTGGCTGAAAACATGGAGCGTGAAGGCCAGTTTGACAGCGATTTGGGTGAGGATGCGCGCGTCGCGCTCTACGCCAAGGGTCGTATTCTCGGAAAATACCTCGTCACGCTCGCTTATGACAGCGCCAAGCAACGCGAGGATCAACGTGTCCTCGGCGCGCTTGATCCGAACGCGTATTACACGGTGTTTGCCGATGGATCGCAGCGCCGATTTGATGCAGCCAGCCGCGAGAAGCTCTATGTCCGTATCGAGACGGCGACCTTCTACGCGATCTATGGCGACTTCCAGACCGCTTTCGACCAGACGCGGCTTGCTCGCTACAACCGCACCGCCACCGGTGTCCGGGGTGAAGCGCGCTTTGGCCAGATCAAGGCGCAAGGCTTCGCCGCCGAGGTCTCCAGCCGCTTGCAGCGCGAAGAGATCCAGGGGCAGGGCATCACCGGCCCGTACCAGCTGGGTAGCCGTCGCATCATTCCAAACTCAGAGCGTGTGGCGCTGCAAGTGCGCGACCGCTTCCGTTCCGAACTGATCGTATCGAGCCGCACGCTGACACGCTTTATCGACTACGATCTCGATATCCTCTCAGGCACCATCACGTTCACTGAGCCTGTTCTCAGCCGCGATGAGGCATTGAACCCGCAATTCATCGTCATCGAGTACGAAAATGACGGTGGCGGCGAGGCGGAATTTAACGCAGGCATCCGAGCCGACTGGACCAGCGGCGATGGCAAGGTGCGCATCGGTGCCAGCGCCATTACCGATGCAAATACCGATCAAGGCACCGCTGAGCGCACTGACATTGGTGCACTCGATCTGCGCGCGCAGATTGGTGAGAACACCGAGGTGCGTGCCGAACTGGGCGTCAGCCAGCGCGAGGGCGACACAGCGAAGGCGTGGATCGTTGAAGCGCAGCACCAGACGGGCAAGCTCGATGTGCTCGCCTATGCCCGCGAGGTTGAGGAAGATTACGGCATCGGCCAGCAAAACGTGGTCGAGCAGGGACGCCGCAAGTTTGGTCTTGACGGCCGAGTACTGCTTTCTGAACAATTAAGCGTGCTGGGAAGCGTCTGGCAGGATGACAGTCTGACTAACGCCGCACGCCGCCGGGCTGCACAGGCGCAGGTGACCCTGCAAAAACAGAGCACGCTGCTAAGACTGGGCCTCACGCACTTTGATGATCGGCTGGGCGATGGCTCGACCGCCACCTCGACCGTGCTTGAAGCCGGCGCAACGCAGCGTCTCTTTGACGCCGCGCTCGAAGTCTCCGCGACCACTTCGATCGCAGTTGACCAGGCCGAGAGCCTTGATCTGCCCGCGCGCCACCGTCTGGGCGTGCGCTATCAGGTTCTGTCGGACGTTCGTCTGGTCGCGAGCTACGAACTGGCGGATGGTGAGACGTTCAACTCGCGTCAATTGCGCGGCGGGATCGAAGCGACCCCTTGGCAGGGTGGTCAGATCATTACCACTCTTGGCGAGGAAAGCATTGGCGAGTTTGGCAACCGCTCTTTTGCTGCCTTTGGCCTTGCGCAGAACCTACAAGTGACGCCGGAATTGACGCTTGATGCGACAATTGATGGCAACCGCTCGCTGGGCGGTTCGCCCGATGTGAGCGACCTTGTGAACCCCAATCAGCCTGCTGCGAGCGGCGGCCAGTTTACAGGCGGCATCGCGTTCGAGGACTTCACCGCTCTCACCCTTGGCGCAGGCTGGCGCAAGGATCGCTGGAGCCTCACTGCGCGCGGTGAGTATCGCGATGGCGAACAGGCTGATCGCACCGGTGTGACTTTCGGCGCGATCCGTCAGGTGGGTGAGGGCAGTGTGGTTGGTTCTGGTGCGACCTGGACCCGCGCTGAAAACACCAATGGTTCGGTTACTGAGATCATGGATGCAAGCCTCGCATTTGCCTATCGTCCGGATGCTTCAGAAGTCGCCGCGCTTGGCAAGCTGGAGTATCGCAGCGATCAGGTGACCGGTGCTGTCGCCGGTGAGGTCGCGGGTGCGGGACGCACCGCGCTTATTGTCGATGGCGATGCGTCATCGCGCCGGGTTGTGGCGAGCCTTTCAACCAATTGGAGCCCGCGCGGATGGGATGAGGACGAAAACGGTATCGACCAGCAAACCCGCCGCGACGAATACACTCTGTTTCTGGGCGGGCGTTACAACCTAGACGAGTTTGAAGGGACTGAATTTTCCGGCACGACAGTGCTCGGAGGCTTGGATGCGCGGCTGGGTCTTGGCGACATGTTTGAAATTGGCGCCTCGGGTACAGTTCGCACCAACCTTGAGGATAATGTCACCAGCTTCAGCTACGGCCCGACCATCGGTGTTTCTCCTGTGCGCGATATGCTGATCACCATCGGCTACAATATCGAAGGCTTCCGGGATGGCGATTTTGAAGCTGCGCGCAGCACGCAGAAAGGCGTCTTCGCAGCGGCTCGATTGAAGTTTGACGCCAGCACTTTCAGCTTCCTGCGGCGAGGGTCGTGATCCCCATGAGCGGCTTTTGTCTCCCTGCCTTTGGGCTCTCAAAAGCGCTGATGGGCGGCCATCAGCGCGTCTCAGCGCGCTGGCTGTGGCTCGTGCAGTTTTGCTTCTTGCTTGCGCTGCCTGCCTCGCTCGCGGCTGAGACACCGGGCAAAGATGGCGATGTCACGATCGTGGGCACTCAGGTCGTGAACGAATACGCGCGCGTCTCAAGCAACGTAGCTGCCGGATCAATTCAAGTGACAGTCGACGGCCTTGCTTTGAACCTGCCTTCGCTTGAGGCGGGTGATCTGATTATGATCTACGAGGCGCAAGGGGCTGATATCCGAGGCGGTAACAATGCGCGCTATGGCGAAGTCACTAACCTCAACAGCGCTGGACGCTATGAATTCCACACGGTCAGACAGATTTCAGGCAACGCGATCATCCTGCACGATTTCGGCGGCGCGTGTTCAGGACTTACATTCGACTACACCATAGCCGGCAAAGCGCAGGTCATTCGCGTTCCCCAATTTCGTAATCTCACCGTTGGCGGCGGATCGCGCGTGGTGGCCCGCGCGTGGGACGGACAAGTGGGCGGCGTTGTAGCGATGACTGTCGAGAACACGGTGGCTGTCTCGGGCACAATCGATGTCTCGGGTCAGGGCTTTCGTGGAGGGCAAGTCGATAACCAGACCGTCGCCAGCGGCTCCAGCTTTTTCGGGTATCGCAGCTCGGATGCGCGTGATGGCGCAGAAAAGGGCGAGGGCATTGCTGGCTATCAAAACGAGCTTCCGGGAGGGCGCTTTTATGGTCGCGGTGCGCCGGCCAATGGCGGCGGCGGCGGAAACGGTCACAATGCAGGCGGGGGCGGCGGAGCCAACGGTAACAATGGCAATATCTGGGAAGGGCAGGGCGTTCCAGATGTCTCAAACCCGTCATGGGTCCAGGCCTGGGACATCGATGGAACCCTGAATGCCAGCACCAACAATTCGGGCGGGGGGCGCGGTGGCTACACCTTCTCCTTCCAAAACCAGAACGCTTTGGTGGTGCCGCCGGGAGATTCGCGTTGGAGCAACGATTTTCGCCGTGAACTCGGCGGGCTGGGTGGTCGCCCACTCAATTTCGATGGTACGGGTAGGCTGTTCCTCGGCGGCGGCGGGGGCGCAGGCGATGGCAACAACAGTGCAGCAGGCGCTGGCGGAGCGGGCGGTGGCCTGATCTTCATTTCAGCCGGATCCATCACAGGCGGAGGGCAGATCCTCGCCAATGGATCGGATGGCGAAGACACGTCGCCAAGGCACAATGACGGCCCGGGAGGCGGCGGCGCGGGTGGAACGATCGTTCTTCAGTCGGCTGGTGCTATCAGCGCTCAGATCCTTGCGGACGGCGGTGATGGCGGAACGCAGCTCATCACCAACCTAGAAAGTGAGGGCCCGGGTGGCGGTGGCGGTGGCGGCGTGATCGCGACCTCGGGCGGCGCCAGCGCAACCTTTGCTCGCGGCGGCGTAAACGGGATTACCACCTCTGCATCCATGACGGAATTCGTGCCCAATGGCGCGACGCAAGGAGCAATAGGCCAGTCCTCGCTCAGCGCGCCAAGCCTCGCTGCAACTCCGTTTTGCCGTGCGCCCGATGCCCCAGTGCTCATCACGAAGACAAGCCGCTCAACCGCCACGAGCGGCGATCGGCGGTTTCGAATTCCTGGCTCTGACCAGACCTACACCATCGCCTTCAGCAATCCCGGGCAAGCGATCGATTCAAATTCGGTTGTGATCCTCGACTTTGTCCCTTCAGACGTTGAGGTGTGGACGGGGGCGTTTGACGCTTCTGTTTCTTCTCCGGTCGCGTTTGTCGATGGCGTCGGGTCGGCGGCAACTGGTTTGCTATGCTGTCAAAGCGCTGAGATCACCTACTCCGACGCAGAAACCGGCAACGATTTTACTTACACGCCCAATGGCGCCTACGACCCGCAGGTTCGCCGCGTACGAATTAGGCCGGTCGGCGCTGTTCCCGAAGGTTTCGATAACGCCAAGACCTTCGAACTCTTTTTACGGATGCGGGTGAAGGAATAGGGCAGACAAGATTGCTTTGGACTCGCGGTGGGGGCGAGATCAATTGACAGCTTTGCCTGGCGAGCCGCTTTGTCGCTTCGATCGAATTTTCGGCCCCAACGGCTTATGACAGGCGAAGGGCGGGGTGCTTTTGTCAGTTGCAGGCGCGCATGCGTTGGCGGGTTAACCATTGTCTCCCGTTCTACTGTGCACCTGTAGTGTTTCAGAATGAGACGAGCGGTTGAGAAGCTCACTTCCCAAAGTGTGCATATCAGGTTAACGGCGACCTCACGATACCAAAGGCAGAGGATTCTGCGGTTTTTTGAGGGATCACATGAAGAAAATTTTTGCGAGCTTTGCCCTTCTGGCCTCCGCGTTGACGGGCGCACCCGCAATCGCGGCTGAGACAATCGACCTAACAAGCGGCAACTCCAACGCCTCAGGATCGCAGGAAAGAGGCGAAGCAGTCCTTTTCGACAGCGATGTCGGGACTGTCACCGTTAGCGCTTGGACGGTGACAAACAGAGGAACGATCCGGACGGCTTCAGTCGGCGTTTGGTCGTCTGGCATCGGCGTCAAAAATTCAATCCTGGACACTCACACGATCGATAATCTCGGTTGGACGGACTTCATTCTGCTTCAGTTTGAAACCGCTGTCGCACTCGCGAATGTGCAGTTCAATACGGGCTACAATTGGATGAACGACACCGACGCCACGATCGGATTTGGCGTTCTTCCAATCAGCGACATATCCTCTCTCGATGGAGAGCAGTGGCCTATTCCCTGGCTTACCACATTCGAATCAGGCTCGGTCGGCAAGAGCGGTAGCGTGACCCGGGACATCAATCCCAATAATGAGTTCGGCAATGTCTGGCTCATCGGGGCGAGCTTTGAGAACCCCGATATCAAGAAAGACGGGTTTAAGATTGCAAGCGTTGAAGTGAGTGCGATCCCTGAACCGGCGACATGGCTGATGTTTATTCTCGGTCTCGGACTACTTGGAGCAGCGATGCGTAACACCAAAGCACGTGCGCATGGTTCGGTATTTGCCGCGTAATTAGCCCGTGTGCTGGCGAGAGCTGAGGCCAGTCTTTTCATTACAAACAAAGATAGCGAGCGAGGCATGCGCCTCGTTCGCTTTTTTGTCTGCAAGCGGACGTAATGGACGGGAACAAATGGCCTCCAATCGCGGGTTCTCTACTCCCTGATGCGTACAACACGGACTGAACCGCGCGACCCTCTCTCCCTCTCATTTGCCGGCGCCTCGATGCCGGTGCTGCTATGGTCGATCGGTCAGGGCGCTGCATGCTCGCTGTTACAAGAAAAAAGTTCGATGAAGCAGCTGCTTATGGGCTACGCTAACAGGCGCTGCGCCATGGCGCGCACATCAGCGCCCATGTCTTCACGTTCGAGAGCGAGCGCTAAAGTCGCCTCGACAAAGCCCAGCTTGCTCCCACAATCGTAGCGATTGCCATCGAAAGTGACCGCATGAAAAGGCTGATCGCCGATCATCCTTGCCATCGCATCGGTCAGCTGGATTTCGCCGCCAGCACCCTTTTCCTGGTTCTCAAGCGTGCGCATCACTTCGGGCTGGAGGATGTAGCGCCCAGAAATGATTTTATTCGAAGGCGCTTCGGCAACCGGGGGTTTTTCAACCAGACCCTTCACCTGCGTTAGCGCGCCGTCTGATGTGCCCGGGTCGATGACGCCGTAGCTTGAGACCTTTTCCATCGGTACTTCGAGCACGCTGATGAGGTTGCCGCCAACCTTCTCGTATGCATCAACCATCTGCTTCATGCAGCCGGTGCCGCTCTTTTTGCCAATCATCAATTCATCGGGCAGGAAGATCGCAAAAGGCTCATCACCGACAATAGCGCGGGCGCACCAGATCGCGTGGCCAAGCCCCATCGGCACTTGTTGGCGAACAGTGATGATGTCACCGGGTACTGCGCGCGTAGGGTCAAGGGCGGCTAGGTTTTTGCCGCGCTCTTTCATGGTTGTCTCGAGCTCGAAGGCGATATCGAAATGCTCAACAATCGCGGACTTACCGCGGCCGGTAACAAAGATCATCTGCTCGATCCCTGCCTCGCGCGCTTCGTCGACCGCATATTGAATTAGCGGTCGATCAACCACGGGTAAAAGCTCTTTCGGGATAGCCTTGGTCGCTGGCAGAAACCGCGTTCCCAAACCCGCCACTGGGAAAACAGCTTTCTTGATCGGTTTGGTCGAACTCATGATGCCCGTCATCCTCCTTTAGCGCGCTCATAAAAAGACTAATGCGCAGCGGTGTTTCAATTTGCAGAGGCTGTTTAGTGCGCTCGGCGTTGGTTTACCACGCCTTGGATTGACGCTACCGAGATTGCTTGCCGGCATCAGCTCTGTCGAGGTGCTCCGACCGCAGGGGCGAGGTGGCAGACAAATGAATAATCGGCCAGCGTGATTAAGGCTGGCGCTCATTGGCTGCCTGACGCGGCGGGGACCAGCGGCGCCAACCTGGCTGATCGCGAATAACAGATAGAGCGCCAGGCCAATCCACGCTGCATGTTAGTAGTCCTCTATTGGGACGATTTATTGCCTCAAAAACGGAGATCGCCTCCGTCCGGTCGTGGGAAGTTGCGCTGGAACATGACTCGGGTAATGCCAGTGGCATCCCCGTTATTCTCGGCCAGTTTGTTGACCAACTTGCATCGAGGTCGCCGGCAGAAACAGCCCGACTCCGCATCGCCGCAGCAAATCGGCCCTAATTGGTTGCTGCCTCTTCAGCGCCTTCAGTTTCTTGAGCGTCTTCAGCAAGCTCTTCAGGCGCAAATCCGGGTTGATAAACGATCTCCGCTTTCGCCTTCGCCTCCTCAAGACGTGAACGCAAAAGATCTTGGAGGGTGTCAGAGCGCATCTGTTGTGCAGCCAAGGGAGCAGCTTCCTCTTCGGTGGTCGGAACAGGCTGGCGTTGAGTGATCACATTTACAGTCACGCGTCCCTGAACCGGGAGGACGAAGGGCTCGCCCGGGGGCAATGCGATGATTTGGTCTAGCACCGGATTTGGCACAACAGCTGTATCAAGGCTGTTAGTGCCGCGCACGAACTCGACCTTAAATCGCTCTAGCGTTTGTTCAACATCTGCAAGGGTCTGATCGGCTTCCAGTGCCCTGAGCACTTGTTCGTCTTCAGGAAAGTCGAAGACGATCTGATCAACTACATAAGCCGCGCGCTCGCTAAACTTCCCGGGATTATCAGAGAGGTACTTATCAACTTCGGCGCCACTGGGGACCTGCACGGTTTCACCTAGTTTCTCGCTGAACATTTGGACAAGCAAAGCTTCCTCCAGACGCCGCTCACGAATGAGAAATTCCGGCTCGCGGTCAAACCGCTCTTCCTTGGCAACTTGCGCCATAAGCCGGCGATCGACTATCCTTTGCAGTACTTGGCGTCGGATCTCTTCCGCATCACCAGCCACAGTGTTGGGCAGCTGAGAAATTTCTTCGTTGAGTTCAGCCTGGGTGACCTCTTCGCCATTAACCACAGCCACGACCTGGCCGGTCGGCGCGCTCTCGCAGGCTTGCAAGCTCAACAGTGCAGCGCCAAGAACAGCGACTCTTGCGATTAAGACGTATTTCACTTAGTTCTCCTAGGCTCCAGCCGACACCCACGCTGGTTTCGCGATAGTAAAAAACAAGGGTTTTTAGCGCCCCGTCACGCGAATAGGAATTCGATTTTGGAAACTGTGTACGATTGGGTCACCGTGGCCGTGTTCGCGGGCTTAGCTGTGCTATTTTTGCAGCGCTCTTCCGAAGAGGAGCCGCGGGACAAGATAATTCATTATCTGCCGCCCGCATTGGGATGCGCTGTGTCCAATTATTTAGGCAATGAAGGGTATATGGTCCCTGCTGTCGGACTGATCGTCGTGACACTTGCTTACATTAATTTTGTGCTGAAACCTTTTGATCCCACACAAGATCAGAGCGACTAGGCTGGGGTCTCTTGGTTTTTGACGCGAGCCAAGATGCGCTGCAACAACTTGTCGATTAGAAAGATGGTCACAAGCCCAATGACAAATGTCGTGATCCCGGCAAAGTTGTGCAGGAAACCTTGAGCGGCCGCTTCGCTCACGTAATACGTCAGAAGCACAAGAATGAGAACCCGGACAAGGTTCGAGAAGATCGCGACCGGAATCACGATAATCGTCAATGCACTCATGTAACGCCACTCAGACCTATGGCTGATGTAGACATAGAATAGCGTTAGCGCGCTTAACGTGATCAGCGAATTGAGACCAGCGCAAGCCTGGGCGACCAGCAATTGATACTGGCCGATCTGTATCGTGACGCCCGCACTCGCGACCGGGTACCCCAAGAAATAGAGCAATTCGACTGCAGTATCGCTGATCCACAGTTTGAGTGAGCTGGTGATCAAAGTGACCACGCTTTCCGGGACCGGAACGGCGAACAACAAATAGAAAAGAGGGAACCACGCTGTCACCAGCGCCCTCCAGCCGATAAAGGCGTATAGCACCGCCACAAACAGGCCGTGGAGCGCGTAGACTTCCAATTCCATTACTGCCGCGGCCCGCAAAGCGAGGAATCCAGCAGCCATCACGCCGATAGCAGCAAATGCGTGGCTGGCAGGAGGGCGTTTCTGCAGCGCCTGTCCCTCGTGGAGCATGCGGACCAGCAACCATAGTCCCGATGCAAGCACAAGCGGGCTATGGGACCCCTGCTCGCTCGCCCAGCTGACTGTCGTGATGTATTGCCAAGTTGGGAGCGTAATCACGAGAAGACCGACCGCCGCTGGCAGGCCAACGTTGAGCCACGACGATGTAAAGACATTGCCTTGCGCAGTGGGAACCGTCTGTTTCAAGTCTGGCATTCCTTCGATCCAATCTGGAATTGAAAATACTAGCAATCCATAGCCATAGAAGGCAATCAGCACCTCGCGCTTCCCGTTACTGGTTTGCTCTGCGAGTAAGGGCCATGAAGGCGTTTGTATGCCTGAAAAGGCGGAATCATGCCGATAGACGCGTCTAAACCAAAGGGCTGGGGGTCCGATCGGACCATTCAGGCGCTGCGCTCTGGACTACCTGAGTGAAGTTATCGCATTCCAAGTCTGTCCCCAACCAATTGCCGAGCAATCCTAGGTCTTCGTCAAACTTGGCTGACACCCGCTGAAGCGTTTCGGGCGAGAGGATTGGCTTTTGGTTGATCTGCCAAATGCGTTTTACACGGCTGCGAACACTTCGTGGCACCAAACCGCGGCGGATCAACTGCAAAGGCGCAAATTCAAGGATAGCATCGCGCATGTGGCTTTTTCTCAGCCGATCGCGCGAGACATTACGTGCGCTTGCGGTTTCATCCCAGTTCGGTTGGCCTGAATACCCCAGGAAAGAGCAAACTCGTTCCAGCTCTTGTTGAGGGTGCCTTGTCAAGCGCTCGAAAAACACCGGAAGAATACACTCTGGCCCGTAGGTCTCGAGATAAGGGCGCAACTGCATCGAATACAGCCCATAATCAACCAGTTGCGGATGACGATCTACTGCATCATTGATCAGCTCGGTGATCGAGGCCTCAAGCCAGCCATGCATGTAGTGAGATATGAGCCGATCGACAGGATGACGCATCACATAAATTAGTCGCGCATCCGGTACATGAGCGCGCATGCGCACCAGACACTCCGGATAGTCTGGCAACTTCGTGTAGTGCGTGCTCGATTCACCGCGCAAATCATCAGGCGCCGCGCCGGCGAACAAGCTGGAGTACCAATCAAGACCCTGTGACCACACGTCTTCATCACTGAAGAAATTTGGTTCTTTGGGCTCTGACATCCAAAAGCCCGGCTGACGGCTGAGTTGATCGTGCAAGGTCGAAGTCGCCGACTTCATCGCTCCGATAATTATGAAATCAGGCTTCGCTTCAAGAACAAGATCTTGGCGCGAAAAACGTGCGGAGGTGGTCTTCATGGCTGCCTTGCTTGCCAGGCTGGTGGTTCGTCGATCGGATCTGCAGGGGATAATACATGTGATTGTCGATCAAAGCGTTCGCCAACCAACCACGCCCGCAGCATATCTCGACCCTCGTTCTTGACCATCCTTCGCCTTACTGTTGCTGAAAAAAAGGCGCGTGGCAAAGCGATCAGAAAATGGCCGAGGAACCAAGCGGCTCCCGCCGCTCTAGCGCCTTTAGAGCCCAGCGTTCGGTACAAGAAGCGGCGCTGTGACTGATACCAATAAAATGGCCGAGCAGACTGAGCCAGGACCTTGCGATCTCGACTGAGCTTAGTCGCCGCACCACCCGCATGATGGACCCTAGACCTGGGCTCATGCGCGACTTTCCATCCGCCGCGCTTGAACCTCCCCATCCATTCAAACTCCTCAAAATAAAGAAAAAAACCTGTATCAAACAAACCCACATCGCTTAGCGCTGTGGCCCGGACCATAAAGCTGGCTCCCGAGACGGCTTCAATAGCAGCCGTATCTTCATCGGGTCTGATCACTGTGTCCTTTGCCCCGAGCAAGCGCGCAATTCGGCCAGCGTTTGCACCCCGTGCAAATTCTGTGCGCAATCCAGCTAATCGGAAGCCTGCAGGTTGCAGTCCACCTTCGGCGTTGATCATTTGGCTACCTATCGCGCCGGCCTTTGGGTCATTATCAAAAGCGCGCCGTAAAGAAGCGACCGCAGACGGTTCGATCACGGTATCGGGATTAAGAATATGGATAAAGCGCGGCGGGGTGTCAGCTTGAAGCGCGCGCAGTATTACTTGATTGTGGGCCCAGCCAAAGCCGCCGTTTATCGCCAGCGGGAGGAGTGTGATCCAATCGCCATGCTGTTCATTTTCGATCCAACTCTGGATGAATTCAATCGAGTTATCGCCCGAGGCGCCATCAGCAACAACGACTTTCAAGCCGGGTAATTGTTCACGCTCTCCAACAAGCGAGGCGAGGCAGGGAACGCAATGCTCAGGCGTCCGATAATTGACAATCGAAATCAGAATATCGCTGCCGTTCGCCATGCCATTGTGCTCATCCAAGATGCAATTTACCCTTACGTGTCTCAGACCGTGTATTGCTGGCGCCCACAATCCCCTTTGCGCGATCCGACCAAACCTGACAATAGCCTTAAGCTTACGGCTTTATAAAAAGCGATAATCTCCAAAGAGCTTGCTTTAATGCCCTCAAATTTATTAATAATTATGCGATTTACGTCGTCTGATGCGCCTCGGATGGCTGCTATGCCGGTGCTTCCTTACGGTAAGCTTGCTCATAGGGCGCGAATTGGCTTTGATCACATCCTCAAGGTTGAATCTTCGGCTATCGAGGACGGCATCTACGAGCGTGATGTCATCATTTGTAAGGACGGCTACCTGGGATCGGCTGGTCGGGCGGTTCCAGAAGCGCGGGTTGGTGATGAATGTAACCTTTGCTTAGGTTCTTTGCGGGCAGGCGACCTATCGGCCGATCGGTGCGCGAAGACCGGAAGCATTTCGCCCAAACCAATTAAGCAATTCGAGAGGGACTGTTCGCGCGTTAGGTACGATAGGCGCTGGGTGCGTCGATGATGCTGAACTTATCGCACCTTCACGATAAAGCCCGGGCCTTCCTTGGCGATTCAAGCTCACTGCGCGGGAAAGTCTTTCAGAGTGCTTCCTGGGTTAGTGCGGGCTACGTTGCAGAGATGGTGTTGCGCCTTGGATCAAGCTTGATCCTTACTCGATTATTGTCGCCGGCAGCATTCGGAATCATGGCGACTGCGCAAGTATTTCTATACACTGCCATTATGCTCTCGGACGTCGGTATCCGGTCTCTTGTAATCACCAATGAACGATCAGATGATCCTGAGTTTCTTAGGACTGTATGGACCTTCCAGATTGTTCGAGGTGTCGTTCTCGCGACAATCGTTGCATTGCTAGGGCAGGGCCTTGGTGTTGCCCAAAGGCTTGGTTATCTGGCACCACAAAACAGCTTTGCGGACCCCATGCTGCCAGCGATCATTGCTGCCCTCGGTGTTACCTTAGCCTTTGCGGGCCTCAATAGTACCAACGAACACGTGATGGCCCGAGACCTGCGGCAGGATATTCTGGTCAAGCTCGAGACGAGCACCAAAATATTGTCGACCTTTATCACGGTTGGTGCTGTCTGGACCACTCGATCGGTTTGGGGGTTTGTCTATGCAGCGCTCATCGTTGCAGTTCTTCGGGCCGTCCTTTCGATGCTTATTGTGCCCGGCCCCAGGATGACATTCGCATGGAACCGAAATGATATTCACTATTTGATCAATCGCGGCAAATGGATTGGCGTAAGTTCATGGGCTACGCTGGCACGCAATTTAGCCGACAAGGTGCTCATCGGAAGCTTCTTTGGCAGCTCCGTACTTGGATTGTACGCCTTGGCATTAACACTATCGGACGCACTTCACTCGCTCATGGAGAAAGCAACAAAAGCTATCGCGCTTCCAGTTCTAGTAGAAATGCTTCGGACAAAAAAACCTAATGTAATGAAAATTTTTTTCCAAATCAGAGGATCTATTTTTTTGGGCAGTGCATGTATTGGCGTTTCGATATTTTCATTATCTAGTTTTATTGTTGAAGTAATATATGATCCGAGGTATAATGAATCAGGTCTTGTCCTCGCAGCCCTATCTTTGAAGTACTTCATTTTTCATTTTCTAATTAATTTAGAATTCATGAGAGCGCGTGGGAATTTTGCATACGTTGCGTTTTTTCAAGTTATAAGTTCAGTTTTGCTGTGGGTTTTTGCAATTATCCTTGCGCTCGAGATGCAGCTCACCCTTGTTGTTGTGGCTTTCGCAATCAGTCCACTCGTGGAACGGGGTCTCGCCTCGGGCTGGCTGATTAGAAACGGTCTGCTGAATCTGAAAATAGAGCTGATGTATTATTTGGTTACAGCCGTATTTCTTGTTCTATGTTTCATCAATTTGAGTCCTGTTTCTGCATCGCTTGTTCAATGAAGTTTCAATTTAAGGATCACATCGCGCTTCCTTGCCCAACTTGTTGAGACAGACTGTCACGACAACGAGATAGTTTTGGTTTCTGTCTGCTGCATGCGCACCGACACGGCCACGCGGCTGGCGAATTGCACGTCGCCTTTGGCTAGAGGGGCCTGACAGTTCAAGCGCAAGCCATCGTCTGACCAAGCCTGGAAGCACAATTCTGCTCACGCCAGCCTCTCGAAAAAGCTAGGAGCCGATACATGGCGATAGAGAATTTTGTATTGATCGTAGGTGCTATGAAGTGCGGCACCACAACTCTTTTCGATCTGCTGGCGCGGCACCCTCAGATTTGCCCGTGCAAGTCAAAGGAGCCGAGCTTCTTTGCATTCGAGGATCGGTGGGCGGAGGGGTTCAGTTGGTATGAATCCCTTTTCGAATTTGATGCCAAGACCCATCGCTATGCGCTCGATGGCTCGACGGACTACACCAAATTCCCCTTTGCGAGCGGGGTGGTCGAGCGCTTGGAGAGAAGTGCGCCTAGAAAATTCAAGCTCATTTATTTGATCAGAGACCCTGTAGATCGCATGGAAAGTCATGCAAGGCACACACAGCTGAGAAAGAGAGAGTTAGGAAGAGCTCTGTCACCTCGCAATGATCATAGTCTGGATCAAGGCGTCTCACCGATATCCCTTGCGACATCCCGGTATGTTGATCAATTGCTTCAATTCAGAAAGCACATTTCAGAGCATCAAATGCTCGTTTTGTCATTAGAAGACCTGTCGCATCAGCCAGATAAAACAGTGAATCGAGTTTTAGATTTTCTAGATTTAGAGCCATACGAATATCATAATATTGGACCAAGCAATAAATTCAAGGACCAAAAGGAGATCCCAAACACAGTCCAGGCTATTAGAACAATCATCCCATTTAGGCGTCATTTGAGATCACTCTTCGGTGATGAGTTCATCGAGAATGTCATTGATGCTTGGCGGCGTACACCTCAATTAAAAGGAAGATTCAAGTTTACTGAGGAAGAAAGACTAGCCCTCGAGTCTTCTTACCACGCTGAATTTGAGCTTTTGTCTCGAATTTCGGACGGGGGAGACCCAGAGCTTTCTTCGCTACTCTCTGAATTGCGCGATAAGTAGTGACCACCCTGAAGGCGGTCCTAGTTTTCGAAGTAATGTATAAATTTGATGGCTCACGGATCCGACTCAATATAGCGGCCGGCGACATGCCCGCCTACATACGTCCCAGCCACGGTACCCTTCTTTAAGATATTCGAGCCCAGTGTTTCCCGTTGATGAAGCCATGCTACGATCCCGCAATCGACAAAGGCCACAAATGCGGATGAAGTAATTCTAAAGAGGAGAGGCCGAGGTGCGTCCTAAGCGCGCGGAGGAGTACCGGCTTGTTGATTAGTTCAAGAGTTCTCCTGAACTGACGAGCGGGTTTGACCCACCGCCCGCCTGCGACTGCTCATAATCGTCCCTGCGATAAGCCACGTATGATTGTGCACCGAGGTGTTCGGTAAGCTGTCTACGAGATTAACAATGAGGATGAGCGCTAGCACAGACCCCCGGGGAGTGGTGATCGCCCCGGATCGCCAGGCGTAGATCACCGGGATGCAAAGAAGGCCAAATGCGCCTACATAACCCAACCATCCGGACTGACCGATGACAATAATCCACTCGCCGTCGGTGATACTCAGATCATTACCGCTGAACTCATCACGCACTCGATTTCTTCCATAGCCGCCCCAACCGAAGACCGGGCGCTCGTTTGCTCTTTCGAGAAGCGCATTTTCGTTGTCGATCCGTGTCTGCAGCGATGCCGCTCTTTCTTTACTGAGCGCGGAAACTTGATCGCCCAGCGCCTGTATAGGCACAAGATTCGCTCCACGCATCGCTGGGTAGATGAGGACAGCCAAAGCCGAAAAAGCACAGATAAAGGCAACTTGTTTCGAGCGCAGGGCTGTCAGAACACCTAAGGCCCCCAGAGTTAGAATCAGAGCGCCCAAAGAGCGACAAAGGATCAAAACAACGAGGAGGTACAGCAGCCAAAGACGAGCTGAAACACCAAGAACCTTTTTGTTGGTCTTGGCGAAGTAAGCCATAGCGATGATCGCAAGCGCGGAAAAAATCGCAACCTCTAAGCCGTGGCCTAAGAAAACAACTGGTCGAAAAGCACCGTCGCGGACCTGCTGGACCCAAGAATGTGGGAAAAAACCATATACCCAGTTATGGAACTGTGGACTTAAGCGAACCTCAATAAGCATAAGAACGCTGTAGCCCACCAAGGTTACTGCCATAATGCGAAGCAGATCCTGCTGGGCACGTGCTGTATTCAAAATATTATATGCGAGCAGAAACGGCAAAACATCGATGATACGATAGGAAATGGAAGAAAACGCATCATAAGGTCGCATCCCTGGCAATGCGATATCGCCAAATACCAAGAAATCCCGATTATAATAATAGGTCAAAAGTGGTGATAGCACGTAGATCGCAAGTAAGGTTTTTACCCACCATTCTTTTGGAAAACTAGAGCTACGTGCCCCCAAATATATTAGCGCAGCAGCAAATACAGACAAGTTTACGATTGAGTCCTTGTCCAGTGCAGGTATCCCTGCAAAATCGAACGCCGTGTTTACAGGAAGCAGCAGATAGCCACCTAGGAGTGACCAGATCAACGCCGGGCCTGGCCGGAGATTGGCGAACAATGCGAACGTAACAATGGGCCAAAGGATCAAGGCAAGATAGGCAATTGTGTTAGGCATTGACTAGAGCTGTCCTCGAAGGGGACCTGAAGCCCTAGGTGGTAGCCGGAATCCTCACCACCTCAACCCCATCATCTCGAATTTTTCCGTGGCCACACCCGTCACCCGGCAGTTTGCGATCAACTAAAGTCCCCCTGCTGAGACACAATACCCCGTACGAGCGACCCCCTCAACTCATTGTCATTTTTCATAGAGGCAGACTGGCACTTTCTTTGCGCTGCTGCTCCTCTCTGTACCGTTTGGACTGGCTTGGCGTATCAACATGTTTCTTGGTGAACTGATGTGTCATCAAGCCCCTCCTTTTTAACCATTGCTCGATTATGACTTGTATTGGGAGTGAGCACTGGCATTGCCGCGTTAGTGTTGCACTCGCACAGCTTGACTGCCTCACATCAACAGGTAGCGACAGTATCAAAGTAACGTGTGGAGGCAGTGTGACAAGAGGTAAACATAAGGTCTTGCTGATCGCGGAAGCAGCGAACCCTGAGTGGGTCAGCGTCCCTCTCGTTGGTTGGTCGCTCGCCAAAGCGCTTTGCGATGAGATTGATGGTCATCTCGTCACCCAGGTGAGGAATAAAGAAGCGATTGAACGGATTGGGTGGATTGAAGGGTCAGACTTCACAGCAATCGATACCGAAAGCCTCGCCCGTCCTATGTGGAAAGCCACGAATTTACTTCGCATGGGCGGTGGGAAGGGCTGGACGATGGCCACTGCGATTGGCGCTTTTACATATCCTTATTTTGAACACCTCGTCTGGAAGAAGTTTGGACCGGACGTTCGGGCGGGGAAGTACGACATTGTCCACCGGATAACCCCGCTCACTCCGACAGCGAACAGCAGCCTTGCAAAAAAGTGCCAAAAAGCCGGAGTGCCGTTCGTGCTAGGCCCTTTAAACGGAGGTGTGCCCTGGCCTCCGGGGTTCGACAGTGAGCGGCGTCGGGAGCGCGAATACCTCTCGTATATCCGGGGGTTTTACAAGGCATTGCCAGGCCGCGTGCCAATGCTGAGCGCGACGTCGGCAATTCTTACCGGATCACGCTACACTGCAAGCGAGATCCCTCAGGCGCACCAATCAAAATGCATCTACCTTCCTGAGAATGCGATAGACCCTTGCCGTTTCAACCGCATAGCCGCACAAAATCTTGGCCTGCCCCTTAGGGGCTGCTTCATCGGCCGAATGGTGCCCTACAAGGGCGCTGACATGCTTCTTGAAGCGGCGGCGCCATTTTTGCGTGATGGCAAGCTTGCTCTCGATATGATTGGTGATGGTCCAATGTTTGCGTCCCTGAAAGCGATTGCTGAACGCGAAGGTATCGAGGAGGGGGTGACATTCCATGGCTGGCTCGAACACGCATCGGTTCAAAAAGTAGCAGTCCGCTCGAACCTTTTGCTATTTCCATCTGTTCGAGAATTCGGCGGAGGCGTTGTGCTCGAAGCTATGGCTCTGGGCGTGGTGCCAGTGATTTGCGATTACGCAGGGCCAGGCGAGTTGGTCGACGATACAGTGGGCTACAAAATCCAGATGGGCTCTAGAGAGGAAATCATCAGCCGTCTACGATCTCAGATCACTTCCATTATCGCGGATCCAACTGAACTAACCAAAAAGGGGGGCGCTGCTAGAGAACGTGTCTTTGCCCAGTTTACTTGGGAGGCGAAAGCAAGCCAAGTGTTGCAGACCTATGAGTGGGTGCTCGAACGGCGGTCAGAAAAACCCTGTTTCTTCTGAGAATTTTCGTCGCTAGGTTTGGTTAAAGTGGTGTAGCACTAAAAATTGAGCAGTGGCTTAACTCACTAATTTCTTGTCCCGATTGTAGAGTCCGGCTCTGAAAGAAGGACGAACTAGGCTCTGTTGACAAACTGGATTCACAAATAAGTTCGGATGTGATTCAAGATAGCTTTTGCGGAGGTTATCTTGGCGCGGTTGCTGATGGAGGATGCGGAGTGGGCGTTCTCTGAGCCCTTTTTGGTTGCGGTGAGAGGGCAAGGCGGTCGGCCTGCCTCGAACCACCGGCTTGTTCTCGATGGTATTTTCTGGATCGCTCGCACGGGCGCTGCTAGGCGCGATCTGCCTGAAGAGTTCGGCAAGTGGTCGAGCGTGTATCGCCAGTTCCGGCGCTGGACGCTGGCAGGGCTGTGGGAGCTGGTCCTCGATGCACTCAACGATAGCCGCACGCTCCAGACGGCGTCCAGATGATCGACAGCACCGTGATCCGCGCGCACCACTTGCCGGCGGGCGCAAAAGGGGGACTCAAAGACAGGGTTTTGGCCGTTCAAAAGGTGGCTTCACGTCCAAAATCTACCTCATTACCAACGCTTACGGCCTCCCTGTCAGGGCGGAAGTGACAGGCGGCGAGGTGTCCGACTTCAAGGGCTTCGATGTTATGGTCGATGATGATCTACCAATCGCTCGCGTGTTTCTGGCAGATCGCGGTTATGACAGCGATCACATCCGCAAAACGATTGCCGAGCGCGGTGGAACACCGGTAATCCCGGCCAAAGCCAATCGCAAAGAGCCGATCCTGCGCGACACCGTCACCTACGCCTTGCGAAACCGGACCGAACGATGCGTCGCCAAACTCAAATGCTCGCGACGCCTCGCAATACGATACGACAAAACCTCAGCAAGCTATCTCGGCTTCATGCACATCGCCGCTGCGCGCCTCTGGAACAATCAGTTTGTCAACAGAGCCTTGATGAAGACGGCGAGGTCTACCGAAAGCAGAGCATTGGCGCCTTGAAGGGTGCCGAGGTGGGTGTGCAGACCGCCAACCTGGTTCCTCGGCTGTTTCGGAAGCGTCGATCTACAAGTCGAGATCGAAATACAACGGGATGGAGGTGTAGAAGGCTCTGCGTATTAGGGATTTCTAGAGTAAGAACGCCACGCTGAAGCGGATGCTGGCCGATGCGATGCTCGACAAGGCAGCATTGACGGGCCGTCTGGCAAAATAGTATTGACGTCTGCCGACAAAAGGGATGCTGTCGCTAATTTCCAAGCATGCCAAGCCATGCGTGAGCGACAGGGTCGCCCAATCATTGATACCGACCACAAGCGCGAGTCTTATCGTTGCAGCCGACACGATCAAATCAGTTTGAGTATAAAGCTTTGTGAGCTGGCCAACAAACAGTGTCAATCCGGCTACCGCCGCCCGCCTACTCTGCTGCATGGCACGGGGTGGGGATCATGATCAGCGGCAAGAAGACCAAGTTGCTCTATTGTAAGGAAGGCCTGGCGACGAGGCGACCACGCAGTTGCAGACGTGCCTTCGGTACGAGGGCACCTGCTCCTGTGCTGAAGCTGCCGAAACAGCGCTGAAGACTGAACATTGTGGACAACTAATGGCGTCGGGCCAGAGGATCCTCTTGCTTAACGAGACGTTATCCGTGACTGCTTTGAGGCTTTTGTGGAGATCGCTGCCTGGATGGGACCCACAATCGGGAGCGAACGCATTCATCGCTTGGCCTGCACACTGGCGGCGTTCACCTCCGAACTGTCTAAGCCATGGCCTGTCTCGCTTGTCCCTTGCGGATTCCGGTCCGCAGCCCATTACTTCAACCGTGCTCATGGGCAGTAAGACGCTCTGCTTTGATCCGGTCTGGGTGGCATTTGGGACCTCGTCAAATCCGGTAACCCGAAATTTACTGAATCGACCTAGCTCAAATTAGCTTTCTTCAGAACACGGATGCATCGAGCGATGAGCGAATTCAGGGATGTGGCCACTTTTAGGCTGACAAAAAACCGGATAAATGCAATGCGATCTCTAGTGTTGATAAGTTTTGCAATGCTGATGTCGCTCCTTGTATCCGCTTGCGGTGGCGAAGATGCCCCTTTGACCTCTGGGGCTTCGACTAAAGGTGGCCTCGCAATTGAAGCGGCACCATCACCGGCGCCGTCACTGAAATCAGCACAAGCAGCCAGCTCAAATACTGGTCAGTGCGCCTCATTGTTCATCCCCATTTCGCAGGTCGAGGGGTTCTGTCAAAGTGATGGAACCGCTGTTGATGCGGTATCTATCCAAGCATCACGCACAAGTTGTATTGCGCCTTGTGGCGTATTCTTCGAGACGCAAATGCTCGACGACTTAGGCGTAGATAGGCCTATCCACGAGTTGTCGTATCAGTGGACCTTCAATGACCCTGATGCATCTTTTGAGGCGATCGGCGAAGACTTTCCCGAGTCATTCAAGGATGCAAACGTTGCACAAGGCCCGATGACTGCGCATGTTTTTGAAAAGCCAGGCACCTATGAGGTAGAGGTTTTTGTCACCAACAAGGACAACCTGTACGCAACGGCAAAGCAGACAATCGAAGTCAGAAATCCAGACAACAGATTCACAGGCAGCCGAACTATCTGCTATTCCAAAGCCGAGGACTTTTCGGGTTGTCCTTCTGGCGCCCAAAGGTTCAGCGATCTTGAGACCGCGTTCGGCGCTGTTCAGGAGAACCGCACACGTGTTCTTCTGAGATCAGGTGAGGAGACCTTGTTTGATTTTAGGCCACAGTTTCGAGGGCTCAGGGATATTCACGTTGGGTCCTTTGGCCCTGGAGCCAAACCGGTCCTGCGATTTGATACCATAAGTTCTATCGGTTTCGCCCCCAGAGACACCAATGGTCTCACCATATACGGCCTTGAACTAAGGGGCGACTACGATCCAACGACGGGGATGGGTGAGAATCATGACGACGTAGGAATTGGAAATGTCGCTGAACTGACCAACCTGACCGTGTTCCGAAACACATTTAGGGGCCTCTCAGCCGCTGTTAAGTTTTCTAGCAACCCGCTTGCTGTCGTAGTTGCCGACAACATAATTTCCGATTGGTATGATTACGGTGTTTACGACAGAGCGCCAAACCGGACCGCGTATATTGGAAACTCGATAAAACAAAACCCGGACGCAATAAGCGGCACCGGGGCCAAAGACCGTAATGTGATTCCGAGGTGGTCAGATCATGGCCCTATCCGTACCGCTGAAGTTACTTCTCTCGTCATTGCGCAAAACGACATGTTCAGTAATGCTGGATGGTCGAGCGGAGGGCAGGCTCATCAACCGACAATCCGCTACAATTCGAGTGGGAAAGAAGGGCATTTTGGCATCATCAATAGAAATCGCCTGGAAGGCGGCTTTCAGGTTGCGAGTCTCACAACGCAGAACGGTTCGACAACCACCAATGCAGGAGATGTGATCTTCGAGCGGAACATGGTGCTTGGAACGGACAATACCGTTACCATGATTATGCTTGGATATGGAGGTACGACCATCCGAAATAACCTTGCGATAATGCCCGACGCAGTGAGCACCTTCAATCCCTTCAGAGCATTTGTTGAGCGCAGCTCAAACTCGTCGAGTGAGGCGAATGACAGGCTGCCTATACACGTGGATCACAATACAATAGTTCACCTGCAGAAACGTACGTCTCAAGCATTTAGCGCCCTCCTCGGCTATGATCCCGTGTCTTTTCAGGATGTTCGTGCATCGAACAATATTGTAAGTGCACTTAGAATTCCCAACAGGAGAGACTTTGTCGATTACCGGCCGCTTGATGAGAGGGACTTTTACAGACCCGAAGTTCAAAGCCGCGCGGTGGGGGCCGCTGATCCCAACACCTTCGTTCGGGACACTCTCGATGGGAAAGTGCGCTCACAAACACCGTCGGTCGGAGCACTAGAGCCAAACTTTTGATTGGCTGACAGAGGCTTTTCGTTACCAAGCTCTAGACCCTTCAAGATCTATGCAGTGCGCCAGTAGTTTAGCCGTTCGAACTTTGAGGGGCCTGTATATCGTACAAACGAAGGACTATGATCTGGACAAAAGCGTAACGTTAATCGAGGACCTCATTAGGATCTGCAATCCTGAAACCCGTATTAAAAGCCAGCCCCTTAATTGACTGCGAAAGCTAGTCGGAGCCGTCCGGCTTTTCTGCATATTCCGCAGCAAATACAGCTGAGATCTTCCTCGATTGATGCTGGGCGAGATGATTGTCGTCGATGAACACGGGTTGTCCGTTTAATACGGCTCGGCAAGTGACTTCATCGCAAAATGGCTCAATAAGAGAAACACGCCGAACATCTTTCAAGAGATCAAATGCGCGGAAAACCGAAGCAAACGTGTCTCTATGATGGGCAAGCGGCGTATCTACCGGCCAGTTGCGATTGAAAGCTAGGTTTCCGGCGAGAGTATCCGGTACATCGCCAGACGCAGCAAATAAGGGCTCTACAATGGTAACCTGTTTGCCAGCGCTCGTTAGCATCGTGACGGTTTCCTCGAGTTGGGTGCTAAAAACACGAGACACTTCTTCTTCTCGGATCCAACGGCCCAGAAATGGCTTTCCACCTTTGGGCAGCGCCTGCCGCCAGATAGACACAAGAATGACCTCTTTCACTTGAGGTGTATCTCTTACTTCTTCGAGGGTCGCTCTAACGGCCTCCTCACACTTTCGAGCCCCGGCCCCAAGAACGGGCATACATCCACTATGAAAAGCAAGCGCTCCGCTGCGTTGCTCACCGCTGAGCCAGAGATTCAGAGCCCCTGAAAGAGCTTGCGCGTGGCTGTCGCCAATCACAATGACCTCTCTAGGCGCCGCAGGGTCACCGAGACCGCACAGCCTATCGACCGTCACAAAAGGACGCTCGCAATCTAGGAATTGGGTCGGCCGGTCTTCACGCGCTGCCAGCAACGTCTGAACTTGCGGAGCGAAGCGGGAAGGCAGTCCTGCCCCGAGCGCGATCATGCCGGCAATCGCCATGGTAGCGACGGATAGGCCCGCGAACGCCAATAGAGAGTGTCTTCTTCCATTTAGGATTTTGCCTTTTCGGATCGGGTTCTCAACACCGTAATACACCAATGCGGCTGCGCCAAACGAGGCCGCAAAGCCTGCCAATCTGTAAGGAAAGGTGAACTCCAAAGTGTGCTCTTTGAGCAAGATGAGGATCGGCCAATGCACGAGGTAGAGTGGGTAAGACAGCTTTCCGATCCAGACCATTGGGCTGCTCGCCAAGATCCTGGTGACTGGAGAACTCGATGCATACCCGCCGAGGATCAAAGCCACAGCGCCCATCGTCGGTAGGAGCGAAAAGTACCCGGGGACTTGGGTCAGCGGCTGGTAGACTGCGATAGAGACCCCAACCAGTATCAATCCTATGGCTCCCATCGCGTGGAGCCACCATCCCTGCAATGGTCGCTGGTAAACCAGCATCGCAAGCAGCGCTCCTACGAGCAGCTCCCAAGCGCGGGTTGGAAGGAGATAGAATGCGAGCTCCGGCTTCGTGGGAGCGAGCACCACACCCAACGTGAAGGACAATGCAATGCCTAAGGCAATGAAGAGTGTCAGCAATCCCTTTTTCCATCGATATACGACGAAGCAGACAATCGGGAAAATGATATAGAACTGCTCTTCGATTGCCAAAGACCACATATGCAAAAGAGGGACTGATCCAGCTTGCAGCCCGAAGTAATTTATGCTCCTCCAGAAGTAGATATTGATAACATACATGAGCGAAAGCAGTGTTTCGATCGCAAGCTCTTCAAATCGGTACGGTAGAAGCAAAAACCAACCAGCGATCAGAGTTGCCAGTAGAGTGGTCAGCATAGCGGGATACAGGCGTCGTATGCGCCTATAGAAAAAGTCAGTGAGACTGAAACGACCACGCTCAAGGTCACGATAGATTATCGAAGTTATCAAAAACCCCGAGATGACAAAGAAGATGTCAACGCCGATGAAGCCCGCTTTGCCCAAAGCGAACAGGTCAAAATGGAAGACCAAGACTAGCATGACCGCGAGCGTGCGGAGGCCATCTATGTCAGGGCGATATGCCATTCGGTGACTTGTCGGTGGAATTTCCCGAGAGGCAACTGGAGCAGTTGGACCGGTATTCTCGGATATTGAAGGTGATATCACCAGCTTCTCGTTCTGACTTTGGGATGCTTTGTATAATTACGCCCGTTGAAATCAGAAGCCGTTTCCTTCGCCATCTGTTCCCACAGAAGCTCTAAGGCGACACCTAAGAAACTAAACTTAAGGTTCGCGCTTCACTTCAACCGAGCAGTGTTCTCATTTTGGGGCTTTCTGCACTAAGCTCGGCGTAGCTGCTTTGTGCGCACCAACGCTTCGCTTGAGTCTCATTTTTCTGGCCGCGATCCAATACCTGCTTCCTCAGCTAGAACGCTCAATGGCCTTGTCAGCGGAGTTGAACTGCACAATAGGTTGCGGTATCTTTTGGCGTAACTTCTAATCATGCTAATTGATTACTCCTTGGTCATTGGCTTTGAATTTAATGCAGAAAATTTTCTTCCTTACGTGTTTGCTAGGTCTTGTCAGATCTTTGCGTGTATTTACAGGGAGGTTGAAATCCCTGAGTTGCTCTAGTTCGGGGGAGGGGCTTGCGAGAGCCTAGGAATTAGTGCGCGTAGGCTTCGTTCAGGAACAGAGCATCGACATCGATCAGCCTATCCTTTGCGACCCCTCTGGGAGCCAACGCAGCGAGACGCAATCTCTTTGCTGCAAAAGCGTTTCGATGATTTCGTTATAGGTTGGAGCCTCTTCGTAAATCCGTGTGAACGGGACCTCAACGAGCAGGCCAACCACGCGATCCAGTAGCCCCCTGCGCCCGCGATGACTTTCAGGTCAAACCCCTGGGTATCTGTCTTGAGAAAGATGCGCTTAGCACCGCGCAGTGTAAGGTTTTCCTTAGCGATCGTATCAAGTCTACGGACCGGCACTGTTTCGGTGTTAACTACACGGTTGGCCGAAATGCTGATATCCGTGCTGGGCGGGGTGTGAAACGAATTCAGCACGTCAAGCTCCATTACGTTGAGGTCCATTTCACCGTTTTCTGACCCTATGGCGCAATGGTGAATTTCAACATCGAAGATGTCTGAGATGTGGGTTGCGAGACGGTCGTAAGTGGCCAAACCCGCCTCGAAAGAAATCACGTGGCCGCGAAAGTCGATCTGAGTGCGCAGCATCGTCGCGAACTGACCATGATTGGCTCCAACGTCGATGACGCAGTCGACATCATATTTGGTCAAAGCCTGATGCAGATAGGGCACAAAAATTTTGTCGGCTAGCGTTCGATGCTTAAGCTTGACCCAACCAGTATTGAGCAAGCCTCGGCGCAAGGACCATTTAGTTTTTCTCAGGGCTTGTATCATGGTGTTGACCTTTCATACGGTGCCAGTCGCTCTAAGAGTGGATAATGCGAAGACCTAAAGCCGAAGAGAGGCCAAGATTTTTTACTGAATCATCAATTATTTGCTACAGGCTTAGACGAAGGGGTAATCGCATGGAAAAACGAAGAACGAAGCGCTTTCTCGAACGAGAGATTGAACGCACGATCGTCTCGAATTATATCAAAGGAGAAAATCATTAAAATTACTACACATGGACAAAATCTTAGAAGGCCTTGATTTCTGTCTCAAGAAACGAAATCCTTGCTTTTAACCGTTCAATCTCTCCATCGAGGACTGGCGTGCGAATGGAGAGCTCATCCGCTAAGGACCTAAGTCTCCACCGCCAGTCAAGACGGATTAACGCTTGAAGGTGGTTTGCTGAGGCCATATTCGGATTCCATTCATGCGTAGCACGGACTAAAGCTTCGACGTTACATTTTAAATCGATCTGATTAAAGTCAAGCGTCGCGCCTTTCCAAAGCAAGTCTTCTGACGAACCATCGCCGTATGGATGGATTCCAGCAACTACAGCTCCTGCAGCGAGGGCATCCGTCCACCGACCTGTAAGGTATTCTTTTTCCGGATGTGTATATGCTGCAGGAGACACTAGGTTTGAGTGTGCGACTACAAATTTTGCTTTTGCGTAATACTCACACAACGACTGATGCGCAGTGGAAGTGTCGGAAGCCGATGTGCCAAAAAGTGGCGGACGACCAGAAAACTTAAGTCCTGCGGCGGCGCAAACAGTCCCATTTCTATTGTCGTCGTCCCAAACTGCTGGCTGACGGCCGACGCGAAGGACATCGATTGGACGATCTGCCGATTTTGATCCGAGATCGAGCACATCAGCCCCCCATGGAAGATAGAGGGTACGGTTTGGAGCTAAGTGTTCGTAAAAGGAAGCCTCGTTCTTTTGCATGTAGATTACGAGATCAAAGTGACGCATAAATCTTGAAGATGGCGCCCGATCTGTCCAAAAGCTATCTACGATCCAAAGTGCTCGAAATTCTTTAAAATGAAAAAAATCCGGTAAACCGGCAAGCGAACGAATTTCACCGGGAGACTTTACTAAATAGATTGATCCTGGACCCTTTCCGTTTCTCGATGGTCGGATTTCGTGCCATATTTTTTTTGGTTTCGAAGCGTTCTGGAGCTCTACGAACTTTAATTCCACGCCAAGCAGCCGTTCGGCTAATCGCGTAAGATGTTCGATAGGCCCCCAACCACGTGATGAGCCGCCAGAGTAGATCAAGTCAGCTCTGTTTTCTTTGTTAGGCTTTAGACTTGTAGCAGACGTGATCATGCTTAATCTCCGAACAAGCAATCAAGCTCTTATGTTTTCCAAATATTTCTCAACAATTATCGGTCAGAGGATCGGCGAAAGGTTCGCAAAACGTAGAACAACTTCGTCTTAGGTTCTCGCCACATTACATTCGAGCAATGTCCTCATTTTGGGGCTGTCTTCATTGGGCTCGGCGTAGCTTCTTTTTGCGCCCCAGCTTCCGTAACGGGTGCCTTGTCTGGCAACACTGGCGAAATGGGCGAACATCTTGCAATCGAGATCGCGATGAACTCGCAGCAGTTCAGTGTAGAGGTCGGCCATGCGCGGATGATACTGAGCTGCGGCTAGGGCTGGGTTATACGGCAGTTCTTCCCCTCCCTCAGGGCGAATGTGTTGCCCGCCCTCATAGGTGACGTAGGGCAGACCGTAGGATTTCCCAAATCCAACTATTTCTGACAATCCTGCGCCTTGTCGTTGCTTATGCAAGACCTCGAACATGTCGTCGATGACTATGTCCGCCGTAAGCTCGGTGCCAAGCGCAGCCCATTTCCTGTAATGCTCCTTGGTCGGGCCAACATAACCTCCTGGCGATACCACATCCACACCCCCGTGCTCCATGCACCAGCGGATGGTTCGTTTTGCATTCTCGGGCCAGCCCCCCACATGCACGGCGCATACCCGGATAAGCCTGTCTCGTGCATCGCTCCATTCGTCTTCCCAGATGGCAAATGCCCGGCGGAATAGAGCACCAATGCGTTCCGGATGATCTTTACCGTCCGTTCTATCAGCGTTGTTCCAGGGGAAACTTCCCTTTGCCTCTACCAGCGAACCTGCAAGCGGCGACTGCAACATCCAATGCTGCTGGACGAAAATCCTATTCCAAATCTCATTGGAGAATTCCACATAGACTTTCAACGAAGTGTCGAGTGCCGATCTGACCAGCCTGGCCAATTGCGCGATATAGTCGTCTGTAGCGCGATGCGGAATGCATACCCACATGTCGATCTTCAGCCGGTTGCAAAGCTGGATCATGTATTCATAGGCTACCCCACCAGCAAACATTTGTTGAAATACCGAAGGCGGTGGGCCCCGCTTTCCTTCTGGGTCACCGTCCCTGCCAACCATTGTATAAAATCCAACATGTTTGCGATCGCTCCAGCGTTCTTGGATCGAGCCATTCGTCGTCCCCCAATCCATGAAGCGCAGACAATGGAAGGGTCGGCAGAATTCGAGAAATTCAGGCAGGAAGGGGTCTGTGATCAAATCGTCATTGGCGTGCTCTTCCGCAATCAATCGTATGTTGCGGATATGACTTCCACGTTTTGATCGCTTTATGACTATCATTTCAGACTTGTCGCCACCTGAGTGAGTCATTTGAAGAATGACTCGGCCGGGATCGCGTCGCATGACTTTTGTGCCGGCCAAGCCGTCAATTTCACCTTCGCCGTCGTGCAAAAGGATATAGCGTCCTGGCGTCCGGACGTTTGGTACTAGTGTGAAGATTGCTTGGGGTTGCGCCATTCCCGGAACTGAGACCGGGACCTCAATAGGATAACCATCCCTGTCAAATTCGAAGAATTCCTGGGTCTTGGTATCACAAGCGCCTTCCCCACTGATGTTGCGGGTTAGCCAGGGGCGAGCTCCAAGGAATAAATTTTTGAACGGGAAGCCCGGCCTCCAATCCGCGATCCCAGACAGGTTCATTCCGATCGGGAGCTTTGGTGGGCTCTCATCGAAGGGGATCGGCGCTATGAAGCTTTTCGCACTCTTCACCCAAAGCCCCAAAGCTCCGATTGACAAGAATCCCAAGCCAGCTGAGGAACTGAGGAGTATCGTTCGTCGGTTGAGGCGCACGTCAGGATCCTATCGCACGTGTCCCGAGCGCCACCAACACTGCATTAGAGCAAAACTGATTGCCGGAACGAAGGCGAGATGTCTCCAAGAAAAGCCTCGATGAAACTCAGGATGACGTCTTGTTTGGATTCATCGGGCCCCTCAATTGTCGACACTCGAAAGAGCGTGCCATCCGGAACAAAACCCTTCAAATGCTGCATAGCCATTGAGAGCCGTTGTTGAGGCCAAGTGGTAGGGAACGAATTGCCGACCCGTACCCAATAGACAACCCGCTCTTTGAGGCCGCCACGGTCAGCCAATAGCTCGCGTGCTCTAATCGTGGTGGAGCGAAAGTCGAATTGGATTGGTTGATTTTGAAGAATAGGGAAGCCTGATGCAGGGTAGCAAACCTCGGGTCGATGAACCTGTATGTCGTCTTGTTGCGTGCTACTAAATGCGATTAAAAGCATCATCGAGGGGAGGTCGGAGCCCTCGTAGATCCTAGTCTCGATGTTCTCATATATTCTATCTGCTTCATCATTTGGCGGGAGAACAATCTCAGAGCTCTTGCGTGAGTTCCATGGGCCTACGGTATTTGGAATGGCGGCGCTGAACTCGTCTTCTGTGATGGGCGGGGTCAGCATTTCGGGGGTACGCAGGTAGGATAGAGCGCCCAATGCACTCAGCCCTGCGCCGATCACAAGGCTGCGCCTATCGATGTTTATCCCCCCAGCGCATTGCGATTTACCGTCAAGTGTGTCAGACATGGAACCTCGCGTCGGTCTCTCTCACCGACCTAATCAGAGCTATGCATCCGCCGATTTCCTACCGCCAATGGGTTAAAGGACAATAAGGTGTGCTGTCGAGTAGCTTTAAAAGAAGCTAGCAGATGCGATAACCAGATCAATCACACCCTGCACGAGAATTTGGCAGGCTTTGACGTAGCAAAGTACCCATCGCCAATTCTTTTGCATCGCGCCCGCTAAACCTAACCACACTGCGGTAAGCTGCCCTATCAGGGTGGTCTACTGCTAAAGTTAGATTTACGTCGGTTGTGGACGCGTTACGGCGTAGCGTAAGGCAGTCCAGCAGGGCAAAGCAATATCGCTATCGGTGCGGGCGGCTGATCGCCGAGCGATGAGTTCGGCCGGATCATTCTTGTAGTGGTTGCGCCATCGTTCGATCTATGAAAGCTTCCTGAGAGGTCAGATCTCCGGTAGTCTAGCAGTCGGTCTGAGAGTTCGCCATGGAAGCTCCCGGTATATACATTCTCACATGGCGATGTTGGCTCGATATAGAGTGTCTTCGCACTGACCTGCTCCTCTGATTGTTACCATTCAGAGGTAGAGTCTTTGTCTTTCATGATTGATGTTTGATGGGATGGCCAGCTGTGTGGGGGCATGCCCCCACACAGCTTTGCCGGCGATCTCGGCGGGTGTCTTCCCGCCCAGTTTTGAGTGCGGTCGCATGGTGTTGTAGTCTTTCTTCCATGCCGCAAGCACATCTCGAGCGTGCGATAGCGAGGTGAACAGCGTTTCGTTAAGGCATTCGTCTCGCAGGCGGCCATTGAAGCTTTCAACAAAGCCGTTCTGCATCGGTTTACCTAGCGCGATGTAATGCCACTCGACCCGCCGCTCCTGCGACCAGCGTAAGATAGCTGATGAGGTCAACTCTGTGCCCCCTTCGACAGGCTCAGGATAAAATTGTCGCTGACCACGATCTGGGGCTTGCCGCGCAAGGCGATCAGATGATCCAGCTCACGCGCAACCCTCGCGCCTGACAGCGATGTGTCCGCCACGAGCGCCAGGCACTCACGCGTGTAATCATCGATCACGCACAGCATGCGGAACCGCCTGCCGCACACAAGGCTGTCTGAGACGAAGTCGAGTGACCAACGCTGGCTGGGGCCTTCTGGCAGTATGAGCGGCCTGCGTGTGCCGAGCGCTCGTTTGCGACCTCCACGCTTGCGCACCATCAAGCCTTCTTCGCGATAAATACGCAGCAGCGTCTTGTGGTTGGGCGTGATCCCCTCGCGTTCGAGCAGATAGCCCAGACGGCGATAACCGAACCGCCTGCGCTCACTGGCTAGCTCGCGCAGCCTGCTCCTTAGGTTCGCATCATCAGGCCGCGTGGGTTCATACCGTATCACTCGGCGGCTCACGCCAACCAGCCTGCACGCCCGGCGCTCGCTCAGCCCCTGCTGCTGACGAGCATGAGCAACGGCGTATCTTTTTGCACCGCGCGTTACCATTTTTTTGATGCCAGATCCTTCAGCACCGCATTGTCCAGCATCTGGTCAGCCAAAAGCTTCTTCAGCTTTGCGTTCTCCTGCTAAAGCGTCCGCAGACGCCGCGCATCTGACATCTCCAGACCGCCAAACTTCGACTTATACTTGTAGAACGTCGCTGAGCTGATCCCATGTTTACGGCACACATCCGCAGTCGGCATCCCAGCCTCCTGCTCCTTCAAAATAGCAATGATTTGCTCCTCGCTAAACCGGCTTCGTTTCATTCTCGTCTGACTCTTTTGTGCCAGACTCTAACAAAAAACGGTCACATTTCAGGGGAGCAGGTCAGCGCCTATTCGACTAAGCCTAGTCACGCATAGCGTGTGCGGTAAACTGACTATCATAGTCTGAGCGGATATGATCGAGCGATCCTTGCCATCGGTATCCCGATGATCTGTTCCAATGTGTATCTCTTCTGTGCGATTTTTCGGCTCCGTCCAGGCTCACAAAGGACCGAAATCCTTATTCGCAGAACGGCCAACTTTCTTGTGGGCCGATAATTCGGCATTGGCCAAGGGCACCTAACGTTGTAGGCCAAAGAGGATCTCGCAGCCAAGACACGTCCTGACTCCGGCGTAAAGCAATGACTTTAGTACCTCATTTCGTAACTGCGCCGCAGTTATCGGAACTGAGCAGATTGCGAGGCCTTTTTACGTGGGAATAATGGTGAGTACCTTGTTTGATATCCTGGCGCCTGACGATGCAAATCTACTGCCTCTTATTGTTGATTTGGACGATACCTTGCTTCTTACCGACACTCTCTACGAGGCATTCGCCGTTAAAGCTTTTAAGAAGCCACAATCTGCGGCCCACAATCTTCTGGAGCTTACAAAAGGTAGAGCTGCTTTTAAACGGGCCCTCAGTTCGGAAGGTTTGCTGGACGTCCAGACGCTGCCAGCGAACGAAAGCCTTCTCAGTTATTTGCAGCAACAGAAGTTGGCAGGCCGCCCACTGCATCTTGTTAGCGCGGCGGAACAGTTTATTGTTGAGGAGGTGGCCGATCGGTTCGGGATTTTCGACAGCGCGACGGGAAGTGATGGCGCTCGGAATTTGAAGGGGCCGGCCAAAGCCGCCTATCTTGACCACCGCTTCCCGCAAGGCTTTTCTTACGCCGGTGACTCTCGCGCCGATCTTGCAGTCTGGAAGGAGGCTGAAGCCGCTATTCTGGTCGGGACGTCCGATCAGGTCTCAAAAAAGGCTGAGAGATTCACAAGGATTGAAGCGCGCTTTGATGGGACATCAGCAAGCGCAAAGGACTGGCGAAAGCTCTTTCGATTGCATCAGTGGTCAAAAAATGCGCTGCTCTTTGTCGCGCTGTTTCTAGGACAAGCATACAATGATCTTTCAGCGTGGCTCTTTGTACTCGCTGGGTTTATGTTTTTTTCGATCGCTGCCTCTGGGACCTATGTTCTGAACGATCTGGCAGATCTGTCGTCAGACCGGCGTCATGCCACAAAGCGAGAGCGGCCCATCGCCGCTGGCCGGATCCCAATTCGCTCTGGGATGCTTGCGGCCATCGGAACAATAGGGTTCGGACTGGCAGGAATGTTCGCCCTCGGGAACGTTCCATTTCTGCTAACCTTAACTTACCTCGCTATTACTCTGTCTTACTCGTTCCGCTTCAAATCAGCGGCGATGCTTGATGTGTTGATCCTCGCAAGCCTCTACACAATAAGGATTATTTTGGGCGCTGAGCTTGCCGACGTCGTCTTGTCCGACTGGTTGCTTGTCTTCTCGATGTTCTTTTTCCTCTCGCTCTCGATGGCGAAGCGTTACGTCGAGGTCGTGAAAGCAGGTTCAGACGCCAAAATCCGTGGACGCGGCTACTCGGGCGCTGATGCGGTACTTTTGCTGAACTTTGGCATCGCGACATGTTCCTGCGCTGTCTTTACCGTATGCATGTATCTTCTCGAAGCCGCGTTCCCATCTAGCGCTTATTCGACTCCCCAATTCCTATGGATCGCGGTTCTTAGCATCGCACTTTGGTCCATGCGCGTCTGGCTTCTCGCCTATCGAGGCGAGCTAGACGATGATCCTGTGGCATTTGCGGTGAAAGACCGAAGATCATTACTTTTGGGGGTAGTTGCGGCTGTCGGCGTCGGTGGCGCGATTTTGATTTAATGAGCAACGGCATTGTTGAGACTTGGGAATGGCTTAATCGGCGCGACCGCTTTGCTGTCAGTAAACGGGGCCGCGACAAATTGGGACAGCTTCTGCCTAGACTTCCCTCTTTGATCGTACACGCGTTGGGTCGCTCTTGCGCAAATGCCGCAGGGCTCCAAGACGGCGTTTGTTTTGAGGCACAACAGATTGAACGGGGCAGCATGATGCGCGGTTTGTTGTTTGCGCACTGTGATGTTAGCGATTTCCGTGGGGGCGACACATATGATTGACCATTTGAGGAATGCCAGCTTCTCCCGCAAAATCGCCTACTTTGTGGGCGTAGGTCTAGTTGTTAGATTGATCTGGGCTCTACTCGTTCCGGTCTATCCGGTGTCGGACTCCAATATCTACTGGGTGACTGCAAACAATATTGCTGACCATGGCGTCTACGGCGTAAAGCCCGAAGAGCCATTCAGCTACTGGCCTGTCGGGGCGAGCGCCATCTACGCTGCATCCCTGTGGGTTCTTGGCCCAACCATGATTGGTCCGGTGCTTGTCAATCTGATCGCCGGGTCGCTTCTCATCTGGTCGAGCGGTGTGCTCGCGCGGCGATGGGTGAGCGAACAAGCCGGGCTTTTGACCGCTGCAATCATCGCTCTTTGGCCGACGCTTATCCTCTACACGACAATTATTGCCAGCGAAGTCCTATTCGCCGTCGCAGTAAATCTCGGACTGATTGTATGGGGACCAGCCAAGAGCGCCTCGAACGAGCGCGGACTTGCAAGCGGAATTTTTTTTGGGATTGCAGCGCTCATTCGGCCGACGGGCGCTCTGGTTGCGGTGGTGTTCCCAGTGCTTGAGGCGCTGCGCAGCCGATCGATAGTATCACTTATCGTCCCTTCGATCCTTGCCGGCCTAGCAATGGCCGTGGTCGTGGCGCCATGGTCAGCTCGCAACACCCAGCTTCATGGCGAGTTCGTGCTGATCTCCACCAATGGCGGACCGGTCTTGTGGATGGGCAATCACCCGGATGGCAACGGAGGCTACAAACCGCTGCCCGAGTGGACCAAGGATGTTAGCGAAGTCGAGCGAGCCAGAATACTAGGGCAGGAAGCCCGAGAGTTCATGATTGAAAACCCACTGCGCACATCAGTTTTGTTTTTCCGAAAGCTTGCAGAAACGCACGCTACCGAAACCATTGCAGTCCAATGGAATATTGATGGGATAAAAGAACGCTTCGGCGAATGGGCATTGCTTCCCTTCAAGGTCTTGACGACTGGATATTGGTCGTTGGTGCTCTTGAGCGCACTTGTAGGGGTGTTTGGCATCTGCACAGCGGCTCTGAGAGCAGGTGGGGTCCTCGAGAAGCTCACTGTCCTCGCAACGCCTCCGCTTATGCTTTGGGCGTACTTTGCGGTCGTGCATGCTATTGTCATTTCCCAGGATCGCTATCATCTCCAAAGCGTCGCTTTCATCGCGATCTTAGCCGCAAGCGGTGCTCTGGCGATCTTCAACAGACTGCGTAATCCCGGACGTTTCAATGCATTCGCGGCACGAGGCTTGGTAAAATGATGGGATGGATATTAGTCGCTCTTGCCGTCGCAGCAAACGTTGCGGCAAACTTCTTCCTCAAGAAAGCGGCAACCACACTGTCCGCTTATAGCGGGCTTGAATTGGTCCGCGAAGCTCTTCTCTCGCCTTGGATTTGGCTCGTCGGGGTCAGCGGATTCGCGCTGCTCGTCTGTTACGCTCTGGCTTTGAGGTCGCTAGAGCTTTCGACAGCATACGCCGCCATCACTTCTCTTGCCTTGGTAGGCGTCTTGCTGGTCTCGGGCCTGACGCAACTGGAGCAAATCTCGATAATGAATGGCTTTGGCGTATTGCTAATCGTCCTCGGCATATTCTTTATCGCAAAATTCTAGCAAGTGGTGCCCTTTATGAACCGTCCTGAAAGCAATCCTGCAACACAGACCCCGTTGGCAAAGTCCATCCCACAATGGTCGAATGAGCTCGGCCGCGAGATTGGCGGATTTCGGGGGTTCCTGACCAAATATCGGCAACGCATCGCTCCATTCGATGCGATATTAAGCGTGCTCGAAGTGGGAAAGAGATATGATGTACTTGATATCGGCGGAGGCGAAGGTTTGCTTTTGTGGCTCTTCGCAAAGTCAGGGTATCTGAACAGGGGATTATGCGTCGACGCAAATCCTAAGAATATTGCAGTGGGCACGAGGGCGTTCTTGCGCCTCGACGAAAGCGCAATCAAGCTGAGCTGCACTTCCTCGATTGACGGCTGGCCAGACGACAAATTCGATATCGTCTCAATGATTGATGTCATGCACCATGTTCCGCCTGCTCTCCATCGCGATTTCATCACTGAGGCATGCGCCCGGGTGAAGGACGGTGGAATGCTCATCTACAAGGACATGGCGGATGAGCCGCTTCTTTTCGCAGCTGCCAACCGCTTGCACGATCTAGTTCTAGCGAGGGACTGGATAACCTATGCACCGATCGAGGAGGTATGCTCCTTCGCCGCCGAGTGTGGTCTAACTCTGAAAGAGGCTAAGGATATGCGTACTCTCTGGTATGCGCATGAGCTACGCGTATTCGAACGTCTGCAGGTATAACAACTGTATGTTTATTTTGAAGAGGCAACAAGAAGGTCGAATTTTCAGAAAATCAGACCGTTAGGTGGTTCGAGCAAAACTTTATACATTAAAGTGAGGTTAGCACAGTCCAAACTGCAATGATCGGATGACAATCCTCGATGGCAGGGTCAGTCAGTAGGCATTAGCGGCTCGGATCAACAACGAAAGCGTCCTCGATTATGAGGGGCGCAAAGAGATCGACTTAGTTGCCGACTGGCGAGTGATAAGAAGCTGGCGATCTGTCCCCAAAAAAGTTAGTTATTTTGACGGTCAGGACTTCGGCTATTTTCGGCCTGGAAGCAGCTGAAAGAGGTCAAGGAGGGGATGCACGTCGGCGCGGGCAATAAGACTGCAATTGAGGGCTCGCTTTCAAGACCATGGTTCTAGGAGGACTTGGCCGAAGCCGACCCGGCAGTTCCATCGCTAGCTTCAGCTCTTTCTGGCATGCCAGTTATCCTCGGCCTCATTGTTCAGTGTTTCCACCGCGGCTGCTTTGCCTTGCCGTAGTACCATCCACTGGTAGCGGGCTATGAAACGACGAAACTCGCTATTGTCGTACCGCTCAGCGCCTTTAAGCATCGATTGAAAGTAGCCTACCAATATCCCAAGCCCTCCGACCACGTAGGGCTTTTGCAACGCCCGATAGGCTGCACTTAAGAAGATGTAGGGAATGATCGTTCCCATGAAGTATTGGCCAAATCCGTGGCGTTTGCGCCCCGTGAAGACGCCTTTTTCGCTCGAGCCCATTGGTCTGAGGTGTACGAAGCGAAGCTCAGGGTCATCCCATGAGCACGCGATCCAACCCTTCATGCGGCACGTATGGCAGTCGATCCCGTCCCACATGACTTGGCTGACAAAGCCGCCAATGTCTTCAAAGCATTTGGTGCGATAGAATTTGGTCATGCCGAGCGAAGTTTCGTCTCCGCATCGCTCGCTGATGAGTGTTCCGGTAAATGAGCCCTCTGCATTGTCAGAGCCAGGGTAATAAGCCTTGCCTGAGCATGTTCCCAAGCGCTCCTCCGCTTCCATCCTCTCCATCAGGATTTCGAAGTAGCGCGGTGGCAAATCCAGATCGACATCGAGTTTGCAGATGTAGTCGAATTTGTTTGGATCAATTGTCGCGTAACCTTCGTTGAAAGCTTCAATCACGCCAGCTCCGACTTTTCGGAAGCCCCGGTTCTTGCGCTGAACGATTGAGATTATGGGGTATTGCTGGCTGTATTCCTGCAAAATTTCAGGCGTTTCATCGGTCGACCCATCATCCACGATGACCCATTTTGCCGGCTTCACACTTTGCGAAAGGACACTATCGAGCGTGCGCCTGATAAACTTGGCTTCGTTGCGGACAGGAGAAATTAGGCAGTACTGCCGACTAGGCTGCATGAGAGGTCTCTTTCTCACGGATTTGATCAAAGAACCGAGTGAGGCGCTCTACGTTCACAGTTTTTGAGAACTCAGCCTCCACCATCTCGCGCCCTGCTTTTCCAAGCTGGTTCCGATAATCGGGGTTGGAAATAAGGGCGAGGAGAGCATCGGCCAGGGCGTCATGATCTGCAGCAGATACCATCAGACCGGTTTTCTGGTGCTGTACCAGTTCACGGATTGGATCGATATCGCCTGCTACCACGGGCAAACCACACGCCATCGCCTCCATCAAGACAACGGGGATGCCGTCCCGGTCGCCATCCTTGGCTTCCACGCATGGGAGCACGAAAATGTCGGTATCATGCATCAGATCCCGCACCTTGGCGTTGGACTGCTCTCCAGGCATGGTGACAAGCTTTTCCAGACGCAATTCTTCTATCAAGCACTTGAGGCGCTGTTCCTCAGGACCGCCGCCAGCGATAATAACATGGGTCTGTTTATCCAGAAATCCACGCTGTCGCAGATTGTCTATCGCGTGGAGGAGATGATCAAAGCCCTTTTTGGGCACGAGCCTACCCACCGCCAGGATCTTGATAGTGTCCGACCCTTCTTTCGCACTTGGAGCGAATTGACGAGTGTCCACGCCGCATCGGATCACAGGCGCTAAACCTATTCCAGGGCTTATCCGCCTGTAAAAATCTTGATGCCAATGGCTTATTGCGGCGACCCCGGCAGTGCGCGCCAATTTTTGCTTTAGCCCGTTAGAGGAGACGAAAAGGTCCTGCGCATGACCAGTGAAGCTGAACGGGATCTTGAGCGCCTTTGCCACGTACATCGCCAATCCTGTGGCTGAGTGGGCCATGTGGGCATGAACGTGCTGAAGCTCTTGGTGCCTCAGCTTATGCGCTAGGCAAAGTCCGGCCAATCCCTGCGCGATAATCTTGGCGCGGGTCTGAAGCGACCCCGCGCCTTTGGAAAATGCGTCTTTAACAATGCTCAGAAAAGCTCTGGGAAAACGCGTCATTGCTAAAGGCAACCTGAGGAGGGCCAAAGAATAAGCAACATGTGCTTCGCGAGCTAGCTGCGATAATCGTGCATCATCATCGAAATTGAAGGGGCCACGAAGGGACCCGATCATTACATCCCACCCCAATTCACGCAGTGCGAGGACTTCCCGATATACAAAGGTTTCAGAGCGGCTCGGCAAGCGCGACGCAACGTAAAGAACCTTAATCATTGAGGTTCTCCTTGTACTCGATGATTTGAGGTCGAGCATCAAGGATGCGATCGCGAAGATATTTGAACAGGCCTGCGGTTTCTGCGAAGCGAGAGATCACACTTAAACTGGCTCGCCCAGCTGCTTTTGGGCGCCCGCTTTTGTCTGTCAGGATCAGACGGATAATTTGCGCTGGATAGATCAACACCATGAGCAGCGCCCATGGTGTCACAAAGCTGATCGAGAGAGTGGCTAGCGGGATCGTGATAGCCCAGATAATCGCGCGGCGGACTTCTTTTACTCGGAACCTTTCAGCCCCGCTTCCGTGTTTTGCAGCAGATAAAGCCAGAGCATAGCCATACCGCTTCTGACGTTTCCACCAGGCTGAAAAGCGGTGGATGGCAGCGTCATGCATTGTCATTTCGGCATCGATCCTGAGGATCGTCCACTCAGCCTGGCGAAGGCGCAAGCACATTTCAGGTTCTTCGCCTGCCACAAGACTTGGGTCATACCCTCCGACCTCGTCCAACGCACTTATGCGCATAAGGGCATCACCGCCGCATGCCTTTGCAACGCCTATCGACGTATCCCACTCAAGATCGCAGACAAGGTTGTAAAGGCTGCGTTCGGGATAGCGTTCGCGTCTTCGGCCAGATACTACGGCGACGCGGTCTTGCTCTTGAAATACCCTCATTGCGCTGCGCAGCCAGTCTTTATCGAGTTCGCAATCGCCATCGACGAATTGCACCAGACTGACATCGGGATAAGCCGCTTTCAAACATTCGAGCCCGGCATTTCGAGCACGCGCAGCCGAGAACGGGATAGACATGTCCAGCGCAATGACATGTGCGGAGGCTTCGCGGGCAATTTCGACGCTGTTGTCGGTCGACTGCGAGTCCACGTACACAAGCCGTGGCACGACCTCATTCGCCGATTGCAAACACTTCTGAAGGCGAGCGCCTTCATTGCGTCCGATGACGACACATCCTACCTGGGCCACGTTCAAAGCCGGACGTCTTTTTCTTCTGCTTTCACACCTATGGCTGAGTACTTCGGGGCATTTGCCGCGAGCAAGAAAATTCTCGGCCCCAAAACCAGATAGCGCTTCCAAAGTCTCTTGGGTTCAGCTCCGAGACGGAATGCCCACTCAAGCCCATATCTCTGCATCCACGAGGGTGCTCTCGTCTTCCTTCCGAGCATAAATTCGAAGGATGCCCCGACGCATAGGCTGACGCCCTTGGACAAACCGGCCGCTTGGCATCTGTTCGCGACAATCTCGCTTTGTGGGGCGCCGATCGCGAAGAATGCGTAATCGCAAGACTCTGTTCTGATAAAATCGATTATTTCTTGTGTCGCCTCAGGCTTCTTGAGAACCCCCATTGGCGGGATGTGCTGGATCAGTTCAACATGTGGAAAGCGCCGACGCAGTTCGGGCAGCATCGCCTCGTCTCCACCGATGATTGTGACTTTCCTCCCGTTGAAATGTCCTTTCTCGAATAGGAAGGCTGTAAGATCGCTGCCCGTGACGACTTTTAGCTTTACCCCGCGTAGTTTCGCGAGAAGCTGCAGGATCCGGCTATCGCAAAGCCGGAGCGCAGCGGCGTTGTAGGCTTCGTTAAACTGCTTCCGGATGACTTCGCACTCGGTCTCATGAAGCATAACCACATGATCAACATTGGGAGTGACAGCGAATGAAAAGCCTTCGCTGCGTGAGAGCCTGTCGAGTTCAAGCGCAACTTCTTTGTAGTCCATCATGTTGAAATGAACTCCAAGAAATTCTGTTGTCACTTTTTTCGTAAGCATGCCTGTCTCAGAAAGCTTAGAAGAGCAATACGATGATAATCTGGCTGTCGAGCAGGGGTGACCAGTGCTCGATTTTGCAATCGTAGGTCGTGACGCGTGTACTTTCTCAACGATTTTAGCCTCCACCCCATAACCCCCCCTTACTTGAGCAAGGCATGAATCTACCAGCGCGTTGTAATGCCTTGACCAATTTTCTTGGACAACATCAACTTAATAGGTGTCTCCCAACGGCACTGTTAGCGCATGGCATCAGCAACCCAGGATAAGCTTTACGCTGACAAACAGGTCCACAGCGTTGCGCCAGTTAGTTGGGATTGGTTTTTGTGTTGATCGGGCTTGCGCGCGCGATTTGAGCGCCGCCGTTATTTTCGGTCAGTAATCTGTGAGGAGATACGTATACTGAGCTGCAAAATCGGCCTCTTCGTATCAAGAACGGCGTTATTATCACCACATCATGGATTAGGCGTCACACCCCCGTACAGATCCCCCCTGAAGAACGGCATATTTGTTCAGGGGTTATCCTTGCAAACAGGCCGCGGGCACGCGGGGTTCCGGGCGGCTTATCGATGGCGTAGCTCTTAAAGGCACGTGCCAGTCCTCTTTCTACCTTGGCCTGACAAACCCGGTCCCCAAATTCATCGCACATTTTTGAGAATTGCTGCCATGCCTCGATCGAGGAAGGCTTTGCGGTCGCAAGATCGCCATAGAGCGATACGATCCTTGCTCGATCATCTATGCTCGCAAGAAAGTTCTTATAGCGCTCGGCAAGCCGCTGCGACTGTGGCACCAAATCCATGCCCAACTCGAACACCCGTCTGGCTCTAAGGTCGCTCTGTTTGGCAGCGTATGCGTTGGCGAGCGCTGCATAGCCTGCATATTCTTGCGGTGTATAGGATACGACGATGTTGGCATCTTCAATGGCGTCGTCGATCTTGTCGGAGCCCAGTCGCCGGGCCGAGCGCGCAATAAGCGCGTCGGGATTACGAGGATCACGGTCAAGTGTAATATCGATGTAGCGGTCCGCTTCTTGTGTTCGTCCTTCGGCTAGGGCAATCCTTGCCATAAGCGCTTGGGCCTCAAGGACGCGCCGCTCGACCGGCTGTGCCAAAATTGATTTAGCCTCCTCCAGTTGCCCACTTTCGAGGTAAAAGCGCGCTAAAGCGAGCCTCGTCGTCCTCGTTCCAGATCGCGCGATTTCGGATAGTTGTGATGGATCGAGGGGTGACAAGTCATATTCAAAGAATAACTCGCTTAGCGATGCGAGACGCGCAGCGTCGTCGGGCTGCGCGTCCATAGCCTTCATCACCTCGTTTCGCGCTGTGGATGTGTCGCCGGTCTTGTATAGAAAATTTACAAAATCAATCTGGTAATCGGATGCTGCGCCGATGCTAGCGAGAAGCGTTTGAAAGACTTCCCGCATACCCTCGGCATGTCCCTGAGCCCGGTACACTTCAAGCAAAGTCGTATTTAGCGCGTCAGTTTCGCCATTGGCTTCGATCGACTGCAGGACGGTTGCCGCAGCGCTGTCGAAGTCGCCATTCAGTGCTTTCAGACGGGCGGCGAGAATTGTACCGCCTTCATCATTGGCATTTTGCGCAAGGAGGGCGTTTGCAAAGCGTTCGGCTTCGTTAAAGTCACCAACTTCGATCGCGAGAAACCCTTTGACCAGCAAAGCGCGAGGAGATCCGGGGAAAAGCAATAGCATGCGATCGGCGGCTTCCTCGGCCTCCGTAATGCGACCGGTTTGGAGGCCCAGCTCTGCAATTGCCTGCAGGATCTCGAGATTGTCGGCTTGCAAATCGAGCGCGCGCGAATAGGCGTTGAAGGCACTGGGTAATTTGCCAGAGCGAAGCTCGACCCGGCCTAGCAGGACGAAATATTCGGCCACATCGTCGCGTGTCCTGATTGCTGCACGCACGTTCTCTCGAGCTTCATCGAGCTTTCCGGCCTGAAGCTGGGCCTGACTTAGCTGTGCATACTGGGCAGCCTCACTCGCTCGGTCGCTGCATGCTGCAAAGGATAATGAAAACGTCAGGATACACGCCATTCCCAACCGGCGCCATGAACAACTGTGCCAGATCGAAACCGCATCGCTAGTAGGGTATGGTTGCAAGCAGCTTTTTGCTTGGTCTTTCATCGGAAGATTGTTAGCTCCCATGTCGTTTAGGAAGCAAGCGGCAGATGGCGGCTGGCGAGCCAAAAGACACTTACGCGGATATCGCAAGTTACGGGGGTCATTGTGCATAGGCTGTCTGCAATCCACATCTTGAGGGTGTTGCTCGCTCTCGTCGCCAGTTTGGCCATGCCGAACGCCGTATTGGCGCAAGAGGGCGTTTTGGAAACACCTGATGAAGACACGACACTGGTGGCATTGCCCGAATATCGGGTTAATCCTGGCGACCAGCTTCAGATCAGTGTGTGGCGAGAGGATCAACTCCAGCGTATCGTTCGAGTTCTGCCTGACGGGACGCTCAGTTTTCCGCTTGTTGGGACGATAATGGGAGCTGGCCGAACAACTCGCGAGATCGAAGCAGATTTATCGGCAGGGCTCGCGGGCAAATATGTTGATGGCAACGTGCCTGATGTCACGGTGGCGGTTGCCGAGACAAGTGGACTCCAGTTTTCTGTCATCGGCAAGGTGAACTCGCCGGGGACATTTAGTCCCGGACGCTACCTAACGCTGCTTGAGGCGTTGAGCCTCGCAGGAGGGGTGACGGAATTCGCGAGCCTTAGCAACGTTGTCGTGGTTCGTAAGTCTGGCGATGGCTTGGTGGTTATTCCCGTGAAGCTTTCTGCCATTTTGAGAAGCCGTTCAATCAAGGCCGAAGCGGTCAATGCGTTGCCTCTGATCCAGAGCGGGGACACGGTCATTGTTCCGTGACCGAAGAGTGATGCGCGGTACCCAAAAAAGTTGCTTCTGGTCACCAAGGGGCACTTCGCCGGCGAATGAGGGTACAGGCAATTGCTGCGGTATTCGACCGGATTTGAAAATCATTTGCGGGTCAAAGACAGATTGAGGGACAGATGACGCATTGCGCTTCAGCGACGCACGAAGCTGCCTTCGAAGGCTCTGAGATTGGTGCAAACACGCGGGCCTCGGCGAGCCGCGGGGTTAGTCTGCTTGCGCTTGGCCGCTCGCTTGGATTGCCATCTATGCCAAGCTTTTTCATCGGTTGCGCCCTGCTCGCGGTTCCTGCGGTTCAGCCCACTCCTGTAAATGGGCGGGTTGCAGCGTCAGATGCATGGACGGATCTGGAGGTGCGAAGACGGGCACAGCATCCTGCCATTGTTCATCGGCCTCCGGTCCCGATAGAACAGCGCTCAGTTCAGGCGCAGGCTTCTTTTGTTGAGCCTCCCTTGCTGTTTAATCCCCGCTCCGGCTCAAATGTGAAGGTGCTTTCGGGGTCTGTTCAATCCGCATCGACCACCGATCAGTCAGACAAATCTCACATTGGCATCGTGTTTTTTGCTTCGGGCGATACACAGGGTATCGATAAGTTTTCGCCTCTCGGGGTTGGCGGGCCTGCAAACCCAGTTGCTGTAGAAGCTGTGCAAACTCTCATTCCGCCACCCGCTGACTTCGAAGCCTCTTCGACAGGAGGAGGCTCGGACCCGGGAACGCCGCTGGTAGGCTCCTTTGAACCCGAAGAGCCTCGGCAAGCACCTGTTTTGGGCACTCCGCCTTCTCAAGCGACAGCCTATGAGCCTGCTTCACAACGTCGGTCTTATGGTTGGGAAGACGAGGGCTTTTTTAGCTCCAGAACTGAACTTGTAACATCTTCAGATATCGTCGGTCTTGCTGAGACGCAAGACTATGGGATCCGTGCGGAGAGGGAAGGCGAAGCGTTATACGTTCAAGCCAACACAGTTGAGGCAGAAACTCTTCAAGCTGCAGCACCGACTCGCGCACTCGACGCCGATCAAGGCTATGGCATTTCTATGACCGGGCGTTCAGGCTCCGATCTGAGCCTCCAAACTATTGAAAATGTTGACGTCAGCGAGCTAACACATACAGCGCTGGGCACCCGATTTGTTAAAAAACCAGCCGAACCCGGATTTGATCGCGAAGGCAGCGCATTTGAAGGCGAGATCTCAGAGCAATCGGGTGTGTCCTTGTTGTCATCGCTTCCGAACGCCAGGGGCTCACCACCTATTGCCGAGATTGAGGGCACGTCCAAGGTCGTCCATCTCAGAAAACTGGTCGAACTTGTTGGTGACCGCTTTGCGCCTGATGAACTGGCGCGCTTGCAAAATTCGCCTGCCATAGACACCGATTTGCCTGTGCATGTCCTCGAACAGTCGGGCATATCTCTTGCGGCGTTTCCGCTGATTGAAACCTTAGTGGAGCCTGTTGCGGTCGTGCAGCCGTCTGTTGATAGAAGTGTGCCTTACGCACGTGATGGGGCGAGCACAGGGGCGGGAGAAAGTCAGGGCCTTAGTTCTGGTTTTGCGGCGACTGCACTTGATCCAGCTATGCCTTCAACCGGCGAGATGTCGCCTTCGATCTCAGAACATGGAGGTGCGACGCAAGTTGTTCGTCTAGAGAAGCTGGTTGAACTGGTTGGTGACCGCTTTGCGCCTGATGAATTGGAGCGCTTTCGAAATTCGCCCGCAATAGACACGGATTTGTCTGTCAACGTCATCGAGCAGTCGGGAATATCTCTTGCGTTGCTCCCAGGCACCGAAAATCTCGAGGCGCCTGCCTTTACCTCAGAGAAGATGGTCCCTTTAAAAGGTTTGGTCGAACTTGTTGGCAATCGCTTCGCGCCCGACGAATTGGAGCGTTTCCAGAACTCACCTGCGATAAACTCAGTCGTGCCGGTTCATGTCCTCGAACAATCGGGAATATCTCTTGCATCCTTTCCGGGAACAGTCTCGTCTGTAGCGCCGCTTGCAAGCATGCAGTCTAGCCAAACCGGAGGCGCTTCTTCCGCGCCTGGTGGTAGCAGGAGGGGAGCAGATGAAGGTCAGGGCATTGAATCTAAACTGGCGATGACAGCGTCAGCTGGATTTGACAGCAATCCGTTTCTTATCGACGCTCAAGATACTGCGGCCCCATCAATCCGTCTGCAGCTTGCTCCTACACTGTCGAGCCAAACCCAGCGCACTTCTGTGAGATTGTCAGGACGCGCCGAGCATATCGAGTATCTTGGAACCTACGATTCAATCCAGAACTACGGCGCTGATCTCACCGCTACGCATCTGGCGAACGAGAGGCTGGAAATCGTAAGCGGGTTGAACTTCAGTAGAACTATCCCCGCGACCAATACCTTGGACGCTTCTGCTGTCGATGACACTTCCCCTGATGCACCTCCTGGCTCAACCGGTGAGGACATTACCATCCCTGGGCAGCGGCAAACCCAATTCGGCGGCAACGCTGGCCTCACATACACCCTGAGCGAGCGTGATCAGCTGAGCTGGGCGCTGACCGGGCGAGCCCAGCGTTTCGATGCTGATGACTTTACTGAGAGCAATTCAATCGGACAGCGGCTGGAGTATGCGCGGGTCCTCGGCGAGGGCCTGACCATCGGTGCGAGCGTGGACATGAGCTTGATCGATTTCTCCGCTCCAGCAAACGGCGAGGCGCGGATCATATCCCCTCAGATTCAAGTCAACGCTGAACTTACTCCACGCCTCGAATTAGCCGGAAGTATTGGTGTAGCGTCTAATCGCATTGATATTGAAGGTCTCGAAGATACAACCACCACCCTGGCTGGTGACATTTCACTGTGCCATCGCGACGAGTATAGCACTTTATGCGTCAACGGTTCGCGCCAGTTTCGGCCGGCTGCGATCGGCGGCGCCACGCTTCAGACCAATGCAGCTGTTTCCTATTCGTTGCGCATTTCTGAACGCGATTCGCTGCGGCTTAGCGGTACCTATGCAGTGTCTGAGGTCTCGAGCGTCGCGGATCAAGCCCAAGACTTCGACAACGTGAATGCCACTGCTCGCTATGAGCGCCGGCTTAACGAGCGCTTGAGATTTTTTGTAAGCGGTAATTATCGTAACAACGCTCGTGATTTCGCAGATAGCGTCACTAACTATGGCGGGCTGATTGGTATCACTTTTGATCTGGGACGATCTCGATGACAGACGATGATTTTGAGGGAGGCGATGCTCAGGGTGGCAATTTCCTGATGCATTTGCCCACCATTTTGCGGGAACGGTTTCTCTTGTTGCTTATCCCGACGATCCTGTTCTCGATCGCGGGCGTTGTTGCTGCTTTCGTCATGCCGACTGTCTATCGTTCTACTACAACGCTGCTTGTTGAATCGCCGCAATTGCCCGAAGATGTGCTGGGCGATCAGGGTGTCGATATTGTCGATCAGCGGATTGCGAAGTTTCGCCAGCAAGTGCTTAGCCGCCCGCAGCTGATTGAGCTTATCCAGAAGCACCGCTTATATAACAGTGAACGTGCGACCCGATCCCTGACAGAAATTATCGATGACATGCGAGCTGCGACACGGATTGAACCTGTTTCGGCGCGGATTCAACGGGCTAGAGGCCAGTCTTCCACAATCGCCTTTTCGCTCAGTTTTGATTACGAGACGGCCTCTCAGGCGCAAGCCGTGGCCCAGGACATGACCGAGCAGATACTCCTGCTCGATGCCACCAAGAATTCCCAGCAAGCCGAGAGCACGGTCCAGTTCCTGACTGATCAGTCCGCTTCCCTGCAAGCCCAGATCGCCGCTGCCGAAGATCAGATCGAGCAAGTCAAGGCGCGCAACGGACTTGCGTTATCAAATCCGGGCATGATGGCAATGGGCAGCAACAGCGGCAGTATCGATGTTCAGATCATCGCCTTGCAGCGCGACAACGCCCTGCTTCAGGCACAACGCGCAGCCCGTGAAACTTCAGCCGAGCGTGACCCAATCGTTGCCGCAGCGGAGGCTGATCTTGCCGCTGCTCAGGCGCGTTACTCCAAGGACCACCCTGATATCGCGATTGCCGAAAGGCGATTGAGAGAGGCTGAACGCCTCGCTGCCAGCAATCAGGAGAAACTGCCCCCTGATACAGTCGATGAGCAGATCGCCGCGAATAATCAACAGATCGAGGCCCTGCGCGATATGAAGGCCCAGGAGCTCGCCAGGCTTTCCTCAGCGCAAACCGCCATGGCACGCGCTCCGCTGATCGAGCAGCGAATTGCACAGGAACAACAAAAGCTCGACCTACTAAACGAACAATATGAGAGGGTCTCAGGCAGATTGATACAAGCCGAAAGCAGCGCGCGTGCCGAAAGCGAGCAGAAAGGTGAACGTTTATCGATTGTCGATCCGCCCGTTGTTGCAGATAAGCCGATATCGCCGAACAGGCCTATCCTGATGCTTTTGGGGCTGGGTGCGGGCTTGGGAGCAGGGTCTGTACTCATATTTCTGGCCGAGATGTTTTTCCGCCCGATCCGTGACACCTTGGATATCCGGGCCGTGACCGGAGCCATGCCATTGGTTTCAATTCCCACCATTCACGAGCCCGCAAACAGCATTTGGCAGAAACTCGGCGCTCTTGTGCCCGGGTTTTTGCGAAGAACTCAAAGCGAATATTAGCCGGGCGCCGTCATATAGTATTTCTTGATGCGGCGATCATTCGCACAAACCTATTCTGGAGCAACTTGTCTTGCACGATGAAAAAGAGCTGGCAAGCATCCCGCTGCCAGAACCAAGTCCCAGGCTCATTGGCTTTTCCGAGCACGATGTCAGAGCGCGGCCTTTCAAGCTGTTGCGCACGTCCCTTGGAAAGAAACTGTCAGATTCACAATGCAACGTCATTGGCGTCACCTCGGCTGCTCCCAATGCGGGGAAAACGTTTACGGCCACCAATCTCGCAGCAGCCATGAGCGCTATTTCTGCTGAGAGGACCGTCCTTGCGGATCTTGATCTTAGGCGGTGTGAAATTGCCGAGATATTCGGAGTTACCGAGCGTCCCGGCATCGAAGAGTATCTCCAAGAAGAGGGCCCGCCTCTTAGCCAGGTCATGCGCCACGTTGATGAAACCGGGCTGACTGTTGTTCCTTCATTTCTAAGCTCGGCCAACACCGCGCAATTGATTGCCGGAAAGCGCTTTGAAACGCTGATTAGTGAATTGCGATCCTATGCAAGCCGATCGCTTGTTATCTTCGACCTTCCGCCCATCCTTGTAAGCGATGATGCGATGCTGGCTGTGCGCCATCTTGATGGCGTTCTCATGGTTGTTGAACAGGGCGTAACAACGAAGAGCCAGCTCGAAGCTGTGCTCGAAATGATCGATCCAGAAAAGGTGATCGGAAGCGTGTTCAACAGATACGCGGGCAGCTTTGGTGATCCTTACGGCTATGGCGCTGATTACGGAAACTACTACTAAGGCGTGCTGCCTCGCCAGCGGCCTTACTAACCCGTGTAACCAGAGCAACAGGCGGTCGCCAGTAGGCGTTCTTCTGCCTGCGCAAGGCCCGCGTGTAGGAGACACAGGTTACACAGTCCAAAGAAGCAAAACCCACTAGTAGACCAAAGCCCTCCTATCGCGCCAAAATCCACTCTCCACCCGCTGACCAGCACACTGTGGTTCTTCAAAGAGGTTAGATCGACACACTCTGGTCATAAGCGACGAATTAGCGGATTTGCCCAGTGTAGGAAAACGGCAAATCGCCTTACGCAAACACGCACGCAGCATCCGGTGCAACCTTGCGGGATCGTGAGCGCGCGCGCCTGATGCGGTAATGCTTGTTGAATATCTGCTGACAACGCTATTCAGTGTCGGAAAGATAAGGGCGGCTATGGAAGTAGCTGCCATATGACGAATGCGAAGGGGTGCGTTCGGCCTGCGAATAAGGGGGACTTGTCATGCTTTGGAAACGGATAGCCATGGGGATTGCGGCGACCGGGATAACCGGTGCCAGCGTCTATGGTGCGGACCAATACTTCAACGATGGACAGCTGATCGGCGGGGTAGGGCAGGGGCAAAGCGAACAAATCACAATTGCCGAAAGCCCTGAGATTGATCCCGCTCTTCTCGAAACCGATTGCGGGCTGACCAACGGTCCGCTGGCCGCTTCATCACAGCAAGCCCCCGGCGCGCTCAGCGCCAACGCCACACGCGCCCGGGTCGTGGCGGGCCGGATGATCGAGCGCGGCGAGGAGCCGGCCAAGATGATTGAGGCGGGCGACTGCCGCTATCGCCTTGACGGGGTTTGGGTAGAGGACCGACGCCTCGCCTTTGATACCAGCGCCAATGCAGATGTCGCGCGCGCGTTCGGTGATATCAATGGCGGCCAGGCTGATCCCAGCCTTGCGCATGGTACCTATACCAAGCGCCGGATCATCCTGATTAAAGCAGCTGACGATGGCTCGCGCTTTACCATTTCGGACGCCTTTGGCGAGGCAGAGCCAATCGAGGCCGTTTCCGCTGATGAAGTGCCCATGGAAAATGTCTTTACCCCTGGTGGCTCTTTCAAAGTGTACCGCATCGCCAATGCGCCGCCCGAGCAGGATGATGAAATCATGGTCGATGTCACCAGTGATGGTGATGGTAATGGCGAGATCAGGATACGCATCAATGGCGTGAATTACTATCGCCCGGCACCCAATCCCGCTCAGCGCGGTGCGGATCTCGCTTCAATTGATCCGTTCATGATCCATTTCAATCTCGACAATCTGGCGTCGAGCCGGCGCGGCTATGATGTGGTGAAGCAAGATCCCATCCACCTTAATATCAACGATCGCGGCGAGGTTTTCGAGGCTGCCGACCCGCTGCAATATGCGGTGGTGGAAAAACGCACCGTTCCTTTGGGGCTCAAGCTGGTGCCTGAGGGTGGCTCGGGTTCCATCGTTACCTCAACGCTGATCCGCACCGAGCGCGAGTTTCAGTCGACCCTGGCATGGAATGTCGGCGCCAATGTGGGAACGGGGCTCAACCCGGTGAATGGCAATCCAACCAATTCCGTTGGTGCCAGCTACGCGCAGTCCAACACCGATGGCATGCGCAACGGATCGGCCAATTCGATGACCTTTGGCGCGGCCCGGCACAAACTCTATGCGCTGGTGCTCGATGAGCCCTTTGCCCGTCTCTCGCGCGAGTTTGAACGTGCGGTGGACGATGCGCGCCGCTATGGCCGCTATGCCGAGCTGATTGAGAAGTTTGGGACCCACTATCCTTACGCGATGACCTATGGGTCCGCGTTCCGGATGCGCGCCGAATTTGAGGAAGAAACCGTGGCGCGTTGGCTGGGGCAATCGCAAGACCTCAGCGTTTACGCTCAAGCGACGATCAAGGCGGTTCAGATCAATGGCAGCGGCGGTATTTCCAGTGAGGAGAAAGCGAGCGATTCCTATCTCTCGCAATCGACACGCGAAGTGTTCCGCGCTGTGGGCGGCACAGGGTCTTATTCGCCCGAAGGCAACGCGACGGGTATTCCTTATCCGATCCTGGCGGACCTGCGCCCGCTGCACGAGCTTCTCAATCCGCTCAATTTCCCGGGTCAGCCCGAAATCTATGGCGAAGTGCGCGAGCGGCTGCGCGGTGAGATTTCGAACTATCTCGCCCGCAATTCGCGCAGCCTGAGTGATCGCATTCCTGAAACGCAGGTCGAATACAAGGTTCAGCCCTTTGCGCTGCGCTGTGATAAGATGCCAAGAAAGACAAAAAAGCTTTCAAAGCAGATCGATCTTGTCGGAAGCTTTGGGTTCAAGTGGCGCGGTGGCGGCAATGTCGAGACCATCAAGAGCGGCGGCAACCCGGTTGGCGATTTGCGCGGCGTGCGGATCAAATGCGAAGGCAGCGACCGGGGGACTTACAACTTCCCGTCCAATTGGGGCTTCCTGATCAAGGGCAAGCGCAGCCGATTGCCAAACACCAAGTTTTCCTATGACGTTGATTTTGATTTCCGGTGGGTCACTCCGATCCCCAGGAAGCGCAATCTGACCGGTGACAAGAACAATTTCGGGGAGTTTACGGTCCCGACCCAGTATCTCGAACCCGGCGAGTCCAAGGATATTACCGTCACGATCGCTTCAAGAACGGACAAACGACCAAAAGTTGTGCTGGTCTCGCGCGTTACCCGCGTGAAGTAGAGGGGGATTTGAACATGCTATCTTTTCGAACAGGTCTGGCAGGAGGGGCGCTCGCTCTCGCTCTCGCGCTGGCTGCATGCAGCGGCAGTCCGGATGAACCGGTGATCACCGAAAACGGCTACGCTATCGACATCTTGCGATTGGACGGCACCGACAGCCTTGTCTTTGACCCCGACGAAGCCATCGCTCCGGCTGATCAGGCGACGATTGAATTCTGGGTTCAGGTGGGCTGGGATGAGGACCCAGGCTTTGATCCCGTCATATTTGCCAATTCAGGGCCAGAGGGTTCGGCCTATGTCGTGGCGATCGAACGCGAGGGCGATGGGCTCATCCTTGCCTCGGGTGAGCAGGTCGATATTGCTCCGTTCGACTTCGCTGATGGGGAACTGCACCATGTCGCGCTGATCGATTATGGTGCATCAACCGTGCTTCGGGTTGATCAGACCGCTATTGCCGAGCTTGATGTCGATCTCATCGCCTATCCCTCTCAGGGCCTGTACTTTGGAACCGAGCGAGGTGAGGAGGACGGCTTTCGCGGTGTGATCGGCGGCTTTCGTTTTTGGGATGTGGCCGTCGATGCCGGAAACCTCGCCGCTTATGCCAAGGCCGATGTGCTCAATGAAGAGAACCCGCATCCCGATCTCGATTCGCTGTCGGTGATCAGCGACTTCGCTGCTGAACGCGTGGTCTATATCGAGCAGTGAGGCGATCGATTTGTCGCAAACAAAAAGGGGCTCGCGCTCAAAACCGGAGCGCAAACCCCCTTCTTCTATTGCGTTGCGCTTAGCGCGACGTGCTCAAACTTGGGGCCGCTCGCGCAGTCTTCCGTTGGCATCGCGCACCAGACGGTTCAGCCTGACGCTGGATCTGGGCGCGCGGCGCAGTTTGGCGGTGAGCTTGGAAAAAGCGCCGGTGACCCGCGCCGTGGTGCGTGCGATGAAGCCGGGACGCGCCGCAGCAGGCGCATTTTGCGCCGTCTGGCCGCGTCCAACAGCGCGCCTCACCCAGCCGGTGAAACGCTGAAGGCGGGTTTGCCGGTGCGCTGCGTGTTCACGGGCCGCGCGCGCGTTTATGACATCTGCAGCAGTACGCTGGCGCACCGGCTTACGCTTAGTGAGCTTCTTGGTGTATTTGCTGCGTGTGGGTGAGGGCTTGGCCTTGGCCGCGCTGGCCGCGCTTGACTTCGGCTTGCCCTGAGCCACAACCGGAGCGTGCGGCGCCATGATGACGCCTGCTGCAATTGCGATGGCGGCGATACGGATCACTCCTGCTTTGCCCTGAGATTTCCTGCGCATTTCCCTGTTTCTCCTTCCCGACGATGGCCCTTATGTGCCCCCTTGCTGTCGGCGGGACAAGATATGCGCATGGCTGCCTGTACGAAGCCTTTATCTCAGGTCATCCAGCGTTCATCAAGGCGGCTGCCAACCTGAACGTCGCACATGCCCAAGCCTGATCAAAGCGCTCTGTTCAGAACGCCGAGGCTATGCTCTGTGCGTAGGCCAGCGCCGCTCCAACGAGGCCGGGCTGCGAGTGAGTGAGGATCTTTACCGGCAAGGTGGCCATGTGATCGCTAAAGCGGCCCTTCGCGGTGAAGCGTGCGGCAAAGTCGGAGCGCAGGAGCGTGTCTCGAATGCGATAGCCAAGCCCACCTGTTATCACGACGCCGCACGCCCCATGGGAAAGCGCGATGTCCCCTGCGACTGAGCCAAGCGCAAGGCAGAACCGGTCCACCGCTGCGGCGGCTAGACTCTCTTCGCCTGACAGCCCGGTTTCCCAGATGGTGACGTCATCCAAATCGCGGATCGCATGACCTTCCATGGCCGCGAGCGCTGCGTAGATGTCGACGATTGCTGGGCCCGAAATCACCCGTTCATTGGAGACGCGCGGGAACCTGTTCCGCAGGCGCGTAAGGATCGCATCCTCTACCGCATCTAGCGGAGCAAAGGCGCCGTGCCCACCCTCGGTGCTATGCACCCGGTAGCCGCCCCCGTTCCGGCCTTGGCCATCGCGATAGAATTGAGCGACGCCAAGCCCGGTGCCAGGGCCTATCACACTGATCGTGCCAGAGCCTGGCAAGTCGATCTCGGGCCCGGCGAGGTGGACAAAATGGTCATTGGATGAACGCGCAACAGCATGCGCCACGGCTTCGAAATCGTTGACAATCACATGGCTCTTGCAGCCCAGTTCCTGTGCAATGAGCGGTGGGTGAAAGGTCCAGGGATTGTTGGTGAAGTGGATGACCTCGGAATTGACGAGGGCCGCGACTGCGATCGCCACAGCATCGGGCAGGTAACCGCCCATCATCTCGCGATAGGCGTCCCAAGCCGCCTGAAAGCCGGCGTGATCCTGCGTCTTGAGAGTAGCTGGTTCGCTTAAAGCTATAAGGCCACCTGCATCGATAGTCGCGATGGCAAAGCGCGCGTGGGTCCCGCCGACATCGACGGCCACAATCTCTTGTGCACCCGTCATGGAATTCAGAGGCCCGCGCTGGCAAGCATCGCCGAAGCGCCGCTTTCCGCGCTGTCGACATGGGTCTGCATCATCCGAAAAAGCTCTCTGCCAACGCCCCAATGCACTTGCCGCTCGGGGGCTGCCGTGCGCTGCGATAGGTCCGCGCTGGTTGAAAGCTCACCCGTCTCAGCGCAGACCCTCACCACATCGCCATCGCGCAGCAGCGCCAAGGGGCCACCGCCAACCGCCTCAGGCGTGCAATGTATAGCGGCCGGAACCTTGCCGCTGGCACCCGACATGCGGCCATCGGTGACGACAGCCACTTTGTGACCGCGCCCCTGCAGCACGGCGAGGGACGGTGTCAATGCGTGCAGTTCGGGCATGCCATTGGCGCGTGGTCCCTGAAATCGCACGACGACCACAAGATCGCGGTCCAGCTCTCCGGCCTTGAACGCGGTGATCACGTCGGTCTGATCTTCGAATACCCGCGCAGGCGCCTCAATCGTCCAGCGCTCGCGCTCAACCGCGGATGACTTGAAACAGGCGCGCCCCAGATTGCCGGTTAAAAGGCGCATGCCGCCATCGCTCTGGAACGGGTTGCCGACGGGGCGCAGCATGGTGTCATCGCCGTTAGGGCCAGTATCGTCCCAAATGAGCGCATCGTTATCATCAAGCGCCGGGCCCTTGGCGTATGCCGTCATCCCCTCATCCCAGATGGTCAGCGTGTCGCCATGGGCGAGGCCTGCATCCAGCAACTCGCCGATCACGAAGCCCATGCCGCCTGCCTCGTGGAACTGGTTCACATCGCCAGAGCCATTGGGGTAGACCCGCGCAAGCAGCGGGACGACGCTTGAAAGCTCGGCTATATCGCTCCAGTCGAGGGTGATCCCGGCAGCCCTTGCGATGGCGGGCAGGTGGATGGCGTGATTGGTCGAACCGCCCGTTGCGAGCAGGCCGACAACCGCGTTCACGATCGCCTTTTCATCGACGACCTTGGCGAGTGTTCGCTCCCGCGTGCCAGAAAGCTCAGCCAAACGATGCACCGCCGCCCGGTCAAGCGCTTGGCGCAGCTTGGTACCCGGCGTGACAAAGGCCGCGCCCGGTATATGCAGCCCCATTATCTCCATCAGCATCTGGTTTGAATTGGCGGTGCCGTAGAACGTGCAGGTGCCGGGCGAATGATAGCTGCCAAGCTCGCTTTCGAGCAGTTCGCCCCGGTCAATCTCCCCTGCGGCGTATTTCTGGCGGGTCTCCTGCTTCTGCTTATTCGAGATACCGCTGGGCATCGGGCCAGAGGGCACAAACACCGCCGGCAAATGGCCAAAGCGCAAGGCTCCCATAAGCAGGCCCGGCACGATCTTGTCGCAGATGCCGAGGCACGCCACGCCCTCATACATCTGATGGCTAAGCGCGACACCGGTTGCCATGGCGATAGTGTCGCGGCTGAAGAGCGAGAGCTCCATCCCGTCCTCGCCCTGCGTCACCCCATCGCACATGGCCGGAGTGCCGCCTGCAACCTGCGCGGTCGCTCCCACCTGGCGGGCATAGATCTTCAGACGGTCGGGATAGCGGCCATAGGGCTGATGGGCCGACAGCATGTCGTTATAGGCCGTAACGATACCGATATTGGGGCCGCGCCGGTTCTTCATCGCGTCCTGATCTTCGAGCGCACCTGCAAAGGCATGGGCGAGGTTGGAGCAGGCGATATCCTTGTGCCCGGGCGCGCGGTCCGCCTCGCGCTCCATCAGATCGAGATAGGCGCTGCGCTTGGCCTTCGAGCGTTCGATGATGCGCTGTGTCACGCGGTGCAGCGTGTTGTTGAGCCTATTCATGCCAGCTCACTCCATCGCGCTCGGCCAGCGCGATCGACGCGCTCGGCCCCCAACTGCCAGCGGTGTAGGTTTTTGGGGCGGTGCCGTTTTTGTCCCATTCGGCGCGGATAGAGTCGATCCATTGCCATTGCGCTTCAACCTCATCACGGCGCACGAACAGGGTCTGATCGCCCTTCACAAGGTCGAGCAGCAGCCGCTCATATGCGATCCGGCGGTGCGCTTCGGAAAAGGCATCGGGCATGGCGATGGCGAGCGGCACTTCGCGAAGGCGCACGCCCTCTTCGTCCAGCCCCGGCACCTTCGCCATGAGCGACAGGGTAATGTTCTCTTCGGGCTGAATGCCGATCAGGAGGTGGTTGGGCTGCATGGCTGCGCCGCTGCCTTCGAAGATGGAGTGCGGTAGGCAAGCGAGTTTCACCAGAATTTCGGTCACGCGTTCGGGCAGGCGCTTTCCTGTGCGCAGGTAGAAGGGCACGCCCTTCCAGCGCCAATTGTCGACATGCGCCTTGATCGCGACGAAGGTTTCGGTGGCCGAGGGCTTGCCCAGCTCCTCGTCATAGCCCGGCACCGCTTCGCCGGCGATGGCGCCCGCGCGATACTGACCGGTCACCGTCTCGGACGCATGGACGGGACGCAGGGCGCGCAGCACTTTGACTTTTTCGTCCCGCACGGCGGTGGCGTCAAAGCTGGAAGGCGGCTCCATCGCGACGAGGCTGAGCAATTGGAGCATGTGGTTTTGCACCATGTCCCTGAGCGCGCCCGCATCATCGTAAAAGCCTATCCGGCCTTCAAGCCCAACGGTCTCGGCAACGGTGATCTGGACATGTTCGATATAGTTCGAGTTCCAGATCGGCTCGAACAGGATATTGGCAAAGCGCAGCGCGAGAAGGTTCTGCACGGTCTCCTTGCCAAGATAGTGATCGATCCTGAATATCCGCTCTTCCGGGAAAGCGGCGGCAACCGCATCGTTGATCACGCAGCTCGAAGCGAGATCGCTGCCAAGCGGCTTTTCGAGGCCGATGCGCACATTCACGCCCGTCAGCCCTGCGTGCTCTAGCCCGGCAATGGTGGGGCCAAACAGGCTAGGCGCGGTGGACAGGAAAATCGCAAGGCCGCTGCCTGTACAATCAACCTTCGCGGCCAATTCGACAAAGCCTTCAAGAGTGGTCGCATCGAGCGGCTGGTAGCTCAGCCGGTCCAGAAAACGTTCAATCTGGGTGCGGCGATCTTCCGCGAGAAATTCCTCAAGCGCCGCGCGCGCCATCGCGCGGTAGTCTGCATCGCTTAGCTTGCTGCGCGCGGTCGCTATAATCCGCAGGTCGCTGGGCAACAGATTATCGGCATCCAGCGCACACAGGGATGGGAGCAATTTGCGCCGAGCAAGATCGCCTGTGGCCCCAAACAGCAGCAGCCGGTCCGCCGCGAATTGCGTCATTGTCGGTCCCCTTGATGTCCTGCTCAGCATGCGATTGGCCACCTAACCCCGCGCTGTGTCAAGTGCACCAGAAATAGGTCGCAATTGGCTGAATACACGCCATGATGCGAATGAGGGTGTCGTTGGCAGCAGGCTTTCAAGAGCAAAGGCCGATCCGTTGCCTTCAAGCGCGCGGCTTGTGTGCGCTTGAAGAAACGGACCGGCCTTTGCGTATCAGGTCAGTCTGAGGAGAGGCTCGATCAGCCCAAGTCGACGTGCCGCTTCATGTGGTGATCGATATTGCCGAACTCGTTTTCAAAGATCGTCAGACGCTTGAAATAGTGGCCGATGGCGTATTCGTCGGTCACGCCGTTGCCGCCATGAATCTGGACCGCTTCCTGGCCTATAAGGCGGGCGGCCTGACCAACGCCGACCTTGGCGGCGGAGACGGCGCGCTTGCGCTCCTTTTCATCCTCACCCAGCTTTAGCGTGGCGAGGTAGGTGAGCGAGACCGAGCTTTCATAGGCGGTGTACATGTCGACCATGCGGTGCTGGAGCACCTGGAACGAGCCGATCGGAACGCCGAACTGCTTGCGCTGGCGCGAATACTCAACCGTCTGCGCATGGGCGACTTTCATCGCTCCAACCGCTTCAGCGCATTGCGCGGCAATCGCTTCGTCGGTGACAAGCTCGATCAGAGGAAGGGCTGCGCCTTCCTCACCGATCAGCGCGTCGGCGGGGACTGAGACATTCTCGAAGTAAACCTCCGATGCACGGCGGCCATCGACGGTTTCATAGTCGCGCGTGACGACGCCCGCGGATGCCTTGTCGACGATGAAGACGCTGACGCCTTCCTTATCGCGGCGATCACCGCTGGTGCGCGCGGTGACGATGAGGTGGCTCGCCCAAGGCGCGCCGATCACAACCGCCTTGTGGCCGTTCAGCGTGTAACTATCGCGGTCCTTCTTCGCCGTCGTCTCCAGATCAGCGTAGTCATAGCGGCCCTTCGGCTCTGCATAGGCTAAGGCAAACACGCGCTCGCCCGAGATGATTGCGGAGAGGTGCTCTTCTTGCTGGGCTTCGCTGCCGGCGTGCTTGAGGAAGCCGCCCGCGCAGACAACGGTGGGCACGAAGGGCTCAATCACCAGACCCTTGCCGAACTCTTCCATGACGACCATCGCGTCGACCGCGCCGCCGCCAAATCCGCCGACCTCTTCGCTGAACGGCATGCCAAGAATGCCAAGCTCAGCCAGCTGCGCCCAGACTTGCGGCCGCCAGCCTTCCTCGCTCGCAATCGCGGCCATGCGGTCTTCCCAGGCATATTGCTCGCGTACCATGCGCGAGAGGCCATCGCGCACCATGTCCTGTTCTTCGGTGAAACTAAAATCCACTTGTCCTGTCCCTCCCGAGGGGTGTTATTTTTTTGGGGTGACCCCCGGCCTTAAAGGCCGAGGATCATTTTGGTGATGATGTTGCGCTGGATTTCGTTCGATCCGCCATAGATCGAGGTTTTGCGCATGTTGAAATAGGACGCTGCCGAGTGCGAGGCGTAGTCCGGCCCGATCGGGTACTCGTTTGACCCTGTATCGTTGGCTATGCTGCCATAATAGGGCGAGCCATAGGGGCCGACGGCTTCGAGTGTAAGCTCTGTCAGGCGCTGCTGGATTTCGGTGCCCTTGATCTTGAGGATCGAGCTTTCCGGGCCCGGACCCTTGCCCGCTTGCTCACCCGCGAGAGTGCGCAGTTCGGTGATTTCAAGCGCGGCGAGGTCAATCTCGAGCTGGCTCACCTTGCGGGCAAAATCGAAGTCATCCATCAGCGGCTCGCCATCGAGTTGCTCGGAGCCTGCGATTTCGCGCAGCTTCTCAACCCCGCGCTTGGAGCGCGCCACGCCCGCAATCCCGCTGCGCTCATGCGCGAGCAGGAACTTGGCGTAGGTCCAGCCCTGGTTCTCAACGCCGACGAGATTTTCGACCGGCACGCGCACATCGGTGAGCCAGGTCTCGTTGACCTCGTAACCACCATCCAAAAGCTTGATCGGTTTCACTTCAACGCCGGGCGACTTCATGTCGATGAGGATAAAGCTGATGCCCTGCTGCGGCTTGGCGGCGTCGGGGTCCGTGCGACACAGGAAGAAGCCCCAGTCGGCATGCTGAGCCAGCGTCGTCCAGGTCTTCTGGCCGTTGATCACATAATGATCACCATCACGCACAGCGGTGGTCTTGAGGCTGGCAAGGTCAGAGCCGGCGCCCGGCTCCGAATAGCCCTGGCACCACCACACATCGCCTGAGAGGATACCGGGCAGGTGCTGCTTTTTCTGTTCTTCGTTGCCGAAAGTGTAGATCACCGGGCCGACCATCGCGATGCCGAAAGGCAGCGGCATGAAAGTGCCAACGCGCGCGTTTTCTTCGGACCAGATATAGCGCTGCGTGGGCGTCCAACCCGTGCCGCCATATTCGACCGGCCAAGAGGGCGCGGCCCAGCCCTTTTTGCCAAGGATCTTGTGCCACGCGGTCATGTTTTCGGGCGACATGTCTTCGCGGTTGCCCATGCCTTCCAGGTGCTTGGGATGGTTTTCGGCGATGAATGCGCGCACTTCGTCGCGAAACGCCTGCTCTTCCGGGGTGAAATCAAGGTTCATGCTTACAGCTCCCAAATTAGATACGGTATCCAACCACGAAGGACGTCATGCCGTGTATATGACAAATATCAAGGGGGAAGGGGCGGCTTAAGGAGATTTCGAGGCCCTGTGTATCACAGTGACGCCACGCTTTGCGCGGCGATCATGGCTGGAACTTTTTTCGCCGCAGCACCGTATCTTCGCTATGACAACACTCAAAGTCTGGTTCGATGGCGCCTGTCCGCTGTGTCAGCGTGAGATTTCGGTGATGAAACGGCTCGACCGGGACGGGGCGATTACCTTCGTCGATGTGTCCGGAGGCGGCGATCCGTCCTGCCCTATTGATCAGCGCGAATTGCTCGCCCGGTTTCATGCTGAAGAAAACGGCGAAGTGCTTTCGGGTGCTGCCGCCTTTGCCGCGATGTGGCGCGCTATCCCGAGCCTTCGCCCGTTGGGGCTGATTGCGCGCAATCGCTTTGTCCTCGCGGTGCTTGAGCGGCTTTATGTCCTGTTTCTCAAAGTGCGCCCGCAGCTTCAGCGCCTCGTCAGCTAAGCCGCTGCAGACCGAGCGGAACGCAAAAAGGCTTGCCCCGCTCCGCGCCATTGCCCACTCTCCCAAACAAAGCGAAATAGGTAGAGGGATATGACAAAGACATCGGGCCTCAATTTCGGGGGCATGCAGAACGCTATCTATAATGCAGGCCTCAATGGCGTTCTGCCGGAATTCCCGGTCGACTTTGCCACGCTCGAAAAACGCGCGCATGAGGCGCTTGGCCCCAGCCTTACCAGTTATGTCGCAGGTGGCTGCGGGGATGAGCATACGCAGAATTCCAATTCCAGTGCCTTCCACCATTGGGGCATGGTTCCGCGCATGATGGTCGATTGTTCAGAGCGAGACCTTTCGATCGAACTGTTCGGCCACACCTATCCAACCCCGCTCTTCATGGCGCCTGTTGGCCTCAACGGCGATGCCAGCCAAGACAAGGACGGCGACATGGCCGCCGCGCGTGCTTCGGCTGAGACGGGGATACCGTTTTGCGCTTCCACGCTCGCCAATCACCCGATGGAGGAGGTGAAAGAAGCCTGCGGCGACACGCCTGCCTTCTTCCAGCTCTATACGCCCAAGCACAAGGGGCTTGCGGAAAGCCTGATCTCGCGCGCCGAAGCGGCGGGCTATTCGGCGCTGGTTGTTACGCTCGATACTTGGGTGACGGGATGGCGACCGCGCGATCTAAACGCCTCCAACTTCCCGCAGCTGCGCGGGCGAGTCCTGCAAAATTACTTCACCGATCCTGTTTTCCGCACGCTTTTGGAAAAGCCGCCTGAAGAGGATCCTGCCGCTGCGATCTTCACCTGGGCAGCGACCTTTGGACAGGTGCTGACCTGGGAGGATATGAAGTGGTTCAAATCAGTCACCAAGCTGCCGATTGTTCTAAAGGGTATTTGCCACCCCGATGATGCTCGGCGCGCGGTCGATTGCGGGGCGGATGCGGTCTATTGCTCTAACCATGGCGGGCGGCAGGCTAATGGCGGGATTTCGACCATCGACATGCTCGAAGATGTGGTGAAGGCCTCAGGCGAAACGCCGGTCCTGTTTGACAGCGGGGTTCGCTCGGGCTCTGATGCTGTCAAGGCCCTGGCGCTCGGAGCGCGGGCTGTGGGGGTGGGGCGCCCTTACACTTATGGCCTTGCGCTTGGGGGGACCCGTGGAGCTGCCTTCGTGCTTCAGTCAATCCTCGCCGAGGCGGACCTGCTGATGGCGGTCAACGGGTATCCCACGCTCGAAGCGGTGCGCGAGGCGGGGGCAAAGCGGATCTAATACGCGCCTAATGGCGGGGTATGATCGAGCGCTTCGGTCGCAGATAACTTCCAATACGGTCTGACCGGCTGGTAGAAAAATGGTGCCGCTCCGTATTTTTACTCGTTATCCACAGTTTTTGTGTTAGCTTTACCACATTCACTAAACGCGAATCGGGGACGCGATAATGGAAAAGCCAACGTTCGTTTCGAGCGGGCCAGACGCAATGGGCCGCACAGTGTGTTTTGGTGATGAATTCACCCGTCAAGCGCGATACGGACGCATCCGCCCGATGCCCAAGAAATCCTCTTTCTGGAGCCTGCTTGCGGGTTGGCGTCAGCGCTAAACCAGCACTTAGGGCGATGATTTTGCGACAGTAATCAGCTTGGTCTCGGTGTAGCCGAGATACCCTTCAATGCCGCTTTCCGACCCAAAGCCGCTATCGCCGATCCCGCCGAACGGGGTCTCGGGCGACCCCACTGCGAAATGGTTGATCGCCACCATCCCGGCGCGCAGGGCTTTGCCAAGGTAATGGCTCTCATCGAGCGACCCGGTAAACGCGTAAGCTGCCAGCCCATAACGCAGCGAATTGGCGATGCGCACAGCCCCCTCGATATCGTCATAAGGAACGATGCCAGCAATGGGGCCAAAGGGTTCTTCGGTCATCAACCGGCTGTCGGCTGCGGGGGCAGCGACAATGGTCGGCTCGAAGAAATTGCCCGGCCCCTCGATCACTGAGCCGCCGGTTACAATCTCGCCTGCCGCGCCGCCCAGCGAGCCCACCAGATCTGCCATCGCCGCAACGCGTCCCGGATGCGCCAGCGGACCCATGGCAACGCTGTCATCCGTGCTCGCATCGCCGACTTTCAGCCCCTCAGCGCGCGCTGCGAATTCGCTGACAAAACGATCATAGATCCAGCGCGCCACCAGGAAGCGGGTGGGGCTGACGCAGACCTGGCCTGCATTGCGGAATTTGGTGGCAGCGCAGGCGGCGACGGTGCGCTCGAAATCCGCGCTCTCGCCGATGACGACCGGCGAGTGCCCGCCAAGCTCGGCTGTGAAGCGTTTGAGGCCTTGCGCCGCAAGCGCGCCCAGCTGCTTGCCCACTGCGGTCGACCCCGTGAAGCTGACCTTACGGATCGCAGGAGCAGTTATGAGGTGCTCGGAAATCATTGCTGGATCGCCGAAAACAACGTTGATCGCGCCCGCAGGCACGCCCGCATCGACAAAGCACTGAGCGAGCATTTGCGCAGATGCCGGCGTTGTCTCAGCCGGTTTGAGAATGCACGAACACCCCGCCGCCAGCGCTCCCGCGAGCTTTTTGGCGGGCAGATTGATGGGGAAGTTCCACGGAGTGAAAAGCGCTGCTGGCCCGATAGGCTCTTGCGTAACGCGCTGCTCCAGCAGGTGGGGCCCGCGCACCGGAACCAATCGCCCGCCTTGGCGCTTGGCCTCTTCGCCGAGGAAATCAATCAGGTCAGCCGCGCCCTTTGTCTCGCCCAGAGCCTGTGCGTGCGGCTTGCCCATTTCGAGGGTTACAACACGGGCTATGTTCTCGGCCCTTTCGCGCAGGAGATCGGCGGCGCGGCGCAAGATGCGGTGGCGTTCAGCTCCTGGCGTTGCCGCCCATCCGGGAAAGGCATTCTCCGCTGCGGCAATCGCGGCGTCGAGCTGGCTCTTTGAGACCTTGGGGCACTGCGCGATCACCTGCTCACTCGCCGGGTTGATGACGGGCATCGCCCCTTCTTCCCCGGTCGCGATCCATTCGCCGCCGATCAACATGGTGAGATTGGGATAGGCGATCATGGTTGGCTCTCCGTTTGCTGGCGCTTCTCTTCGGGGTTTGGCACCAGTTGTGTCTCACAAAGCCGATTTCCAATTGCAACCATATTTGTTGTGATTGAAATTTTGTTACGCCTCTTTTAATGGGCGCCAGAGTTCCCCGGATCAGGAGAGGATCATGCTGGTCGGCGTTCCCAAAGAGATCAAGAACCACGAATACCGCGTCGGCCTCACCCCGGAAGCGGTGCGCGAATATGTCGCGCATGGTCACCGCGTTATCGTCGAAAGCGGGGCGGGGGCTGGGATCACCAAAACCGACGCCGAATACGAAGAGATCGGGGCTGAGATCGTCGATACCGCTGAAGAAGTCTTCGCGCGTGCGGACATGATCGTGAAGGTCAAAGAGCCGCAGCCCAATGAATGGGTGCAAATGCGCGAAGGCCAGATCCTGCTCACGTATCTCCACCTCGCGCCTGATCCGCAGCAGGCGAAGGGGCTGATGAATGCAGGCGTCTCTGCCATCGCTTATGAAACTGTCACCGGGCCCGGCGGTGGGCTGCCGCTGCTCGCTCCGATGAGCGAGGTTGCAGGCAGGCTCAGCATCGAAGCTGCCGCGATTGCCAGCCATGCGCCCAATGGTGGGCGCGGCGTTTTGATGGGCGGTGTGCCCGGCGTTCATCCAGCGCGTGTGGCGGTGCTGGGCGGCGGCGTGGTTGGCACGCAGGCCGCGCGCATGGCGGTAGGGCTGGGCGCAATCGTAAAAATCATCGACCGTTCGCTGCCGCGCCTTCGCCAGCTTGACGAGATGTTTCAGGGCCGCGCCACCACGCTCTATGCCAACCAAGGCACGATAGAGACCACGATTGCCGAAGCTGACATCGTCATCGGCGCGGTTCTGGTACCGGGAGCCAGTGCGCCCAAACTGGTAACGCGCGATATGCTTGGCCTGATGCAGCCGCGCGCGGTGCTGGTGGACGTTGCGATCGATCAGGGCGGTTGCTTTGAGACCTCGAAGCCCACGACGCATGAAGACCCGACCTACCTCGTTGACGACATCATCCATTACTGTGTTGCCAATATGCCGGGCGCTGTCCCGTACACGTCGAGTTATGCGCTGGGTAACGCGACCCTGCCGTTCGGATTGGCGCTTGCAAACAAGGGTTTGAAGGCGTGCGAAGATGATCCGCACCTCGCGCCCGGTCTCAATGTGCACGCGGGCAAGATTGTAAATTCCGCAGTTGCCGAGAGCCTGGGCTTCTGAGTGTTGCGCAAAATCGTACATTTCGTGACGTCAATTCAGTAGAAATTCAGCTGCGAATCGCTATTTGGAGCGTGCCGAGAGAGGCGTTGTCAGGGCGCTCGACATGGGGTCGAGTAGAAGGGGCGGCGCGCACTTTGGGTGATCCCAAACCATGAAACCGATTGATACCCGTCCGCTGGTGCGGCAGGTTAATTCCGACGCCCTTATTGACAGCCACGTTCCTCCTCAAAATGCGAGCGACAAGATCGCCTTCGCGTTTGTAAAAGCCTTGCGCTTCGTCGCCGACACCTTCTTTGCCAAGCGCTATGGCCACCGCGCCGTCGTGCTAGAGACCGTCGCCGCCGTGCCCGGAATGGTCGGCGGCCTGTGGCAGCACCTCACGGCGCTTCGCACGATGCGCGATGATGAAGGCTGGATCCGCACGCTCCTCGACGAGGCCGAGAATGAGCGCATGCATCTCATGACCTTCATCGAGATTGCGCAGCCCAACTGGATTGAGCGCTTCCTGATCGCGGCAACGCAGATGGTGTTCTACAATTTCTATTTCTTCCTCTACCTCCTCGCCCCGCGCACGGCGCACCGTGTGGTGGGCTACTTCGAAGAGGAAGCGGTGATCAGCTACACCTCCTACCTCGCCGAGGTTGACGCTGGCCGCCACGAAAATGTGCCCGCGCCGCAGATCGCGATCGACTATTGGCAATTGCCTGCCAATGCGCGGCTGCGCGACGTCATTATCGCCGTGCGCGCGGACGAGGCTGAGCACCGGGATGTGAACCACTCTTTCGTGGATGTTTTGGACGCGCGCCGCGCGGACAAAGCGATAGGTGACGCTGACGCGGCTTGACGTGCGCTTGTCTCGGGCTCGACTTGGGCTTGACGCTGCTTTCTGCCCGTGCTGCTCTATAAAAAGGGCAGGAGAGGGGAGATACATGAAAACCAGAGCCGCTGTCGCGTTTGAAGCCAAGCGCGCGCTTGAGATTGTCGAGTTGGACCTTGAAGGGCCTAAGCAAGGCGAGGTCCTGGTCGAATTGATGGCGACCGGCATCTGCCACACCGACGCTTACACGCTGGATGGGCTCGATTCCGAAGGCATTTTCCCCAGCGTTCTGGGCCATGAAGGCTGCGGTGTTGTCCGCGAGATCGGCGCCGGCGTCACCTCGGTTGCGCCCGATGATCACGTCATCCCGCTCTACACGCCCGAATGCGGCAAGTGTAAGTTCTGCCTCTCAGGCAAGACCAATTTGTGCCAGGCGATCCGTGTGACCCAAGGCCAGGGCGTGATGCCCGATGGCACCTCGCGCATGAGCTATAAGGGCGAGACGATCTACCATTATATGGGCTGTTCGACCTTTTCGAACTTCATCGTACTGCCTGAGATTGCTGTGGCGAAGATCCGCACCGACGCGCCGTTCGATACGACCTGTTATGTCGGCTGCGGCGTGACCACGGGCGTTGGCGCGGTGACTAAGACCGCCAAAGTGCAGCCGGGCGATAATGTGGTCGTCTTTGGCCTTGGCGGGATTGGTCTGAATGTCATCCAGGGCGCAAAGCTAGCTGGGGCAAACCGGATTGTCGGCGTCGATCTCAACCCCTCCAAGCGCGAATGGGGTGAGAAGTTCGGCATGACCGACTTCATCAACCCCAAAGAGACCAAGGACGTGGTCGGCCATATCGTCGAAATGCTCGATGGCGGCGCGGACTATTCGTTCGATTGCACCGGCAACACCGATGTGATGCGCGATGCGCTCGAATGCTGTCATAAAGGCTGGGGCACTTCGATCATCATTGGCGTTGCCGAAGCGGGCAAGGAAATCGCAACGCGCCCCTTTCAACTGGTGACGGGGCGCAATTGGCGCGGCACCGCTTTTGGGGGCGCGAAAGGGCGCACTGATGTGCCCGAAATCGTCGATTGGTACATGAACGGCAAGATCGAGATTGATCCCATGATCACGCATCGGCTTACCCTTGAAGAAATCAACACAGGTTTTGACCTGATGCATGAAGGCGAGAGCATCCGCTCCGTCGTGGTCTTTTAGAGGTGGTGTTCTGATGCCTACCAAGGTCAATCTGGCAGAAAAATTTGCTCTGTTTGAAGAGCAGTGGTCGCCTCGCCTGGCCGCGCGCTATAACGGCAACGAAGTGCGCTTGGCCCGCCTGGAGGGCGATTTTCACTGGCACGCGCACTCGGACAGCGATGAGCTGTTTTTCGTGATAGACGGCGAGCTTGAGATTGAATTTCGCGACCGGAGCGAAACACTCAAAGCTGGCGAAATGATCGTCGTACCGCGCGGCACGGAGCACTGCCCACGCGCGCGGGAGGGCGAAGTCAAAGTGCTGGTGATGGACGCCGATGGCACGCCTAATACAGGTGATGCGGCGACCGCTTTTACCCCGGTTGAGGTCTGAATTTATGTCATTGAACACGATCAGCGAGCAGCGCAGCCATGGTGGTGTGCAAGGGGTGTACTCCCACGTGTCGCGCGCGGCGAATTGCGAGATGACCTTCGCGGTCTATGTCCCCGATCACGCGCCCGGTGAGAGATTGCCGGTGCTCACCTACCTGTCTGGTCTCACCTGCACGCACGCCAATGTGATGGAGAAAGGCGAATATCGAAAGGCCTGCGCTGAGCATCGCATCATCCTGGTGGCGCCTGATACGTCTCCACGCGGCGACGACGTGCCCGATACCCCCGCGGAGGAATACGATTTTGGCAAAGGGGCCGGATTTTATCTCGACGCAACTGAGGATCCGTGGGCAACGCATTACAATATGCGCTCTTACATCGAGGAGGAATTGCCTGCTCTGATCGCGAAGAATTTCCCGGTTGATATGGATCGCGCTTCGCTGTTCGGCCACTCAATGGGCGGCCACGGCGCGCTGACTATTGGTTTGCGCAATCCCGACCGGTTCCGCTCAGTCAGCGCTTTTGCGCCGATCACCGCGCCCACGCAGGTTGAGCGGCGGCGTGAGATGTTCGCCCGCTATCTGGGCGATGATCTGGCCGCGATGCGCGAATACGACGCGGTGGCTCTGATCGAAGATGGCGCGCGTCTGCCTGAATTGCTGGTCGATCAGGGGACCAAGGATGAGTTCCTGGCGTGGCTTGGCCCGCAAACGCTCAAGGCCGCGTGCGAAGCGGCGGGCATAGCGCTGACTTTGCGGATGCAGGAGGGCTATGATCATGCCTATTACTTCGTCTCCACCTTCATGGCCGACCACATCGCCTGGCACGCCGAGCGGCTTAAAGCCTAGCGCGCGTGTCGGCTGAGGAGCGGCTCTATCGCGATCTGGACGCGGCTGGGATCGCCTATGGTGTACACGAGCATCCGGCCGTCTTCACTGTCGAGCAAAGCCAGGCGATCAAGACCGATATCGCCAGCTTTGGGCCATGCCTGCACACAAAGAACCTGTTTCTGAAGGATGCGGGCGGGTCGTTTTTCCTGCTGACCGTGCCTGCCGAGGCGCGGATTAACTTGAAGCGCGTTCATCCGCTGCTGCCCAGCCGCCGCCTTTCCTTTGGCAAGCCTGATGCGATGGAGCACCTGATTGGCGTGACGCCGGGTTCGGTCACCCCGCTGGCCATGATCAACGCCGAAGCGGGCGCGATTACGCTGGTGCTCGATCAGCGTCTTGCGGTGGAGGAGGCCGTGGGCGTCCACCCCTTGCGCAACACGGCGACCCTGACGCTCAAAGGCACCGATGTTCTGGCGGTGGCAAGGAGCTGGGGGCACGATCCACGCGTGGTGGATTTGCCCAAGATCCCCGCTGACTAGGCTGGGACGCTAAGCCTCAACCACCGTCTGCTCGATTGCCCCAAAGATCGAGTGGTTGTCATCATCGCGCATCTCGACCTTCACCGTGTCACCCGGCTGCATGAAGGGTGTGCTTGGCGAGCCATCGCGGATGGTCTCGATCATGCGGATTTCGGCGATACACGAATAGCCAAGCCCGCCTTCGGAGACCGGCTTGCCCGGGCCACCATCGGCGCCCTTATTGCTGATCGTGCCCGAGCCGATGATCGAGCCTGCACAAAGCGCGCGTGTCTTGGCCGCATGCGCCACCAGTTGCGCCATGTTGAAGGTGGCATCGACGCCCACCTCAGCCCGGCCAAACGGCTCCCCGTTATAGTCGACCATCAGCGCGCGGTGAATGAGGCTGTCCTTCCACGCGTCGCCCAGCTCATCGGGCGTCACCGCGACCGGGGAGAAGGCGCTGGCAGGCTTTGATTGGAAGAAGCCAAAGCCCTTGGCGAGCTCTCCCGGGATTAGGCCACGCAGGCTCACATCGTTCACCAGCATGACAAGCTTGATGTGAGCGGCGGCATCTTCAACCGAGACGCCCATCGGCACATCATCGGTGATCACCGCGACCTCGCCTTCCATATCGCAGCCCCACGCCACGTCGCCCAGCGGGATGTCGGCGCGCGGCGGCAGGAAGCCGTCCGAGCCACCCTGATACATCAGCGGATCGTGGTAGAAGCTGTCCGGGACCTCGGCATTGCGCGCTTTTCGCACCAGTTCGACATGGTTGATATAGGCGCTGCCATCGGCCCATTGATACGCGCGCGGCAGTGGCGAATGCGCCTGGCGTTCGTGAAAGCGCTCGCACGGGACCGCCTCATGCTCGACATCGATCGCCAGCAATTCCAGCTCCGGCTTCACCCGCTCCCAATTGTCGAGCGCGGCCTGCATTGTAGGCGCGATGTAACCCGCCGCGCAGCAGCGTGTGAGGTCCTTCGAGACGACGACCAGTTTGCCGTCGCGTGTGCCATCGTTGAGTGTGGCGAGCTTCATTGTGTTCCCCCTTGCGGATTGTCGTTCTGATTGTCGGGATGCGCGCGCTGGAAGGCGGGCAGGGCAAGGCACGCGGCCTCGATCTGAGTGATGCGCGGGGATGCGCTGAGGTCATAGGCAAATCGGCGCGCATTGTAGATCTGGGGCAGCAGCACAACCTCAAACAGGCCGGGCGCGTCCATCAGGAAGTCGCCCGTCCCAAGCTGTGCGAGGCGCGCCTCCACCGGCTCCAGCGTGCGCGCGAGCCAGTGGCGGTACCATGTGTCGATTTCGTCCTGGCTGTGGCCAAGGTCACCCTTCAGATATTTGAGGACCGGCAAATTGAGCGGTGCGTGCAGCTCGGTCGCGATCGCATAGGTGAGCTCGCGCACGGTGTAGCGTTCTTCTGGCTGTGCCGGGAGCAGCGGCGCTTGCGGATAAGCCTCATCCAGCCATTCAATGAGCGCCATCGATTGCGCGCGGTCGCGGCCGTCAGCCTCCAGCATCGGCACAGACCCGAACGGATTGCGCGCCGTGAAAGCGGGGCTCTTCTGCTCGGCCTCCAGTAGGTTCACGGCGATATTCTCGTAAGCCAGCCCCTTCAATTCGAACGCGATCCGCAGCCGGTAGGAGGTGGAGCTGCGGTAATAGCCGAAAAGCTTCATCACACACTCCCGCGCCGCGTGTGGGAGCCGGGCGTGTAGGAGACACAGGTTACACAGTCCAAAACCCGAAAAGACACCTGTTCCAACGCGCCTGTCGGGGCCGAAAAAACGGGACGGATGCGCAGTGTCATACCATCCCTATGCCTGATCGCAGACGTGTAGGACAGTGCCCCATTTATCGTCTGTGCAAGCAAGGCCGGTGATTTGCGGGAAAAGACGCCTGTGTCCACTCATGGGGGGACCATGAATAATCGGAAGGGCCGAGATTGGAGGTGGATGGCGGACGCCAGTTAATGCCTGACGTCCGCTGATCGATGTCGTTTTTCAGAAGCCGAACAGCACCGTCGCGCGCGTTCCGATATCGCCCTCGGCTGTGTTGCCGCTGATCCCGGCTGACAAATACACGTCCTGCCCGATCTCGCCGGTCAGGTTGCCCGCAATCGCCTGTTGGCCGCGGTAATTCGCAACCGATAGCGAGAGCGAGACCTTTTTGCCCGGAGCGATCGCCGGGCCGCCCATCGCCATCGCCGAGGCGATCCCGCCGCGCATCCTGTCATCGAGGTCTTCCAACTGGAACTCAAGCCCGGTGAGGCGATTGTCGAGCGCGAAGACGCTGTTCTCCAGGCTGTTGAACTGCGTTTCAGTCACCTGAGAGAGCGCGTTCATCGAGACGCGGATATTGTCGACAGAGGCGGCGGTTGCAGCTTGCTGGCGGCCGAGCACGCCATTGCCGTCCACAGTTACCACTTCAACCGGCCCTTCCTGGGCTGCTGTCGAGGCAGCGATATCCCCGATCCGCACCGCGCTGCCTGCACCGCCCAGCGCCACTTGATTGGCCGCATTGGTCGTCGCATTCGATCCCACCGCAGTCGAACTGTTGAAGCTGGCGGTGGCACCGCGCCCGACCGCCGTCGATCCATCACCGCCTGCATTCGAGGCTCGGCCAATGGCTGTGGCGCTGGAATTGGAGGAGACGGCCAGCGTCCCGATTGCGGTCGAGCCATTGCCGCTCGAATTCGCGCTGTTGCCGATAGCGGTCGACCCGCCGCCGGATGATGCTGCTTGACGTCCCACCGCGGTCGAGGTTGAGCCCGACGCAATGGCCTGCGTCCCGAACGCGGCCGCCGAAGTACCGCTCGTCTGCGAGGCAAAACCGACCGCCGTTGAATTGCGACCGCCAGCGGTAGTGTTCACCCCGAAGGCAGCCGCGTTATCCTGATTGCTTTGCGAATTGCGGCCAATGGCAATCGCACTGACTCCGCTTGCATTGGTAAATGTACCGATGGCGATAGCATCCGGCCCTGCCACCACGGCTGCCCGCCCGATTGCAACGGAGCTCGAACCTGTTGCCGTGGCCAAGTCGCCAAAGGCAATGGATCGCTCCCCAAAAGCCAAAGCGTCGGTTCCGATGGCGATAGCGCGATCCTGCGACGCGACTGCCCCTTCGAAGTCACCATCGCCATCAGCGCCGATGGCAATTGAGTTATCGCCTTGCGCCTCAACGTCAAAGCCCAGACCAATGGCTTCGACTCCTGAAGCGTTTGCGAACTGACCAATGGCAATAGAGTTTACATCTGTGGCAGTGCTTAACGTGCCCAGGGCGATAGATGCATCACCCGTTGCCTGAGATGAAGCGCCAATGGCGACTGAATTTTCTCGTGTTGCATCCGCTTCGAAGCCAAGTGCAACAGAGCGGTTCGCTGAGCCTGTGGCAGAGCTGCCAATTGCGGTTGAAAAATCGCCGGTGGCGCGCGCGCGCCTACGCCGCAAGCAAGTTGATTGTCATTTCCCTCGTTGTCTGCGCCACCATCATTGTCGGTCGAGCCTGCGTCCACATTCCCGTCATTGTCACGATCGAGCAGGCAATCCTCGGCCAGCACGGCCTCGCCTGGAAATGCCAGCGAGGCGGCGATGCTGAATGTGATGGCCGTGGTAACAAGCAGTGCATTCTTAATGATCTTCCCCTTGGTGCGCTGCGCAAAATTCGCGCCTTAGGGACACTAACGCACGGTACTCGAATTTCCGGATAAACTTTTTGAAATTTGTTGAGCGAGCAACATGCAGCGGTAGAATAGGGCAATGGCGAGCGATGATTTGCAAGTTCGATATGACGAGGTTGAGCGCAATGTGGCAGCCGCCCTGTTCGCCCAGCATTATGAGGACTTAGCCAATCTGGCGCGGGCGCGGCGGCGGCGATCCAAAGCGGCTGACACAATGATGACCGAAGACATTCTGCACGAAAGCTTCCTGAAGCTCGGGCAGGAAAAGACCTGGCGCGACGACAAGCACTTCCTGTGCGCCGCCTCGCTCGCCATTCGTCATGTTATTGTTGATTATGCGCGGCGCAAACTATCGGCCAAACGCAGGCATGAGAGCGTTGGCGATCCGGAGTACGCTCATAATCTGGTCGAATACGGTGAAAGCCCGGAAGAACTGGTCGCTATCGGCAGTCTCATGGAGCAGCTTGAAGAAGCGCGTCCGCGTTGGGCCCGGATCGTTGATGCGCGGTACTTTGCGGGGATGACCGAAGAGGAAGCGGCTGACATGCTTGGGGTTTCGAGCCGCACAGTGCGCCGCGATTGGACCGACGCGCGGTCATGGTTGGCGCAGCGGATCGGCTAAACAACGCCCAGAGTTTGCCCCAGCAATTCTGCTTTGTAGGTCAGTTCCAAATTGCCTGCGATCCTCTCCTGATCAAGCAGTTCGTATTGCGCCACCGCCTCCTCGCGCTGGCCTTCTGCGTTCAACACAAACGCGCGCGCCATCATCCCGCGCGGATGAGGCTTGTTACCCTCTCTCTCCAGAGGCACCATGACGCTTGCAAGGAGAGGACGAACCTCCTCAGTAAACCCGGCAAGTGCTCCTGTCTCAATCACCATTCCTGCGGTGGCGAGGAAATAGGGTGAGCCTGGGGGGTATTCTTGAACGGCCAGCTGATGCGCCAGTTTTGCTTTCTCATAAGCGGCGGCGGCGTCCCCTTCGATCTGGAAGGCGTAGGCCTGATCGAGGCGGTGCATGCTGCGATGCCTGAGGTGGCCCTTTTCAGGGTCCATCACATCCTCTTCGCTTGGCCAATAGGATTGCGCGAGTTGCACGTCCTTTTTGTAGTGCAGAATAAAGCCAACCAGATTGAGGGAACGCGTGTTGATCGAGACCGCGTTCACCCTTTCGGCTTTCTTTGAATACTCGACCGACTTAATCGCGTATTCGATGGTCTTGTCGTAATCCTGCAGCTTGCTCGCCAACACGGCAAGCGTGTTGTAAACATAAGCCCTCCCACCAGCCTCTGTCTCGGTGTTTTCGGCTATCATGAGGTTTGCCCGCAAGGCCTCTTCAAGATCGGGCTTGTCCTGCGTGCTCAAGGCAAGATTGACCGCGATACCTGCATACCCGTCGCTCTCAAGAAGATAGGGTCTCGTCTTCATCCACGCGAGCGCGTCGCGCAGCAGTTTTTCAGAGCCCTTGTTATCGCCAAGCTCACGTAGGTTGCGCGCCTGAATGACGCGGGCTTCCTGCAATCCGATTTCCGGCGTTTGGGGATTGTCGACAAGAAACCCGGCGAGTTCTTTGGACCTCGCATAGTCGCCGCGGTTCGACAGATACCGCGCAACGAAAAGCATCTGGGCCGAAAACTCTTCTGGGTTATCGGAATAGGTCGATCCGGTCTCGTTCGCTGTCTCGATCAGAAATTGACGGAACTCGGCTTCATCCACGCGTTGGTTCTCAATCATGAACCGTTGCGAAATGTTGCCAGAGACACGGGCTACGTCACTCGCGTATTTGGATTCGTTCAAGAAGAACTCAGCAGCCTCCGCGCGCATTTCGGCTTCTTCTCGAGCTTCGTCGGCGCGCAATGCAAAGAGGGTGACTGCGATGATGCCGGATATAACGGCAAGGGTGGCAGCACCTGCCATCGCAGAGGCCATCGGGTTACGCAAAATCAGCTTCTTGAACCTGGTCGGCGTTGATACCGCGCGCGCCGTGACGGGAAAGCCGCCGAGCAAGTTTGCCAGGTCATCGCTCAATGCATCGGCTGACCCATAACGATCTGCGGGGTCTTTGGCGGTGGCCTTAGCGAGGATCGCGCACAGATCAGGATCGCCGATAAGTGGGGCATCAATCGCAACCCCTCCATCGCTCCGCCGCTTTGGCAGCGCAGCTGTTTCGAGCAAGTGTATCAGCATCCCAATTGCGAAGATGTCTGTTGCGGCGCTCACGGGTTGTCCTAGCAATTGTTCAGGCGCCGCATAAGCAATCGTCAGCGGACCTTTCTGGTCGCTGGCGTCTGGATCATCGAGCAGTGAGGCGACGCCGAAGTCAATCAGGCGCACTTCGCCGTCCTCGTTAATCAGGACATTATCCTGCTTGATGTCCCGGTGCAGAACCAGGCGCCCATGCGCATGGGTGAGCGCTGCGAGCAGGCGCACGATGAGAGCCAGCCGTCCGGCTCGATCGATATGGGCTGATGCGGCGAAGGCATCGATTGGCATGCCATCGACATATTCCATCGTCATGTATGGCAAGCCATTATCGGCGGTTCCGCCATCGACAATGCGCGCGATATTGGGGTGTTCCAATTGCGCCAACCGTTTGCGTTCCGCTTCAAAACGTTCGGTCAGTCTGTCGTCCGGATTTCGGGCTAGTTTCAGAGCAACGCGCTGTTCAAACAGACCATCAGAGCGCCGGGCCCTGTAAACCTCGCCCATCCCCCCAGCGCCAATAGTGCACTCAATCTGCCAGATACCAATGCGATCTCCGGGCCGCAGATTTGTAGCCTCATGGCCTTCAACGCCGAGCATCTTCGTCTGCATAAAGCCGCGTGCGCTTTGGCTGTAAGTGCGCAGGCGGGCAATCTGTTCGCTCAGCTCTGGGCTCTCTTGTCCAACTCGTTCCAGTTCCAGCGCGAGTTCATCGCCATCCAGCGTATCCAAACGGCCAAGTGTGCTTGTTATCTGTGCCCAATCCAAAGGCTGTACTCCAAGACGCTGCGTCCCACAGGAATAGCCGCTTGGGCAGATTGCTCAATCCTTGACTGGAATGCACGAACGCGCGTTCGCTGGTGCTTGGCGCACAGGAATGCGTGAAATGCTATTAAGGAAGCCGGCGCAGTTCCCCGGCTGCTAAACCTAGTAACACGACGCTGGGATCAGAACGCCGCTATCCCAGTGATGCCGCGGCCCAGGATCAGGGCGTGCACGTCATGTGTACCTTCATAGGTGTTCACCGTCTCCAGGTTCACCGCGTGGCGGATGACCTGGTATTCCTCGGAGATGCCGTTGCCGCCGTGCATGTCGCGCGCCATCCGGGCGATGTCGAGCGCCTTGCCGACATTGTTGCGCTTCACAACGCTGATCATATCGGGGCTGAAGCGGTGTTCATCGATGAGACGGCCGACGCGCAAACTCGCTTGCAGGCCCAGCGCTATATCGGTGAGCATATCGGCGAGCTTCTTTTGATAGAGCTGCGTGCCCGCCAGCGGGCGCCCGAACTGCTTGCGGTCAAGGCCGTATTGGCGCGCGGCGTGCATGCAGAATTCCGCCGCGCCCATCGCGCCCCAGCTGATGCCATAGCGCGCGCGGTTTAGGCAGCCGAACGGACCCTTGAGGCCCTGCACATGCGGCAGCAGGTTTTCCGCTGGCACGCGTACTTCGTCCATCATGATCATGCCCGTGGTCGAGGCGCGTAAGCTGATTTTGCCTTCGATCTTGGGCGCGGAAAGCCCCTCTATGCCCTTTTCAAGGATAAAGCCGCGAATGCCGCCGCCATGCTCTTCGCTTTTGGCCCAGACGATGAAGACATCGGCGAAGGGGGAGTTGGAGATCCAGGTTTTCGAGCCGGAGATGACATAGTCCGCGCCGTCCTTCCTGGCGTAAGTCTTCATGCCAGCGGGATCGGAGCCGGCGTCTGGCTCGGTGAGGCCAAAGCAGCCGATGAGTTCGCCGCTGGCAAGGCCGGGTAGGTATTTGCGCTTCTGCTCGTCAGAGCCGTAGGCGTTGATCGGATGCATGACGAGGCTGGACTGGACGCTCGCCATCGAGCGGTATCCGCTGTCCACCCGCTCAATCTCACGCGCGACAAGGCCGTAGGCGACATAGGACGCGCCAACGCCGCCAAATTCTTCAGGGATAGTGACGCCGAGCATGCCGGCCTTGCCCATCAGCGGGAACAGCTCGGGCGCTGAGACTTCGTTGCGGAACGCCTCGATCACGCGCGGTTGCAGGTCGGCCTGTGCGAACGCGTTGGCCGCATCGCGGATCATCCGTTCATCTTCGGTGAGCTGCGATTCCAGATCGAAGGGGTCTGCCCAGTTGAAAGGGACGATACCGGCGCTTGGATTTGGGGTGGTCGCGGCGGCGTTTTTGGCGGGCGTGTTAAACGGGGCGTTCACTTAGGGCTCCTGAGGGCACGGAATTTGAGAGATGCTAACTTGCATCTTGCGCGTACCACCTACCGCCCCAGCGAAGCAAGGTCACCAGGCTTGCCTGCGCGCTCTGCCTGTCATGCAATGCAGTTTTGCGGTGACGACTCTTCCCAGCCCCGACGAGCACACTCAGCTCGGCGAGCCTCGCAGAGCATTCATTCGTTAGTTTTCGGCGCCGCTTAATGCGTCTGATACCGCTCCAATCACCTCGGCTGGCGGACAGGGCTTTATCAGCGTCGTTGCGCTCGGGAACTGCTCTTTGACCTCGTCGCGCGTGAGCGAACCCGAGTGGAAGATGATCGGCACATTGTCCGCTTCCAATTGCCGGGCAAGCGCGAACACTTCGCCATCGCCAAGCTTTATGTCGAGGATCGCAAGATCAGGCTTGTCGTTTTCACAAGCCTCGCTCGCCGATGATACGCCGCTAAAGGGGCCTTCAACTTCGTAGCCCGCTTCTTCGACCGTATCGCACAGGTCGAAAGCGATGATCGGTTCGTCCTCCGCCACAAGAATGCGTTGAACCATGTAGTCCTCCCTTACTTGACGGTAAGGGATGTAACACAAGTTTGACAAATGTCGCTGTGGATTTTTAACCGTTTTGGCCGAATTTTTCTGCGTAGGCTGATTTATCATCGGAAATCAGTAGTTTGGCCTGCTCGATCCATTGATCGCGCGTGATGCGGCCTTTGAAGCGGCCGAGCTTGGCATCGATCGCTTCCACGTCTGCATCGCTCCATGCAGCGATCTGGGCGAGGGTGGTGATGCCTTGCTCATTGAGCATGGTGACCAGTTTGGGGCCAACCCCTTTGATTACACTGAGATCGCCCGCCTCGCCTGAGGGTGCGGGAGCAGGTGCAGGTGCAAGTGCAGGAGCGGGCGCTGGAGCTGGTGCCGGGGCCTGGGCCGGGGCTGGTGTTGGCGCAGGTTCCTCGCTCGCAAGCGGAGCAGGCGTATCCTCGACCACTTTGGGCTCAGTCGGCACCGCAGGCGCTGAATCAATCAGCGCCTGGTTGCGCTGCGCTGGCTTTGCGCCCTCGCTCAGCACATCTTCGCCCTTCGCCTCATCGCCGATCACCTCAGTCGACTTGCCCAGCCGCATGACCAGCCACACCGCCAGAACAAGCAGGACGAGGCCGATAAGGATTAGGGGAATATAGGTGATCGAAGGGGACATGGTTTGCAAAACTCCGCAGATGGGGGGCTGTTTCGCGCCCCTCTAGCAGCCCGGCACCGCCATGCAAACGCTGCGCGCTATCAGATGGTTAGGCGCTGGGCGATGGGCGGGGCTTGGCGCAAAGAGAGAAGGCCGACCCCGCGCGATTGTGAGCGAGGCCGGCCCCTTTTGTGCATGCAAGCTGGCCGCTTGCCGCGCTCAGCCGCCTTTCATGCCGGCGGCGACTGCGTTCAACTGCAGGAATTCCTGACGCCAGAAATTGCCCTGACGCCCGGCGAGCTCGCCCACATCGTCAAAGTCGAAGTCGCGCATCAGGTCATCACCGCGCAGGATCTGACCGAAGGCCGCCACAGACGCGGCGAAGGCAAAGTCGCCGGTCGGTGCCTTGGCGCGGGCAAACTGATCGGCGCTCACCACCGTATCGATCAACTTGGAAGTTGAACTGCCCGGCAGCTTGTAGCGCAGCTTCACATGGGCTGCTTCCGCCATGCGGCTCCGAGCTTCTCCAGAGACCGTGTCCTCATAGCGGCGCGGGGAAATCCAGCCCGGCTTACCGGTCAGCACCACCTCATAGATCGCGGTCACCTGATGGCCTGCGCCGATATCGCCTGCATCGACCTTGTCATTGTTGAAGTCTTCCTCGCGAAGCGCGCGGTTTTCATAACCGACAAGGCGGTATTGGCTGACAACGGCGGGGTTGAATTCCACCTGGATTTTCACGTCCTTGGCGATGGTGAAGAGGGTGGAGGACATCTCATCACCCAGCACCTTTTTCGCTTCCAGCGCGCTGTCGATATAGGAGTAATTGCCGTTACCCTTATTGGCGATCTGCTCCATCATCGCCTCATTGTAATTGCCCCGACCAAAGCCAAGCGTGGTGAGCGTGATCCCCCGGTCGCGGTTGGCCTCGATCATCTCGACAAGCGCTTCGCGGCTGGAAATGCCGACATTGAAATCGCCATCGGTCGCCAGAATGACGCGGTTGACGCCGCCCTTGATGAAGTTGTCTTCGGCGATGTTGTAGGCAAGCTTGAGGCCTGCCCCGCCTGCCGTCGAACCACCAGCGCGAAGTTCGGAAAGCGCGCGGCGGATCTTGCCCGCATCATTGGTCGGCTCAAGCACAAGGCCCGCAGCGCCAGCATAGACCACGATCGAGACCGTGTCCTTGGGCCCAAGCTCTCCCGCAAGGCCAGCAAGCGCGGTTTTGACCAAGGGCAGCTTGTCTGAGCTACTCATCGATCCCGACACATCCATCAGAAATACAAGGTTCGCCGCCGGTCGCTCGTCCCGGTCAATGTCATAGCCGCGCAGACCCACGCGCATCAGGTGCGTGTTCGCGTTCCACGGGCTCTTGGCGACATCGGTGGTGACGCTGAAGGGCACATTGGTGTTCGACGGGCGCGGATAGTTGTAGCGGAAGTAATTGATCATCTCCTCGGTGCGCACAGCCGCGCGCGGGGGGAGCGATCCCTGATTGAGGAAGCGGCGGGTATTGGCATAGGCGCCCGTGTCAACGTCCACGCTGAAGGTTGAGACCGGCTCTGCCTGCGTCAGCTTGACCGGTGAGACTTCCTCGCCTGCATATTGCTCGCGGCCCGGATCGATTGCGGTCTTGACCGGCATAACGCCGATGCGGGCGTTTTCTGTTGCAGGGGCAATCCCCATGCGCATGGCGCCAGCGGGGGCTTGCTTTGAGTTGGTGTTGCGCGATCCGGTGACCACGACTGCATCGGCCGCCGCTTCTTCAGCAGGCGCGGGCACCATGGCGGGCGGGGGCGGAGGCGGTGCCTCGATGCTCACCATGCGCTCAGTGGACCCGCCCTCGTCTTCGGACGCGGTGTAGTTTTCCGAGGTGCTGCACGCGGCGAGCACGGCAACATGGCCCAGCGCCACGAAGCCCAAGAGTGCGTATTTGCGGGACCGTGATCCTTGGGAAAACCCACTGAGTGGGGCGGCGCTGTGTGGGGCGGCGCTATCGGGGGCGTCGTCACTTGGGTGTTTGGTCGTCGGCATAAAGTCCTCCTAGCCGTTGCTGCATTCGCTTGGTGCGGACGGGCCTTTAAGGGGGAAGCACGGCGACAAGAGGTCCCTACCTGTCATCGCCGCGCCGAGAGCCAGTCCAAGCGGTGCTGGAAGGCGGCAAGGCAGGCTTGCTGTCTTCCGATGTGTATCGTCGGACCGGCGCGATGAACGGTGTATGAGTTTCGATCAAAAACGCCTTATTTTTGCCATAATTGAGGCACGCGGGCGCACTACGATGGCTCTAAATCGGCTGCAATTCAGCCATTTTTCGACGTTTCAGAATTTTCCGGCAGCGGGACGGGCGCCACATTCTTGCGGAACAGAACGCGGTCTGCATCCTCAAAACCCCGATGCCACAGCACGAATCCGTAGGTCGCGATGATCGCCGGAATGCCGAACACAAGCTCGACCCATTCGAGCGATTGCGGCAGCTGTGTGAAGGCAAACCCCACCACCACAGCCGGCCCGGTCGCCCAGACCAGCCCCCAGCGCCAGTTCGAAACGGGGGCTTTCAAAAGCGTCCGCAGCACCAGCGCCTTGATGAGGCTGGAGGTCGAGAGCGCAAGGAACAGCGCCAGCGCCGGGCCAGCGGTTGCAAAACCGTCTTCATCAAGGCCGTAAGCGGCAGCAAGGCGCTCCATCCCGATAATGCAGGCAAAGGTGAGCGCGGCCTGCAAGCTCAGGATAAAGACCGAGATCGCCAGATTGCGTTTCTTCGCGATGTAGACAAGCACGCTTTCCGAGACGACCGCCATCGAAGCGGCAACCTCGGCGGCGAGCAGGAAGGCAAGCGCGGCTGTGCCCGCGACATAGTCCGGCCCCCAGACACCCATGATCGCCTCGCCCGGTATAGCCAATGCGAGCGCAATCGCGAGCTGCACCGCAATGATCCAGAAGCCGACCTGGCGCACTTGGGCAGCGATGGCTTCAAGATTGCCGATTTTGAGATTCTTGGTAATGACGGGCGAGAGGATCGGCTCGAAACTGGTCTTCAGTTTTTGCGGCAGGCTCGCGATCTGCTGCGCGGCGTAGTAAATGCCAACGGCGACGGGCGATGCGACGAGCCCAAGGATAAAGACATCGAGCAGCCGCGTCCCGCGCTCAATCGCATCGGCACCGATCAGCGGCAAGGCGCGGCTCGATTGCTTGAGCATGGCGCGCCCCGACGGCGTCCAGTCCCGTGGCAGGCCATAGGTGCGCAGAAACGGGATCGCCGCCGTCACAAGCCCTGCAAAGATCGAGACGATGAAGGCCAGCGCGAGGCCGAAATCGCGCAAAGAGGTGATGGTGAAGAAGACGCCGGCGGCAATGCTGATCGCCCATGGCTCCACGATAGCGCGCGCGCGCACGGTGGTGGCGATGTCGTATTTGTAGGCTTGCGCTGCGAGCATGATCTCCGTGAGCGCAAAGGCGGGGATGGTCGCGATCAGCCACATGTCATAGGGGCTGTTCATTCCGCTCGGGAACATGGGCGCGGGGAAGAGATAGAGCGCAAGGCAGGCGACCGCAGACCAAAGTAGCGCCAGCAGCATCCCGTCAAAGACGAGGTTCACCTCAGGCTCGCCATCAGGATTGCCGTGTTCGAGGCCATCGTCGGTCAAGCGCTGGGCAAGGCCACGTTTCTCTCCCAGCGAACATACCAGCGCAAGCACTTCGATCAGCACCAGCGCGGAAGCAAAGCGCCCCAGCGCTTCGGCTCCGTAAAGGCGCGTGGCGATGAGGATGAAGGGCACCCGCGCGATCAGGCGGATGACAAAGCCCATCGTATTGGTGCGCCCCCCCTTGGCGAGCGCGGCCATGTCCTCTTGCTGGGCGTCCTTATCGGGCGTTTGCGCAGCGCTCACCTTACACCTCGCGTTCGGCCGTGAGCGGGCGGGCGAGCAGCTTGGCGACGACCTGTTTGGGCTCAGCCCCTTTGAGGATCGCGTGAACGCTGGTGGTGATCGGCATGGCGATGCCTCGCTCTTGCGCTAGGGCGTCAAGCACCGGCGCGGTGTGCGCGCCTTCGGCCACGGTGCGGCGGTCAGCCATCAGCTCAGCGGCGCTCGCCCCTTCGCCCAGCGCCTTGCCGAGCGAGAAATTGCGGCTCGACGTGCTGGTGCAGGTAAGCACGAGATCGCCCATGCCCGATAGGCCCGATATCGTCTCGGCTCGCGCGCCAAGGGCGGTGCCAAAGCGCAGCATCTCGGCAAGCCCGCGCGCAATCAGCGCCGCACGCGCGTTCTGGCCAAGGCCCAGCCCGTCAACGAGCCCGCAGGCAATCGCCAGCACGTTCTTGATCGCCCCGCCAATCTCGGCCCCTGTCACATCGTCGGTGTAATAGGGCCGGAAAGCGGGCCGCGCGATAGCGGGCGAGAGCCGCTCCCACTGCGCCTCGCCGCCCGAGCACGCGAGCGTGATCGCGGTGGGCAATCCAGCGGCGACTTCGTGCGCAAAGGTTGGGCCTGAGAGCACTGAGACTGCGCTATCATGGCAAGCGGCGCGCGCGACTTGGTTCATCAGCCGCCCGGTGCCCGCTTCAATCCCCTTGGAACACAGCACAAGGTCTTTTGGTGAGCGCGCAAGCTGGGACAGCACGGCCCCCATGACCTGTGCGGGCGTCACGACAAGCGCTGTGTCGATGTCGTCAAAGTCGCTCAGGTCGCCTGTTGCGCGGATCGTGGCGTTGAGCTTGGCATCGGGCAGGTAGAGCGGGTTGCGGTGCTGGGTGTTGATCGCGCGGACCACCTCGGTCTCATAGGCCCACAGCGTCACCGCGCGTCCATCGCTGCTGAGCATTTGCGCCAGCGCCGTGCCCCATGCGCCCGCTCCGATTACGCCGACGCCCGTGCTCATGCCTTAACCCCCGCACCGCGTACGGCCTCAGCGTCAGGGTCAAGCGGCCATCGCGGGCGCGCGCGGAAGTCGAGCGGGTCTGAGGGGATGGCTCGGCCCTCTGGCGGCAGCCGCTCGCAGCCCGCCCAGGCGATCATGGCGGCGTTATCAGTGCACAGCGCGAGCGGCGGTGCGATGAAGCGCATTTGGTTTTGTGTGGCGAACCCTTCCAGCGCGGCGCGAACATTTAGATTCGCTGCTACGCCTCCAGCGACGACGAGTGCTGGCGGTTTCTCGATCCTAGAAATTGCATGTTCCAGCCTGTCTACCAAGCATTCAATGGCCGCTCTTTGGAAACTGGCAGCTATGTCGGCGGAGGAGTGCTCCCCACTCTGGTGCGCGCGCAGAACCGCGCTTTTGAGGCCGGCAAAGCTGAAATGCGGCTCTTTCGACCCCTTTAGCGGTCGGGGTAATGGAACCGCTCTGGGGACACCATCTTCGGCCAGCTTCTCCACCGCCGGCCCGCCGGGATAGCCTAGCCCCAGGATTTTGGCGGTCTTGTCAAACGCTTCGCCCAGCGCATCATCAATCGTGGTTGCAAGGCGGCGGTATTCGCCCACGCCTTCGACCAGGAGGATCTGGCAATGCCCGCCGGAAACCAGCAGCAGAAGATAAGGAAAGCCAAGCTCAGCGTCCGCCAGACGCGGGGAGAGTGCGTGGCCCTCAAGATGGTTGATCGCCATCAACGGCGTGTTCGCGGCCATGGCGAGCGCCTTGGCGCTGACGAGGCCGACCATCACCCCGCCGATCAGCCCCGGCCCTGCAGTCGCGGCGATGGCGTCCACTTCGTCGAGCGAAAGCCCCGCATCCCCCATCACCGCCTCGATCATCGGCGCGAGGCGTTCAGCATGCGCGCGTGCGGCGATCTCCGGGACGACCCCGCCATAGGGCGCGTGCTCGGCCTCCTGGCTGGCGATACGCTGGGCCAGGATAGTGCGCTCGCTCGTCACCAGCGCCACTGCTGTTTCATCGCAGCTCGATTCGATTCCGAGGACAATCCTCGCCTTGTTCAAGGTGTGCGCATCTGATCCCATCGCGCTTCCATCTAGTCTTTGCGCGAGCTAGGGCAAGCGTGACGGAAGGGAACCTGATGACAGATCAACCGAGACACTCGGTGAAATTAAGGCTGGGCACGCGCAATTCACCGCTCGCCATGGCGCAGGCGGTGGAGACGCGGGCGCGGCTGTGTGCGCTGCACGGCTGGGAGGAGAGTGCGGTGGAACTCGTGCCCGTTGTGGCGAGCGGGGACAAGGTGCTCGACCGGCCGCTCGCCGAAATCGGCGGCAAGGCGCTGTGGACGAAAGAGCTCGACGTGTGGCTGCACGAAGGGCGGATTGATGTCGCGGTCCACTCGGCCAAGGATGTCGAGACGCTGCGCCCGGAGGCGTTTGCCTTTGGCGCGGTCCTGCCGCGTGCCGATCGGCGCGATTGCCTAATCGGTGCGCAGAGCATTGTTCACATACCTGATGGAGCGGTGGTTGGGACCAGTGCACCGCGCCGCGCCGCACAGCTTTTGTGGCAGCGCCCTGACTGCAAAGTGGTCACCTTTCGTGGCAATGTCGCAACGCGTCTTGCCAAGCTTGAAGCGGGAGAGGCTGATGTCACATTCCTGGCCGCAGCAGGGCTTGAGCGGCTGGGCCAAAGTGAGGTTGGCCATCCCATTGATGAGATGATGTGGCGCCCGGCAGCGGCGCAGGGCATTATTGCTCTGGAATGCCGCGCTGATGATGACGAGACACGCGACTTTCTCCAATGGATCAATCACGCTGAGACCCATGCCGAACTTGAGGCTGAGAGGGCCTTGCTCAAGGCGTTAGGAGGCACATGCCATTCGCCGGTCGCAGCGACATGCCACTATGTTGATGGAAATATGATGCTTGATGCCTCGCTCTTTTCACCGGATGGGAAAGAGCGCATCGACGGGGAAGCGTACTTCAAGCCAGGTGAAGAACGCGAAGTCATTGAGCTGGCTCGTGACCTCCTGCGCCGCTCCTCACCCGCGATCCTTGAGCATTTCAAAGGCGCATGAATTCTTCGATCCCCGTTCTGGCGATCCGTCCCGAACCCGGCCTTTCCGCAACTTTGGCGCTGGGGCGGCAGATGGGGCTTACCATGCACGGCTTTGCCCTGTCGCGCGTCGCGCCGGTGGAGTGGGAACTGCCTTCGCTCACCCGGTTTAACGCGCTTCTGATCGGCAGCGCCAACGCGATGCGGCTGGGGGGAGAGAACCTTGAAAGGCTCACCCATCTGCCTGTTCACGGCGTGGGCGAGGCGACTGCTCGTGAAGCGCGCGCGGCTGGCTTTGAGGTCACCCATGTGGGAAAAGGCGGCTTGCAGGTGGTTGTCGACGCGGCCGAGCCTCCGATCCATTATCTGCGCCTTGTCGGCAATGAATACATCGATCTGGAGCTGCCCGAAGGTGTCACTTTTGAGCCTATTCAGGTCTACGCCGTGCGCCCGCGCGCCTTCCTCGACAAGCCTGCGCGCCTGCTTGAAGACGATCTTGTCGTGCTGCTCCATTCCGCTGCCATGACCCGCCAATTCGTGGCCGAATGCGAGCGCTTGCGCGTGGACAAGACCCGCATCACGCTCGCTGCGATAGGCGCACGCATTGCCGAGCCGGCAGGGGATGGCTGGCGCGCTATCCACATCGCTGGCGAACCCAGCGATGAGGCTCTGCTTTCCATGGTGCGCGAGCTGTGCGTATAGTGCGCGCCATGGTCGCTGTGAGATAATGGCAAATATGGAATCAAAATTTGGCAGCCGTCGCAAGTCTTCGTCCATGAAGGGCGTCGCGATTGCATCGGCTGCGTCGTTCGGGCTTGGCGGTGCGATTGTAGGCTATTTCCTGTGGCAGAGCGCTGATCCCGCACTGCCTGCAGCGCAAGCCAGCATTGCCCCTGCCCCCGCTTTGAATGCGCCAATTCCGGTGGCTGTCCCAAGCGCAGCGATCTCGCCAACGCCGACCCCGCTCGTTGAAGCGCTCGAAGAGGCCGATACGCCTGAAGAAGCTGTGGAAGTGGTGACCCGTGTGGCCGAGCAGCAAGGCGGGCTCGACCAGCGCCTTGCCGCTGCCGAACAGCGGCTGACCCGGCTCGATATTCAGGCGCAGGCTGCTGCTGGCAACGCCGCGCGCGCCGAGGCCTTGCTGATCGCCTTTGCCACGCGCCGCCTGATCGAGCGCGGCGATGAGCTTGGCTATCTCGCGGACCAATTACGCCTGCGCTTCGGCGATGAGCGGCCCAATGCGGTCAACACCATCATCAGCTTTTCGCGCAGTGATCCGCCGGTCCGCTTGGACACCCTGCTTGCACGGCTCGACGGTCTTGGGCCCCAATTGCAGGAGCGCAGCGAGGGGCCCTCATGGGAAGCTTTCACGCGTGAGCTGAGTGAGCTCTTCGTTATTCGCCGCGAATCCACACCCTCAAGCCAGCCCCAAAGGCGGCTTGAACGGGCGCGTTACGCAATGGAGCAGGGCCGCTATCGCAGCGCAATTGAGGAAGTGCGCGGGATGCCGGGGGCTGACCGTGCCGAAGCCTGGATCGCAGATGCCGAACGCTTTGCAAACGCGATGGAGGCCCTGGAGAATATTGAACTGGCCGCCGTCGTCGATACGCGCGGCGTGCGCGATGGCTCGGGCAACCGCGTCGATCAGCCCAGCACGGTGGGCACGGGCGGGTAGGCTTTCTGAAGCGGTGACTAGGCGCGCAAAAGCTCGGGCAGATCGCCCGAGACACCGCGCGCCTCATCCATGAAAAAGGTTTTCAATACGCCCGCGCGTTGAACGCCTGCCATGCCTAGGCGCCGGATCGCTGAGGCCGCGGGGCCGGGCACGCCGAACAGCCGGGTGAGGCCATCGGTCGCCAGCGCCACCATGAAACTGTCGAGCCCGCGCCAGTTCTCATAGCGCTTCAAGAGCTGCGCATCGCCCGGATCAAGCCCCAGCCGCGCGCCATCGGCCAGCACCTCAACCAGAGCCGCCGCATCGCGCAGGCCCAAATTGAGGCCCTGTCCCGCAATCGGGTGAATGCCATGCGCCGCGTCGCCCACCAGCGCCAGGCGTTCATCGGTGATCTTGGCGGTGTGGTGAAAGCCTAGCGGCCAGCTTGAGCGGTGGCCCACGCTGGTAACCTCGCCCAGCACATCGCCCATGCGCTTTTGCACTTCGGCAAGGAACGCGCGGTCGCCCAACTTCATGACGCCTTTGCCGTCTTCTTCCGAGACGGTCCACACCAGCGAAGAGCGATGCGAGCCATCCGCATCGTCGTTGAGCGGTAACAGCGCAAAGGGGCCCGCTGGGTAGAAGATCTCCCAGGCGACATTGTCATGCGGCTTGGAATGGGTGAGCCCGGCGATCACCGCGCGGTGCTTGTAATCCCACTTGGCGAGGGCAAACCCGGCTTCCTCGCGCGTGGGCGAACCGCGCCCCTCGGCGGCGACCATCAGGCGGCCCTTGAGCTTTTCGCCGCTTGCCAAAGTTGCCGCAACTCCAAACTCGGAGCGCTGGCGCTCTACCACTTGTGCCTTGGACACCCAGTTGATGAGCGGTTCTTCCGCCGCCGCCTCAAAAAGAGCGAGGCGCAAGCGGCGATTGGGGAACATGCGGCCCAGAGTGCCTTCATGCGGCTCGGGCTGGAAATCGATGCGTCCGGGCTTTTGCTGGTCGGTCACCGCGATCGAAGAGATATCACAGGCGAATTCATCGAGCCCATCAGCGATGCCGATATTGGTGAACATGTGCCAGCTGGCGGTGCTGATCGCGGTGGCGCGGTCGTCAAACCCCTCGGCGGTAAGCTCAGCCGGGTCGGCGCGGTCGATGACGTGGCTCGAGATGCCCTTCTTCGCCGCCGACAGGGCAAGCGCCATGCCGACGAGGCCGCCTCCAAGGATCAAAAGGTCGCGAGTTTCGTTGTTTGCGCTCATCGTGTCACCTTGCAGGCCAAGTTTGCGAATACCATGCTACCCGCTCTAAAGGCTTGGCCGTGATCCGCGCAAGATTCTTCCCCTCTTTGGCCAAACACTTCGCTGCATGGGCTTTTGCGCTTGTCGCAAGCGTCTTCGTGGCGGCAGCAGTGAGCGCGCAAGATGAGCGCACGCCTCCTTACTACGGCGATGCAAATATCAGCGTTGAATTGCTGGCTGAGGAATTGCCGCAAGCTGGCGAGGAATGGATGCTGGCGCTCAGCTTCTCGCCCAGCGCGCCCGAATGGCATGGCTATTGGAAGAATCCGGGCGATGCAGGGCAGGGCCTGAGGTTGGAGCTCGACCTGCCTGAAGGCTGGGAAATGGGCAAAGCGCTTTATCCGGTGCCCGATCGCCTGCTGATCGGCAATCTGATGAACCACATTTACGAGGGCGATTACGCCGTCCTCGTCCCCATAAGCGTGCCCGATGACGCATTGATTGAGGGCGTGCCGAGCCTAACCGGCTATGTCGAATTCCTTGCCTGTACGGACCGGGTCTGCGTCCCGCAGGATGCGGTGCTGGAGGCAGGGATTGGCGTTGGCGACTTTGCCAAGTGGCGCGCGCAGGTCGCGCCGCTGCTGGATGCAAAGGGTGCGTTTGAGCTAACGCCAACCTCGCTGCGCCTCGCCATACCACTGCCAGCCAGCGTTGGGCTGGACGCGCCGCATGTCTTCATCGCCAACACCGAGCTGGTCGATTACGCCGCCGAGCAGAGCTTTCGGCGCGAGGGCGATGTCCTCACGGTCGAAATCCCGCTCAAGTTCGATGATACTCAGCCCGAAGCCATTGAGGGGATCCTTTCCTTCGGCGGCGAGACCGGTGTGCGCTTTACCGCCGCGCCGGGCGAGGTGTCTACGGGCGGCGAGCTGATCGCAGGGCCTAGCGAACAGGCTGCGCCTGCCTTGTGGACGCTCGCTCTTGGCGCGCTGGTTGGCGGGTTGATCCTAAACATCATGCCGTGTGTTTTCCCGATCCTCTCGCTGAAGGCGCTCGCGCTGGCGCGGGCGGGCGGGTCTGAGGCCGAGGCCAGGGCTGAAGGCATAGCCTATACGGCGGGCGTGGTCCTCGCCTGCGTGGCGCTCGGCGGCGTGATGCTGGCTCTGCGCGCGGCGGGAGAGCAGGTGGGCTGGGCGTTCCAGTTGCAGGAGCCTTCGGTGGTCATCGTCCTGCTTGTACTGGCCGCGGCGATAACCGCGAATTTCGCCGGCGTTTTCGAACTGCCAAGCATCGACACCGGCTCCGGTCCGCGAGAGGGCGCGGGCGGGGCGTTTGCAACCGGGCTGCTGGCCGCCTTTGCCGCGACGCCGTGCACGGGGCCATTCATGGCGGCGGCTCTTGGGGCCGCTTTGTTGCTGCCGACGCCGCTTGCGCTGGTGCTGTTCGCTTGCCTCGGCCTAGGGCTGGCGCTGCCGTTTCTGCTACTCGGCTTTGTGCCCGCTGTGCGCAAGCGTTTGCCCAAGCCCGGCGCGTGGATGGACACATTTCGCCGCATAATGGCGATCCCGATGGGGCTGACAGCGCTCGCTCTGATCTGGCTCACCGCGCAATTGGGCGGGCGTCCCTTTGCAGCGCTGGCGCTGCTTACAGTGTTTGGCGTCGTTCTGGCGCTGTGGGTGGTGGGCAAGCTGCAGCGCGCGGGCAAGATGGCCTGGCCTGCCCTTGGCCTTGTGGCGGCTCCCTTCCTCGTCTTTGGCGCAGTCGCGCTGCCAGCCAGCTTTGAGCGCCCGTCCAAGGACCTCGCCGCGTCGCTGCTATCCCCGCGCGAGTTTTCTGCCGAAGCTCTGGCTGAAGCGCGCGCTTCGGGTCAGCCGGTCTTCCTGTGGTTCACCGCTGATTGGTGCGTCACCTGCAAAGTCAATGAAAGCGTCGCCATTGAGCGCGAGGAAGTGCGCGCGGCGTTTGAAGAGGCAGGCGTTGTTGCCGTTGTCGGCGACTGGACGGTGCGCGATGAGGAGATCACCGCTTTCCTGACCGAGCAAGGCGCAGCGGGCGTGCCGCTTTATCTGTGGTATGAACCCGATGATCGGGCGGGCGCGGATGAGGCGGAACAGCTGCCGCAGGTGCTTACCCCCGACATGCTGGTCGAGCGCGCACAGCGCCAACGTTAACGACTGCGGCAGTCTTCCAGAAAGGCCATCGGTTGCGGGCTGGGGTTGAGCGTGACCAAGCCAGCCCCGGGAATGGTCGCGGTGAGCTGGCGAGGGCCTGCCAGTGGTTCGAGCGCCGGGTTGGCCGCCAGTGTAGTACCCTGCCATACGCTGCGACCCGCAACCACAATCGCGTCGACTTCCATGCGGCCAATGTGCCCATTGCCAATCAGCGCCATTAGCGCGCCCGCGCCTTCATCGGCCGGGCTCATCCGGGTGATCTGGACGCGCGGCAATTCGCCATCTGTGAGACAAGTAAGAGCCATCAGGGCAGGCTCTCCTGGCACACCATAGACGATGCGCTGGGCGTTCTGGGGGCTGCGGGCCCACACAGCGCCCTCGGTCTCGGGCGAAGGCAGCGGGTCCGAGGCGTAGGCGGGCGTTTCCTCAGTCGCATCGCGGCCCATCTCTGCATCGGTCGGCGGCGGCTTGCACCCCGAAACCGCCGATATGCTGATGGCAAGCGTAACCCAACTGAACGCCGCTGCGGGCTTCGGGCCTGAGGCCCCCGGTCCTGCGGACCTCATCGGGCGCGGATGAAGGCTCGGATATCGCTCGACAGCTTCACGCGGTCTTCACCGCGAATATACATCATGTGGCCCGCATCGTAATATTTGTAGGTCATGCGGTCCTGCGGGATGCCCATGCGATTGAGCGAATATTCCGCGCCAAAGAACGGCGTTGCGAAGTCGTACCAGCCTTGCGCGTTGAACACGCGAAGATCGCTGTTCTGGCGCATCGCCCGGCCAATGTAAGGCGCAACGTTGAGATAGGCGCCGCGACCGCCGCCCAGCGACCAGTCCCAGCGCCCGCCAAGCCCACCGATCGAGCTGTAGGGGCGGTCGGTTTCGAAGCCGAGCCCCTCGCGCGCCCATTCGTTGATCGCGGCGGTGTAGCCTGCGTCAATGCCGTAGAAGCTGGGATCATTGTCCGGATATTCGCCCGCATTGTCATAATCGACACCGGTGTAGCGCGAATCCAGCCGCCCGATGGTCAGCCCCCGGTCGCGCAGCAGCTCTTTGTAAAAGCGCTGATCGGTGACGCGCAGATTGGCTTCTTCGAGGTATTGTTCTGAAAGGCCGGTCAATTCTGAGAGGCGCTTGCGCACCGCAGCGCGCTCCTCAGCGGGCAGGCTCTGGCCCTTCAAAAGCGCGCTAGCGAATGGACCGATGGCGAATTCGCGCGCCTCTTGCGCGATGGCCTCCACGGACGCCGCCTGAACCTTGCCGTGGTAATAGGCCGCCGTCGCCATATTGGGCAGCATCACGACATAGGCCATCTCATTGCCAGGCGTGGTCGCTTCGACCCCGAAATCGAGAATGCTGGAAATGAGGATCAGCCCGTTCAAGGCCACATCGTTATAGGTCGCGCCTTCCAGTTCGTTGACCACCATCGCGGTGCGCGTGGTGCCGTAGCTCTCGCCGCCAAGGAATTTGGGGCTGTTCCAGCGGCCATTGTCATTGATCCAGCGGCGGATGACCTGCGCTACCGCGCGCGCGTCTTGGCGAAGACCGTAATATTTCGAGCTGTCGGTGCCCTTGGTGAGATAGGAAAAGCCTGTGCCCGGCGGGTCGATGAAAACCAGGTCCGCGACATCGAGCAGGCTCTCAGGGTTATTGAGGATCGGATAGGGCGGGGCCCCGTCATCCTTGGCATCGCTGGGGATCGCGACCCGCTTGGGGCCAAACGCGCCCATTTGCAGCCACACCGAGCCTGAGCCAGGGCCACCATTATAGATGAAGAAGACAGGCCGCGTCTTGTCCTTGGGGTCTTTCATGTATGTCGTGGTGACGATCACGGCCTCTTGCTTGCCATCATCGCCTTCGAGGATCGTCTCGGCGATGGTCGCGGTGTAATCCATCCGCACGCCGCCGAACGTGCCCGAATGCTGGGTGGTCTTGATCTGCGCGGTGATCGTGGCGGAGGCGGCTGTGCCTCCTTCGTGACCATCCGCATGAGCGGGCGCGGCGGTGAGGGTGAGAGAAAAGGCGGCGGTCGCGGCAAGCGCGCTGAGGAGACGTGTTTTCATGGGAAGGTGGTTGGCAGGAAACCGGCCCACCGGTCAAGCGGCGCGCGGCGTTATCCGATCAAGCTCGCCGTTCAGTTCACGTTTGGCGATGCGCAGTTCGGCGCTGGTCTGAAGCCTCAGAAAGAAGCCTTCCGACATCCGGAAATAGCGCGAGAGACGAAGGTCCAACTCGCCGTCTACCCGTGTCTCACCATCAATCATGGATTGCAGGCGCGCAGGATCGACCGCGATGGCTTGTGCCAAAGTGGTGGTGTCGAGCTTGAGCGGCTCCATGAACTCCGAAACCAGTGTTTCACCCGCTTGCGGGATTGGCAGCCAGTCCGGATTAGTCGTAGTGGTTTTTGACCTCGACATCGTACGCGTTTCCGTCTTTCCAGACGAAACATATACGCCATTTCATATTAATTGAAACCGAATGCTGCCCGGCGCGGTCACCTGAGAGATCGTGCAAGCGGTTGCTGGGAAGGGACTTGAGGTCGTCAAGTGTCTCCGCCGCATCAATCAGGGTGAGCTTGGTCATGGCGCGAGGTTGAATATCAGCAGGCAGCTTGCGGCTCCGCCGACCGGACCAGATGCGCTCGGTTTCCTTGTCGGCGAAGGTGATGATCATGGTCACGGCCCAATCTAGAAAAGCGGTTCAATACCATCAGCAATGCCGCTTGACCCAAAGCCGATCAATTTAAGGTTTTCAGCTCACGGTTTCCCACCCATCCGCTTTGCTCGCACGTTGCCGTAGCGCGTCTTGCGCGTGCCCGGTCTGCCTTCGGTGCTTTTGCCGCGTAACGGAGCTTTCTTCTGCTCGTCGGGCAGGCCCAGTTCGTCATTCTCCAGCCGCCGGATTTCGTCGCGCAGGCGTCCTGCCTCTTCGAATTCGAGGTTCGCGGCGGCGTCGCGCATGCGTTTTTCGAGGTCTTCGATATAGCTGCGCAGGTTGTGGCCAACCAGGTTGTTGACCTCTTCATCCTCGATCTCGACCGTGACGCCGTCCTTGCTCGCTGCGTCTGCAACGATGTCGGCAATGTCGCGCTTGATCGTTTGCGGGGTGATGCCGTGCTCTTTGTTGAACGCCTCCTGCCTTTCGCGGCGGCGGTCGGTTTCGGCCATGGCGCGTTCCATCGAGCCGGTGATGCGATCCGCGTAGAGGATTACGCGGCCATCGACATTACGTGCGGCGCGGCCGATGGTTTGGACGAGGCTGGTTTCAGAGCGCAGGAAGCCCTCTTTGTCTGCATCGAGAATGCACACCAGCCCGCATTCAGGAATGTCGAGGCCTTCGCGCAGCAGATTGATCCCAATGAGCACGTCGTAAACGCCAAGACGCAAGTCGCGGATCAGCTCGATACGCTCCAGCGTTTCGACATCGGAGTGCATGTAACGGACCTTCACGCCTGCCTCATGCATGAATTCGGTGAGGTCTTCGGCCATCCGTTTGGTCAGCGTGGTGACGAGCGTGCGGTAGCCCTTCTTTGCAGTGGCGAGGCATTCCTGAATGCAATCCTGCACCTGATCCTCAACCGGGCGGATGGTAACGGGCGGATCGATGAGGCCGGTGGGACGAATGACTTGCTCGGCGAACACGCCGCCCGTCTGCTCCAATTCCCACGGGCCGGGCGTCGCTGAAACGCAGAAGGTCTGCGGGCGCATCGCATCCCATTCGTTGAACCTAAGCGGGCGATTGTCAATGCAGCTTGGCAGGCGAAAGCCGTACTCAGCCAGCGTGATTTTGCGCCGATGGTCCCCGCGCGCCATCGCGCCGATCTGCGGCACCGTCTGGTGGCTTTCATCGACGAAGAGCAGCGCGTTTTCGGGCAGGTATTCAAACAGGGTGGGCGGCGGCTCTCCCGGCAGACGGCCGGTGAGGAAGCGCGAATAGTTCTCGATCCCATTGCATGAGCCCGTGGCTCCGATCATCTCAAGGTCGAAATGGGTGCGCTGTTCCAGCCGCTGGTGTTCGAGCAGTTTGCCCTCTGCTTCCAGCTCCTTGAGCCGCTCAGCCAGCTCGAATTTGATCGCTTCGGTCGCCTGCTTCATCGTCGGGCCGGGGGTGACATAGTGCGAGTTGGCGTAGATGCGCACCTTGTCGAGCTTGGCCCCGGTCTTGCCGGTGAGCGGATCAAACTCCGCGATTTCCTCGATCTCATCGCCGAAAAAGCTCACGCGCCAGGCCATGTCTTCATAGTGCGAGGGGAAGATTTCCAGATTGTCCCCGCGCACCCGGAAGCATCCCCGAGTAAAAGCGGCATCGTTTCGTTTGTATTGTAGGGCGACGAGTTTCCGGATGATCTCGCGCTGATCGACCGTCTCGTCCTTCTTGACGTCGAAGATCATCGCCGAATAGGTCTCGACCGAGCCAATGCCGTACAGGCATGAGACCGAGGCGACGATGATTACGTCATCGCGTTCGAGAAGCGCGCGCGTTGCGGAGTGGCGCATCCGGTCAATCGCCTCGTTCACGCTCGATTCTTTCTCGATGTAAGTGTCGGAGCGCGGCACGTAGGCCTCGGGCTGGTAATAGTCGTAATAGGAAACGAAGTACTCGACCGCGTTGTTCGGGAAGAAGCTCTTCATCTCGCCATAGAGCTGAGCGGCGAGGATCTTGTTGGGCGCAAGGATCAGCGCGGGGCGCTGCAGTTCCTCGATCACCTTGGCCATGGTGAAGGTTTTGCCCGAGCCTGTGACGCCGAGCAGCGTCTGCGTCTTCTCATCCTCCCTGGTGCCCTGCACGAGCTCCGCAATCGCAGTCGGCTGATCGCCCGCGGGCTCATAATCCGAGACGATCTCAAAACGCTTTCCCGGAAGCGATTTTTCAGGGCGTGCGGGGCGGTGCGGGGTGAATTCTTCGCCGGTTTCGGGCTCATCCAGCCCGCGTCGGATTACCAGTTCTGCCATAGCATGCGATATGAGCGCGAGAGGGGCGGTTGTGAAGTGGTCGCTTGCGGCTTAAGCTGCAAGCCGCTGAGTAATTCCGCATTGCTTTGGGGGAGATAGAGCGCATGAAGTTTGGCTCGCGGGTGTTGTTGCGCTGCTTGGTACGGGCGCGGTGATTGCTCAGACAGCGGATGAGGCGATGAAGCCGCAGCCGGGCAAGTATTCAGTGAGTATCACTATGATCTCGGCTGACCTTCCCGGAGTGCCTTCCGACATGATCAACGTCATCAAACAAACCTTCGAGCGCACGGCCACGATCTGCCTTACCCCGCAAGAGGTCGAAGAGGGCTTTCGCGACGCTATGCGCAAGACGCAGGACGGCGATTGCTCGTTTGACCGCTTCAGCGCCAGTGGTGGCACCATTGATGCGAAGATGACCTGTCTGACGCAGGACGATCCCATGGTGATTACGATCAAGGGAACGGGCACGAAGACCTCATCTGATGTCTTGATGCAGATGTCAGGCAATATGGGCCCCGAGCAGGGCTCAATTTCCATGCGGGTTATCCAGAAACGCCTTGGTGAATGCTGAAGCTTGAGGCAGGGCAAGGCGCGTGCGCTGTAAAGCGTTGTTCAGTTTCGATCGGGAGGATTGTATGCGTTGTTTTTGGGTTCCGGCGATGGCGGCTCTGGCGTTGAGCGCCTGCATGGGCGAGACCTCAGTCGATGCGGATGCGGATGGCGACGGCGCGATCACCGCGTCCGAAGCGCGCGCTGCGGTGGAAGCGGCGCGGGCAGATCTCAAGCCCGAGCCCGGACGCTATGAAACCACGATGAAAATCACGGACGTCAGTATCCCGGGCGCCCCTCCGCAAATGGCCGAAATGATGGGCCAGGCGATGAACCGCACCGGCGAATTTTGTCTCACACCCGAGCAGGCCGAACGTGGCTTTGAAGACTCGCTCAAGGAAGGCCAGAGTGAGGCCTGTAAAATCCAAACCTTCACGATCGAAGGCAACCAGGTCGAAATGGCGATGCAATGCGACCAGGAAGGGATGGGCGATATGGCGGTGACGATGAGCGGCGAGGTGGCCCCGACCCAGTCTGATCTCACCATGACAATGAACGGCACTATTCCGCAATTGGGCGCTGTCGAAATGGCTATGAGCTTTCAGCAGAAGCGCGTGGGTGAATGCGAAAGCTGATCAGCGCGTTGTCTTGAATCGCCACGCCGTAATGATGCGGATTCATTTTTCGTGAAAACAGCCCGATTTCTGCGCCTTTGCAGCCTTTTCTTTTGGCAAAGCCTCGTTAGTATCTTCGCATATGCAGCAAGCGCAGCAGGGATCGGGCGCTGGCCCACAAGAGCAAAACCAGTCAGGCACACCCGTCACCTTTGACGAGATGACGGATGGGAGCGGCGGTGTTCGCCCCGCTTATGCCGATTACAATGGCTGGCTTGCCGAACAGGATGCGGCCTGGCTCAAGCGCAAAAGCGCAGAGGCTGATGAGAGCTTCCGGCGCACCGGCATCACCTTCAACGTCTATGGTGAGGATGAAGCAGAAGAGCGGTTGATCCCGTTCGACATGGTGCCGCGCATCATTACGGCTGGCGAATGGCGCAAGCTGACGCGCGGGATCGAGCAGCGTGTGCGCGCGCTCAACTCCTTTCTCTACGATCTCTATCACCGCCAGGAAATCATCCGCGCAGGCCGCGTGCCCGAGCGTCTGTTTGCCCAGAACGAGGCGTGGCTGCCGCACATGGTGGGCTTCACCCCGCCCGGTGATATCTACACGCATATTGTCGGCATCGATCTGGTGCGCACCGGGCCCGATGAGTTCTTCGTGCTTGAAGACAATGCGCGCACGCCTTCGGGTGTCTCCTACATGCTGGAGAACCGCGAGACGATGATGGCGATGTTCCCCGACCTGTTCAGCCGGGTGCCGGTGGAGCAAGTCTCGAACTATCCGCGTCGGCTTGCGCGCTCTCTGGCAGCCTGTGCGCCTCCTGCATTCGACCCCAATTCCGGTGTGAAGCCCACGGTCGCGGTGCTGACACCGGGCATCTACAACGCTGCCTATTTCGAGCACGCATTCCTAGCTGACCAGATGGGCGCGGAACTGGTCGAGGGTAGCGATCTGCGCGTGGTCGATGGCCGGGTGCAGATGCGCACGACGCGGGGCTACACGCCGATCGATGTGATCTATCGCCGAGTCGATGACGATTTCCTCGATCCGCTCACCTTCAATCGCGACAGCGTGCTGGGCGTGCCGGGGATCATGGATGTCTACCGCGCAGGCGGCGTCACCATTGCTAATGCGCCGGGCACGGGCATTTGCGATGACAAGGCGATCTATTCCTTCATGCCCGAGATCGTCGAATTCTACACCGGCGAAAAACCGCTTCTGCCCAATGTCCAGACTTGGCGCTGCGCGGATGCGGATAGCCTAGCTTACGTGCTCGACAATCTCGAAGAACTGGTGGTCAAGGAAGTGCATGGCTCGGGCGGCTACGGCATGCTGATCGGGCCAACCGCGACCAAGAAGGAAATCCGCGCTTTCCGCGCCAAGCTGGAAGCGAGCCCGGATAACTATATTGCGCAGCCCACGCTCTCTTTGTCGACCTGCCCGATCTACACCAAGAAGGGCCTCGCCCCGCGCCATGTCGACTTGCGCCCCTTTGTGCTGGTCTCGCCCACAGGGATCGACATCACGCCGGGCGGCCTGACGCGCGTCGCGCTCAAGAAAGGCTCGCTGGTGGTCAATTCGAGCCAGGGCGGCGGCACCAAAGACACCTGGGTCCTGAAGGACTAGAGCAGGCCGCAATGTTAGGACGCACAGCCAATTCTCTGTTCTGGATGTTCCGCTATCTGGAGCGCTCGGAGAACACTGCGCGTTTGCTGGAGGCAGCCTTGCGCATGGCGCTCACCCGCGATGTGACCACGGCTGAGGAGGAATGGCGCTCGGTTGTTTCCACGCTCGGCACTCGCCAGCTGTACCTTGAGACCAATGAGGGGTTTGATGGCCATTCCGCCTGGAACTTCGTGCTGCGCGACAAGGCCAACCCGGCAAGCGTCAGGGCCATGTTCGCAGCGGTTCGCTCCAATGCGCGGGTCGCGCGCACCAATATCTCGTCGGAAGTGTGGACCGCCGTCAACGAAAGCTACTTGAAGCTTGATCCGGTACTCGCGCGCCCGGTGAGCCAGAGCGCGGTCGGCGATGTCGTCTCGACCATTCGCCGTGCGGGCTCGCGGGTGCATGGCGCGCTTGATGGATCGATGCTGCGCAATGAGAGCTTCCACTTTGCGCGCGCGGGGACCTTTATCGAGCGCGCTGAGAGCACGGCGCGCATCCTTGATATGAAGTATTTCCTCCTGCTCCCCTCGCTTGGCCATGTGGGCTCAAGCCTTGATACCGGGCAATGGGATCAGATCTTGCGCTCGGTCGCCGGGGCGAGCGCTTATGGTTGGCTCAACGCCGGCTATGTCGATGCGCGCGGGATTGTCGAATTCCTCGTTCTTGACGAACGTTTCCCGCGCAGCCTCGCTTTCTGCCGCAACGCGCTTCGCGAAAACCTTGCGGCTCTGGCGCGCATGCATGGCGAGAAGGGCGCGTGCCATGAACTGATGCACGATGCCGACATTCACATCTCCAACCTTACCGTCGACGAGATCCTCGATCGCGGTCTCCATGAATTCCTGATCGACTTCATGTCGCGCAATGCCGCAATCAGCGAAGCGATCGCCAGCGATTACAGGTTCCTTGCATGAGGTTATCGGTCCGCCATACTACGCGCTACGCTTTCAGCCAGCCAGTCATTCACGCGCTGCAACGCCTGCGGCTGACGCCCAAGGAGACGCACGGCCAACAGATCGTCCACTGGGACATGAGCCTTGAAAACGCCGCCGCGCAGATCGAGTATGACGATCAGAACTACAACACCGTCACGCTGATAGCGGTGGAGCCGGGGACGACTGAAGTGACGATCACTTGCAGCTGCGTTGTAGAAACCCACGATAATGCGGGCGTTATCGGTCAGCGCTCTGGCCACATGCCCTTGTGGAGCTTCCTGAAACAGACCAAGCTCACCAAGCCCGGCCCGCGTCTGCGCGCGCTGATCCGCGAAGTGCCGCCCTTGGCAGAGGGGGGGAAGCTCGACTACCTCCATGCTCTCTCGGCGCGCATTCGCGAAGAGGTGGCCTATCCCGACGAGCCGACGAGCGAAGACACAACGGCTGAAGAGGCCGTCGCGGGCGCATCGGGAGAAAGCCGCGATCACGCACACATCTTCATCGGTGCAGCGCGCGCAGCCGATATCCCGGCGCGCTTTGTGAGCGGCTATCTTCTGATCGATGGCCAGGTCGAACAGGACGCGACCCACGCCTGGGCTGAGGCCTATATCGAAGAGCTGGGTTGGGTTGGCTTTGATGTCACGAATGGGATCAGCCCTGATCCGCGCTATGTGCGCGTAGCCACCGGGCGCGATTTTGCAGGCGCCGCGCCGCTCACTGCATTGAGCTTCGGGGCAACGGGCCACGTTGCAGCGATCGATGTTGCGGTTGAGCAGCAGCACGATCAAAGCGCGCAATAAGCCTTGCACGCTCGCGCAGATGCGCTAGCCCGATCGCGGCTTAACACGGCCATGAAAGCGGCCATACGGGAGACACAGGCGTGACCTATTGCGTTGGCATGGTGCTCGACAAGGGCCTCGTCCTGATGAGCGATACGCGCACCAATTCAGGCGTCGACAATATCTCAGTGTTCCGCAAGATGTTCTCCTGGCAAGTGCCCGGCGAACGGATGATCGCGATCATGACCGCGGGCAACCTTGCGACCACGCAGGCTGTGGTCAGCCAGCTGGAAGAGCGCACCAAGAGCCCGGATGAGCGTAACAACACGCTGCTCAAGGGCGACACCATGTTCAGCGTGGCAACCGAAGTGGGGCGGCTGTTGCGCTCTGTTATCTCCGAAAGACAGCAAGCCAATGGCGGCGCCACCAACCGCTTTACCGCGACGATCATCCTTGCAGGCCAGATCGCCGGGATGGAGCCGCGCCTGTTCATGATCTACCCGGAAGGCAATTTCATCGAGGCAAGCTGGGACACGCCCTTCTTCCAGATCGGTGAGACCAAGTATGGTCGCCCGATCATCTTGCGCGGCTATGACCGTGATATGAGCTTTGAAGATGCGGTGAAGCTACTCATGGTCTCTTTCGATTCCACTCTCAAGGCCAACCTGTCTGTCGGCCTGCCCCTGGACCTGATGGTGATCGCGAAAGATGATTTTGCCCCTATGCATGAGCGCCGGGTGACTCAGGAGGATGCCTATTTCGGCGATATATCCTCGCATTGGGGCGATGCGCTAAGGTCTGCGTTCCACTCGCTGCCCGATTACACCTTCGAGTCGCCCTAAGGGTTTGTGCGTAAAGTGGAATGCCTGAGGGGCAACACGGACTAATCTTAGCGATATCAGGTTCATTTTGGAGGCTTGTAAGCCCCTGATACCATGACGTAAATCGCGATATGGGCCGGGCATTGATCCGTAATGGAAGGGGTCCAGCGTGAACTAAAACGGGGTGTGGCGCAACACACTGCTCATGTCACGCAAAGCATCTCTCCACTTCATTGACTCATCCAGCAGGCACCGTGCCGAACTGGCTCGGATCGGGTTTTCCCTAGGCCATCACTCGGAGGTGTACGGTGACCTCTCAGAGCTGTCGATCCACCCCCCGCGAGAAGGCATCATTATCGCTCGCGATACGGTGGAAGAGGGCGGCGTTGCGCTTATCCTGGAACGGCTCAGCCGTCTGGGTATCTGGTTGCCGCTAATTGCGTTTGAAGCGCAGCCAAGGCCGGGACGGATCGTTGACGCGATCAAGGCGGGCGCGCTCGATTATCTCTCGCTGCCGCTCGATCCGGACCGTTTTGCGCGGTGCCTGGGACGGATTGAGAAGGAGGCTGAACAGTTCGGCCAGGCGCGCCGCCGCATGATCGAAGCGCGCGACCGGATTTCCAGCCTTTCGACCCGCGAACGCGAAGTGCTCGATTGGCTCGCCGAAGGAAGCAGCAACAAGGTCATCGCCCGTGAGCTCGATATCAGCCCGCGCACCGTCGAAATTCACCGCGCCAATATGATGAGCAAGCTAGGCGCGCGGCACGCCGCAGAAGCGGTCCGCCTAAAGCTTGAAGCCAAGTTGGAGCCACAGATGAGAGCCTGATCAAGTCTTGATTGGGGCGGTGTCGAAGAGAAATTCGTCACGTGCCGTAACCCTGAGTCTCTCCAGCCCGGGCCACCTTCACAAGGTCGTCTTCGGCTAACCCGAGGTCCCGCATCTAAAGCTTATCCCCCCTCAGCTTTGGATGCGGGGCCGCTTTTTGTATGGCGCTAGAGTTTGGTGCGCCGCTTATCGGCAGAAGGAGTTGCCGGTGCCCTCGAGGTGGAAGTGGTCATTGTGTGCGGCGTTGTATTCCGGGCCAAGGACGGTGCCAAAACGCTTGCAGGCGCTCTTGTGCACGATCCGCAGGAACTCTCGCTCCGCCGGGGTGCCGCCGTCCCAGTCTGACTTAAGATCAATGTGGCGACCATCGGCAAGGACAAAGCCTGAGACGTCGATTGCGTTGCCGGTTGCGTGGGCTGAGCGTCGGCTTGATCCGGCGATGTTGCGGCAGGCGTAGCTGCCCATGGTCTCAATCCGAGCAAGGCTGCTGCCAAGGATTTGACGCGCAGCGCGGTCCACGCCGTAGCGTGCCCAGGCGCTAAAGGCCTTGGCCGTGCCGCATTTGACCGGGCCCAGATTGCTCACACCAAACTTTGAGGTGTCGCCCGACAGCGCGGAGAGTTGCACAGTGCCCAGCTTGTTGCAGCCGGGCGCAGCGTAAGTGTCGGGGATAGGGTTGAAGCGCGCGCCCGCGGCATTGAGATCGGCAAGGCAGGATCGGTCATTGGGGTGGGCGGCGTAGCTCATCGGTGCCGACGCCATGCCAACGCTCTGGCGGCTTGAAGTGTCTCGCGAGCCCTCGACATCAGCGCGGGTTGCGGGAGGATAATCGCGCCCGGTTCCGACCTGAATGGTCTGCGAGCTTGCGCCGATAGTGGTGGGAGGCGCGCTCGCCGGAATGATGCCCCCACACGCGCCAAGCATCAGAGCAGCGGCGCCGCATACGGCCAAACGAGCCAGCAGTTTAAGGTCAAACACGCGTTTCACTCTCATGGACCTATGCCCAATTCAGATTGATGGACCGGCAAGGAATGGCCTCAACCAATCCTTACCAGAACCTTACGTATTTATACTTAAATTCTTGTTAACGCTAATCGCCAATTCCTTAATTGTCCGCGCAACTGTCTGAATTAAATAGATTAAGGTAGCTCGTCCGCAACTTGCTCCCACAGCTCGATCTTCACGCCATCAGGGTCAAGCAGCCAGGCAAATTTGCCATATCCTTCATCGGCAGTGTCGAGGATTTCGATCCCGCGAGAGCGCAGTATCTCAAGAAAGCCGTCCAGATCACTGACCCGCAGATTGATCATGAAACCGCCTTTGCCCGGCTTGATATACTCGTCATTCGCAAAGTGGCTGATGAGCGAATAGGGGTTGGTCTTGGGTTCCTCGGCCCAGGCGAGCTGCGGGCCCATATGTCCCGTCGATCCCCAGATTGTCGCGGTACCAGGCGCGGGTCGCCTCCGGATCCTTGACGGCGTAAAAGACCCCTCCGAGCCCAGTGATGCGCGGCCCCGTATCGGGGGTTGTGCTGGCGTTCATGGCGTGCCTCCCTCTTGATCTCGCTCGTCCATCGATCCCGCCTGTCTTGTGGACCGGCCTGCGCGAGTAGGAAAGCGGTTTGTTAGCCTGTGGGCGCAGCCTTAGAACCCCGTCGTGAAGGCAATGAGCTCAGGTGGCAGCGCGTCGAGCACCGCGATTTCGATCACCTTGTCGAAGCCTGTGAGCACCATCGCGCCCACCACCAAAAGCGCCGCGCCAAAGATCGGTTTGGCGTAGAGCGCCAACGCGCGGAGTGCCTTGCCGCGTTCGCCCAAAGCCCGGCGCGAGCCATAGGCGAAGGCTAGGATCGACGTCGCGACGCCAAGGCCAAAGGTCAGGAAGATGAGGAAAGCGCTGCTCAGATCCTCACCCTGGCTCGCCGCCGCAATCGCTACGCCGAGGGTTGGCCCGACGCACGGCGCCCAGACCAGACCCAGCAGCAATCCAACCGCATATTGCCCGCCGATCCCATCGGCGCTTATCCGCTCCAATCCCTGGTTGCCCGCTTGTGTCAGCGGCGCGGCGGCCGCGCTCAGAGCTGCTTGCGCTTGCGGCACCAGCAGGACGAACCCGGCGACAGCCAATAGCGCGCCGGCAAGCGAACGCACCAATTGCTCATCAATCCCGAGCGAATAGCCGAAGGCGATCACGGTGAAGCCGAACAGAGTAAAGCTCGTCACCAAACCCGCCGCAAGCGCCAGCGGCCCGCCGCGCGCCTTGCCCAAAGCCGAGCCTACCAGGATCGGCACCAGCGGCAAGACGCACGGGTTGAGGATCGTCACAAGGCCCGCAACGAAGGCAAGAGCAACACTGGTCAGCATGGCGATATCGATGCGTCAGCGTGGGCCGCAACGAGCCGCCTTAGAGGGCGCTCAGCACGGCTCTGCGCAAGGCGGCGCGATTGGTCTGCGCGATCGAGCGAGCGGTCTCATCCATGCCCTTGAACACCAGCACTGTCGACTGGCGCGGGATGCGGTGCTCTCTCAGAAAGGCCTTCTCCTCATCGAAGTTGACCTTCACGAACAGCACATCGCCCGATTGCTTTTCGGTGCGCAGCTCCTCGAGGATGGGGCCTTGCGCGCGGCAGGTGGGGCACCAGTCGGCATAGACATCGACGACGATCGTCTTGCCCTTTTTCTGCGCCATCATGAACTCGCTGGCGTCGTACTGGGTCCAACCGGAGGTATCGGCTGCGGCGGAAAGCTGCATGGCGCCAACGAAGAGCGCTCCGATAGCGGCGACAAGGGCAAAGAGGCGAAACATGGGTCTGGGATCTCCAAAAGAGGGGGTGCCCGCCACACGCGGAGGGCGCATCTACACGCATCTTCGTTCCCACTCAGCGTTTGGTTACAACTTGGCCGAATTAAGCTCTGAGATCGTCGCACCCCCGATCATGTTGGAGACACAGGTTACACAGTCTAAAAGTCGAAAACGCACCTCCGCTTCACGCAGCCAAGGGGCTCTAAAAAGTGAGCGGCAAACTGCCCCACCCAAAGCAGAGAGCCGAGCCGCCGCCCGCAGACCCACATGAGGTTTACACACACACACACACACACGGATATAACGGAGCGACCGTGTGTAGGAAAATGCTTGTTCAACCTGCGATTGCGATCAACCGCTTTCCTTTAAAGGAGGCGGAGGATCACTCAGCTGACCCCACCTCGGCCTGATTTACGTGCGTATCGAACCAGTCGAACATCTCCGCAAGCGTATGCAGCACAGATTCGCGCCCGCGATAGCCGTGGGATTCGTACGGCAGCATCACGAGGCGCGCGGTTCCGCCTGTACCTTTTACCGCTGCAAACATGCGCTCTGATTGCTGGGGGAAGGTGCCCGAATTGTTGTCATTCTCGCCATGGATGAACAGGACCGGCTCGTTGATCTTGTTCGCCGCCATAAACGGGCTGAGCTTGTAATAGGTCTCGGGCGTATCCCAGAAGATACGGCGCTCTGCCTGAAAGCCGAACGGGGTGAGCGTGCGATTATAGGCCCCTGATCGCGCGATACCCGCCTTGAACACATCGCTTTGCGCCAGAAGGTGCGCGGTCATGAAAGCGCCGTAGCTGTGCCCGCCAACGCCCACGCGCACGCCATCACCAAACCCGCGCTCCTTGGTGAAATCGACCGCCGCTTGCGCATTGGCAACGACCTGTTCGATGAAGGTGTCGTTGACGGTTTCGGGATCCGAGCCAACGACCGGCATCGAGGCGCGATCGAGCACCGCATAGCCTTGCGTCAAGAAGAACAGATGCGAATAGCCACCGATCCGGGTGAAGCTGTAGGGGCTTTGGCGGTTCTGGCCGGCGGTGGCAGCATTGTTGAACTCTCGCGGATAGGCCCAGATGACGACAGGCACCTTCTCACCCTCGGTATAACCGATAGGAAGGTAGAGCGTGGCAGTCAGCTCAACGCCGTCCTCGCGGGTGTATTTGACCAGCTCTTTTTTGATACCGGTAAGTTCTGGGTGCGGATCGGGGAAGTCCGTCAAGAAGCGGGCTTCGTTCCCATCATGCATGCGCACATTTCCGGGATTGGTGGGGCTTTGATAATAGGTCAGGAACTCGGCCCCATCATCGGAGACGACGTCGATCACGCTTTCAAGCTCCTCACCCGAATTGCGCCAGATCTCTTCGGTTTCCAGAGTGTCCAGATCAAATCGGCGCAGGAAGGGGCGAAGGCCTTCGGGCGTTGCGCCTGATCCGCTCAGGAAGGCTTTGCCATCATCTACGCGGATGACGGAGAAGCCTGTCTCGGTTGTCTTGGTCAAGAAGCTGCCGGGATCGTTGTAGGCGTCCTGAATGTTTCGCAGGCCAATCTCCCGCGTGGTCGAGCCGCCCATGACGTCAACCAGCGTCTGGCGCAGCTCGCGCGTGTCGCGATCATATTCGTAGATGACGAGATCGTCCGAATTCTCGAACCCCTGCGCGCCCGAAACGCGGTCTTCCAGCTTAGCAAGCAGCTTGCCTTCTCCTGTGAAGGGGGCGGCGAGGCCATAGAGGTTATCGCGATTGTCGGTTTCGACACGCGGATCGCCGCCATCTTGCGCCTCGGTCCATACCAGCATCGCATCCTCGGTCGGGTGCCAGCCGATATTGCGCCGACCGGTCACCACGCCCTGCACCGGCAAGGCATCGGCAAGCGGCTGTTCTACGATGGTGGAAACCAGCTCGCCTTCTATCGTGTAGACAGCGGTTGTGGTGGGGAAGCGATAATAGGGGACCTGATAGGAGAAGGGTTCGTTGAGCCATTCCATCAGCAGATATTTGCCATCGGGAGAGGCGTACACGCTGGTGTAGATGCGCGGCTCTCCAATCATGCGCCTGCTCGAGCCATCGGCATCCATGATCACAGGCTGGCTGGTGGTCAGCCACTTGAACATCGCCTCATCGTGCGGATTTTCGAGCAGATCCTGGAAGGTGCGGGTCTGCGCTTCCTGCCCGCCGCTTGCATCCTGAATGGCGGGGCCCGTGGGGGTGAGCGCCTTTTCCGGCTTGGCGCCGCGCCCTTCCGGAATGGTCAGCACCAGCAGGCTATTGTCCGCCATCCAGCTTGCCGACTGGAAGATCGGGTTCACGCCGCCGGTCATCACCGTTGAGACTGTGTTTGTGCTTGTGTCCAGCACGTGCAGGTCCATCGCATCGGTGCGGGTGTTGGTGAAGACGATCCTTGAGCCATCTATCGACCAGTTGAAATCGGCCACATCGGCGTTTGCGGGCAAGGACACTTTGCGCAAGCTACCGCTGGCAACATCCTGAAGCGATAGGCCGACATAAGCGCGCGGCCCGTGCCTATCATTGATGCTCGCATCGAGCCTGAGCCCGGCAAGCTTTTCCATCGGCTTTGCAAGCTCAGCGACAGGCGACAGCGCCTCGCGCTCCATCAGGAGCATCACATCTTTTGCAGGAGAGACCGATACGCGCGGGCTAGGCGCGCGTGTGACGATATCGGTCACATTGGCAGGAGGGGTTTTGTAACCATCCTCGGCGGCCGCTTTGTGCGGGGTCCCAAGCGCAAACGATAGTGCAAGAGCAGTGCTGGCGGCGAACGCGATCAAACGCATGAGTCATGTCTCCTTTAGGCAGGAGACATAGCTATCTTTTGGGCCGACATTCAAGCGCGCTGTTGTGATATGGGCTAGCGGGGTCCCGTCAGTCCAGAATTCCGTTCTGGAAGGCCAGCCTAACCGGCCTTTGAGCGTTTCGCGCGTTTGCGCTCATGCGGATCAAGCAGAGTTTTGCGCAGGCGGATGCTCTGCGGGGTCACCTCGACCATTTCATCATCGTCGATATAGGCAATCGCCTGTTCGAGCGTCATACGGCGGGGCGGGGTGAGGCGGATGCTCTCATCCTTGCCCGATGAGCGGATATTGGTGAGCTGCTTGGCCTTCATCGGGTTGACTTCAAGATCATCAGGCTTTGCGTTCTCGCCGATGATCATGCCTTCATAAAGCTTCATCTGGGGGGAGATGAAGAGCTCGCCGCGATCCTCCAGCGCGTTTAGGGCGTATGCCACCGCCTCGCCATCGCTGTTCGAGAGCAAGACGCCGTTGATGCGGCCCTCGATCGCGCCTTTGTAAGGCCCGTATTTCTCGAACAGGCGGTTCATGATGCCGGTGCCGCGCGTGTCAGAGAGGAATTCGCCGTGATAGCCGATGAGGCCGCGGCTGGGGGCTGAGAAGGTGATGCGCGTCTTGCCCTGGCCCGACGGGCGCATCTCAGTTAGGTCGGCCTTGCGGCGCTGCATCTTCTCGACAACCGTGCCTGAATGCTCGTCATCCACGTCGATGACGACAGTTTCGTACGGCTCCAGTTTTTCGCCGCCCTCTTCGCGCAGCAGAACCTTCGGACGGCTGATGCCCAGCTCAAAGCCTTCGCGGCGCATGGTTTCGATGAGGACGCCCAGCTGCAATTCGCCGCGCCCGGCAACCTCGAAGCTGTCCTTGTCATCGCTCTCGGTGATGCGAATGGCGACATTGGTCTCCGCCTCACGCAAAAGACGGTCGCGGATCATGCGGCTCGTCACCTTGTCGCCTTCGCGCCCTGCAAGCGGGCTATCATTTACGGCAAAGCGCATGGCGAGCGTGGGCGGATCAATCGGTTGCGCTTCGATTGGGGTTGTGACCGAAGGATCGCAGATCGTGTTCGCAACGGTCGCCTTCTCAAGTCCGGCGAGGGCGATGATGTCACCCGCCTGCGCACTCTCAACCGGCACGCGCTCAAGGCCCCGGAACGAGAGCAACTTGGTCGCACGGCCCGCTTCCACCACATTGCCATCAGCATCGATAGCGTGGATCGGATCGTTGACGTTGAGCGTGCCCGACTGGACCCGGCCCGTCAGCACGCGACCCATGAAGTTGTCGCGGTCAAGAAGCGTGGCTAGGAAGCTGAAGGGGGCATCTGTTTCAAGGCCAGGCTCTGGCACATGGTTTACGATCAGCTCGAACAGCGGATCCAGAGTGCCTTCGCGCAGCGTTTCATCGTCGCTCGCATAGCCATCGCGGCCTGAGGCCCAGAGCGACGGGAAGTCCAATTGCTCATCACTCGCATCGAGGCTGGCGAAGAGGTCAAACACCTCATCCAGCACTTCCTGCGGGCGGCCATCAGGCCGGTCGATCTTGTTGACGACGACAATCGGGCGAAGACCAAGCGCCAGCGCCTTGCCGGTCACAAACTTGGTCTGCGGCATCGCGCCTTCCGCGCTGTCAACGAGCAGGATCACCCCATCGACCATGCTGAGGATACGCTCCACCTCGGCGCCAAAGTCCGCGTGGCCGGGCGTGTCGACGATGTTGATGCGTGTCACCTCCCCATCGGGACCTTCCCATTCGACGCTGGTGCACTTGGCAAGGATAGTGATGCCGCGCTCTTTCTCGAGATCGCCGGAATCCATCGCGCGCTCTTCCACACGCTGGTTGTCGCGAAAGGTGCCAGACTGGCGGAAGAGCTGATCAACAAGAGTGGTTTTGCCGTGGTCAACGTGCGCAATGATCGCGACATTGCGCAGGGAAGAGGGGGCCTTGGACATGGGTGTAGAGAGGCTTTCACTTGAGATTTGCGGTGTGCGCTGCCTTTGATATGTTCATTCGCAGTGCACAATTGGGGGCGCATTAGGGCTCTGATGCGCGAAGGGCAATCGAATACGGCTCTTGCGTAATGTCGATGCAACAGGGGTGAAGCAACAGGGGTAAGAGCAGATGGCGATCATGGCATGCCACGAATGCGGGGGGAAGGTTTCCACATCAGCAAGCGCGTGTCCGCATTGCGGGGCACCTGTCGATCCTGAGCGCGCCAAAGCGGCTGAAGCGCAAGAAGTGGCCGCAACGCGCGATGCTCAGCCTGAGATTGCCACCGCTGAGCCAACGCCCGAGGCAGCGCCGCCACCGCCACCGCTACCGCCACCGTCACCGCAGGAGCCCGTCCCGCCAGATTCTCAAAAAGGCAATTGGCTGGCCCGGCAACCCCTGTGGATCCGCCTTGGCCTGCCGTTTGTCGTGATCGTGGCTGGGTACAGCGCTGTTAATTTATTCCAAGCTTGGGAAAGCGCTGAACGGTCCAAGAAGGTTCAAGAAATGGCCAACCGCGCAGTTGAACGTTCCGAGGAATCGGTTGCGCAGGCCCGCGAGGCAATAGCTAGAGCTAGAGCGGCTAAGGAAAAGGAAAACGAGCGGATCGCAGCGCTGCTTGTGGGCGATTGGGAGAGCTCTGGCGATGTCATGAAGGTTGAAGGGGGTGAGGTGCGGTCGGTTACCGATACCTATAGCTTCACCAAAGATGGCCAGTATTACAATTGGTCGATCTTTGAGATGATCATTGATGAAAGCCCCCTGTTTAGCGGGCGTTACCGGTTAGGGACCAAAGGGACGTTTGCGATCAAGGATGGAAAAGTGCTCTGGTCGCCGACCGAACTGACAACCGAGCCCATCTACCGTTCATCTTACAGTATGGACAAACGTCAGGCCATGGCGGTTCTGGCGCAGCAGATGTCTGACGATCTGGAAGAGAGTGATGATGCAATCGTGATCGTGAACGATGACGAGTTTATCATGCAAAATGAAATGGTAGACGGCGCCATTTTTTCGGTTCGTTACAAGCGCAGCGAAGAGGGCCTGTGACAGCGAGTGCTCGGTAGAAGCACCACGGCAGCACAAAAAATCAGCAATCTGAGCGTCCCAAAGCCCCATTCAGCGAGGCTAACGGCGCAATTATGTGACTCAGCTGCAACATTTCGGGCTCTTCTCGGTGGGAAAAACCCGATTGTGGCAGCATTGGCGCTTGTCCGCCCCCGGCAACCGGCTTATCACAACAGCCAATCGGAAACGGGGAGCGGGGCGTATTGGGACGCCCATCGGGATCGCAAAAACAGCTGAGCTTAACGGCTTGATACCCGAACTCTCCTGATCTTCGATGGTTTGAGGAGAGGACAATTTCATGCGTTCATATGTGACCGGTTCGGCCGGAAAGTTTCGTTACACCCTGCTTGCAGGCGTGACCGCGTTTGCCATCGCCACCCCCGGCGTGGCGCTGGCTCAGGATCAGGACACTGGCGAGGATGATGATTTCGCGCTTGAGGCGCCGGAAAGCAACAACCGCATCATTGTGACCGCCTCGAAGCGCGAACAGACGCTTCAAGAGACGCCGATCGCGGTCTCGGTCACCAGCGGCGACGTGATTGAGCAGGCCCAAATCCGCGACGTGCTCGATCTGCAGACCGTCACTCCCTCGCTGCGCGTTAGCCAGCTGCAAACCTCATCGGCCTCGACCTTCATTATTCGCGGCTTTGGTAACGGCGATAACAACTTCGGCGTTGAGCCTTCGGTGGGTGTGTTCATCGATGGCGTGTTCCGTTCGCGCTCTGCCGGTGCCCTCTCCGATCTTAACAATGTGCAGCGCATCGAAGTTTTGAACGGCCCGCAATCAACCCTGTTCGGTAAGAACGCATCGGCCGGTGTGATCAGCATTATCACGCGTGAGCCGCAGTTTGAATTTGGCGGCAATGTCGAAGCCTCCTACGGCAACTTCAACAACATCTTTCTGCGCGGTGATGTGACAGGTCCGATTACTGACAATATCGCGTTCTCGATCGACGGTTCGTATCAGAACCGCGATGGTACAGCTGAAATTGTCAATCTTGGCGTTGACCAGAATGACCGCAATCGCTGGTCCGCGCGCGGCCAGTTGCTGATCGAGCCGAGCCCTGATTTCAGCATCCGCGCCATTGCCGATTATTCGCGTATTGACGAAGTGTGCTGTCAGGTCGGCACTGTCGTTGCCGGGCCAACCGCGCCTATCCTCAACATTTTGGGCGGTCCGGGTTCCATCGGTGATTTCAGCACGTTCTTTGATCGCACCGCAGCCCTCAATCAGGTGCCTTCGAATGAAGTCGACAATTACGGCGGCTCGATTCAGATGGATTATGAGACCGATTTTGGCCTCTCGTTCACCTCGATTACGGCCTACCGAGAACTTGAAAACCGCTTCCTGTCAGACATTGATTACAGCGGTGCCGACATCGCCAACGAAGTGCGCGATCAAAAGGTTGAGACGTTTACGCAGGAATTTCGCATCACGTCGGATTTCGATGGCCCGATCAACTTCCTGCTTGGCGGCTTCTATTTTGATGAGACCATCACGCAGGAAAGCTTCATTGAAAACGGAACGCAGATCCGTGATCTGTTTGAAATCCTTGCGGGCGGCGACATTGGCGACGTTCTTTCTGGGGCACCCAGCGTGTTTAACGGCTTGGAGACAGCCTTTGGTTTGCCGCAAGAGAGCATCTTCACCTCTCCGCTGCTGACCTCGGAACAGTTCAGCATGTCGAACGAGGCATGGTCGATCTTTGGTACGCTCGATTTTGAGCCGGTTGACGGGCTCATTTTCACGGCTGGCTTCAACTATACAGATGACAGCAAGAACTTTGCGCTCTCGCAGGAGAGCTTTGACCCGCTGGGCCAGATCAATTTTGTAGATGTCGGCATTACCCAGGGTTCGGCGGCTATCAACGCGCTTGACCCGACATTCCCGATCATCACTAGCCGTGACCAGTTTCAGGCCCTGCCCGAAGAGGCTCAAGCTCAGCTTCTTGCTGGCGCGACCGATCCTGCGCTCAACCCATTGCTGGGTCTGGCTGCTTTCCAGTTCCAACCGCTGTTCCTGACTATCCCGAATGCGGTTGAAGATGGCCGGACAAATGATGACGAGCTGACTTACCTGCTGCGCGCGTCGTATCAGGTGGCACCAGAACTCAACGTCTATGTCAGCTACTCGACCGGTTTCAAGGCAAGCTCTGTCAACCTTTCGCGTGACAGCCGTCCGCTAAACACCGATTTCGTCGCTGGTCCGGGCGGTTCCACATTTGCTGCACCGGATTCGCCGATCATCAACGCTGGCCTTGCACTTCCGAACCTTTCCTCGGGCACGCGCTTTGCTGGGCCGGAAGAGACCGAGGTTTATGAAATCGGAATCAAGGGCCAGTTCGATGGTGTTGGCTTTAACCTCGCGATCTTCGACCAGACGATCGAAGGCTTCCAGAGCTTTGCCTTTACCGGCACGGGCTTTGCGCTTCGCAACGCAGGCGAGCAATCGGTCAAGGGTTTCGAGTTTGACACCACGATCGTGCCGACCGATGGTCTGGTGCTGACCTTTGCAGTGACGCACCTTGATCCGCTGTATGACAGCTTCCCGGGTTCGGTCGTGGGCGATCTGACGGGCGAGCGTCCCGCCGGTATCCCGGCTTGGGCGATCTCGACCTCAGCGACCTACACCCACGAATGGGACAGCGGCAATCGCCTGATCACCCGTCTGGACTATCAGCATGAGAGCAATGTCGATATCAACAACGGCCTGCCGACCTTCAACGGGCCGATTGATGCGCGTGTCGATGATCGTATCTTCCGCCGCGAAGTCAACAACGTGAACGGTGCGATCACCTTCGCGATGGAGAACGGGGTGGAAGTCGGCATCTGGGGTCGTAACCTGCTCGATGATGAGTGGATCCTCACCGTGTTCGACGGTGTGGCGCAAGCAGGCACAGTGTCAGGCTACCCCAGCCAGCCACGCACCTATGGCGGCCTGGTGCGTTTCAGGTTCTAAGCCAGCACACCAATTCAAAGGCCCCGCGCGAAGAGTTAGTCTCGCGCGGGGCTTTTTTTGCGCTGTTTTTCGTGGGGCTGCGGTGAAAAGGGCTTTGAGAAACTGTTCAACTTTGCTTTGTTACACATAGGGAAGCGCACCAATCGTCACGCGCTGCTTCCAACTTGGGGATCAATATTATGGAATGGATGATTTTGCCGTTTAAGCGCTACGCCGAGTTTGACGGGCGTTCGCGGCGTATGGAGTTTTGGATGTGGCAGTTGCTCAACATAATTGTCGCGGTGGTTCTAGCCGGGCCGTTCATCCTCGCGGTTGCCACCGCGGGCGCGCTGGCTGATGGTGGAGCTGCACCGGACGCATTCGACGGCGTCGGCGTGGTCGGCCTTGGCATGATCAGCCTTTACGGCATCTGGTGGCTTGCTGCGCTTATCCCGGGCATCGCTGTCACCGTTCGTCGTTTGCACGACCGCGATATGTCTGGCTGGTGGTATCTCGGCTTTACGCTGGGCGGGCTTGTGCCGCTTGTCGGCTTTATCGCCAGCATTGCGTTTCTGGTGGTGATGGTTCTGCCGGGTACTGATGGTGCCAACCAGTTCGGACCCGATCCGAAGAATCCGTATGATGAGGATGTCTTCGCTTAAAGGCGAAAGACTGGCTTACAACTCTCTGAGCGCCTGGGCGGGCTTGGCTCGCAAGAGCGGGAGCGAGCCCCCCAGCGCGAAGGCCAGGACCATGACAAGGCCTAGCCCCAGCACGCCGAGCACGCGTGGCCAATCGGGCAGCCAGTCAAATTCGAACAGCTGTGTGATAATCACCCAGCCAAGGCCTGCGCCCATTCCCAGCGCCACCAGCGCCAGCGCCAACGCAATCAGACCGTATTCAGCCAGCTGCATCATCAGCACCTGACGCCGGCTCGCGCCCAGCACGCGCAGCACGACGGTGTCGTACATCCGCGCCGCGCGCGCCGCTGCGATAGCGCCCATCAGCACAGCAAGCCCCGCCAGCACCGCGACCGCCGCCGCTGCCAGCGTCGCCAGCGCGACCTGTTCAAGCAAAGTGCGCGCTTCGACCAGCACCTCGCCCACATCCACTACCGAGCTTGACGGGAAGGCCCGCACCAGGCCGCGCAACACCTCGCCCCGCTTCTCGACTATCTCGGCCTCAGAGCCGCTTTCATTGAGCTCAATCGAAGCGGCTAGGTTGTGCGGCACATCGTCCAGCGTGTTGGGCGAGAAGACGAGCGTGAAGTTGAACCCTAGGCTCTCCCAATCGATCCGGCGCAGGCTCGCAATGCGCACATCGCGCTCGCTGCCCAGAACGCCGATCGTGATGTAATCGCCCACTTCAAGGCCAAGAGCGCGCGCGCTGTCGACATTGACCGAGACCAAGGGCTCGCCGCTATGGCCCGGCTCCCACCATTCGCCTTCGATCAGCGTGTTGCCTGGCGGGGTTTCGTCCGAATAGGTCAGCCCGCGCTCTCCATTGAGGATCCAGCCGCCCTCGGGGATCTCCTCAAGGTCTGCAACGCGCTGCATGTTGTCCTTGGGCCCGTAGGCAAGAACTGCACCGCGAAGCGTGGGCACAGTGCGGATTTCGGCCTCGGGGAAGGTTTCGCGCACCAGCCCTGTGAACCTCTCCTCACCCTCGCGCGGCACGTCGATCACGAAATAGTCAGGCGCCTCTTGCGGCACGCGCGCTTCGATATTGCCGTCAATCGCGGTCTGCACCGAGGCGAGGAGGACGAAGGCCGCAAGGCCAAAGCCGAGCGCAGTGACGAGCGCTCCAGTCGGCGCACCTGGGCGGTGGAGGTTGGCGAGAGCAGAACGCAGGATCGGGTTGGAAGGGCGCGGAACACGGCTTGAAAGCCGCTGAATGAGAAGGCCAAGCGCAGCAAGCAGCGCCAGAGCAAGGCCTGCGCCTGCCAAAAAGCTCGCCGACAGTTCCACTCTATCAGTTGTGATCAGAGCCAGAAGGCAGATCAGCACCAGGCCAAGCCCGGTCGCGAGCAACGCGCGCCGATCACGCGACAAGGGCGCAATCCGGCTGCGCATGAGTGCCATGGCCGGGAAGGTGCGCGCGCGCAGCAGAGGCGCGGCCGCAAAGGCAAAGGCAACCAGCAGCCCGTAAGCGCCCGCCAGCATCAGCGGCGCTGGCTCAATTACAAAGCCCGTTTCGACAGGGAGCAGGCCTTGAAGCGCGGCTCCGAAAATCGGTGTCACCAGCACGCCTGTCGCAAGTCCAGCGAGGCTTCCCACCAAGGCAGCCGCGGCAATCTGCAGCGCGTAGACGCGCACGATATCGCGCGAGGTTGCGCCCAGCACCTTGAGCGTTGCTATGCTGGCGCGCCGCTGATCGAGGTAGGAGGACACACCGCCCGCAATCCCGATCCCGGCGATCACCAAAGCGGCAAGGCCCACCAGCGTCAGAAAATCGCTCATCTGCGCGACAAAGCGATCTGCTCCGGGCGAGGCGCGGTCGCGGGTGCGAAAGTCAAAACCAGCATTGGGAAAGGCCTCTTCGAGCGCGTCTGCCTCATCGCGCGGGATCAGGCCCTGATTGTCAAACGCGACGCGGTATTTGCTCTGATAGAGAGCGCCGGGGGCAAGCAATCCTGCGCGCACCGGCAGATCATCCGCCACGATCACCGCCGGGCCAAGCGCAAAGCCTTCGGACAGGCGATCGGGTTCATCATCGATAATGCCCTCAGCGGTCAGCGTTGCGGTGCCGATGCGAAACCGCTCACCCACTTCGATGTCCAGACGATCCATGGCCCCTTGGGAAAGCCAAGCGCTGTTGCCCGCAGGAGCGGCAACCTCGCGGCCATCGGTAAGCGTCAGGACTCCGTAGAGCGGCCAGCTTGGCTCCACCGCCTTAAGTTCAATGGGCGCGGCATTGCCTTCGCCCTCGGCGCCGGTTGCTGCATCGCTGATCGCCATGGCTTGGAGGCGTGTGCCGCCTGAGACCGTGCCGAGCGCTTCCAGCGCGGCCAGTTCCTTATCATTGAGCGAGCGCTGCCATACTTCCACCTCAAGATCGCCGCCGAGGATTTGCTGCCCGCTGGATGCAAGTTCACGCTCAATCGAGGCGGTCAGCGTGCCGATCGCAGCGAGCGCGGCGGTGCCAAGGAAGATGCATATGACCAGCAGCCTGAGGCCCTTGAACCGCGCATTGAGATCGCGCCGGGCGAGTTTCCAGGCATCGGCCCAGCCAAGGCCGCCTGTGAGAGTGGAAGAAGCGGCCTCGCTCACGCGGGTTTGGTCCAGTTCTCACCGGGCCGGTCTGCGGCGATCTTGCCATCGGCCATGGTCAAGACCCGCTCGCAGCGTTCCGCTAGAGCGCGGTCATGGGTGATGATGAGCAGCGTTGCGCCCGTTTCCGCGCGGCGGGCGAAGAGCAGATCGACGATCTCCTCACCCGTCGTCACGTCGAGATTGCCGGTCGGCTCATCGGCGAAGATCAGGTCCGGGCGCGGCGCGATGGCGCGGGCAATGGCGACGCGCTGCTGCTCTCCGCCGGAAAGCTGGGTGGGGTAGTGGTCCAGCCGGTGGCCCAGACCCACCGCTTCAAGCTCGGCGCGCGCGCGTTCGGACGCGCCATCGCTGCCGGCAAGCTCCATGGGGGTGGCGACATTTTCGGTCGCGGTCATGGTGGGCAGGAGGTGGAAGGCCTGAAGCACGATCCCGATCCGCCCGCGGCGCGCCTGGGCAAGGCCGTCTTCGTCGAGTTCAGTGAAATCTTGCCCCGCCACACTGAGCGATCCGCCGCTTGCGCGTTCCAGCCCGGAGAGCACCGCCATGAGCGAGCTCTTGCCCGAACCCGACGGCCCCAGCAGAGCCACGACTTCTCCGGGCGCAATATCGAGATCGATGCCCTTCAAAATCTCAACCGGGGCCGCGCTGCTACCGAGCGTCAGCGTCAGCCCGCGCGCGCTGATCGTTGGCGAGGAGGTGGCAATCGCTGCCGGCGCGGCAGTGGGCGTGCTCTCATGCGAGGGTCCGGTAAAGGCGGAGGGGCTTGTTTGACTTGTCACGATGTCCAGATGGGATAGGGGCAGGGTGCAGGCAAGGACCTTATGAAAGGCTGATACATGCCAATACGAAGCAAGCGCGTTAAAGTTGCGGTTTTTGCGATCTGTGGCGCTCTTTTGTCACTCTCGGCGTGTGGAGAGAGTGCGGGCGGGGCGGATGCTGCGCGCGTCGCAACAGGTGAGGGCGGTGATGCAGCGCTCGATCCGATCCCCATCATGGGCGAAGAGGTGCGCATCCTCGCCTTTGGGGACAGCCTTTTTGCGGGTTACGGCCTGGAAGATAAGGATGGCGACAGCTACCCCGCCAAGCTCGAAGCGGCCCTGCGTGCGAAGGGCGTCAATGCGCGGATCAGCAATGCGGGCGTTTCAGGCGATACGAGCGCTGCTGGCTTGCAAAGGCTGGGCTTTGTGCTCGAAGCGCAGGACCAGGCGCCTGACCTCTTCATCCTGGAACTTGGCGGAAACGATCTGCTGCGCGGGCTATCGCCTGCAGAAACGCGCGAGAATTTCGCCGCCATGCTCGATGAGCTGACGCAGCGCGAAATTCCGGTCCTCATCATGGGCATGCGCGCGCCGCCCAATTATGGGCCCGAATACCAGCAGGCGTTCGATGCGCTCTATGGTGATTTGGC
>JBCCJS010000011.1:0-111993 GCA_039027675.1 Pseudomonadota bacterium
CAACATCGCTGCCGTCGTGAAGATGAACCTCAATCTCGCGCAATATCTTCAGCGCTTCCTCATCTGAATGCCGCTTCCTCGCCATAACATGTGCCCCTTATCTCTAAACAACAGTGGCACAAGTTTAGGGGGCTAAGACATCGGAGCGGGTGGCGGCAAGTTCTTCTCTCCGCATCGGCACGACAATCAGCAAACGAATTAACTGCGAAAATGGGTAGCCCAATTCCTCAGCAGCGGACCATATCCACTTCAGCTCTTGGACCGAATGAACACGATCTCGGGATCTTTCCTTGGCTGGTTTCCTCACGTTAGCAGCCGGATTGTTATTGACTATTCGGCGATCCTTGCACCAACCGAAAAACGCCTTTGCATATGCTAGGTTGCGGTTGGCGGCTATTGGCGCATGCTTCCAATGTGAGGCTACTGCTTCGTATACGTCGTCCTCGCTAATATCGCTGATGTATGTTCCTTTGAATCGCCGGAAAAGGCCGCTCTTGCCGTCAAGCGCCCGCCGAGTAGCTGCACCCCGGCGAAGGCTCGAGAGATGCGTTGCTTCGTACTCATCGAGCACATCGCTTAGGCAGCGCTGCGCCCTTTTGGCTTGGCGAGCAGTTTCCGCCGCCTTCTTTCGAGCATGGTTTGGGTCCGCGCCATCGAGAATCTCATGCCGACACTTTTGGGCCGCGGTTCACGCCTCGATGATGTCCATCGCAGGCCAAGAGCCCAGCTTGATTCTAGTTCTCTTTCCATTGTGCAGTCGGCAGTTCAGCACCCAATTTGCAGAGCGTTTGCCCGCCCGTATACGAAGTCCCGGCTCCAGACCGTCGCTCAGTTCGACCTGCTTCTCTAAACTGCGTGCCTTAGCCAGCAAGGCCTCTATCGCTCGTTTTGAAATTGGCTTTTGCAGGGGCACAGCAACACGTCTCCGGCTGAATTAGGCTCCATATAGGCTCCACCGAAACAAAAATCTTGCTGATCGCTATAGATCAGTCACGGTCTAATTCGAACAGGGCCATCTGATATTAATCATTATATTTCATAACCTTAAAGAAGGCAAATTAGACAGGATCGAACTCATTTGAACAAGCTTGAACGCGCGCCAAATGTGACTCTTAATCAGCGGGTCCTAGGTTCGAACCCTAGTGCGTCCACCAAACTTTTCAGATCCTACTCTCGCGCGCCGTTTCTTTTCTACCTCTGGGCTAAGCCCATGAGGCATCCTTGCATGCGCTGTGCAGCTAGGAGTGGAAGAGGCTGTCCACCTCGTATAGGCTTCTTTTTCATGCCAAACCATTGAGGATGCTAAATGATACGCCACTTTCTGGGAGTTCTTGCTGCCCTTTCCGCTCTCGCCGCTGCGCCGGCACTCGCAAAACCGGCCGAGTTCTTCCAGCTTGAGGGCGTTACCTACGACGAGAGCGTCCCGACCTTCGAAGACGAGAGCGGCTACGAAATCGGTGAGCGCCCCGTGCGCTACAGCGATATGGTGGCGTATCTCAAAGGGCTTGCCGAACGCTCGGACCGGATTACGGTGGAGACGGTCGGCTATTCGCATGAACGCCGCCCTATCATGACCTTTACGGTCACAAGTCCCTCCAATCACGCCAATCTTGAAAGCATCCGCCAGACGCACCTTGCCCGGCTCAAAGGCGAAGCGGCGAGCGATGCAGCGCCCATGGTGCTGTGGATCAACTGGGGTGTGCACGGCTCGGAAACGTCCTCAATGGATGGCGCAATCCCGCTTCTCTACCATTACGCAGCGGGCCAAAGCCCCGAGCTTCAAGCCCAGCTCGACAACGCAGTGATCATCGTCACCGTCACCTTCAATCCCGACGGGCATGCGCGGCGCATCAACCACGTGGAGACGTTCTGGAGTTATGGTGAGAACACTGACCTCAACGATGCCGCCCACACGCTTTGGACCGAGGCCCGCGTCAATCATTACTGGTTCGATCTCAACCGCCAGTGGCTGCTGCTTACTCAGCCTGAAAGCCAGGCCTGGATCCGCCAATGGCACAAGTGGAAACCGATGGTGTCTGCCGACTATCACGAGATGGGCTCATCCTCGCCCTATTACTTCCACCCTGGAGAAGAAAAGCGCCGCAACCCGCTCATCCCTGAGCGCGCGCGTGAATTGACGCAGGGTATCGGGCAGCGGCACGCCGCCTTCCTCGACAGCGAAGCGCGCCTCTACACGACCGAAGAGGGCTTTGATAATTTCTACATCGGTAAGGGATCGACCTATCCGCAGATCAACGGGTCGCTTGGCATTCTATTCGAAGCTGGCGCTGCACGCGGGGGTTCGGTTCAAACAGAGCGCGGCCTTGTCGAAACCGCTGACAATGCGCGCACGCATTTCCGCACCGCGCTGACAACCATTCAAGGCTCGCTCGACCTGCGCAGCGAAATCACCGCCTATCAGCGCGATTTCTTTGCTGAAAACGCGCGCCAGCAAGACACAGGCGGCTGGGTGTTCAGCGCGAAGGGCGATCCAGAACGCGCGGCGCGCTTTGTAAGACTGCTCAATATGCACAATATCGCTGTGAGGCGCCTGGCGAGCGATGTTACCGCAGATGGCCGCACGTTCAGCGCGCAAGAGAGCTATTATGTCCCGATGCAGCAGACCAACAACCGCATGATCCGCGGCATCTTTGAGCGCTTCACCGAGTTTGAAGAGAACGTCTTTTATGATGTTTCGGGTTGGACACTGCCGCTGGCTTACGATCTGGAATACGCGCGGGTACGTTCCGCTTCGTCAGCGGGCGTGGCCGATGGCGCGTTTCAGACAGCCGCCGCGCCGCCGCGTTCAACCTATGGGTATGTATTCGACTGGTCGCACACCTACGCGCCCAAGGCTCTCAATCGGATCTTGTCCAAGGACATCATGGCCCGCGCCGCCATGGAAGAGACCGTGGTCTCAACCCATGCGGGCGCCCTGCCGTTTGGTCGTGGCTCAGTGTTCATACCGCTCGCTCGGCAAGAAACCTCGCGCGAGGAAATCCACGCGCTTATGGAGACTATTGCCCGCGAAGATGGCGTGCCAGTCTACGCGGCGACTTCGGGCCTGACCCCAACGACCGGTCAGGATCTGGGCGCTGCACGGGTCTTCCGCTCGCTCAAGGAGAAGCGGGTTGTGCTGGCCTATGAAGGCGGGCTGGCACGTTATGATGCGGGCGAGGTCTGGTGGACGCTGGATTACCGCCACCGCATGCCGGTGACGCTGGTGAAGAAGAGCGATCTGGCTTCGCTTGATTGGTCGCAATACACGCACCTTGTCCTTGTCGGTGGCAATGCTGCGCTGGATAAGACGCTGACCAATGAGGTGAAAGGCTGGATCGAGAATGGCGGCACGCTGATCGCCACGCGTCAAGCGGCTTTGTGGGCGCAAGGGTCTCTTCTCGGCCGCAGGGAGAAGGATGCGGAGGATGAAGGGGCAGACGCAGCCGACATGGATGAGGCCGCCCAAGAGCCCGCCCAAGAATCCACAGCGTCTGAGCGGCTGGACTTTGCCGCCATGGGTGTGCGCGATGCCAAGGACGTGATCGGCGGCGCAATCTTCGCAACCGATCTCGACACATCTCACCCGCTTGGCTTTGGATATTCTGATCGCGATCTGGCGGTTCATCGCAACGTGGATTTCGCTCTGATCCGGCCAGAGACAAACCCGTATGCGGTCCCCGTCCAATACACCGACAGCCCTCTTTTAACAGGCTACGCCTCGCAGCGACGGCAGGAGGAAATCGGAGGGAGCCCCTCGGTGATTGCCGAGCGCATGAAGCGCGGAACCGTAATCCTGATGGCGGATAACCCTGTTTTCAGGGGTACGTTTGCGGGCACGGAGAAATTGCTGATGAACGCGATCTTCTTCTCTGATCTGATCGATCGGCCCCGGGGTGATTACACGGCGCAAGACTAAGCGCTTGGCCCCCGCTAAAGGACGCGTGATGACCGATCTAAAAGAGCAATTGAAGTGGATAGCCCGGCTCGTGCGGCACGATACAACTTCGCGCCATTCCAACCTCAACCTGATCGAGGACGTCGAGAGCTATCTTGGCGAGCACAATGTCGCCTTCACCCGCGTCCCCAATGAGGATTGCACCAAGGCCAATCTCTATTTCTCGGTCGGCCCCATGGTGGAAGGCGGCGTTGTTCTGTCAGGACATACCGATGTGGTGCCGGTCGATGGTCAGCCATGGGATACCGATCCCTGGCAGGTGGTGGAAAGGGACGACAAGCTCTTCGGTCGCGGTACGGCAGACATGAAGAGCTTTTCCGCAATCGGTCTGTCGCTCTTGCCCGAAATACTTGCCGCCAACCTTTCCAGGCCGATCCACTTTGCCTTGAGCTATGACGAGGAAGTGGGGCTGCTTGGCGCGCCGTCCATGATCCGCGAAATCCGCGAGCAGGTGCCGCATCCGGCGGCGGTGATCGTGGGCGAGCCGACCAATATGCAAGTGGTCGATGGGCAAAAGGGAATTGCGGTCTTTCGCACGGAAATTACGGGGCACGAGGCGCATTCCAGCCAGCCCCATCGCGGCGCTAGCGCGGTCATGGCCGCCGGGCGCCTGATGGCCAAGATCGCGCACATGACGGACGCCCACGCACGCGCTGCGCCTGCGAATTCGCCGTTCAACCCGGCCTACACAACAATGTCCGTAGGCGTGATCGAAGGAGGTACGGCGGCGAATATTCTGGCGCGGCGCTGCGGCTTTACCTGGGATGTGCGCGCCATGCCTGGTGAGAGCGTCGCGGCCATTCGCGAGGAATTTGACGAGGAAGCGCGCGCAGTGCTGGCGGATATGCAGGCGATTGCGCCGGACTGCGAGATTGTCACCCAGACGCTGGCCGATGGCCCGCCGCTTATGCCAGTGGATGACAACCCGGCCGCTGAACTGGCCCACAAACTGACCGGGGCAAACGGGCGAAGCTCGGTTTCTTACGCCGCCGAAGCGGGGCAATTCCAAGAGGCGGGTTTCCCGACTGTGATCTGCGGTCCAGGTTCGATTGATCAAGCCCATCAGCCCAATGAGTTCATTACACTGAACCAGGTCGACCAAGGAACGCGCTTCATACGCAACCTCATTCGGCACCTTAGCGCCTAGGCTATCGGACGGCGCGCTTTAGCGATCATCAAGCAATCGCGCTGAAAACCGAGCCACACTTGCGATCACATCAAAATGTGCTACACGGCAGTCATGAGCACATCGACCATCACACGCGTCCGCGACCTCGTGAACAGCGGAGAAATGACCCGCGCAGGCCTCGCCAGAGCTGCAGGTCTCCATGCCAATACCCTGCGCGATGCTACAGAGGGCGACTGGAACCCGACCGCGGAGACCCTTCAAAAGCTGGAAGTGTTTCTTGATTCCAACCATGAGCGCCCCGTGCTCGTCGGGATCGAAGAAATTATCGATGAAGCGCGCAATGGCAGGATGTACATCCTGGTCGATGATGAAGACCGCGAGAACGAGGGTGATCTGATCATTCCAGCCCAAATGGCGACCCCTGCTGCAATCAATTTCATGGCTACCTACGGCCGAGGCCTTATTTGCCTTGCTCTCGATAAGGCGCGTGTTGACGAGCTTGGCCTTGAGCCGATGAGCCGGAACAACAAGGAATCGATGCAGACCGCTTTCACCATCTCGATCGAGGCGAAAGAGGGCGTCACCACCGGTATATCCGCAGCGGACCGCGCTCGGACTGTCTCAGTGGCGATCGACTCCACGAAAAGCGCCGACGATATCGTCACGCCAGGCCATGTTTTTCCGCTGGCGGCCCGCAACGGCGGCACTCTTGTGCGCGCTGGCCACACCGAGGCGGCAGTCGACATTTCGCGGCTTGCCGGGCTCAACCCCTCAGGTGTGATTTGCGAGATTATGAACGAAGATGGGACAATGGCCCGACTTGACGATTTGGTTGAATTTGCCCGCTTACATGACTTGAAAATCGGGACAATCCGCGACCTCATTGCATATCGCATGCGCAATGATCATCTCGTTGAACGACTGAATGAGGATTCTTTTGAAAGTGTTTATGGTGGCCAGTGGAAGCTGCTGACATACAAGGATAAAGTGGCAGGCAGTGAGGCTTATGTCTTGCAAAAGGGGCACGTAATCGACGGCGAGCCTACTCTTGCACGCGTACATCCAATATCGGTGTTCGATGATGTGCTGGGCGCGCCCGGTCCGCGTCAGAACACGCTGCAACGCTCAATGAGCGCCATCGGAGAATATGGCTCAGGCGTCATCGTCATACTCACGTCGCGCGTGGGCAGCGGCGAGTGGACGAGCGATGAGGAAATCCGCAATATCGGCATTGGCTCTCAGATTCTGGCCGATCTGGGGGTGCACCACATGATCCTGCTCTCCAATTCCAGGCCTGACCTTGTCGCGCTGGAAGGCTATGGAATCTCCATCACCGACTTCCAGTCCATCCCGGAGTAAGCGCAATGGCCCTCATCCTTATCGTCGAAGCGCGGTTCTACGCGCACCTCAATGACATGCTCATCGCTGGCGCGAAGGCCGCGATCACTCAAGCGGGACACGAAGCCGAAGTGCTTACCGTACCCGGCGCGCTCGAAGTCCCCGGAGCCATCGCGCTCGCTGCGGAGAGCGGTGAGTATGACGGGTTTGTCGCCATTGGTGTGGTTATCCGGGGTGAGACTTACCACTTCGAAATCGTCGCCGGCGAAAGCGCGCGCGCCATTATGGCGCTAACGATGGATGGGATCGCAATTGGCAATGGTATCCTGACCACTGAAAACGAGGCACAGGCTCTGGTGCGTGCTGATCCGGCTCAGAAAGATAAGGGTGGTGAAGCAGCCAAAGCGGCGCTTGCGCTCCTGGCTTTGGCCGAGCGCTTCGACGCCTAGGCCGCACGCTTAAGGCGGCTCTCATACCCAATTGGGCGGCTGAGCACGCCTCAACTATGTGAAAACACTTGGCTTTCCACGTATTGGCCCGTAGAGCCAACACGCCCGACGCGCGCTATGGCAACAGTATTGGAGAACATATGAGGTCCAGCATATCGGCATGGGCATCAAGTTCTCGCCGCGTCGGAGGCTGCAATCACGATGGTGATCCGCGAACTGCACCAGGCATCGATGTTGGTCTCATACACAATGAGCTCTCGGGAGAGACGCCATGGATGATGGGCGCCTCACCCCCTTCACGGATGAATTTCGCCAGCAAGAGGATGAGGAAGCAACGCTTGATTCCTCCTCCGACGCATCTCGAACGGGACTAACCCACCGCCCGCGTGCGCAGCAAAAGATTGATCCTAACGCGCTAAACGCTGCGTTTGAAACGACGATAGAGGGCAGCGCGACGCCCGATCTCAGTCCCCCTGATCTGCGGCCATTTGCGGACCAGCTTATCGCGATTGCCGAACAATTGCGCACTGGGGATTTCGGTTTGGCCGCCTCAGCCTCTCAAGAGGTCTCGAGCAGGTTAAGCGTCCGCGCCAGAGGCGGTTCGCAATCCGCGACCGTCGAGCAGCAGACACACACGCAGAACCTGGCACCAGTCCTCGAGAGCCTCGATCTCGAACAGCGCCGTCAGGCCTTTGCGCAGATAGCCCGCGCGACATACGCCAAGCGGCGCAAGCGGACCGCGATCTTTGGCGACCCGGAGCTGTTCGGAGAGCCGGGCTGGGACATACTCCTCGATCTCTATATCGCACAGATTGAGGAAAAGCCTGTGTCGGTGTCCAGCGCATGTATCGGATCAGCCTCTCCGCCGACTACAGGTCTTCGCTGGCTGGGCGTGTTGACGCAGCAAGGCCTAATCATGCGCGAACACGATCCGCTCGATCAGCGCCGCGTCCTTGTGCGCCTGACAGACAAGGCGCTTGAGGCGATGGACACCTATTTCTCCAGCAGCGCGACCCTGCAAACAGATCGTCGCGCAGCTCGCGCATGAGCTTGCCTTTTGCCTGTTCCCAATTGAAAGAACCGCTCGGGCGCCCTGCTGGCCTAGAGCGTCAGCGCACCGAAGCATTCGCGGCCCGCATAGTCAGCGCTCGCGCCCAGTTCCTCTTCAATGCGGATAAGCTGGTTGTATTTGGCAAGCCGGTCCGAGCGAGCGAGTGAGCCGGTCTTGATCTGACCGCAATTGGTCGCAACCGCAAGGTCGGCGATGGTCGCGTCTTCAGTCTCGCCCGAGCGGTGGCTCATCACCGAGGTGTACCGCGCGCGGGCCGCCATATCGACCGCTTCGACCGTTTCAGTGAGCGTGCCGATCTGATTGACCTTCACCAGCAGCGAATTGGCCAGCCCTCGCGAAATCCCGTCTGCAAGGCGCGCGGGATTGGTGACGAACAGATCATCGCCCACCAGCTGCACCCGTTCGCCGATTGCGGCGGTCACGGCGGCCCAGCCTTCGAAATCATCTTCGCTCATGCCGTCTTCGATCGACAGGATGGGATAATCGTCGCACAGCTTGGCAAGGTAATCCGCCATCCCGGCGCCATCGAGGCTTAGCCCCTCGCCCGAAATTTCGTACTTGCCACTCCTGTAGAACTCGGTCGCCGCGCAATCGAGCGCGAGCACAATATCATCGCCCGGCGTGAAGCCCGCTTCGCTGATCGAGGCCATAATGAAATCAAGCGCGGCGCGCGTGCTTGCCAAATCAGGGGCAAAACCACCCTCATCGCCAACACTGGTTGCAAGCCCCTTTTGCGCGAGGCCCTTCTTCAAGGTGTGGAACACTTCCGAGCCCCAACGCACGCCTTCAGCGATAGAGTCTGCGCCGACCGGCATGATCATGAATTCCTGAATGTCGATCGGATTGTCCGCGTGTTCGCCGCCATTGATGATGTTCATCATCGGCACCGGCAAAACATGCGCGGCCACTCCGCCAACATAGGAGTAGAGCGGTAAGCCGCGCGCATTGGCCGCCGCCTTGGCAACGGCGAGGCTCACCCCGAGGATCGCGTTCGCGCCGAGGCGCCCCTTGTTCGGCGTAGAGTCCAGATCGATCATCGCCACGTCGATGTCGCGCTGGTCCTCAGCGTCGAAGTCTCCGAGCAGCAGATCGCTGATCTCGGTGTTGACCGCTTTTACCGCCTTAAGCACGCCCTTGCCCTTGTAGCGATCAGCATCACCATCGCGCAGCTCAACAGCCTCATGCGCTCCAGTCGAAGCGCCCGAGGGGACTGCGGCCCGGCCAAAGCTGCCGTCATCGAGCAGAATATCAACTTCGACGGTCGGATTGCCCCGGCTGTCGAGGATTTCGCGGGCATGCAAGTCTATGATCGCGGTCATGGTTGGCTCCGGCTGCAAACTGTTGTATATGAATAAGACACCCGTGACGGGGGCGATTCAGATTACGGATCGCACTTCGGCAAATTGTCTTTGTGCGCTGCCGCGGTCCGAATTTGCGTCACCCCCTATGCGCAGCTTTGAAGGCTGGCAAGGCGTCGCATCGAAGCCGCTCAAGGACTGCGCACGAAAAAGGGTTGTAAATCACGCGCGCTTGACGTTGAACTGACACAAGGTTGGAGAACATGACACAACATGGCTGACACGAAATCGACCACTGGAGCAAAGAAGACCCCCGCAAGAACCCCCGCTAAAGGCGGCGCGGCGAAGCGCACAGCGGCCAAGAAGGCTGCGCCGAGAAAGACTGCGGCAACTGCAGCAGCCACTGATGAGAACGCAACGACTGCTGAAACCGGCACAGCCGAAGCCAAAAGCCGCTTCAACGCAGCACTTGAAGAAGCCAAAGCAGGAGCAGCAGCGCTGCGCACGGAAGCCACGACACGCGCCGGAGCCGCCAGCGATGACCTGATGGGCGAAGCGCGCGCATATGGAGAAAAAGCCATGAGTAAAGCCGGTGATCTTGCTGTCGATGCTAAAGCCGCCACCAGCGACGGGATCGCCTCTTTGGGCCAGGTCGTAGGGGACACAGCCTCGAAAATAGATGAGCAATTGGGTGAGGAATACGGCGATTACGCCCGCAAGGCTTCGCGCGGGCTCGCTGAAGCGTCGGCCAAGCTCGAAGCCAAAAGCGTTGAGGAAATCGGCGAAGACGCGCGCGAGTTTGTCCGCAAGAGCCCTGCTGTGGCTGTCGGTATTGCCGCCGTCGCGGGCTTCATGCTGGCTCGGATGTTTCGCGGGCCGCGCTCCTGAGGCATGAAAGAAGCGGGTCCCCCATGATGCGGGACTCGCTTTTTGCGCAGGGGCTAGATCATGTTGGAGAGCGAGCAGGACAGCGAGACCGAGGGCGAAGCGACCTCGGCTGCATTCCAGCAGGAAACCATCGTCGAAGAGCTTGGCTCTCTTATTGATGATGCTCAGCTTTACGCGAAGGCCGAGCTTGCCTTTCAAAAGACCCGCGCGCGGCTTGTCGGCAGGAATGTGGGGGCGGCGCTGGGCGCAGTCATCGTTGCGATCATCCTGCTGCACATTGCTCTTATTGCGCTGGCCGTAGGGCTTGTCCTTGCGCTTGAACCCGTTCTGACGATCTGGGGCGCCATTGGGATCGTAGTGGGCGTCATGCTGCTGGGCGTTGGTCTGTTGGGCCGGATGGCTCTGGCGCGTGCCAAGCGGGTTGGCGCCATGTTTGAAACTGATCCGGACACTGAAGCCGATGGCGCGGCGCAAAGCGGTAATCGGCAATGAGCGACCAGCCTGCCGAGTTCCTCGAAGACCGGGCGCTGCGCGACGCAGCGCGCGCGGTGCTGTTGGCGGATATCGATCACGCTCGAGGCAGCTTGTCCGGCAAAAAAGTGGCCGCGCGCGTGGCAGGGACCATCGGCGATGGTGCGAAAGATGTCATCGATGTCGCCAAGACACATGCGCATGATAATCGCGGCATCCTCGCGGCGATCATAGCCGTATTGGCGATCTGGTTTGCGCGCGAGCCTCTTTTGGAGATATTTGGCCGCGGTACTGAGCCAGAGGATGCCGATGAGCAAGTTAGCGAAGACGATCCCGAAGCAGCACCTGCCGCAAGCGCAAACGATATCGAAACCCCTCAAGATGCACCTGAAACCGTCGGCGAAGAGCCGCTGACCACTGGAGAGAGCAATGACTGAGAGTATGGCCGATCACCGCGACGAGCTGCGCGCCAAGATCGAGGCCCGCGAAAAGCGGATTGCAGAGCGTACATTGGCTGATGAGGCGCGCGATGCGGTTCAAAGCGCCGCGGCATACACGAAAGAACATCCCTTGCAGGTAGTGGGCGGTGCGATCGTCCTTGGACTGGTGATCGGCGCGCTCACCAAACCGGGCCGTCGGGCAGCCGTTGGCGCAGCGACAGGCACCGCCAATGCGGTCAGCGGTGCTGCCAGCGGCGCCGCCAAGACGGTGGGCAAAGCGGCCAAGAAGCGCGGTTCCGCGATCGGTATGTTGCTCGCTGACGCTGTGATTGCTTACGCGATCAAGCTCATCGACGAGGCGCTTGAGGGTGCGCGAGCGGGACAGGACAAGCTTGAGGATCTGGGAGATGCAGCCACCGCAAAAGCGCGCGAGGTCAGCCGTGATGCAGGCTATGCTGCGGGAACTGCAGCGGACAAGAGCCGCGCTGTCGGCCAGCGCACCCGTCGCCGCGCGACGCGGGCGATGCGTGATCTGGCGGGGCGTGTCAAAAGCTGACTTGCCTTAGCAATTGGTACACTTGCGCTGCTCGCGTGGTGGGCTAAGGGCGGAGCGAAACCATTCTCACCAACTCCTCCCCGGACAATTTTGAGGGCTCTACTCCATGGAAGAAACCACTCCTTCGCAAAAGCTCCACCTCGTTATGGGCGGCCGCGTCAAAGACCCACAAGGTCGCGAGTTTATCGATCCTGAAGGCATCCACACCGTCGGCGTTTACAGCTCTTACGATGCGGCCGTTGAGGCATGGCGCGCACAGGCTCAGCGCACTGTCGACGATGCTGAGATGAAGTATGTGGTGGTGCACATCCACAAGCTGCTCACGCCTGAAGGCTGAGGCTTACGGCCTGCGCTCTTCGAGACCCGATGAACGGCCAAAAAACGCTAACCGCTTCCATAATGAAGCGACCGCAAGACGCAGGCTGCATGGTTCCAAAACGGCAGTTAGGCTAGGCAGACGCTCTGAAAGTGGAGTGCTCTGGCGCCGGCTATCAGACGAATTCGATCTTCTCGACAAGGTAGAACTTATCGCCTGAAGGAACCGTGACCTCAATCTCGTCTTCCACCTGCTTGCCGATCAGCGCGCGCGCAATCGGCGAGGTGTACGAAATGCGCCCTTTGGAAGCGTCTGCCTCTGTCTGGCCAACGATCTGATACTTGATCGGCTTATCGTCTTCGTCGAGCAGCGTTACCGTCGCACCAAAGATGACCTTGTCACCCGAAAGGGCCTTAGGATCGATAATCTGCGCGCGGCTTACCTTGTCTTCGATGTCGGATATCTGAGCTTCAACCTGGCCCTGGCGTTCTTTGGCCGCGTGATATTCGGCGTTTTCCGACAGATCACCGTGCGCGCGAGCTTCCTCGATCGCATCGACAATCAGCGGGCGCTCCTCGCGCAGGGCTCTGAGATCTGCCATCAGCAATTCGTAGCCCTCGGCCAGCATCGGAACCTTTTCCATCGTCGCCATCTAAATCTCTTTCTTCGTCAATCGCCAGGCCCCACAACCCATTCATAAATTGAGCGAAACTTCGACTGTCACCGCCCTTCATGAGCGGCATACGTTAATCGAAATGTGGGGGGATCTAGCGCAGTCTATTATGTATAATAGTCCTGAAGCGAATGAACTTCAAGCTGCTCAGGAACGATCGCTGCAATCGCGGCCGCCGTAGCGCGCGACGCAGTAGCCGTGGTGTAGTATGGAACCTTCTTCTCCAGCGCGGTTGCGCGGATCGATTTGGAATCGAGCAGCGACTGCCATCCTTCGGTCGTGTTGAAAATCAGCGCGATCTCTCCATCAATGATCTTGTCGACGATATGGGGTTGGCCTTCAGCCACTTTGTTGACCGGATCAACGGCAAGGCCTTGCTCGGCGAGGTAGGTCTGCGTGCCCGACGTAGCGATGATGCGGAAACCCTTGGCGAGCAGGTTTTCAACCGCCGGAACAATCACCGATTTGTCCGAATTCTTGACCGATACGAACACAGTGCCTTCGCGCGGAAGCAACATGCCAGCCCCGATCTGCGACTTGAGGAAAGCGGACTCAAAGTTTGTATCAATGCCCATAACCTCACCGGTCGACTTCATCTCTGGCGTGAGGACAGGGTCGGCTCCGGGGAAGCGCGCGAAGGGGAAGACAGCTTCCTTGATTGCCATATAGTCGAGGTCGCGCTTGAAGGGCTCAAATTCGCTCAGCTTCTCGCCCGCCATAACCCGCGCGGCAATTTTGGCGACGGGCTGTCCTATGGCCTTGGCGACAAAAGGCACCGTGCGGCTGGCGCGTGGATTTACCTCGATGAGATAAACCTCGTCGTCCTTCACCGCGAACTGGACGTTCATCAGGCCCTTCACCTGCAAGGCGCGCGCTAGAGCATCAGCCTGGCGCTCCATCTCCTCGACGATCTCGGGGGTCAGCGAGTAGGGCGGAAGAGTGCAGGCGCTGTCGCCTGAGTGCACGCCTGCTTCCTCGATATGCTGCATCACGCCGGCAACGCGCACCTCCTCGCCGTCGCATAGGGCATCGACGTCGCATTCAATTGCATCGCGTAGATACTGGTCAACCAACACCGGACTATCGCCTGAGACATTGACCGCGGTCTTGATGTAGTCATCGAGTTGCGCTTCGGAATCGACGATTTCCATCGCTCGCCCGCCGAGCACGAAGGAGGGGCGCAGCAGCACCGGATAGCCAATTCGCGTAGCCACAGCGGCGGCCTCATCGCGGGTGTAGGCGATGCCGTTCTCAGGCTGTTTTAGGCGCAGCTTGTTGACGAGCTTGGCAAAGCGTTCGCGATCCTCTGCGTGATCGATCGCATCGGGGCTGGTGCCAAGGATCGGGATCCCTGCATCTTCTAGCGCCTGCGCCAGTTTCAGCGGAGTTTGCCCGCCAAACTGAACGATCACGCCCACCAGCTCGCCCGATTGCTGTTCGACGCGCAGGATTTCGAGCACGTCCTCAGCGGTCAGCGGTTCGAAGTACAGGCGGTCCGAGGTGTCGTAATCGGTCGAGACCGTTTCGGGGTTGCAGTTGATCATGATCGTTTCATAGCCTTGCTCGGCCAGCGCGAAGCAGGCGTGAACGCAGCAATAGTCGAACTCGATCCCCTGACCGATGCGGTTGGGACCTCCCCCGAGGATCACGATTTTTTTGCGGTCAGACGGCGCCGCTTCGCACTCGGCCCGACCAAAGCTTGGGGCTTCATAGGTCGAGTACATATAGGGCGTGATCGCTTCGAACTCGGCCGCGCAGCTGTCGATCCGTTTGAATACCGGCAACACGCCAAGTTTTTCGCGCAGCTCTCGCACTTCAGACGCGCTGGTCGCGCCCGCCATGGCCTGAAGTGCATCGTGCAGCAGGCCCGAGCGTCTTGCCTGCGTTTCGGCGAGCCCATCTTTTACGCCCACAGAGCGCACAGCGAGCGTTGCCAACCGCTGATCGGAAAAGCCCATGGCCTTCAAGCGCCTCAGTCCGGCCGCATCATTGGGCAGACCATCGGCCTGCACTTCGCGCTCAGCCTCGATGATCGCTCCGATCTGGCGCAGGAACCACGGATCAAAGCTGGTCACCGTGTGGATCTCTTCCAGGGTAAGCCCTTCGCGAAACGCCTGCGCGATCTTGAGCAACCGATCAGGCGTTCGCCGGCTGAGCGCGGCGGTGATGACATCTTTGGCGACACCTTCCAGCTCTTGCACCCGGTTGAAACCATCAAGGCCCGTCTCAAGCCCGCGCAGAGCCTTTTGCATCGATTCTGCAAAATTGCGGCCGATGGCCATCACTTCGCCCACCGACTTCATCGCGGTCGACAGGTTGGGTTCGGAGCCCTTGAACTTCTCAAACGCAAAGCGCGGAATCTTGGTCACGACATAGTCAATCGTCGGTTCAAAGCTGGCAGGCGTCGCTCCCGTGATCTCGTTCGAGATCTCATCCAGCGTATAGCCCACCGCCAGCTTGGCTGCGACGCGCGCGATGGGAAATCCGGTGGCCTTGGATGCAAGCGCCGAGGAGCGCGAGACGCGCGGGTTCATCTCGATCACGACCAGCCGGCCTGTCTTTGGATCGACGGCGAACTGAACGTTGGACCCGCCCGTCTCAACCCCAATCTCGCGCAGCACTGCGATGCTGGCGCTGCGCATGATCTGATATTCCTTGTCCGTCAGCGTCAGCGCGGGCGCCACTGTGATGGAATCGCCAGTGTGAACGCCCATCGGATCAACATTCTCGATCGCGCACACGATGATGGCGTTGTCCGCACGGTCACGCACGACCTCCATCTCGTATTCCTTCCAGCCGAGCAGCGATTCATCGATCAGCACTTCGGTGGTGGGAGAAGCGGCGAGCCCTTCCGAGACGATCCGGTCAAATTCCTGGGTGTTGTACGCGATCCCTCCCCCAGTGCCGCCAAGTGTAAAGCTGGGGCGGATGACAGCGGGAAGCCCGGTGTGCTCAAGCACCTCGCGTGCTTCTTCAAGGGTGTTGGCAATGCCGGAACGCGGGCTTTCAAGGCCAATCGCGTCCATCGCATCACGAAAGCGTTGGCGGTTTTCCGCCTTATCGATGGCGTCGGCCTTGGCGCCGATCATCTCAACGCCGTGCTCTGCCAGAACGCCCATTTCCTCCAGCTTGAGCGAGCAATTGAGCGCGGTCTGCCCGCCCATTGTGGGAAGCAGCGCGTCGGGCTTTTCCTTGGCGATAATCTTGGCGACGATTTCGGGCGTGATGGGCTCTATGTAGGTCGCGTCGGCAAACTCGGGATCGGTCATGATCGTTGCCGGGTTGGAGTTCACCAGGATCACCCGGTACCCCTCCTCCTTCAAAGCCTTGATCGCCTGCGTGCCCGAATAGTCAAACTCGCACGCCTGTCCGATGATGATCGGCCCGGCGCCAATCACGAGGATCGAGGAAATGTCTGTGCGTTTGGGCATTAGCGTTGGGTCTCGCTTGAAGGTGACGAGGCGTCATCGGTTTCGGGCTCAGGCGGTGGCTGAAAGCGCGTCCATGTGACGTCGATCAGCCGCATGTCTTGTTGTTGCCGCTGGCACCCGCTGGCCAGAATATCGGACGCCGCCTGAGGCTTGCCACGCACCCGGTAGAGCGCCGGGTCACGCCCCATGAAGAACGCGCCCTTTTCGCTCACTTCCATGGCCATGAAGCGCTCAACGGCTGCGTTTGTGCGGTTGGTCTGCTGCATTAGCCGCGTCCCGGCCGTCTGATCCGAACCGGGAACCATGAGCTTCTTGATCGCTTCAAAATCGACCTTGGTTACATCATAGGTGAAGCTGGGTACCCATTGCCCCGAGGCTGTGCGAAGTTCTTCTGATTGCTCATAGGTCAAGCTGGTGCGCACGCGGCCTGTGCATTCGCCTTGGGGTTCCTCGCCCAGACGCTCATCTTCGGGGAAGAGCAGGCTGCAACCCGATAGGCTGACCGCCATTATCGGCAAAAGAGCAAGCTGGCGTTTCACGATCCGTCCCCCGGTTCAAAGGCGTAGGTGATCTTGGTGTAGCGGTACACATAGGGCAGCACGTCGGGCCGCGAGATCGAGGTGCCATAGACAAAGGTGCAATTGCGGCGAATATCGATCAGCCGTTCCCCATCGCGCACGAGAATGTAGCTGAGCACATAATACTGGCGCGGATTGACGCGGCGCCCGACGACATCGAGCTGGCGGATATCATCGCCAATATCGCGCAAGCGGTCCATGTCCTTGAAGCCCTGCCGCTCGCGCGCCTCGGCGATTGTGGCGTGGCGCGCATCGGGGTCAAAGTCTTCCTCGGTGAAGACCTGATCGGTCGCGACGATCTTGCAATCCATGCGCCCTGCGACGGGTTTGTCGGTGTCTTCCTTGAAGAGAACGGGCCGCCAGAAAGCAAGCACGGGCAAGCCGCCCGCGCCGCGCTCAAGCGTCACCGAGCCATCGCCCTGGAAAGCCACGCCTTCAACGATCTCTGCGCCAGGCCAAGTGGCAGACGGCGGCGGCGTCATCGCGGGGTTTTGGGCAGACACTGCACCAGCGATCACGCCAAACATAAAGGCGAAGCTCTTAGTCACCGGCGGGCGCGGCCCTCTCATTTCCTATGAAACCAAAATATGTGGCGCCGCCAAGTTTGATCCCCGCCAACAGACACATGGTTTTATTGTCATCATCATGGCCAGGGGGTAACTTCGGACCATACACAATATGATCGGTGCCCAGAAGTCGCAGCACACTTCCCGCAGCAAACCCACAGTGTTTTTCCAATTGGGGCAAGTAGGCTTCGTAGCTTCCAGCACTCTGAAGTGTTGGGAGCCCTTCAAGAAGGCCGCGTTCCTTCAGAATTTCGCGAGCGCTAAGCTCGCTACTAGTTTTGAGACGCTTTTCGATTGGCTCGCGATAGGCGGTATTGAGAGCCTCGTCCTCGAAAATGATCTCCAAATAAACTGAGGTATCCTCGAGACAATCGAACTGTCTTGGATCAGGGTTTGCGCTTACCGATATGACAATCTCAAACTCTTGCAGATAATCGACATACCGAACGGCAATGCCCGACCTATCCAGTCCACACGCCGCCAATTCGTCGATGACGCGTTGCTCATACTCAGTGTAACCGGGTGGTGGAGCGTCGATCACCCCAGGCCCCCAACGAATTTCTCGAACAGGTAGAAGCTGTCCTGCGGCCCCGGGCTTGCCTCGGGGTGGTATTGTACCCCAAACGCGTTCTTCCCCTTCACCGCAATCCCGCAATTCGAACCGTCAAACAGGCTCACATGCGTTTGCTCCAGCGTATCGGGCAGGGTCTCGGCATCGACTGCGAAGCCGTGGTTCATGCTGGTGATCTCAACGAGGCCCGTGGTCTCGCCCCAGCCCTCGCCCCCCTTCCCGAAAGCAACGCGCTGAACCGGGTGGTTAGAGCCGCGGTGGCCCTGGTGCATCTTCACCGTCTTGGCTCCGGCAGCCAGCGCGAGCATCTGGTGGCCGAGGCATATGCCAAAAAGCGGCACGTCCGCTTCGAGCAGTTTCTGGATCACCGGCACTGCATACTCCCCCGTCGCCGCCGGATCGCCCGGCCCGTTTGAGAGGAACACACCGTCGGGCTTCAGCGCCATGATCGCGTCAAAATCGGTCTTGGCCGGGACCACCGTCACCTTGGCGCCCGCTTTCACAAGATTGCGGAAGATGTTGTCCTTGGCCCCGTAATCAATCGCGACGACATGCGGTTTATTGGACCAATCAGCGCGCGAGTAGCCTTTACCCAGCGTCCACTCGCCGCCGCCCCAGTCCTCATTGGCCTCGCGTGTCGCGGTGACGGCAAGGTCCAGCCCCTCAAGCCCCGCCCACCCCTGCGCCTGAGCAAGAAGCGCGGGGATATCGAACTTACCATCAGGCGCATGCGCGATAACCGCGTTGGGCGCGCCGCTTTGGCGAATGCGCCGTGTCAGAGCCCGCGTGTCCACACCGGCTAGCCCGATCTTGCCATGCCGCTCCATCCACGTGGTAAAGCCCAGCGCGCTGCGAAAATTGCTGGGGACGGTCACATCCTCACGCGTGATGCATCCGACAGCGCTGGCCACGCCGTCTGCACTTTCGACGTCCTCAGCATTGGTGCCGACATTGCCGATATGAGGGAAAGTAAAGGTCACGATCTGGCTCGCATAAGAGGGATCGGTCATCACCTCCTGATAGCCCGTCATCGCGGTGTTGAAGCAGACCTCGCCCACTGCGCTGCCGACCGCTCCGAACCCGCGCCCCCAGATCACTGTTCCATCGGCCAGAACACAGACTCCTGTCGCGCCTGGGGCTTGCGCAGGGGAAGAGGCGGAAGGGGCCATTGGGCACTCCGGTACAAAAGGGTTTCCAGCGATGCGTGCTAAGGCTCACCGGCTAAGCTTAGCTTGCATGCGCGTCAACCTAGCCTACCTGTTTGCGAGACGTTAGAGCGCAAGTAACCGTCATTCCATCCACAAGAAATCGAAAAAGCACCTCAGGACATGATCAGAGACGACATCAAGGCCGCCACCATCACCGCCATGAAGGCCAAGGAAAAAGTGCGTACCGCCACACTCCGCCAGATTTCGGCCAAGATTAAGGACCGCGACATCGAAGAGCGCACTTCGGGCAAGGACATCGAAGACGATGCGCTGGTCACAAGCGTGTTGCAGAAAATGGCCAAGCAGCGCCGCGAATCGATCGAGATGTACGAGCAAGGCGGCCGTGCTGAACTCGCTGCAGCAGAAGCAGCTGAGCTTGCCGTGATCGAGGAATTCCTGCCCAGGATGATGAGCGAAGAAGAAACCAAGGCGGCAATCGACGCGATCAAGGCCGAAACGGGCGCTGCAAGCATGAAGGACATGGGCGCCGTCATGGGCGCGCTAAAGGCCAAGCACGGCGCTGTTTTGGATGGCAAATTGGCGAGCGGGCTTGTGAAAGCGGCGTTGAGCTGATTTTCGCCTTCCACACAACCTAGTCCACACATCGGCATTCTGGGCGCTTGAAACGGGCCTTTAACGCGCGCATTCTTGAGCGATGACGATAACCCCACAATGGAAAGATGAGCTCAAAGCTCGCATCACCCTTTCCACGGTGGTGAACCGCACAACCAAGCTGACCAAAGCCGGGCGTGAATGGAAGGCGTGCTGCCCCTTCCACAACGAGGCCACGCCCAGCTTTTACGTCAATGATGACAAGCAGTTTTACCACTGCTTTGGCTGCGGCGCGCATGGCGATGTGATCACGTGGATGATCGAGCAGCGCGGCTTTTCGTTCATGGATGCGATCAAGGAGCTTGCGCAAGAGGCGGGGATGGAAGTGCCTGCGCCCGATCCGCAGGCGGCCAAGAAAGCCGAGAAACGCGCTGAGCTTGTCGATGTAACGACTGCCTCTCAGGATTGGTTCGTCGATCAGCTCAAAGGGTCCGGTGGGCGCGATGCGCTGGACTATCTGCGCGGGCGCGGGTTGTCGGATGCGATCTTGCGCGAATTCGGCTTTGGCTACGCGCCCGAGGACAAACAGGCCTTGTCAGGCGCGCTGTCCAACTTTGAACCCGAAATGCTCGCCGAGAGCGGGATGCGCATCGTCACCGATGACGGCAAAGCCTATGACCGGTTTCGCGGACGCGTTATGCTGCCGATCCAGGATCAGCGCGGGCGCGTCATCGCCTTTGGTGGTCGCATTCTTGAAAAGCGCGATGGTGTCGCGAAATATCTAAATTCCCCCGACACGCCGCTGTTCGATAAAGGCCGTACGCTCTACAACCTCCACCGCGCCGCACCCGCTTCGCGCCAAAGCGGGCGGGTCATCGTGGTCGAGGGTTATATGGATGTGGTCGCCCTCGCCCAGGCCGGTTTTGCCGACGCAGTCGCGCCGCTCGGCACAGCGCTCACCGAGACACAGTTGGAGATGCTGTGGCGTCTGGTTGAAACACCGCTGCTGTGTTTTGACGGCGATGCAGCGGGTCAACGTGCGGCGATGCGCGCCATCTCGCGCGCTCTTCCGATGCTGGCTCCGATGCGCTCGCTCAAGATCGTCCGGCTTCCGGCTGGGCTCGATCCCGATGATCTCATCAAGGCCCAAGGGTCGCAGGCGATGGAAAAACTGCTGGATAAGCCCGCCAGCTTGCTTGATGCCTTGTGGCAAGCGGAACGCGATGCGCAGCCGCTAAACAGTCCCGAAGCGAAGGCGGGCCTAAAAAAACGGCTGATGGATTACGTCGATACAATCGAGAACGGCGACATCAAGGCGCTCTACAGGCGCGAGCTGCTCGATCGGTTCAGCGCCTTTGCTTACCCGCCAAGACCAGCGCGCACCTTCTCACGGGACTCTAAGAGCAGGCCGCGGGCGGGTTATTCAAGCGCTATCCAATCGCTTTCACCAGCGGCACGCACCACCTTGCAAAAGGTGCTCGCTGGCAGTGAGCGTGTCGGCCTTTTGCACGCGGTAATTGCTGGTCTGATAAGGCATCCAAGCGAGGTAGAGCGACACGCCGAAGCGCTCTATCGGCTCGCAAGGCTTGATCCAAAAGCCGCGCCCATCGTGGAATCGGTGATTGAGTTCACCGAAACGCTTGATTCGCTCGGCCAAAGCGCCATATTTGAGCAATTCGGGCTTCCCGCCCCACCGGACGACTTGCGATACGCCTTTCTCAGAGAAGGCACTCCCCCCGGTGAAGCGCGCGAGGAATTGGCCGAAGCTGTGACTTTACTGGTTCAGAAACCGGCTCTTGAGGCGGCTCTGGCCGGCACGATTGCGCGTTTTGACGATGATCCGGAAGGATGCTTCGCCGAGCAGACGCGCCTTCGGTCACAGCTCACATCCATAGAGGATCGGCTAAAGGCTTTCGGGCGACGCAAGGCTGCCAGCGGAAGCGCTGATGATCCTCCGAGGGATAATGAAGACAAGGCTGCGTAACTTTACGCGGTGGGAACGGGATAATCGCGCGCGGGTAGAAGTAGTATCGGCTCACGCGCCCAAACGGATTGATAAGACTGCATGGCTTCGACCGCGAAAACTCAGGACAAAGAAGACGCTCCGCTGATCGACCTCAACGAGGCATCGGTGAAGAAGCTGATGACCAAGGCCAAGAAGAAGGGCTACATCACTTATGATGAGCTCAACGAGGCCTTGCCATCGGGTGAGATGAGCCCAGACCAGATTGAAGACATCCAGACGGCTCTGTCGGAAATGGGCGTCCAGATCGTCGAGAACGACGAAGAAGCCGAAGCCGAAGCGGAGGCTGAAGCCGAAGTCGAAGAGATGTCGGTCGGCGACGATCAAGCTGACGACAAAAAGGGCGCCAAGAAAGACACGAAGGCCGCCGCTAAGAAAACCTCAACCGGTGAGCGTACGGATGACCCGGTGCGTATGTATCTGCGCGAGATGGGCGCAGTGGAGCTGCTCAGCCGCGAAGGCGAGATCGCCATCGCCAAGCGCATTGAGGCGGGGCGCGACATGATGATCATGGGCCTTTGTGAAAGCCCGATCACCTTTCACGCCATCATTCAGTGGTCCGAAGCGCTCAACGCTGAAGACATGCAGCTGCGCGAGATCCTCGATCTTGACGCGATGCTCTCGAAAGAGCCTCCGCCCGACAAGATGGAGGAAGAGAACGAGGAAGACGACGGCTCAATCTCCGAGGAAACCGCTGGCCCGACTATCCGCGAGGATGACGAGGTCGAGGATCACAAGGAAGAGGGCGAAGACGGCGACGAAGAAGGCGAAGGCGCAAAACGCGAAGATGAGGAGGAAGAGGACAACACTCTTTCGCTCGCGCAGATGGAAGCCGCGCTGAAGCCTGATGCGATTGAGCGCTTTGCCCGCATCACCAAGCTGTTTAAAATCTTCGAGAAGCTTCAGGCGGAGCGCGTCGACACGCTGGCGGCCGGGGGCGAATTCCCCAAGGCGAAGGAAAAGAAGTACGAAAGCCTGGGCGAAGAGCTTACCGCTGAAGTGGAGAGCATGCAGTTCCACGCGACCAAGATCGAATTCCTAGTCGACAACCTCTATGCCTTCAACCGCCGCCTGACTGCGCTTGGCGGTCAGATGCTGCGTCTGGCCGAGCGCCACAAGATCAAACGCATCGACTTCCTGAAATCCTATGTCGGCAACGAGCTTGACGATACGTGGATCGCGGCGAATGCGAAGAAGGACAAGAAATGGGCCGCTTTTGCCGAGAAGGAAGAGGCCGCGATTGATCGCATCCGCTCGGAAATCACCGACATCGCCGCGCAGACCGGCATGGCGCTCCCCGAGTTCCGCCGCATCGTCAACATGGTGCAAAAAGGCGAGCGCGAGGCGCGTATTGCCAAGAAGGAAATGGTTGAGGCCAATCTTCGCCTCGTGATTTCCATTGCCAAGAAATACACCAATCGCGGCCTGCAATTCCTGGACCTGATCCAAGAGGGCAATATCGGCCTGATGAAGGCGGTCGATAAGTTTGAATACCGGCGCGGCTACAAATTCTCGACCTATGCGACGTGGTGGATCCGGCAGGCGATCACTCGCTCGATCGCGGATCAAGCTCGCACGATCCGTATTCCGGTTCACATGATCGAGACGATCAACAAGCTGGTGCGCACCTCGCGTCAATTCCTGCACGAGGAAGGCCGCGAGCCGACGCCAGAGGAAATGGCCGCGCGCCTCTCCATGCCGCTTGAGAAAGTGCGCAAGGTGATGAAGATCGCCAAGGAGCCGATCAGCCTTGAAACCCCCATTGGCGACGAGGAAGATTCGCATCTGGGCGATTTCATCGAGGACAAGAACGCAATAATCCCCGTCGATGCCGCAATTCAGGCGAACCTCAAGGAAACCGTCACCCGCGTCCTCGCCTCGCTCACGCCCCGCGAAGAGCGCGTACTGCGCATGCGTTTTGGTATCGGGATGAACACCGACCACACTCTGGAAGAGGTCGGACAGCAATTCAGCGTGACGCGCGAGCGGATCCGTCAGATTGAGGCGAAGGCGCTGAGGAAGCTTAAGCACCCGAGCCGCAGCCGCAAGATGCGGTCGTTCCTGGATCAGTAGTGATGAGGGCGGGGGTTGTGAGAACACTTCTTGCGTCCCTCACCCTCGCCCTTTCAACGACAGCGTGCAGCGATATCCCCGAAAGTGTGCCTGAAACTGTCACGAGATCGACGTTTGAGCCATTCCCGCGAGCGGCAACGGTCCAGCTTTTTATCGATATGAGCGGAAGGAGTTCCTTGCGCGATGCGATTGCGGCGGGTCCCGTGGCGACATTGAGCGACGGACAACGGGCAGAGTTAGGAGCATCATTTACGATCATGTCGGATCGTGGTGTCGGCGAAGCAGCCTCATGCTTCATTCCGCAGCACTTTTTCCGCTATATCGACGCCGACGGAGCGCATTTAGGCGATGTCGCTGTCTGCTTTAGCTGCGGTGGAAACGAGGTCTCGCCCAGCCCTAATTTGCCGAATGGTAGCTGGATACAAGAAGACATCGAGCGGATTGAAGCCCTTGTAAAAACCATGGGGCATCCGACTGAGATCGAATACCAGTAACGACAAAGGTTGCCTTGACTCTCGCCATCCGCCAAAAACTCAGCTAGAAATTTTGCGTTGCAGCAATTTGAGTGTGATCAATGTCAGCCAAAACCCCGGTCACCATAGCCATCGCCAGCCAAAAAGGCGGCTCGGGTAAGACAACGCTCGCCGTGCACATCGCGACCAAAGCGGCGCAGGCGAAGTTTGAAAGCTGTGTGATCGACACCGATCCGCAAGCGACTGCAGCCGCGTGGTCCGATTGGCGCGGGGATTTTCTGCCCGTGGTCGTCACCAGCCCACCCGCCCGGCTTGGCCGCACGATTGCCAGCGCTCACAAGAACGGCGTCGATTTCGTAGTTATCGACACGCCGCCCCACGCCGATGCTGCCGCGCGTGAAGCGATCAAGACCGCTGACATCGTGCTCATCCCCACCAAACCACGCGCGTTCGACCTCGCTGCACTCGAGCCAGTGGCGGACCTCGTCAGCTTTGCCAAAAAGCCGGCTTTCGTCGTGCTGAACGCCGTCCCATCTGGCGCAACTGTGCTCACCGAAGATGCGCGCAAAGCAGCGAGCGAGATGGGCTTTTCGATTTGCCCAGTTACGCTTGGCGACCGCGCCGCCTTTCACCGCTCGGTGGCCAAGGGTGACACAGCCACCGAGATGAAGCCCGATAGCAAGGCTGCAGGCGAGATCGAGAAACTGTGGAAGTGGCTTTCAAAAGAGCTCAAGAAACTGGGCTGATCGGGCTAAGCGAGCCCCGAGGCGCTAATATCGCCGCCCGCGATCATCCTCGAAGCTGCGGGGGCGCAGTGGGTATTTGAGGAGATAGTCCTCACCTACCACCGGGTCCGGCGCACGCGGCAGCCTAGCGAATTTCTTCGCGACCTTGTTGAGCTTGTCTGATGGGATCGCCGACCATTCAAGGGTGTTGCGCGCAGTCAACCCGAAGTCGCCAGCTATGGTAAGCGCGCCCTCGCGCACTTCGATTACTGGTGCATCCTCGCCATAGCCGCGGCTAGGAAATGAGACGGTCTCACCAATCCCAATTACCTTTACATCGACGAGGCAGCGTTCATCGGGTTCAGGCACCTTGGTACATTTCGCCCCATGCCCGGCTAGCCGGTAGCGGCCTGCACGAACTTGAAAGCTGAGCACCTTGTACTTCGTGGTCGTATTGCCGAAGGAAAGAGTCGGCTGCGAGCGGGTGAAACGCACGATGTCCGCCTCATTGGCAATGTCCCCACCTTCGCGAACGAAATAGACATTGAGTTTGGAGAGCAAATACAGCTCACTGCGCACCGACACGATGACCGCACCATGCCCCGGCTCCAGCGAAGACGCGCGCGAGATGCGCTCTGGTTCGGCGCCTTGCTGGGCAAAAGCAGGCGTTGGCACCAAGGCAGCCACTATGATCGCCACCATAAAGGCGAGGCCTGCCAGCAACGTGCACGCAAAACGAGGAAGCAAAACGCTCATGCAGGGAAAATCCGGATCAACTCTGAGAGGCGTCTTGATTGCTCGATTGCGATGCGAAGCACAAGGGACACATGCGCATCGGAGAAGACAATTCATCGAACGCCGCGTGCCATTGCGCGTGTCTGGACGAATATCCTGCACACAAAGACACTGAAAGCACCCTTAAAGGCACCTAAGAGCTCAAAAACTACACACCAACTCAAAGCCCACGTCGAAAACTGGGGGCTGCGTACTGGAGTGTTAGCGCGTGCTCCCCTATGGCATGGAAATGCGTATTGCGATTGCTTCCGATCACGCCGCGACCGATATGAAGGCGCAGCTAGCCGAATGGCTGATGGACGAAGGCCACGAGGTCGCTGACCTGGGCCCTGATCCGGGTGCGAGCGTCGACTATCCCGATTATGGCTACAAGCTGGCTGAGATCATCGCTGAAGGCACAGTCGAATTCGGCGTGGCCCTGTGCGGATCGGGCATCGGCATCTCAATCAGCGTCAACCGTCATCCACAAGTGCGCTGCGCTTTGGTATCTGAACCGCTCTCCGCTGCCCTGTCGCGTGAACACAACGATGCCAATTGTCTTGCCCTTGGAGCGCGGCTAACGGGCATCGAAATGGCCAAGTCTTGCGTAGCTACTTTTCTGAACACTGAATTTGCCGATGCAGGCGATCCTGATGGCCGCCATCAGCGCCGTGTCGCCAAGCTTGGTACCCCGCCCAACCTGCCTGACCATATCGAGACCCATCAATGAGCACTCAGCCCCAAGACGTCATCAACCCGATGGACAGCTTCTGGAACGCCGATCTCGCCATCGCTGATCCCGAAATTGCCGCAGCCATTGCCAGCGAGCTTGGCCGTCAGCGCGACAAGATCGAACTGATCGCCAGTGAGAACATCGCGTCAAAGGCCGTTCTCGAAGCAACGGGCAGCGTCTTCACCAACAAATATGCAGAAGGCTATCCGGGCAAGCGCTATTATGGTGGCTGCGACTATGCCGATGTGGTCGAAACGCTCGCGATTGAGCGGGCCAAGCAATTGTTCGGCTGCAACTTTGCCAATGTTCAGCCCAATAGCGGCAGCCAGATGAACCAGGCCGTGTTTCTCGCTCTGCTGGAGCCGGGCGATACATTCATGGGCCTCGATCTCAATTCTGGTGGACACCTTACCCATGGCTCACCTGTCAATATGAGCGGCAAGTGGTTCAATCCAGTCAGCTATGGTGTGCGCCAGGACAACGAGCTGATTGACATGGACGAGGTCGCGGCGACCGCTCGCGAGCACAATCCAAAGCTCATTATTTGCGGCGGCACCGCTTATTCGCGCACCTGGGACTTTGCCGCCTTCCGCGAAATCGCTGATGAAGTGGGTGCTATCCTGCTGTGCGATATGAGCCACATTTCAGGCCTTGTCGCTGGCGGCGCGCACCCCTCGCCCTTCCCGCATTGTGACATCGTCACCTCAACCACACACAAGTCGCTGCGCGGCCCGCGCTCGGGCATCATGCTGTGGAACGATGACAAATACACCAAGCCTCTGAACATGGCCGTATTCCCCGGCCTTCAAGGTGGCCCTCTGGTCCATGTGATCGCGGCCAAGGCGGTGGCCTTTAAGGAAGCACTTCAGCCCGAATTCAAGACCTACGCCCACCGCATTGTCGAGAACGCGCGAGCGCTGGCGGCAAGTCTTGAAGAGCACGGCCTGCGTATCTGCTCAAGGGGCACGGACAACCACTCGATGCTGGTTGATCTCACTGCAAAGGACGTGACCGGCAAGGCGGCTGAAAAGGGCCTCGATCGCGCCTGGCTGACCTGCAACAAGAACGGCATCCCGTTTGACACACGCTCCCCCTTCGTGACCAGCGGGATCCGCCTTGGCACTCCGGCGGGAACGACGCGCGGCTTTGGCCCGATTGAGTTCCGCACAGTGGGCGCGTTGATCGCCGAAGTTGTCGAGGGGCTATCCAAAAACGGCCCCGAAGGCGATGCACAGATCGAGGAAAGCGTGCGCGCCCGCGTGGCGGAGCTTTGCGCCGACTTTCCCGTCTATCCGGGCATGTGAGGCTTCCCAATGAGCGATAACGAGCAAGACTGGGTCGAAGACGCCAAATCCGAAATCTCAGGGATGGCTAAAGACGGCATCGCGCATCCCTCGACCAAACCCGTACTGGCCGGGGCTGCGATTGGCGCGGTAGCTGGCGCATTGTTGCCCGTCGTCTCGCTGCCTTTGGGCCTTGTCGCGGGCGCAGGGTTTGCGTTTTATCAGCGGATCAAGAAGTAACCTCAAGGCATGCGTTGCCCGTTCTGCGCTCACGAAGAGACACAGGTTAAAGACTCGCGCCCCACCGAAGACGGCACCGCAATCCGGCGGCGTCGCCAGTGTTCCTCGTGCGGCGCTCGATTTACGACATTTGAGCGCGTCCAACTGCGCGAGGTCATGATTATCAAGGCTGGCCCTGATGGCGCGGACATGCGGCGCGAGCCATTTGATCGCACCAAGCTGGAGCGTTCCGTTGCCCTCGCTTGCCGCAAACGCGGTGTGACAGAGGAACGCATCGACCAACTAGTCTCTGGCATTCAACGGCAAGTCGAAACCGCCGGAGAGCCCGAAGTGCCCTCAGCGCGGATTGGCGAGTTGGTCATGGACGGCCTCAAAGGCATCGATTCGGTCGCGTATATCCGCTTTGCCAGCGTCTACCGCGACTTCTCCGAGGCCCGCGACTTTGAGGAGTTTGCCAGTACTGTCGCCGAAGCTGCACGAGAAGACAGCGAATGAGTGCGAACACGCCCGTCATCGTCCTTGTGCGTCCCCAGCTTGGCGAGAATATCGGCAAGGCGGCGCGCGCGATGCTCAATTTCGGGCTGACCGAAATGCGCCTTGTCGCACCGCGCGATGGCTGGCCCAATCCCTCTGCTGGTCCCGCGGCGGCGGGTGCAGACATCGTACTCGATCAAGCGCAAGTCTTCGAGAGCACAGCTGAAGCGGTCGCTGATTGCCAACACGTCTACGCCACCACGGTGCGCAAGCGCGGCGTGACCAAGCCTGTCGTGGGCGCAGATGAAGCTGGACGGCTGATCCACGCAGAGGCAGGAAGGCACGCCATCCTGTTCGGCCCCGAACGCTCTGGGTTAGAGACTGAGGATGTGGCGCTCGCTCGCCATATTCTCACCGTGCCCATCAACCCGGAATTCGGCTCGCTCAACCTTGCTCAGGCGGTGATCCTTGTTGCGTACGAGTGGTCGCGAATTGGGCGGGAGGTCTCTACGAGTGATCTGGTACAACCCACGCTCGATGATGAGGTTCTTCCGCCAGCCCCCCAGGATGAGCTCGATGGGTTGATCGGTCACCTTGAGCGCCTGCTGGAGCCGCGCGGATATTTTCTGCCAGAAACGCGTGCCGAAGCCACCCGCCGCACTTTGCGCAGCGTGCTTACCAAGCCGGGCTGGAACCATCTGGAGGTGCGCACTTTGCGCGGCATTTTGAGCACACTTGAACGCGAACGACGCGATATGTGAATGACACCGGGAAATTGTGCTAGAATTCAGGAACCTATCAAGGCAAGCAGGCGTACTTTCTGTTGTCCCCACCATGAAGAAAGCCCAACATGACCAAGATCCTCCCCAAGGTCGCATTTATCACTGCGCTGTCGATCCTCTCTGTTCCCGCCTTTGCCGAGCCTGACACGCCGAGCGAAGCGCCCCCTGCTACCGAAGAGGCGGAAAAGGAAATGGAGGCCAAGGAAAAGGAAATCTGCAAGCGCATCGCTGCGCAAGCAGGTAGCCGGCGCAAGACCAAGGTCTGCAAGACCCGCGAAGAGTGGAAAGCCTACAATAAGGCTAATCGCAGCCGCAGCTACTGATCTGCGCGCAGCCGCTTTCGTTTCAAAAAGTTGACAGAACGCGCGCGTCTGGTAATGGCGCGCCTTCGCAAATGGGCCCCGCACCCCGGTGAAGCGGTGGCCGCGTTGAGGATGTTGTCTCAGCGGTGCGATGCCGGGTTGGATGGCGACCAAGGGGGTCGCTCGGCAAATTTGAAGGATACGACATATGTCGAAGCGCAAAAGCGCCAAGTACAAACTCGACCGCCGGATGGGCGAAAACATCTGGGGTCGCCCGAATTCTCCGGTCAACAAGCGTTCCTACGGTCCGGGCCAGCACGGCCAGCGCCGCAAGAGCAAGATGAGCGACTTTGGTCTACAACTGCGCGCCAAGCAAAAGCTTAAGGGCTATTACGGCGACGTGACCGAGAAGCAGTTCCGTTCGACCTACAAGGATGCCACCAGCATGAAGGGTGACACCGGTCAAAACCTCATCGGACTGCTTGAGCGCCGCCTCGACATGATTGTCTACCGCGCCAAGTTTGCACCAACGATCTTTGCCGCACGCCAGATCGTGAGCCACGGCCACATCTATGTGAACGGTGCGAAGTGCAACATCGCCTCGCGCCGGATCGATGTTGGCGATGTGATCAGCCTCGGCAACAAGGCCAAGGAAATGGCGCTTGTCATCGAAGCGCAGAGCTTGCCCGAGCGTGACATCCCCGACTATGTCGTGCCCGATGGCAACGACAAGGTGGCCTTCACCCGCGTGCCCAAGCTTGACGAAGTGCCCTATCCTTTGACGATGGAACCCAATCTCGTGGTCGAGTTCTACTCGCGCTAAAAAATTTGTGAGCTCCCACAAAGGCGGGAGCCTCGCTCAGGTTTACGTACATCTGGAAGAGGTCTCCGCCTTCGCGGGGACGCGCCCGAGATAGAATGGGCGGTCCATTGCGGGCCGCCCTTTTTCGTTTAGGCCTTTTCTTTGCTCTTTTACGGGGTCAGACTGCATCGTCACATTGCGAGGAGGATAGACGATGAACGTGCTGCTGATCGACGCGCATCCTGACGAAGGTCGGCTCACGTCGCATCTGATCGATATATATGAGGACTTCCTCCCCAACGATCTCAACTGCGAGCGCATGGCTGTTCGCGATCTGGAATTCTCTCCCAACCTCAAGCACGGCTACGCCAGGCGCACGCAATGGGAGCCCGATGTCGAACGCATGGCGGCTGCGATTGATGCATGCGACCATCTGGTGATCGCTTTTCCAATGTGGTGGGGCGCGGAACCCGCGCGGCTCAAGGGCTTGCTTGATCGTCTGTTGCTGCCCGGTTTCGCTTTTGTCTATCACAAGGATGATCCCTGGTGGGACAAGCTTTTGCAGGGCCGCTCTGCCGATGTGATCATCACCATGGACACGCCGCCGCTCTTTCTGCGCTTCATGTACGGCAATTCGATCATCCAGCGCTGGAAGAAGCAGGTCCTCGGCTTTGTCGGTTTCAAGCCTGTTCGCATCGCTGCCTTTGGCCCGGTGAAGGACGGCGGTGCGGACAAGGCGCTGGAGAAGTGGAGCAAGAAGCTGTTCTGGATGGCGACGTCGATTTCGCCGCGCGATCCCCAGAAGAAAGAGGCACGGCTCGCCCGATTTCTAAGTGGCGACTAGCTGCGCGTCTTGTCCCAGACATCGAATTCGTAGGCGATTGAGCCTTCGACAAGCCGCTCCCAGATATCCGCGATCACCTCAGAGGGGATACCGCGCGTCTCGGCATCCTTTACCGCCTGCTTAATGACATAGGCCTTGCGCTCATTGTCGCGCACTGCCTCGCGCGTCGGCTTTATGCGAGCAGCGGCGCGCATATAGCCAAAGCGCGTCGCAAGCAGTTCCATCAGCGCCCGGTCGGTTGCATCGACACCAACGCGAACCTCTTTCATATCCTGACAGTCTTCTGGGGCTTTGGGCATAGGTTTATGAACTTCCGAGATAATTGCGCCGAAACTCGGCGGCGAAGGCGGCGAAGCGCTGCTCGTCAATGGCATCGCGCATCGCCTTCATCAAGGCTTGGTAGAATGCCAGATTGTGTTCGGTCAGCAGCATGGCGCCGAGCATCTCACCTGATTTCACAAGATGATGGAGATAGGCCTTCGAATAATCGCGCGATGCGGCGCAATCCGATTTTGGATCAATGGGTTCCTGATCTTCTGCAAACCTCGCATTTCGCAGGTTAATCGGGCCATTCCAGGTGAAGGCCTGGCCATTGCGGCCTGATCGGGTGGGCAAAACGCAATCGAACATGTCGATCCCGCGCTCAACCGCGCCGACCAGATCATCGGGCTTGCCCACTCCCATCAGATAACGCGGACTATCAACGGGCAGCTGCTCGGGCGCGTAATCGAGCACGCCGAACATTGCCTCTTGCCCCTCGCCCACGGCGAGGCCGCCCACCGCATATCCGTCAAAACCGATATCAATGAGCTTGTCGGCGCTGATCTTGCGCAAATCGTCATCCAGGGCGCCCTGCTGAATGCCGAAGAGCGCTGCGCGGCCTGCATGATCCTCGCCAGCGTCAAACCCTTCACGGCTGCGCTTCGCCCACCGCATGGAAAGCTCCATGCTCGCGGCAATCTCATCGCGCGGACGGTCAGCACGCGGGCATTCATCGAACGCCATGACAATGTCCGAGCCGAGCAGGCGCTGGATTTCCATCGACCGCTCAGGCGTCAGCATGTGCTTTGATCCATCGATGTGGCTTCGAAATTCAACGCCCTCTTCGGTCAGTTTGCGCAGATCCGAAAGGCTCATAACCTGATAGCCGCCGCTATCGGTGAGAATCGGGCGCGGCCAGTTCATGAAACGGTGTAGGCCGCCTAGCCGCGCCATTCGTTCCGCGCCGGGGCGCAGCATGAGATGATAGGTGTTGCCAAGAATTATGTCCGCACCGAGCGCGCGAACGCTTTCCGGCTTCATCGCCTTCACTGTTGCGGCGGTGCCCACAGGCATGAAGGCGGGCGTCTGAATATCGCCCCGCTGCATCGCGATGGTCCCACGCCGCGCGCGGCCATCGGTGGAGTGCAGAGTGTAGGAAAAACGGGCTCTCACGCTCATTTGCGGATCATTCACGAAGCCGCCATCCGGTCTTGAAAATGAACGCAATGGTCGCAACGCACACCGCCAGAAAGCCCAGCGTCAAGCCAAATGAAACCACAATCGAGACGTCAGACGTGCCGTAGAACGTCCAGCGCAGGCCGCTCACCAGAAACGCAATCGGATTAGCAAGCGCGATCGTGTCCCAGGGCTTGGGCAGCATGTCGAGCGAGTAGAATGTGCCGCCCAGAAAGGTCAGCGGGGTGAGGATCAAGACAGGGATAATCCCCAATTTCTCGAAACTGTCAGCCCAGATGCCGAGGATAAAGCCGAAGAGCGAAAAGCTCGCCGCCACCAGCACGATATAGCCCAGCGCCAGCAGCGGATACTTGATCTCATACTCGACAAAGAAGCTTGCCGTTGTGAGGATGATCGCTGCGAGGATGAGGCTCTTGGTCGCCGCCGCACCGACAAAACCGATCAGCGTCTCCGCCACACCAATAGGCGCGGAGAGTAGCTCGTAAATTGTGCCGGTGAAGCGCGGCATGTAGATTCCGAAACTGGAATTGCTGGTCGTCTCACCGAGCAGCGTGAGCATGAGCAGCCCAGGGATAATGAAAGCGGCGTACTCAATGCCGTCAATTGCCTCCATCCGGCTCCCGATCGCGCTGCCAAAAACGATGAAATAGAGCGAAGTGGTCAAAACCGGCGCAAGTATTGACTGCATTGCTGTGCGAAAGGCGCGCATCACCTCGCGCTTGTAGATCGCCCAGGCTCCGATGGGGCTGAAGCTCATGCCGCCTTTCCCTGCGCGACGAGGTCCACGAAAATATCTTCGAGCGAGCTGTCGTGAATGTCGATGCCGGTAAAGTCGATGCCGTGTGTGATCAGCGCCTTGGTGAGCTGCGCTACCTGCGCGCGCGCGCCATCCTCACCGCTTCCGCGATAGCGCAGCTGGCGCCCCTCGCTTTGCAGCTCCAGGTCAAAGGCGGACAACGCTTCGGGCACAGCGGTGAGAGGCATGGCCAAATCGATAATTGCCTCTGTGCTGCCCATGCGCTCCATCATCGCATCCTTGTCATCCACCATCAGGATGCGGCCCTTGCGGATGATGCCCACCCGGTCGGCCATAAGCTCGGCCTCTTCGATGTAGTGTGTGGTGAGGATGATCGTCGTCCCGCGCTCGCGCAGAGCGTTGATTTGATCCCACATGCCCTTGCGAAGCTCCACATCAACGCCTGCGGTGGGCTCATCTAGGAAGAGCAGGTCCGGCTCATGAGAGAGTGCTTTGGCGATCAGTACGCGGCGTTTCATCCCGCCCGATAGCTCGCGGATCTGGCTGTCTTTTTTCTCCCATAGGCTGAGCGAGCGCAGGATTTCCTCGATCCGGGCCTTGTCCTTGGGATGCCCGAACAGCCCACGCGAATAAGAGACCGCTCGCCACACCGTCTCGAACATGTCGGTCGCCAGCTCTTGCGGGACGAGGCCAATGCGCGCCCTCGCTTTGCGCCAGTCGGTTGCAAGGTCGTGGCCAAACGCGGTCATCGTGCCTGAGGTGGGCCGAACCAGACCGCACACGGCTCCGATCAGAGTAGTCTTGCCCGCGCCATTGGGGCCCAGAAGCGCAAAGATCTCACCCTTGCGAATCTCGAGGTCGACACCGTCGAGTGCTTTGGTCCCGCCGGCATAGATCTTGGTCAGGCCAGATATGGAGAGGATGGGATCGTACATGCGTCCTCGCGCTAGGGCAGAAGCAGCGAGGAGTCACCATAGGAGTAGAAGCGGTACTCCTTTTCGATGGCGTGCGCATAGGCCGCCATCATTCGTTCGCGCCCCATGAGCGCGCTAACGAGCATCATGAGTGTGGATTTGGGCAGGTGGAAATTGGTCATCAGGCCATCGACTGCGCGAAACTGGTAGCCGGGCGTGATAAAGATATCGGTGTCGCCTGCGAAAGCTTCGATCACACCATCCTTGCGCACTGCGCTTTCGAGCAGACGCAGCGACGTGGTGCCGACCGCGATAAGACGCCCGCCCGCGCCGCGCGCTTCGTTGAGGCGGGCGGCAGTCTCAGCGCTGATCAGGCCAACCTCGGAGTGCATTGCGTGATCGTCAGTACCCTCGGCCTTGACCGGAAGGAACGTGCCCGCACCGACATGCAAGGTCAGAGTCTCGCGCCCGATGCCGCGCGCGTCGACTGCCTCGACCAGGCGATCGGTGAAGTGCAGCGAAGCCGTGGGTGCTGCCACCGCACCATCTTTGGCCGCGAACATCGTCTGATAATCCTCGTAATCGCGCTCATCCACGCCGCGCTTTTGCGCGATGTATGGCGGCAAAGGCATGGTGCCCGCGCGATCAAGCAGCACCTCAACCGGTTCTTCGCCTTCAAACATCAGCGTGAGCGAGCCGTCTCGATGGCGTTCATCGGCAATTGCAGTGACGCCGCCGCCGAAGACGAGTTGGTCACCCTCCTTCACGCGCTTGGCGTTGCGGATGAATGCTTGCCAGCGGCGCAGATCAATCCGCTTGTGCAGGGTTGCACCGATTTTAGCCTCGCCGCCAGCCCGCCGCCCCTCAAGCTGAGCCGGGATTACTCGGGTATCATTGAAGACAAGCACATCGCCGGGCTCAAGAAGCTGCGGGAGGTCGATCACGCCGCGATCATCAAACGCCGTATCTTGCCCGTTCACCACAAGCATGCGCGCAGCATCGCGCGGCCGCACCGGGCGCAGGGCAATACGCTCTTGCGGGAGCTCGAAATCAAACAGGTCTACGCGCATGCTACGGCCTCGTGCAGCGGCGCAATGCGATTAGAGCGGCGCGTTGAGCAGGTCAGCGGTGATATCGGTTTCGATCTGGGGCGCGGGAGCCGTGGGGGGCGGCTTGTTATCGCTCGCAAGCGAGGCCTGGAGGATGCGCGTTGGCTGCTGCGGTGGCTCACCCCGGTTGATTGCATCGACGGCAGCCATGTTCTCGATCACGCGGCCCAGATTGGTGTAGCGCTTGTCGAGGCTGAAACGCGGGTAGAAAACGATAAAGAACTGGCTGTTGGCGCTGTCTTCATCCGCTGCTCGCGCCATGGATACCGAGCCACGCACATGAGGCATCGGGTTGAACTCTTCCTTGAGGTCGGGAAGCTGCGAGCCGCCCTGTCCTGTGCCGGTGGGATCGCCGCCTTGCGCCATGAAGCCCTCAATCACGCGGTGAAAGATAACGCCGTCGTAAAAGCCCTGCCGCGTCAGCGTCTGGATACGCTCGACATGCGCTGGGGCCCATTCATCCATCAGGCGGATCTTGATGCGCTCACCGTTGGACAGATCCAGCACCCACACCGTGTCAGGATCAGACGTCGGATCATAGTCAATCTGCGGGAAATAGGTGGGCCGAGGCGGCTCTTCTACGACAACCGCTTCTTGAACAGTGTCATCGCTCGCCGCATCGCTTTCGGCCTGACTATCTTGAGCGAAAGCGCCAAGTGGAAGGGCGAAAGCAACCAGAGCGGCAACTGGGGTAATGCAAGTTCGAAGCATAATCGGCAAAGTCTTTACGTCATAAAAATCAGCTTGGGGGCGCGTCTAACGGGGCTGGGCTGACACTTCAATGAATGATCGCGCGCACATCCCCGCCTCTGCTGGGTGCTATGACCCTAGATATCCCCTTTGCGACCGGTTTCCGCGACACGGGCGAGCACCTCTTGCGCCACAGGCTCGCTTACAAACCGGTCAATCTCGCCGCCATATAATGCGATTTCTTTGACCAGCTTGCTTGCGATGGGCTGCAGTCCGACATCCGCCATCAAGAACACCGTTTCAACTTCATCGTCGAGCTGCTGGTTCATACCCGCCATCTGATATTCATACTCAAAGTCAGCGACCGCTCGCAGCCCGCGAATTATGACACTTGCGCCTTGTTGGTGCGCGAATTTGACCAGAAGCGCGTTGAACCCCACGACCTCGACATTGCCAAGGCCGAGGTTCCTCACCTCACGCTCAACCATCGCAAAGCGCTCCTCGGTCGAGAACATCGGGTTCTTGGAGGGGTTTGTGGTCACTCCGATAATGAGCCAATCCACCAGCTTTGCGCCGCGCCTGATGATGTCGGCATGGCCCAGCGTGATCGGATCAAAGGTGCCTGGATAAATGCCCACTCGGCGCGTCATTTCTGGTTAATCTCCCATTCGATGCCTGCCGCCGAACCATCTTCTGCCACCCGGATCAGAACCCTTTCGCTCGTGCCATCCACAGCTTCGCTGGCGTAAAGACCCGGCTCGCTCTCAGAAAAACCGCTCGATTTGAGTGCGGCTTTCACTTCATCGGAACACGATACCGAGGTTTGATAAGCGCGAACGACCATCTCTGCGCCGCTCGGCTCAGTGCGGCGCATAGTGCCCACGACATCCGCCCCGTCGCATCCTTTCACGTCAAAGCGATCGATAAGAACCTGCAAGACCGCTTTCTTCTTTGCAGCCTCTTCGTCGCTGATTGCCATCTTATGACCCGCATGGGGGTCCATCTCCATGGAGGCGCCGGTTTCCTCGCTCGTCTCAGGCTTCTCGGCCGTGTCTGAACAGCCCGCCAGTGCCGCGGCGAAGCTTGCAGCAAGGGTCAGGGCCGTAACAAACTGGGTTTTCATCGATCTCGCTCCACAATAAACCGGGCCAGCGCACGCAGCGTATCTGCTTCAGAGCCATGCGTGCCCAGATGCGCAACCGCCTGATCTACGAGCGCTCTTGCCTGTTCGCGCGCTTTGTCGACGCCCATTAGCGTGACGAAAGTCTGCTTGCCCTGCCCTTCATCCTTGCGCAGCGCCTTGCCAGCTTTTTCAGCATCGCCTTCAACATCAAGCAGATCATCCGCAATCTGGAAGGCTAGCCCGATATCGCGCGCGTAATTGCGCAAATGCCCGCGACCTTCCGGCGGGACTTTCCCAAGGATCGCGCCCATCTCGACGCTGGCGGCAAGCAGCGCGCCCGTTTTCAATTGCTGGAGCCTGGTGATGGTGTGAAGATCGTAATCCACGCCCTCGTCATCGGCGACCATGTCCATCATCTGCCCGCCCGCCATGCCGTTCATTCCACTGGCAGTGCCGAGCGTGGCGATGAGTTCGGAACGGGTAAAGGGATCAGCGCTGGTCTTGGTGTCCGCCAGTATCTCAAAGGCGAGCGCGTGGAGCGAGTCGCCCGCTAGCACCGCGGTCGCCTCGTCAAATTTGTGGTGCAAAGTGGGCTTGCCGTGGCGCAGATCGTCATCGTCCATGCATGGCAGATCATCGTGGATCAGCGAATAGACATGGATTGCCTCCACCGCTGTGCCTGCGCGTAAAGCCGCATTGCGAGAGACGCCGAACAGCTCGGCCGTGCTCAAGACGAGTAGCGGGCGCACGCGCTTTCCCCCAGCAATCGCAGCGTAGCGCATGGCATCGACTAGCCGCGCGCGCGTATCGGATGGAACAGGAAGCAGCGCATCAAACAGCGCATCTACCTCGCGTTGGACCCGTTTGAGCCCGTCAGCGAGCACGTCCCCCTCAATCCCCACCAGCATCGCCTCAGGAACCTCCGTCAAGCGGCACGGTGCCCGAGGCCGCACCGTCTGCGCTGGTCACGATCTTTTCAATCCGCGCTTGCGCTGCATCGAGCCGTTTCTGACACGCCGCGCGCAGCTTTTCCCCGCGTTCATAGAGGCTGATCGATTGATCAAGCGGCACATCGCCGCGCTCCAGCTGTTGCACGATCTCTTCGAGCGCTCTTAGCGCATCTTCAAAGCTCATCTGTTCGATATCGGCGGCCTCAGCCATGCCGGTTTTTCCCTCATCCATGAGCCAAGCATTGACCGCGCACGGGCACCCGGTCAAGGCTGGCCGCATTGAGAGAAAGGTCAAAATGGCGAAATATACGATTGCTTTGGTGTTTGCGGCGCTCATCTTTGGCGTGTTGGATGCTGTGTGGCTGAGCTGGGCCGGGCCCAACCTCTATCAGCCGACAATCGGTGAGATTATGGCCGATGATCTCAACTGGGTCGCGGCTCTGACCTTCTACGGCCTCTATCTTGCTGGGATGACCTGGTTTGCCATTCGCCCCGGTCTGGAAAACGGCGCACCGCGTGTAGCCCTTCTGAACGGCGCGCTTTTGGGAGGGCTTTGCTACGCGACCTTTGACCTTACAAGCCAGGCGGTGTTCACGGTCTGGGCAACCCACATCACCCTTGCCGACATCGCCTGGGGGGCATTTGCAACCGGTGTGACGAGCGCATTGGCCTGCATGCTGACGCTCAAAATCACCCGGCAGCCAGCCTAACGGGTTTTGGCCTCGCATCGTTTGTTCTGCGTGGGCCGGGGAGAATCGCCGAATAGTGCTGCGTAGCGGCTTGGCGGCTTCGGGCGCCTGACCTAAAGGCTCAAGCTATGAGCGAAATCACACCTGAAATCGTCGAGTCCCACGGCCTCTCTCCCGAAGAATATGAGCGCGTTCTGGCTGGCCTTGGCCGCGAGCCCAATCTGGTTGAGCTGGGCATCTTTTCGGTCATGTGGTCCGAGCATTGTTCGTACAAAAGCTCGCGCCTGCATTTGAAGAAGCTGCCGACCGAGGCCGAATGGGTGATCTGCGGGCCAGGAGAGAATGCGGGCGTGATCGATATTGGAGATAATCAGGCGGCGATCTTCAAGATGGAGAGCCACAACCACCCCTCTTACATCGAGCCTTATCAGGGCGCGGCAACCGGGGTTGGCGGCATCTTGCGCGACGTCTTCACCATGGGCGCACGGCCGGTCGCCAACATGAACGCGCTGCGCTTTGGTCGGCCCGACCACCCCAAGATGAAGCATCTAGTCCAAGGCGTGGTCGCTGGCATTGGCGGCTATGGCAATTGCGTCGGCGTGCCCACCGTGGGCGGAGAGACCAATTTTCACCCCGCCTATGATGGCAATATCCTAGTCAACGCCATGACGGTGGGTATCGCGGATGCGGACAAGATTTTCTACTCGGCGGCGAGCGGCGTGGGCAATCCGATTGTCTATGTCGGCTCGAAGACCGGGCGCGACGGCATTCACGGCGCGACCATGGCGTCAGCCGACTTCGAGGAAGATGCCGAAGCCAAGCGCCCCACGGTGCAGGTTGGCGATCCTTTCACCGAAAAGCTGCTGATCGAGGCATGCCTTGAGCTGATGGCGACCGACGCGATTGTCGCGATCCAGGATATGGGCGCGGCGGGTCTCACCTCCTCCAGCGTCGAAATGGCGACCAATGGCCAGGCCGGCATCCGTTTGGACATGAACAAGGTGCCCTGCCGTGAAGAGGGCATGACGCCGTATGAAATGATGCTGAGCGAGAGCCAGGAGCGCATGCTCATGGTGCTGAAGCCCGGCAAAGAGACGATGGCGCAGGCGATCTTCGAAAAATGGGAGCTCGATTTCGCGATCATCGGCGAGGTCACGGATACCCAGCGCATGGTGCTCGAATGGAATGGCGAGGTTGTGTGCGACATTCCGCTTGGGCCGCTCGCCGCCGACGCGCCGCTTTATGATCGGCCCTACATATCAAAAGAAGAATACGCGGCCTGGGCAGGTATCGCGCCGATGACTCAAGCACCCGACACCAGCGATCCGGGTGCCGACCTGTTGAAGCTCCTCGCATCCCCCAATCTGGCCTCGCGCCGCTGGATCGCTGAGCAATATGACAGCCAGGTGATGGGCGATACGTTGCAGACCGGCGGCGATGCGGCGGTGGTGCGGGTCCATGGGAGCAATAAGGCGCTTGCCATCAGCACGGACTGCACCCCGCGCTATGTCTATGCAGACCCCTATGAGGGCGGCAAACAAGCCATCGCCGAGGCCTATCGCAACATCTGCGCCGTCGGCGCACGGCCTTTGGCAGTTACCAATTGTCTCAACTTCGCCAACCCCCAACGGCCTGAAATCATGAGCCAACTGGTCCACGCGCTTGAAGGAATGGGCGATGCGTGCCGCGCGCTCGATTTCCCGATCGTCTCGGGCAATGTCTCGCTTTACAACGAAAGCAAGGCGACAGGTGGCGGGTCTGCCATCCTTCCAACGCCCGCTATCGGCGGGGTCGGCGTTTTCAAAGACGCATCAAAGATGGTGACGAGCGCTTTCAAGGCCGAGGGCGACGCGATCTACCTTATTGCGCCCGAATTCTGGGCCAAGCCTGATCCCACCCGCTCACACCTTGGCAAGACGCTGTGGCTCGATGTTGTGCATGGCCGCGATGAGGGCCGCAGCCCCCCGGTCAATCTGGCCGCTGAGCTTGGCGCTGGGCAGATCGTGCGCAAGCTGATCAGCGAAGGGCTTTTGTCCGCTGTGCATGACCTGTCTGATGGCGGGCTGGCGGTGGCACTGGCGGAGATGGCGCTGGCCGGCAATCTCGGCGCTGAGGTGATCGCCAACGAAGCCTACACGCCAGCACAATGGTGGTTTGGGGAGGATCAGGCGCGCTATGTCATCACCGTCTCGCCCGAAAGCGCCGACGCCTTCAACCGCATCGTTGCCGAAGGGCCCGACATTGATGAGGCTGAGATGGTCGGCTTCACGCGGATCGGTACCGTGGACGGCGATCACCTCCTTGGCGTCTCAATCGCTGACCTTCGCGCCGCGCACGAAAGCTTCTTCGCCGATTGGATGGGCGCCTGACGCCATGTGCTTATGAGCAAACCTACGACCAACTCGACACTATTTTTCGTCGCGCTGATTGTGTTCATCGATATGGTGGGCATTGGGCTGATTGTGCCTGTGCTGCCGGGTCTGCTTGAAGAACTTACCGGCGAAGGGCTTGATCGCACGGCGGAGATAGGCGGGTGGCTGCTGTTTGCTTATGCGCTCATGCAGTTTCTCTTCGCTCCGATCATTGGCGGGCTCTCGGATCGGTTTGGCCGTCGCCCGGTGCTGCTGATCACGCTTTTCGTCCTCGGGATCGACTACATCATCATGGCTCTCGCCCCGGATTTGATCTGGCTGTTTGTCGGGCGCGTCATTTCAGGGATCATGGGCGCCAGCTGGGCCGCTGCCAATTCGTGCATCGCCGATGTCGCCGAGCCTGAGGAGCGCGGAAAGCTCTTCGGCATCATGGGCGCGGCGGGTGGCAGCGGCTTCATCATTGGCCCTGCGATTGGCGGGCTCATCGGCGAATACGGCGTGCGTTTGCCGTTCTTTGGCGCAGCGATACTGGGGATTGGCGGAGCGATCCTGGGCTATTTCGTCCTTCAGGAAACGCTGCCGCGTGAACGCCGCCGCGCATTCGCACTCGCCCGCGCCAACCCCTTGGGAACCCTCATCCAGATGAGCCGCAATCCCATCGTCATCGGCTTTATCGCGGTGATATTCTTCGCGCAGCTCGCCGGGCAATCGCACATGTCGGTGTGGTCGTATCACACGCAACTGATGTTCGGTTGGGGCGAGCGCGATATCGGCTTCAGCGTTGCGCTTTTCGGGATAATCATCGCCTTGGTGCAAGGCGGGCTGACCGGTCCGGTGATCGCTCGCATTGGACCGGCGCGCACCGCGCTTCTGGGCTTCGCGCTGTCTTTTCCATCTTTTTATATCTTCGCCTTTGCCCAATCGAGCTGGATGATGATTGTCGGCATTCTGTTTGGAGGACTTGGCGGGCTCACCTTCCCCGCGCTTCAACAGATGATGAGCGCGCGCGTCGCTGAAGATGCTCAAGGTGAACTCCAAGGCGCGATTGCAAGCGCCATGAGTATAACAAGCGTGATCGGCCCGCTGATCATGACGGCCACCTTTGGCGCTTTCGCAGACAGTAAGGGGCTGTATTTCCCCGGTGCCCCCTATTTGGTCGCGGCGGCGTGTACCCTGGTCGCGATCGCGATTGCGATGTGGAACATTAAGCGGCTAACCGCTCGGGATGCCAATCCCAGCCTTTAAGCAGCGAGCGATCCGATAGCAGCGAGTGTGCTCTTCACAAAGCTCTCGTTGTGGCCGATAGCGCGCGATTATGCGTGATCATGACAAGGTTCCCTATTCGCTCGAAGCCCTCCCCGAGGCCGAAATTATCGCCCGTGCGCGCGCGCTGCGTGATCGGTTGAAAGAGCGCCGCACATGCCGCTATTTCTCAGACGCGCCGGTTCCGCGCGAAGCAATCGAGGCCGCCATTGAAGCCGCAGGCACTGCCCCCAACGGAGCCAATCACCAGCCCTGGCACTTTGCGGTCCTCCACTCGGCTGAGAAGAAACGCGCCATTCGCGAGGCGGCCGAAGCCGAAGAGCGGCGCTTTTACGGAGCGGACGGCGACAAGCCCAAAGCAAGCGAGGAATGGCTCGATGCTCTGGCGGACCTTGGAACCGATGCGGACAAGCCGTTTCTGGAGACCGCGCCCTACCTCATCGTCGTCTTTGCGCAGCGCAAAGGCGGGATTGAGGAAGACGGGGAAACGCAGAACTACTACGTCAACGAAAGCGTCGGGATTGCCTGCGGAATGCTGATTGCCTGCCTCCACGAAGCGGGCCTTGCCACGCTGACGCACACGCCCTCACCCATGGGTTTCCTACGCGAGGCCTGCGGGCGGCCCGAGTGGGAAAAGCCGCTGATGATTGTGGTGGTAGGACGCCCCAGCGATGACGCGACCGTGCCAGCGCACGCGGTGAGGAAAAAACCGCTTAGCCAGATCGCAAGCTGGCTGTAATCGGGTTCAATCAGGCGGCGAGCGCTTTATCCGGCGTGTTTTCAGTAGCGAGCAGATCGTAGGGGTCAATCCCCTCTGATCGCCACACGCTGTGGCATTCGCGATAGCGCGTCGGCTCTGGAATGTTGAGCGCGGCGCGAACCTCGTCAAGCGGCTGCTTAAGCAGTTCGCGAATGGGTTGCTCGATCAAAACCTTTGCGCCCTTGCCAGTGCGCTTGGCCTGATTGACCGCGCCCATAACCGGCGCCTTACTACCCCGCATACCCATCTTGATGTTGAACGATCCAGCATAACCGATGAGCAAGTGGCCTTGCGAGGGGCTCTGCCCATGAGTGAACAGCAACACGCATTGTTCACCCAAAGCATCGCGGCCATAGCCGGTCAGAACATGAAAAAGATCATGCGTGTCGCGTGAGCGTTCGAAGAACCATTGCGCAAGGTCGGGATACTTCGGACGACCAAGCGCATCGGATTCGGCAACAAGGCCGGCGGCGGTCAGCCCTTCGGCCTCCATGAAATCGCAATAGGCGTGGCCAAGGCTGCCCTTGGGCGTTTTGCGCAATTCAGCATGATCATCGAGGATTTCGGGCAGGTTCGGCTCACTATGACGCAGAGCCTCACCGCGCTGCGACATCATCAGGCGTTCGACACGTTCCATCGAATCCTTGGGTTGGAGCGATTCGAATATCTTGAAGACGAGAGTGGTGTCTTCCTTGTCCTTCATCAGCAGGCGGAAATTCTTCCACGCGCGCATCGCCGAATAGCGCCGCTGCGGGCGATCCGGGTGACGCAGGATAGTGCCGTCGGATGCGGTGATTGTGCTGTAGTCTTTGGTGGCCATGATATCAGGACGCCTCATTCGGAAATCTCGTGCGCTCTGCTTAGCGCCGCTTATTTACATTAGTGTAAATAACCCAATTCGTCCGGATTTCAAAACCCTTTTTTTGACTGTCCTCAAATTTGGGAGGAACGAGGCGTCAGGACCTCTCCACGTTCAAGAGCGGCAAAAGGTTGGCTAGATCGCCACTGGTGATCCGCCCGTCGGCAGCTTCATTGGCTTTGGGTTTGGCGCAATAGGCGACCCCGTATGTCGCAGCCTTGATCATGGGGATATCGTTCGCGCCGTCACCGATGGCGAGCGTGACCGCGCCCTCGCCCAACGCGTTCGCTTCTTCCGCCAGAACGCGCGCCTTGGTGTTTGCATCGCTCACCGGGCCGACCAAGCCGCCGGTGAGCACTCCGTCTTTGACCTCAAGCCGGTTGCCAACGACCCGGTCAAAACCGATCTCCTCGGCCACCTTGTCGGCGAAATGGTGAAAGCCGCCTGTGACCAGCACAGCACGAGCGCCTGTCGCCTTAAGGCCCTGCACCAGCTCGCGCGCGCCGGGATTGGGGCGGATGCGCTCGGCAAGGCATCGGTCAATTGCGCTTTCAGGAAGACCCGCGAGAAGCCCTACCCGCTCGCGCAGTGCAGCTTCAAAATCGAGCTCACCCTGCATGGCGCGTTCGGTAATCGCGGCGATCTGATCTTTGATCCCGGCGTAATCGGCAAGCTCGTCGATGCATTCTTGGCCGATCATGGTCGAATCCATGTCGGAGACCAAAAGACTAGGCGCTTCGACGGGGCTGTGAGACAGTAACATGTCGCATCCGCCAAAATGCCGCGCCACGACATTCGCAGCGAAGCGAGGCTCCACGCCTTCAAATACAAGCTCAAGACCATGCGCGCCCAGCAGGAAACTGGACACAGACGGTTCCGGCAAAGCAATATCCGCGTGGCGCAATCCGCGGGTCATCGCTACAAGCCGTATTTCCAGATCGGCTTTGTCTGCTATCACCCGCGCAATGAGCACTCAGTCTTCTCCTGATCCAAGGGCAGCCAAAGAAGCACCCGAACGTCCCGTCGCGCTCATTGCAGGGCCAACCGCGAGCGGCAAGAGCGGTGTCGCGGTGGCGCTCGCGAAAAAAATCGAAGCGAGTGGGACAAAGGCCGTCATCATCAATGCCGACAGCGCGCAGGTCTATTCCGACCTTTCCATCCTCTCGGCTCGCCCAAGCGAAGAGGAGATGGCTGGCATCGAGCATCGCCTGTTCGGTGCATGGGATGGGGCCACCGGCTGCTCAGCGGCGCGCTGGGCTGAGGTTGCGCGTGAAGAAATCGCAAAGTGCCACGAGGCGGGAGAGGTCCCTATCCTGGTCGGCGGCACAGGCATGTACATCAAGGTCCTGCTCGAAGGCATCGCCCCTATCCCCGCAATTGAGCCGGAAATCCGCGAAGTGGTGCGCGCCATGCCGGTCGAGACCGCTTACGAAGCGCTGATGATAGAAGACCCGGAACGCGCCACGCTGTTGGAGCCGAGCGACAGTCAGCGCATTGCCCGCGCGCTCGAAGTCAAACGTTCAACCGACGTGACGCTCGGCGATTGGCACATGGCCAAGACTGGCGGCATCGCCGAGGAGATCGCGCTGTTTCCCCTCCTGCTGCTGCCACCGCGTGAATGGCTCTATGGACGGTGCGACAAGCGCTTCGAGACCATGCTCGACAATGGTGCAATCGAGGAGGTCGAAAAGCTCCTCGCGCGCGGCCTGGACCCGGACCTGCCGGTGATGCGCGCAATTGGCGTGCCGGAAATCGCCGCTCTCGTACGCGAACAGGCGATCCGCGAGGAAACGCTTGAAGCCGGCGCGCAAGCCACACGCAACTACGCCAAGCGCCAATACACGTGGTTCCGCCGCCAGACCGAGCCCGACTGGCCGAGGATCACCGCCGAAACTGACTCCGATAATATCGAATTTTCAGACTATTTTGACGCATTATTGCTTGATTAACGGTTGACGCCTTACATTATGCCGCATAACGAGCCCTTTTTCGCGGATGATCACGGCATTTACCAAGACCCTTGGTTTCCCGCTTCTATTGCGTATAAGCTTGCCGAGGACGCTGAAAGGAAAAGGCCCTAGATTTATGATTATTGTACGTCTCGTAACAGGTGCAGGTTGATCTAGGCGTTTTATCTAAGTGTCTTGGTCGGCCTGATGCGAATGAGCGCATCGGGCCGTTTTTGTTTTTGGCGAGTGAGTTTTTGGAGAACGACGTGTCCCAGCCTTCGGGAGCAGCCATTCTGGTTCAGGGCCTGGTCGATCAGGGGGTCGAGTTCGTTTTCGGCTATCCCGGCGGTGCGGTTCTGCCGATTTACGACGAGCTGTTTGGCGATGAGCGTATTCGCCACATCCTCGTGCGGCATGAAGCGGGCGCCGGGCACGGAGCCGAAGGCTATGCCCGCGCCACCGGTAAACCTGGCGTGGTGCTCGTGACCTCCGGTCCGGGCGCGACCAACGCGGTCACCGCGATTGCCGATGCCTATATGGATTCGATCCCGATGGTCGTGCTCACCGGGCAGGTGCCCACCGGGCTCATCGGAACAGACGCGTTTCAGGAAGCCGACACAATCGGCATCACGCGCCACTGCACCAAGCACAATTACCTTGTGAAAGACCCCGCCGATCTCGCCGCGACGATTGAGGAGGCTTTCCGCATCGCCACGACCGGCCGCCCCGGCCCCGTGGTGATCGACATTCCCAAGGACGTGCAGATCGCCGTCCCGTCAGAAAGCCGCTCCTCCAAGCTGACTGCCACGCACCGCTATGCGCCGCAAATGGTCGCCAGCGCCGAGCAGATCACCGAAGCGGTCGAGATGATCGCCGCCGCTGAGCGCCCGATCCTCTACACAGGCGGCGGCGTCATTAATTCAGGGCCTGAAGCGACCGCGCTGCTCCGCCAGTTTCAGGACATGACCGGAGCGCCTGTCACCTCAACCTTGATGGGCCTTGGCTGCTTTGCCTCCACCCATCCCGATTTCCTGGGCATGCTGGGGATGCACGGCACGTATGAGGCCAATATGGCAATGAACCGCGCGGACGTGATGGTCTGCATCGGCGCGCGTTTTGATGACCGGGTAACGGGCCGCCTCGATGCCTTCTCACCTGACAGCAAGAAGATCCACATCGATATTGACCGCTCCTCGATAAACAAGACTGTGCCGGTGGACCTTGGCATTGTCGGCGATTGCACAGCGGTTCTGGGTCAGCTGATCGCCGCATGGGGTGACCGCAAGGCTCAGGATCTGGGCGAGTGGAAAGCGCGGATTGCCGGATGGCGCGCGCGCGAATGCCTCGCTTATCCTGAAAAGTCGGTAAAGCACCCGAACATGATCATGCCGCAAAAGGCGATCGAGCGGCTCCACGCGCTGACCAAGCACAAAGAGCCCATCGTCTCGACCGAGGTGGGCCAGCACCAGATGTGGGCGGCGCAATATTACGGGTTTGAGAGCCCCAACAAATGGCTCACCAGCGGCGGGCTTGGCACGATGGGTTATGGCATGCCGGCCGCCATCGGCGCGCAGCTTGGCTGCCCGGACGCGTTGGTGATCGACATTGCGGGCGAAGCCTCGATCCAGATGAACATTCAGGAGCTTGGCACCGCCTCGCAATACCGCCTGCCGATCAAGGTCTTCATCCTCAACAATGAATATATGGGCATGGTCCGCCAGTGGCAGGAGCTGACCTATGAAAGCCGCTATTCGAACTCTTATTCCGACAGCCTGCCCGATTTCGTCGCGCTGGCCGAAGCCTATGGCTGGAAAGGCATCCGCATCGAGAACGAAGGCGCTCTTGACGCTGGTATCCTGCGCATGATGGAGCATGATGGCCCGGTCATGGTCGATTGCTGCGTCGCGCCCGATGCCAATTGCCTGCCGATGATCCCCTCAGGCGCTGCGCATACGGACATGATCCTCTACGGCGACCGCGTGGACGGCACGATGGATGACGAAGCGAAAGCGCTGGTGTGATGGAGTTCACGCTGATCGTGTTGGCCGCAGCCATCATTTGGCTCGTGGTGCTGGGCATTCGTGACCTGCGGCGCAAAGCCTATGTTTGGGGTGTGGTCAGACTTCTGGTTGCTGCTGGCATCATTCTGCTGCCGATACCGACCCATTCCGTCACCACTGACCTTCCGAGCGCATGACCATGAAAATCGCAAAAGCCGAAAGCGAGCGACACGTTCTCGCCGTCACCGTTGATAACGAGCCCGGTATTCTCGCCAAGATCACCGGGCTTTTCACCGCGCGCGGCTACAATATCGACAGCCTGACCGTGGCCGATATCTCGCAAGACAACGCGATCAGCCGCATCACCATCGTCACCAACGGCCCGCCACAGGTGATTGACCAGATCGAAGCCCAGCTTGAGCGGCTCGTGCCGGTGCACAAGGTCGTAGACCTCACCGCTGCAGGACCGCATGTCGAGCGCGAGCTGGCACTGATCAAGGTCGCAGGCACAGGCGAGAAGCGCGTCGAAGCCCTGCGTATCGCCGAATTGTTCCGCGCCAAAGTGGTCGACACCACAATCCAGAGCTTCGTCTTCGAACTCACCGGGCCGCCCGACAAGATCGACAGCTTTATAGTTTTGATGCGCGAGCTCGGGCTCGTATCGGTCGGCCGCTCCGGCGTTGTTGGCATGATGCGCGGCCTGCAAAGCGCCTGAACACTCTTTCTGAAACACTCAATCTCATTCGAATTTCCAAGGAAAACCCATGAAAGTCTATTACGACGCCGACGCTGATCTCGGCCTGATCAAATCGAAGAAAATCGCTGTGCTAGGCTACGGCTCGCAGGGCCATGCGCACGCGCAGAACCTGCGCGATAGCGGCGTTGCCAAGGTTGCGATTGCGCTGCGCGAAGGCTCGTCCAGCGCCAAGAAAGCAGCAGAAGCCGGGTTCAAGGTGCTGTCCAACACCGAGGCCGCCAAATGGGCCGATATCCTCATGATCCTTGCCCCCGATGAGCATCAGGCGGCGATCTGGGAGAATGATCTGGCGGGCAATATGAAGCCGGGCGCAGCGCTCGCCTTTGCACATGGCCTCAACGTCCACTTCGGCCTGATCGAGCCGCCGGCCGACATCGACGTCATCATGATCGCGCCAAAAGGTCCGGGTCACACTGTGCGCTCCGAATATCAGCGCGGCGGCGGTGTGCCGTGCCTCATCGCGATCCACCAGGACGCAAGCGGTGCGGCGCACGAAGTCGCCCTCGCCTATGCCAGCGGTGTTGGCGGTGGTCGCTCAGGGATAATCGAGACCAACTTCAAGGAAGAGTGCGAGACCGATCTGTTCGGCGAGCAGGCCGTGCTGTGCGGCGGGATCACCCATTTGATCCAGGCTGGCTTCGAGACCCTCACCGAAGCAGGATATGCGCCCGAAATGGCCTATTTTGAGTGCCTTCACGAAACCAAGCTGATTGTCGACCTGCTCTATGAAGGCGGCATCGCCAATATGCGCTATTCAATCTCGAACACCGCCGAATATGGCGACATCACCACCGGCCCGCGCATCATTACTGATGAAACCAAGGCCGAGATGAAGCGCGTTCTGGCTGACATTCAGGCCGGGCGTTTTGTGAAGAATTTCGTGCTGGACAACCGCGCAGGGCAACCCGAACTCAAGGCTGCACGCAAGGCCGCTGAAGCGCATCCGATTGAAAAGACAGGCGCAGAGCTTCGTGCTATGATGCCATGGATCGGAGCAAACAAGCTGGTCGATAAGTCCAAAAACTAAGAGAGCCAAAACCGGCATCGGCGTTCACGGACTTCGGGATCATCTGCCAGCCTCTTGGAAGGAGGTGATGACTATGGCAAAACGTGACGTAACGGCGATGCCGTTTGCGATTTTCTACCCTGCTTATGTCAACAAGGTTGAAAAGAAGGGCCGAACCAAGGAGGAGCTCGACACCGTCTTGTGTTGGCTCACCGGCTATTCACGAGAAGAATTGCACGGTCTGATCGACGCCAAAGTTGAAACGCGCAGGTTGGTGAAAAACGCCCCGCTCAACCCCGATCGAGAACTGGTCACCGGTGTTGTGTGCGGCGTGCGCGTGGAAGAGGTCGAAGAGCCAGTCATGCGTGAGCTGCGGCGGATGGACAAAGTTGTCGACGAGCTTGCAAAGGGTAAGAGAATGGAGAGCATCTTGCGCCAGCCAGCCTGATCTGCCGTTGGCATCGGCGCATATATTGCCTCGACAAATTAACCTCTTGCCGCCACCGCATGCCCGATGGCTTCGCGCAACACCCAGATCTTGTTTGGCCTGATGGCGGTCGCCTGGGTGGTGATTATTATCCGCGCCTATCTCAACGTGAAGACCGCTGACGATTTTGTCATCACGGTGACGCAGCCGAGAGTTGAGAGCTTTGCTCGCCAGCAATTGAACGCGCTGCAGGAGCAGAGTTTTGCCGAGGATATCGAGCTGTGCGGGATCATTTTTGAGCGCAGCGACGGTACGCTGGGCGCCTCGCCTCCGCGCCCGGGAGATGAAGCGAGCTGCGGTATCAAATATTTCGATGAACCCGGCATGCGGCCGGTCGCCAGCTTTCACACCCATGCTGCTCAAAATGACAATTACGATAGCGAAGTGCCCTCGCTGCTCGACATGCAGAGCGATTATGCGAGCGGGATGGATGGCTATGTGGCAACACCGGGCGGGAGGTTTTGGCGGGTCGATGCGACGGGGCCAACCGCGATCCAGATTTGCGGGCCGGGCTGTCTTGCGCAGGACCCTACCTATAAGCCCTGCCCCGCGTTCGAGCCGCGCCAGCGATATAGCTATGCCGATATGACCGCGCGTCAAAACGGCAGCTTTCCCGGCTGTTGAACATATTTCTGTGAAGGCTCCCAAGCGGGGCCTTTTGTCAGTCTTTCGCCGCAAAAAGGTGTGACCGGGGATCAACGAGGAGGTACGTTTCCCCCGGCCACACCAAGGCACGCACCGTCAGGCAGTCGGTGCGCAAACCGATGCATCAGATGGGCTGGCAAAGCACGCGGCAGCCGCGCACATTATGGGGTTCGCGCCGGAACGCGAATTGGTGACAAGCTCTTTCAAAAAAAGTGCGCGATTGTTGCGCCGGGCCAGCCTCGGGGTCGACTTGAATTGCGCAATCGGCCACAGGGCAGCGCATCATGCGCCTTACCGACTGCCACAATATCGACGATTTCCGCACGCTAGCGAAGAAGCGCCTGCCCTTCCCCGTGTTCGACTACATTGACGGCGCGGCGGATGATGAGCTGACCAAGGCGCGCAACACCGCCGCATATGAGCGGGTGGACTTGGTGCCAGACGTGCTTGCTGGCGTTGAGGAGATCGACACAAGCTGCACGATCCTTGGCCGCACAAGCGCTTTGCCGCTGATGCTTTCGCCCACCGCTGTGCAACGTGCGTTCCACTGGCAGGGCGAAACTGCGGTGGCCAAGGCGGCGGAAAAGTTCGGTCTTTGGTTTGGCATTTCAAGCTTAGCTACCCGCTCCATCGAGGAGATCGCCGCGCTCACGTCAGGCCCGAAGATGTTCCAGCTCTATGTCCACAAGGATCAGGGGCTGAACACGCACATGATCGAGCGCTGCCAGGCGGCCAAATTCGACGCGATGGCGCTGACGGTGGACACGATCGTCTCGGGCAAGCGCGAGCGGTGCCTTCGCTCCGGTTTCACCACCCCGCCCCGCTTCACCCCCGCGAGCGTGTGGAGCTATGCGACACGGCCCAAATGGACGCTCGACTACGTCCTGCGCGAGAAATTCCGCCTCCCCAATCTCGATACGCATGTGAGCGAAGGCTCTAGCCAGGCGGTGAGCATTGCTGAATATTTCAACACCATGCTCGACACCTCGATGGACTGGTCCACCGCCGCCGCCATCCGCGAGCAATGGGGCGGGACTTTCGTGCTCAAGGGCGTGATGAGCGTTGCCGATGCGCGCCGCGCGGTGGAGATTGGCGCGGACGGGATCATGATTTCCAACCATGGCGGGCGCCAGTTGGATGGCAGCCGCGCTCCGTTTGATCAGCTCGAAGAGATTGTCGATGCGGTCGGCGGCGAGATCGAGATCATTTGCGATGGCGGCGTTCGGCGCGGCACGCATGCGCTCAAGGCGCTATGCACCGGCGCGACGGCGGCAAGCGGGGGGCGGCTCTACCTTTACGCCCTCGCCGCCGCCGGTCAGGATGGGGTCGAACGCGCGCTGGGCATCCTCAAGGATGAGATTGAGCGCGGGATGCGGCTGATGGGGGTGAAACGGATCGATCAATTGAACCGCGATCGGTTGCGCATGCGCTGAACCGCGCTTGCTTTGTAACACTGCGAGTCATCAAACTGACATGAAAATGCCTTTTCAGCCGCAGCGGAACTCGAGATAAAACCGTTCTGCCAAAGCTGCTCCAACGCTCGGGATATGATGATGACCAAGCCGATTGCTTCTCGCGCCGCTCTTGCGATGATCCCTGCCCTCATGATCCTGACCGCGTGCGGATCAGAGCCTAAGCAAGAGGACACGACCAGCGCCGCAGAGGACTACGCCGCGCGCATCAACGGCGATAAGAGCGCGCAAGCGACACCAAGTGCGCTGCCCACGGCAGAGCCCCTCGCTGTCGCTCCCGAAGCTCAAACATCTGCCACGCCCGGCACCGATGCAGCTCTGCAATTCATCGAGCGTGGCACCGCCTCCGATCCCAGCACGGCCTGCAACGCGGCCAGCTTCAGCCAGTTTTTGGGCAAGCAGCCCAGCGACGAGGTGCGCGGGCAGATCATGGACGCAGCTTCCGACATTCCCGAAGTGCGCTTTGTCACGCCAGGAGATGGCTACATCATGCCTGATCCGACGCATCCCCGGCTCAACATCATGGTCGCAGTCGATGGTGTGATCCGCGATATTCGCTGCGGTTGAAGCAAAAACCCCCGCCCCTGCGCGAATGCAGGAGAGGGGGCTTTGTTCAAGTCCTGATAAGGGGCGCTATCAGTCCTGATAGTGCTCATCGGCTGAGTGGGTCGGATAGTTGGTGTCCGCCTTCGCGATGAAGCCGGGGATGTCCTTATTCCAACGCTCGGCCACGCCTTCGTTGAAGTTCAGGTACAGCGTGCCGTCAACGATCTTGTAGACGTTGGGATCACCTGGTGCGAGCGCATCGTTGGCACCGATCGCCCAGGCGCAATAGCCGCCATAGGCCGGGGCATACTTGGCCGGATCAGCGATAAAGGTCTGCGCGTTCTCTTCGCTCGCGAAGCGGTAGTCAAAACCTTGGTAGCGCACGGTGAAACCTTCAGAGCCTTCAACCGGAACGCCTTCGCCGGTGAAGTAGCTCACCACGTCAAAGCCCGAAACGGCCAGCGTGTCTAGCTTCGCCTTGCGGTAGACCGGACCGGTGGACTCGCCGCCAAGATCCGCGATGAGGCTGCTTTCGACGACTCCAGCGGCCATGGCATCGCCGCTTTCAACCGGGGTTTCTGCCGGAGCCGAGCACGCGGCAACCGAGGCTAGCAGAGCAAATGCAAACAGTGACTTTTTCATTTCAATTCTCCTCCTGGGGATGGGTATTCGAAACCGGGTGCCTGTATCCCGGCAACATGCCCCATTTCGCAGCGCCCTCAAGGAAGGTTACAGGGGTGACTTGCATGATTAATTTTTTTTGCCCAAAGGTGGACGCCATGACGACGCTTGGCGCTCTTACCCTACGACTTATTCGCCCTTGGAGGTGAAGGCTCTGGCGTGGACGCGCGGGGGTTGACCTTCCAAGGGACCCGCTGATCAGCCCCTCCCCCATTTGAGCTCTGCGAAAAGTCATCACCCATGCCCATGCTTCAAGACCCGTCCCGAAAATACAGCCCGTTTGGCCAGATCAACCTGCCTGACCGCCAATGGCCCTCGCGCCTGATTGAGAGGGCCCCGCGTTGGCTCTCGACTGATCTGCGCGATGGCAACCAGTCAATAATCGATCCGATGGATGCGGTGAAGAAGCGCCGCTTTTTCGATCTTCTGGTTGAAGTGGGCGTCAAGGAAATCGAGATCGGCTTTCCGAGCGCAGGCGCGACCGAGTTCGACTTTATTTCCGGCCTCGTCCAATCGGATGCGGTGCCTGAAGACGTGTTGGTCCAGGTGCTCACCCAGTCGCGCGAAGACCTGATCCGCACCAGTTTTGAAAGCCTGACAGGCGCGCGCGCAGCCATTGTGCACCTCTATAACGCGGTCTCACCCGCTTGGCGTGATATCGTCTTTCGCATGTCGCGGGACGAAGTGCGCGAGATTGCCGTCGCTGGCGCCAAAGTGATGCGCGATGAGGCGGCCAAGCAGCCCGATACCAAATGGCACTTCCAATACAGCCCCGAAACATTCTCAACCGCCGAACTCGATTTCAGCATCGAAGTCTGCGCGGCGGTGATGGAAGTGCTCGCTCCCACGCCCAAGGCACCGATCATCCTCAACCTGCCTGCGACGGTGGAGGCGGCCACACCCAATATCTACGCCGACCAGATTGAATATTTCTGCCGCAACCTGCCCAATCGGACAAGCGCGGTGATCTCGCTGCACACCCACAACGATCGCGGCACGGGCGTTGCAGCGGCGGAGCTGGGCCTGATGGCGGGCGCGGACCGGGTTGAGGGGTGCCTCTTCGGCAATGGTGAGCGCACCGGCAATTGCTGCCTCGTGACCATGGCGCTCAACCTCTACACGCAAGGTGTTGATCCCGGCCTCGACTTTTCCGACATCGACCGCGTGATCGAGACAGTAGAATATTGCAACGATCTGCCCGTCCACCAGCGCCACCCCTATGGCGGTGAGCTCGTCTATACCGCCTTTTCCGGCAGCCATCAGGACGCGATCAAGAAGGGCTTTGAAGCACGCGACGCTCAGAACGATGAAGGCTGGCGCCTGCCTTATCTCCCCATCGATCCGGCGGATCTCGGGCGCAATTACGAAGCCGTCATCCGCGTCAACTCGCAAAGCGGCAAAGGCGGTTTTGCCTGGGTGCTGGAGAAGGATCAGGGCCTCAAACTGCCCAAGAAAATGCAGGCCGATTTCTCGAAGGCGGTGCAGAACCTTGCCGATGATCTGGGTCGCGAGCTAAACGCTGCGGACATCTGGGAGGCCTTCAAGCGCACCTATCACGTCCAAACGCATCCCAAGCATTTCCAGCTGGTCGATTACGAGGAAAGCCGCGCGGCTGATGGCACGCGGCTTTTCGCCGGTAAGATCGCGGTCGATGGCGGCGAGCAAACCGTCTCGGGACGCGGCAACGGTTTGATTTCGAGCGTGGTGACCACCCTTGAGCAGGCCTTCGATCTGGACCTCAAAGTGCTCGACTACACCGAACACGCGCTGGGAACCGGGCGCGACGCACGAGCCGCCGCCTATCTGATGTGCCAGTCGGGCGACCGGGTCATCTGGGGTTGTGGGATTGATACCGACGTCGCCACAGCCAGCGTGCGCGCCGTGCTCAGCGCGGCCAATTCAGCTGTGGCGGGTTGATCAAAAGCCACAGCCCCGCGATCAGATGGATCGCGGTAATGGAATGATACAAAGCGGTCTGCGCCTCGACAGCGTGAACTGTGACGCTGGGATCAATGGCTAGAGCCACAGTAATCGCGCTGCGCACAAACCCGATCAACGTCAGGCAAAGCCCCCAGGCGCGCACACCAAAGCGCCAAATACCGACCCCGCCTGTAGCCCCCAGACCCATCAAAATGCAGCCAATCGCCACAAAGCCTGCGGGAGCATAGCTTCCAATCAAAGCAAAGTCGGCCGCACGCCATACCCACAACAGCAGCGTGACGGCTAGAAGGACAAGGCCACCCCTCATGGAGTGACTAATCGCTCAAGCACGGCTGAGGCCAGCAATGTCCCGCTATCGAGGTAAGCCTGATTGATCTCGGTATCCTTTGGCGAATGATAATTAGGATTGAAGTCCCCGCCAGACAGGTTTTCGGTGAGGAAGGCTGCGGCGTACCCGCGTTTGCGAAAACTGATGTGATCAGAGCTGTCGAAAGTGGTTCGATTGATTGGGACGTTCAACTCTTGGGCGACGGCAAGGTAGGTATCGGCAATCTCCCCATCCGGTGCGTCCAGATCAAACAGCCCATCTGCGTTTTTGTCGTAACCGATCATATCGATATTATGCATCGAGTGAACTTGCCGCTTATCGGCCTGCATTCGAGCGGCAAAGACAAGGCTGCCGATCGAGCCCTGTTCCTCCTGATCAAACAGAACGAATATAACGTTTGCCGAGCGCTGGTTAAGCGCGGCCAGATGCTGTGCGACCCTGACGAGAGCAATTACACCGCTCGCATTATCGTCTGCTCCAGGGCTGCCTTGCTTGGTGTCATAGTGCGCACCGACAATGATCGTTTTCGCCGTGGCCGAGGTGGCTGGCAATTCGCTGACCACGTTGATACCGGTGACCGGCGGCAGAAAGAAATCAAGCACCCAGTGCTCGTTAGGGACGCGGTAAGACTGAAGCTGAACGCTAAGTCCGGCACCAATCAGCGCCTCTTGCAAAAGCTGTGCAGCCGCCTCGCGTTGATCGCGCGTAGACCGCTCGAAAATCAATTCTTCAGCGGCAATTAGGTCGCTTGTGCGGACCTCTACTTTTGCACTGGTCCCGCTCGCCATCACAAGAGCGCCGCTCGCAAGCCAAGCTGCTAAAACGCCGGTGCCGATCGCAACCCTATACCCCACAAGTCCAACCTCCATGCAGCTTACGCCAGCATGGCTGCCACCGCGCGTCAACACAACAAGTTATCGGTCGTTTCTTTCCCTTCAAACTGGTCTCGACTGGTCGGTTCAAATGGAGCGAGGCGGGACGTAACAACGCGTCCACCCACAATGAAGGGCCGCCCCCCTTGGGGAAGCGGCCATTTTTCTTGGTGTGAGCGCGTCAGTCAGAACTTGTAGCTCACCCCGGCGCTCAGCACCCACGGGTCAAGCGTGTGTTCGGTCTCAATGACCAGATCATCGCCCGCGAACCACTGTGCGGTGGTGCCGATAAAATAGCGCTTGGCATCGAAGGTGACGCCAAAGCCCTGATCGCCAACCGGCATGTCAAAGCCTGCTTGCAGTACAAAGCCGAACTCATCGGACAGATCGGTGCGGGTCACGCCCAGCGGAAGAACCGCAGCGCCCGGGTTAACATCAAGCCAGATGAAGTAGGCAGCGCCAGCGCCCACATATGGCTTTACACCGCCCAGATCGAAGTGGCCCTTGCCCGTTACCGTTGCAGGCAGGAGAAGCCCGTCGGAGACGAGCTCAAGCCCCTCGGGCAAGCCCGCAGTCGTATCAACATCATGCTGCGTGGTCCCGGCAATCGTCTCGATCGAGAAATTGTTGCTGACAAACCATTCAACCGCAATCGTGGGTACGTAATTGTCATTCGCCTCGGTATCGAGATCGGCGGGCAGTTCGGGCACATTGACCGTAATCTCATCGATCGAACCGTCTGGAAGCACGGCAGTGGCCAAAAGCTTGAACTGGATTTCGCCAGCCAGATCATCTTCACCGTCTTGAGCCAGCGCCGGAGAACTCATGAGCGCAATCGCGGCGCACGCCGTCGCAGTAACATAATTTATCGTATTTATCCCTTCGCGGCAACAGTGGCCGCGCTGTGCGACCCAGGGTGATTGCTGCCATTGAGGGTGCTTTTGTTGTGCCTTCGCGCAAGATTCATTGATCGGGATCAAAGCGCGCAATCCGGGAAAGCGCCATTGGGAAGACCAACAGACGCATTGTCCAGGAGGACTATCATGGCGCTTCACGATCCGTTTGACCGCTTCCTTGACGTGGTAATGCCGTCCGATGCGGACAAAGAATTGCTCTCCGGCTTCCGCTCCATTTCGCGGCGGATAAACGCTGTAAGGGCGAGCTCGACGATCACCGCCAATGGCAGCGACCAGATTGCTTTTGTCGCGTCAGGCAGCACGAAGTTGGTCGCCCACGCAATGCATGGTCGCGAGCAAGTGGTTAGCTTCCAGTTTGCCGGTGATCTTGTGCTCGTGCCCGCGCGCACCGCGCACGCTTATACGTTAACCGCGTTGGAAGATGGCGACTTGCTTCACTTCAACGCCGATCCATTTTTCGCCTTGGCTGGGCAGCAAAACGGGCTCGTCATCGTGTTGATGCAACGCGCCTATCAATCGCTTGCTCAATGCCGTGAAAAGTCAGTCACACTTGGCCGGACGAGCGCGCAGGAGAAGCTCGCAGGGTTCTTGATCAATATGGCGGATCGCATCGGCGAGGCACAAGAAAGCGGCGTGCGTTTGCATTTGCTGATGGCACGCCGCGACATCGCCGACGCGTTGGGCCTTACGATTGAAACCGTGAGCCGACAATTCACAATCATGCGCGATGACGGTCTCCTCGAAATCAGTGGACGCTCTGGGATCGTGCTCTGCGACTTGAATGCGCTCAGTGAGCGCGCGGGGCATCTTCCAGTAAACGCATGATAATTTCACGCTTGCTTGATCCAGATCAATGAAGCGGCGTCCATTGTCAGATACACCTATGTAAGGATGGGTAGACACTTTGGGATCGTGTCATCAGTTGCTGCAGGCCGCCTATGGGAGTGGCCTTAAGCCCTTGTTCGCGTCTCCATTCGCTCGATCCATTCTCACACCAAACGGGCTCGGTGCCCTTTTGATCTGTGTCAAAGAAGACGGTTTCACCTGGCCCTAAAAGTCCGGTGAGAAAAGGGGATCGAAATCATGGAAGCAGTCGTATCGCGGCTGGGAGTTTGGGCGCTCGTCCTGTTCGCGGCGATCTTTGCCATTGCAGGGGCGCAAGACAGCGGCTTTGCCATTCACATGGGGATCATTGCGGGTGTGGCCGCGCTGATCATGGTCTTAAACCTGACGCGGTTTGACCCGCTGGCCAAGGCGAACACTTTCTTCAAAATGCCCGAAAACGATACGCGCTACGACGATGATGTCGTGCGCTGGGGCGTCATTGCGACCATGTTCTGGGGCCTCGCGGGGCTACTTGCGGGCGTGTTCATTGCAGCGCAGCTGGCCTGGCCCGCGCTTAACATCGAGCCCTGGTTCAACTTTGGCCGTGTGCGCCCGCTTCACACCAGCGCTGTCATCTTCGCCTTTGGCGGGAACGCGCTGTTAGCGACCAGCTTCTATGTGGTCCAGCGCACCTGTCGCACGCCGCTCGCGCTGCCGGGCCTCGCGCGGTTCGTGTTCTGGGGATACCAGCTGTTCATTGTTCTGGCGGCGACGGGCTATCTGCTCGGCATCACCCAGTCGAAGGAGTATGCGGAGCCCGAATGGTATGTCGATCTGTGGCTGACGATAGTCTGGGTCGCCTATCTGATTGTGTTCGTTGGCACGCTGCTCAAGCGTCATGAACCGCATATCTATGTCGCCAACTGGTTCTTCCTCGCCTTTATCGTCACCGTGGCGATGCTGCATGTGGTCAACAATTTGTCGCTGCCGGTCAGCCTGCTGGGCTCGCGCAGCTACAGCGTGTTTGCCGGTGTTCAGGACGCGCTGACGCAGTGGTGGTACGGGCATAACGCGGTCGGGTTCTTCCTCACCGCAGGATTCCTGGCGATGATGTACTACTTCGTGCCCAAGCAAGCCGGGCGGCCGGTTTATTCCTATCGCCTGTCGATCATCCACTTCTGGTCGCTTATCTTCTTGTACATCTGGGCGGGGCCGCACCACTTGCACTACACCGCGCTGCCAGACTGGGCGCAGACGCTGGGCATGGTGTTCTCGATCATGCTGTGGATGCCCAGCTGGGGCGGGATGATCAACGGCCTGATGACACTGAACGGCGCATGGGACAAGGTTCGCACCGATCCGATCATCCGCATGATGGTGCTCGCGCTCGCCTTTTACGGGATGAGCACGTTTGAAGGGCCGATGCTGTCGATCAAGGCGGTGAACTCGCTCTCGCACTACACCGACTGGACGATCGGCCACGTGCACTCTGGCGCGCTGGGGTGGAACGGCATGATCACCTTTGCCTGCGTCTACTTCCTGGTGCCGCGCCTTTGGCAGAAACAGCGAATGTACTCACTTCGCATGATCAACTGGCACTTCTGGCTCGCGACGCTCGGCATCGTTTTCTACGCCGCCAGCATGTGGGTTGCCGGGATCACGCAGGGGCTCATGTGGCGCGAATACGGCTCGGACGGATTCCTCGTGAACAGCTTTGTCGACACCGTCGCAGCGCTTCACCCGATGTACCTGATGCGCCTGTTCGGCGGGGGTCTCTACCTCGCTGGAGCGGTGATCATGACCTACAACATCTGGATGACCATCGCAGGTTACCAGCGTGAAGAGGCGCCGATGGACGACACCGCGCACGATGAAGCCGCAGACCGACCCATCGCGCCGCAAGGCACCTCAGGTGGCCGCCAGCCCCTGCCTGAGCCGGCTGAATAAGGGATCACTGAGATGAGCAAGAACACACCCGATCAAGGGGCCTTTGAAGGCCACAAGAAGCTTGAAAAGAACGTGACCCTGCTGGCCGCAGCAACCTTCGTGACCGTCGCCATCGGCGGGATCGTGGAAATCGCTCCTTTGTTCTGGATCGACAACACGATCGAGAAGGTCGAGGGCATGCGGCCCTATTCCCCGCTCGAGCTGGCGGGCCGCGATATCTACATTCGCGAGGGGTGCTACAACTGCCACAGCCAGATGATCCGCCCGTTCCGCGACGAGGTGGAGCGTTACGGGCACTACTCGCTGGCAGCCGAGAGCATGTATGACCATCCCTTCCAATGGGGCTCCAAACGCACAGGGCCAGACCTAGCGCGCGTGGGCGGGCGCTATTCGGATGAGTGGCACGTCCAGCACTTGAAGGACCCGCAAAGCGTAGTGCCGCGCTCAATCATGCCAAGCTACAGCTTCCTGGCGGAAACCCCTCTCGAAATCGCGGATGTATCGACCAATCTGACCGCGCTCAGCCGCGTGGGCGTGCCCTACACCGATATCGATATTGAAATGGCTGAGGCCGATCTTATCGCGCAGGCCGATCCTGACATTGACGAAGGCGACCTTGCGACACGCTATCCCAAGGCGCAGATCCGCGACTTTGACGGGGACCCAAGCGTCGTGACCGAGATGGATGCGCTGGTCGCTTACATGCAGATGCTCGGAACGCTCGTCGATGTGAACAGCGTATCTGCGCAGGAAGAACTGGCGGGCGCTCCCACCAGTGAGGAGGCGCAGCCGTGACCTCCTACGAACTCTTTCGCCACTTTGCCGACAGCTGGTTCCTTCTGATGATCTTCGGCCTCCACCTCCTGCTGTGCGCCTGGCACTTCCTGCCGCGCACACGCGACGGGGTCGAGCAGGCCAAGACCAGCATTTTCAGGGAGGACGACGATGTCCGATCTTGAGAAAAACATCGATGAAGCAACCGGCACCGAATTTGTCGGCCACGAATGGGACGGCATTGCAGAGCTGAACACCCCGCTGCCGCGCTGGTGGCTATGGACCTTCTATGCGACCATTGCCTGGGCGGCGGTTTATGTCGTGCTCTACCCGGCCTGGCCGATGGTCTCGAGCGCCACTGAGGGCGTTCTGGGCTGGTCGAGCCGAGGCGATCTCGCCAAGGAAGTGGCCCGCAACCAGGCAGAGCGCCAGGTGGTGCTTGACCAGATCGCGGCGACCGATCTTGTCGATCTGTCAAACGATCCAGACCTTATGCGGGTGGCGGTGGCTGGCGGTGCTGCTGCCTTCAAGGTCAATTGCGTGCAGTGCCATGGCGCTGGCGCGGCGGGGTATGAGCAGTACGGCTATCCCAATCTCAACGATGATGACTGGATTTGGGGCGGCGATCTCAATGAGATCGAATTCACTCTCAATCATGGAATTCGCTGGGACGGCTCGGATGAGACGCGCCTTGCCTATATGCCTGCCTTTGACGGTATCTTTGAGGCTGATCAGGTCGATGCGCTCGCGAACCATGTCCTCTCGCTGAGCGGCAAGGCTGAGAGCAGCGCGGCTGGCGCTGAGCTGTTCGCGCAGAACTGCGCGGCGTGCCACCAGGCTAATGGCGGCGGCGATCCGGTCCAGGGCGCGCCTGCGCTCAACGATGCGATCTGGCTCTACGGCGGCACGCTTGCCAATGTGCGCCAGCAGATCCTGGCCCCGCGTCACGGCGTGATGCCCGGATGGCGCGATCGCCTTGACCCGGTGACGATCAAGATGTTGGCCGCCTATGTCCATTCGCGCGGTGGCGGCGAAGATGTCGAGGCGCCCTCACCCGGCGCGCCCGCGATCGCCGAGCCGGTGACCGAAGAGGTCGCCAGCGCAGCCAAGGCTGGAGATGATGGCCAGTCCTGACACACTCGAGAAACCGTCCGCTGGCCGGTCTGGCACCTCAGCGGGCGAGCGCGATTGGGGAGCCGCGTTGGCTGAGCCCCAATCGTTCAAAGCGGCGGCTTCGGATATGTCCCCACCATCCAAGCCGCCGCTTAAGCTCTACGAAGCGCGCAAGAACGTCCACAACAAGCGGATTGATGGACCCTTCAGGCGCTTCAAATGGGCAGTGATGGTGATCACGCTCGCGGTCTACTACATTACTCCGTGGCTAAGGTGGGATCGCGGGCCATTTGCGCCCGATCAGGCAGTTCTGATCGATCTCGCCAACCGCCGCTTCTACATGTTCGATATCGAGATCTGGCCGCACGAGTTTTACTTCGTTGCAGGCATGCTTATCATGGCAGGGATCGGGCTGTTCCTCGTCACCAGCGCGGTGGGCCGAGCGTGGTGCGGCTATGCCTGCCCGCAGACGGTGTGGACCGACCTGTTCCAGCATGTCGATAGGCTCCTCGATGGCGACCGCAATGCGCGCGCGCGGCTCGACAAGGCACCATGGGGCGTGGCGAAAACAAGCCGCCGTGCGGCCAAGTGGGGCGTCTATCTGCTGATAGCTATGGTCACAGGCGGTGCGTGGATCCTCTATTTTGCGGATGCGCCCACCTTGTTCATCGAATTCTTCACGCTTCGCGCGGACCCGGTTGCCTACATGACGGTCGCGGTGCTGACCGGTACAACCTTCTGGCTCGGCGGCTTCATGCGCGAGCAGGTGTGCATCTATATGTGCCCCTGGCCGCGAATTCAGGCTGCAATGCTTGATGAAAACTCGCTGATCGTCACCTATAAAGACTGGCGCGGCGAACAACGCGGCAGCCTCAAGAAAGCGCGCAAAGAGCCGGACAAATACGGCGACTGCGTTGATTGCAACCAGTGCGTCGCGGTCTGCCCGACCGGGATCGACATCCGCGAAGGTCAGCAAGTCGGCTGCATCACCTGTGGGCTGTGCATTGATGCATGCGACAAGGTCATGGCCGATATCGGACGCCCGCGCGGCCTGATCGATTACGCAACGCTCAACCAGTGCAAGGCCGAAAGCGCCGGCGCGCCCGCGACGCCTGCATGGAAAGCGCTGCTGCGCCCCCGCACCTTCATCTATTTCGGCGTGTGGGGCGCAATTGGCCTTGCCATGCTGTTCGCCCTTGGCGCGCGCACGCACACCGACCTCACCGTCTCACCCGATCGCAACCCGCCTTACATGTTGATGAAGGACGGATCGATCCGCAACGCCTACACGCTCCGCCTGCGCAATATGGAAGCGCGCCCGCGCGAGATGGAGATCGCGCTCGCGGGCCTTCCGGCGGGTTCGGTCATGTGGACCGATGCGATCAGCCACACCGAGGCCGCGCCCACTCAGAGCGTCGAAGTGCCAGCAAATGAGACCAGGATCGTGCGCGCCTATGTCGTGATCCCGGAAGGGACTAAAGCGCATGATTTCCAGTTTGCGCTTACCTCGCTAGACGAACAGCGTGAAACCGACATAGAAGACACAACCTTCGCTACCCCCGGAGACATTTAAGATGGGCGCCCAGAAAAAACGCGAGTTCACCGGCAAGCACATGCTGCTGACCATGGTAGCGGGCTTTGGCATCGTGGCAGCGGTCAATTTCTATATGGCGAGCCATGCGGTAGGCGGGTTTCACGGCATTGTGGTTGAAAATTCCTATGTCGCCAGCCAGAAGTTCAACACCTGGATCGAAGAGGCCGAGGCGATGGAGGCTTTGGGCTGGTCAGCTGAAGCTGCGCGCGATGAAACCGGCCACCTCGTGCTGAAGACCAAGGGCGTGCCCTCTGGCGCGTTGATTACCGCCGAATTGCGCCGCCCGATTGGCGAACGGGAATTTGCTTCGCTCACCTTCGCGCCGCTTGGCGATGGGCATTACCGCTCCCTTGAGAGCCTTGAACAAGGACGCTGGACAATGCGCCTTGCAATCGAAGCAGAAGGCCAAAGCTGGACAAAAGAAAGTGCGATCCGGTGAATGTACCTGTCCTTCTTGCTGGCGAGACCAATCAAGGCGGCGCTACGGGCTCTGGCGAACGGCTGACAACGCGCTTCACCGTGCCCGGCATCAAATGCGCTGGCTGTATCGGCAAGATCGAACGCGAACTTCCCAAGCGTGAGGGCATTGCCAGCGCGCGAGTCAATTTCTCGGCAAAGAGGGTCGCGATTGAGCACGATCCGGCGCTGGATGAAGGCGATCTTGTTGCAGCCCTGCTCGCCATCGGGTTTGAAGCGCAAGCCGTTGCCGACAACCCGATGGGCACCGAGACAGGCGAACGCCGCAAGCTGATGCGGGCGCTTGGCGTGGCGGGCTTTGGCATGATGAACATCATGCTCCTCTCGGTCAGCGTCTGGGCGGGGGCTGAGGGGGCAACGCGGGAGCTGTTCCATTGGCTTTCGGCGCTGATCGCTTTGCCGGTGATCGCCTATTCAGGTCGCCCCTTCTTCGACAGCGCGTGGATGGCGCTCAAATACCGGCGCACGAATATGGACGTGCCGATCTCGATCGGCGTGATCCTCGCAACCGGCCTCAGCGTCTATGAGACTGCGACCGGCGGCGAACACGCTTACTTTGAGAGCGCGGTGATGCTGCTCTTCTTCCTGCTTGCCGGACGCGCGCTTGATGCCGTGATGCGCGATCGCACGCGCGACGGGATCGGCGCGCTGCTCGGGCGCATGGGCAAAAGCGCAAGCGTGATCGGCGATGATGGCGAGACGCGCCGGGTAGATGCGCAGGATTTGGAACCGGGCGCTCTGGTGCTGGTCGCCGCAGGCGAGGCGATGGCTGCTGATGGCGTGATCGAAGAGGGCGAGAGCGCGATCGACAACTCGATGCTGACCGGGGAAAGCGCCGCTGAAGGTGTGAAGACGGGCGACACGCTGCACGCAGGCGCAATCAACTTGACCGCGCCCTTGCGCGTGCGCTTGACCCTGACGGGCGAGGACACCGCGCTCGCCGAAATCGCCCGCCTGATGGACGAAGCGGGCCAGTCGCGCAGCCATTACGTGCGCATCGCTGACCGCGCGAGCCGGGCCTATGCGCCTGCAGTCCACTCGCTGGCCGCGCTTGCCTTTGCGGGGTGGATGATCGCGGGAGCGGGCGTGCACCAATCGCTGGTGATTGCCATTGCCGTCCTCATCATCACCTGCCCGTGCGCCATGGGGCTAGCTGTGCCAACCGCGCAAGTGGTGGCCTCGGGCGCGCTTTTGAAACGCGGGCTGCTGGTCAAAGATGGAAGCGCGCTGGAGCGCCTTGCAGAGATCAATGTCGCTGTGTTCGACAAGACAGGAACGCTCACCATGGGAGAGCCGCGCCCCGACATCGCCCGGCTTGATGACGAAGCGCGCAGGGTTGCGCTGGGGCTCGCGCAGCACAGCCGCCACCCGTTGAGCCAGGGCCTCGTCAAGAGCCTCACCGAAGCGAGCGTAACCCCAGCACCGATTGTCAATGTGAGTGAGACCGCAGGGCATGGTCTGGCGGGCGAATGGAACGGCGAAACCGTCGCGCTCGAACGCCCGATCAGCGGCGCGCATGAACTCGCGAGCCAGTTGCGCATCGGCAAGCGCGCCAAGACCGTGATCTTCACCGATCAGATGCGTCCCGACGCGCGCGCGACAATCGAACGCCTGAGCCAAGACGGAATTGCCGCGAGCATTTTGTCAGGCGACCGTGAAGAAGCCGTCCAGGACGCCGCCGCCGCATTGGGCATGCCCGCCAAGGCTGAGGCCAGCCCGCAGGAAAAGCTCGAAACCTTGGAAGCGTTCAAGGCGAAGGGTTGCCGCCCGTTGATGGTTGGCGATGGCCTTAATGATGGCCCAGCGCTCGCCGCCGCGCACGCCTCAATCGCGCCGGGCACAGCCAGCGATGCGAGCCAGCAGGCCGCCGATGCGGTGTTTATCGGGCGCGATCTTGCTCCAGTAGCGCTGGCGGTCACAGTGGCGCGCCGCACCATGCACATCGTGCGGCAGAACTTTGCGCTTGCCATCGGGTACAACGCGCTTGCCGTGCCGCTGGCGCTGTTTGGCTATGTGACACCGTTGATCGCGGCCATCGCTATGTCGCTGAGCTCGCTCATCGTGGTGGGCAATTCGCTGCGGCTTTCAGGCGCTGCGGGGAGCGCTGGCCAGACGAACGCAGGCCGTGAGACGCGCGCGTGACCGGTCTTGCCTTCCTCATCCCAATTGCGCTTGGCATGGGCGCGCTGGGCCTTGTTGCTTTCCTGTGGGCGATTAAGAGCGGACAGTATGAGGACATGGAGGGCTCGGCCAACCGCATCCTGATCGACGATGAGGAGGATGACGCGCCGTGAACAGCGCTGCTGCCCTCGCCCTTACCGCGCTTGTCCCGCTTATCGCTGGCACCTCGCCGCATGAGGCGAGGGCCGATGCGATCACCGTTGCCCTGTGCAATGGCGGCGAGATCACGCTCGATCTGGGCCGCGAAGACCCTGCTCAAGAACGCGATTGTGATCAGAAGGGCTGCCACGCGGGCACTTGCCGTGAAAAGGACAAGGTTAAGCCCGGGGCCAAGCGCGAGCCGGCAATTTGATCCAGCGCAAAGACGTGTCTTTTGTCGTGCTTCACTGACGTGAAGCCGGGCACCACCTACCCCAACCTCTCCAACCCGGCCGCCACAACTTGGGGTTTTCCCTTGGTGGCTGGGCGGAGTAGGTGGTGCCCGGCCTCGACGAAGGAGCGCGAACAAAGAATGTGGCCTTATCATCCAGACCTGCTCGCCGTTCCCGTTCCGCGCTACACCAGCTATCCCACCGCAGCCGATTTTGACGATCTGTCTGCGCTCGCGGTGGAGCAGGCGATTGAGCAGACCACGGGCGACATCTCGCTCTATCTCCACATTCCCTTTTGTGAGGACATCTGCTTTTATTGCGGGTGCAACACCACGCGCTCTGGCAGGCGGGAGCGGGTGGAGAGCTATCTCTCCGCGCTCCACCGAGACATCGAGAACACCGCGCGCCTTCTGCCCGGCAGCGCCCGCGTGCGCCGGATTGCCTTTGGCGGGGGCAGCCCGAACGCGATTGAGCCGTTCGAATTCCTGACGCTGATCGAAGCGCTTACCCATCATTTCGGCCTCACCGATCCCGGCTATTCGATCGAGCTCGACCCGCGCACCATGTCCAAGGAATGGGGCAATGCTCTGGCCGAAGCGGGCGTCACGCGCGCGAGCATGGGCGTCCAGACTTTCGCCCCGCACTGCCAGAAGGCGATTGGCCGGGTGCAGGACGATGCGATGATCGCGCGCAGTGTCGACTGGCTGCGCGATGCGGGCGTTACCTCGCTCAACTTTGACCTCACGTACGGCCTGCCGGGCCAGACACGCGCTGATCTGGCGGACAGCCTTGAATACACGCAGCGCATGGGCGCGGACCGGATTGCGCTTTTCGGGTATGCTCACGTGCCCCATTTCGTACCGCGCCAGCGAGTGATCGATGCGACCACCCTGCCTGATCGCGACACGCGCTTTGCCATGGCGAGCCAGGGGTATGAATACTTCACAAAAAGCGGCTATAAACCCATCGGTTTTGACCATTTCGCGCTGCCCCGCGATCCGATGGCCGAGGCCGCGCGCACCGGCACGCTGCGGCGCAATTTCCAGGGCTTTACCGAGGATCCCTCGGACACTCTCATCGGCCTTGGCGCCTCAGCGATCAGCGGGTTTCCCGGCCTCATTGCGCAGAATGAGAAAAACACCGGGCGTTATCGCATGCTGGCTGGCCAGGGGCACCTTACCGCAGCGCACGGTATTGCGCGCTCAAGGGATGATCAGCACCGCGCGCTTCTGATCGAAGACCTGCTGTGCCGTTCGCGCGCCCGTCTGTCACCTTATCTGATGGCACGCATTGCCGAGCGCGTTGAGCCATTTGTCGAGCGCGGCCTCGCGATCCGATCCGGGCTTGATCTCATCATCACCGAGCAAGGCCTGCCGTATGCGCGCGTGATCGCCTCGTTCCTTGATCGCTTCCGCGAAGAGACGAGCAAGACCTTCAGCGCCGCTATCTGAACACCCCTTCAACGCGCGGCAGCCCGGTGCCTCGCCTCACTTGCACGCGCAGACATTTGCGCGCATTCTTGCCGCCAGGGTGCGACGAAAGCGACGGGAGGCGTTGATGAGCACTACAGAGCCGCTGGGCCGCTCGGCCCCTCCCCCGCCGCCTGTCGTGGCGCAGGACCTTGCCTTAAGCGATCTTACAGCCGCGCTCGCCGAAGGATGGCGCGACTTTTTGGCTATGCCGCAATTCGGCCTGTTCTTTGGCGGGGTATATGTGCTCACCGGCCTTGTGATTGGCTATGTCGCGTTTGTGGGGGAGGAATTGTCCTGGCTCATCCCCGCGACCGCAGGCTTTCCACTAATTGCACCTTTCGTGGCTGTGGGGCTCTATGAGGCTAGCCGCCGCCGCGAGCAGGGTAAGGCCCTCACTTGGGGCGGCGTTCTGGCGGCGCTTAAAGGGCACGGCGATGATCAGATCCTTTCCATGGGCGTGATCGTCTTTGTTGCGTTTGGGTTCTGGACGATTGTCGCACACGCGATCTTTGCGATTTTCTTGTCCGAAAGCGGCATCTCAGCCCATGGCGGCGCGGCAATGCTCGAAGCCTTTTTGACACCCGCCGGCTTATCCATGCTGGGGATCGGTTCGCTCGTCGGCGCGATCATGGCTTATGCGTTCTACGCGATGACGGTGATCAGCCTGCCGATGCTGGTCGATCGCCAGGTCGATTTTCTGACCGCGATCATCACCCGCCTCAAGACGGTGCGCGCCAATGGCGTCATCATGCTGATCTGGGCTGCGATCATCGCAGCTTTTCTGTTTATCGCGATGCTGCCAGGTTTTCTGGGACTGTTTGTGGCGCTGCCGGTGCTTGGCCATGCGACCTGGCATTTGTACCGGCGCGTGGTCGCATAAGAGCCAACCCACGAACCGGCGTCTTGGCGTTTTCCTACACGGCCATAAAACGCTAGTCCTGAAGATATGGCCAATCACTCGCTTTTTTCTCAATTTTTCCGCTGATACGGGCCCGCGATGGCGGAGACTTTTTTCTGTATTTGGACTGTGTAACCTGTGTCTCCTACAAGGCCGTCTGAAAGCCAGAAAAACACCGGGGAGAGAGCCTGAAATGACCGAGCCAACGCAAAGCGAAGCGATCCTCGAACCCGACCTGCCGATCATCGATCCGCACCACCATTTGTGGGACCTGCGCGCGATGCTGCCGATGTTCCCCGAGCCGCGCCACCGCTTCATCGAAACGCTGGTGGATGCAGCGCACTACACGTTCGACCAGTTCCACGCGGATGTCAGCACCGGGCACAACGTCATAGCCACCGTCTTCATGGAATGCGGCGCGTTCTACAACGCTACCTATGGCGAGGCAGACAAGGTCGTGGGCGAAGTGGAGTTCGTGAACGGCGTCGCCGCGCAGAGCGCCAGCGGGCTGTACGGCGATCTGCGGCTATGCGCGGGGATCGTGGGCCACGCTGACCTGTTGGCTGGTGCAAGCGCAGGCGCGGTGCTCGATGCTTTGCAAGCGGCTGCTCCCGCGCGGTTCAAGGGTATCCGCCACCAAGGCGCATGGGACGCAGATCCCGAAGTGCTGGGCCCTCCTTTCCACGCGCCGCCCGATCTCTACAAGGACGCCACGTTCCGCGAAGGCTTTGCCGAGCTTGGCAAGCGCGGGCTCTCGTTCGATGCCTGGATCCTTGAGCCGCAGCTCCCCGACGTGATCGACCTGGCAAAAGCCTTCCCCGATACGCCGATCTGCCTTGACCATTGCGGCACTCCGCTTGGCAATGCGACCTATGCGGGCAAGTTGGAAGAGCGCTTCGACATCTGGCGCGCCAACATTACCGAACTGGGCCGTTGCGAAAACGTCATGGTGAAGCTGGGCGGGCTGGCGATGCACAATTGCGCGATGCCCGATGATGGCCCTGCCGCCGGCTACAGCTCTGCGGCGCTCGCGCCCATGTGGAAGCCTTACATCGAGACCTGCATCGAAGCCTTCGGCACAAGCCGCTCGATGTTTGAGAGCAATTACCCGGTTGATCGCTGGGGCGCGAGCTATCCGGTCTTGTGGAACACCTTCAAACGGATCACCGCCAATGCCAGCGCAGATGAGAAGGCGGCTCTCTATGCCGGGAACGCGAAGGCGTTCTATGCGCTTGATGAGGAGCTTGCCTGACTTACGGTCAGTCTCTATCAGCAACTCAAAATCTGCAATTCAGACGAAAGAGAACTCCATGGCCCTTCCCGCTCCGTTTGACCGTATGCGACTGCCCCTGATCGGCTCACCGCTGTTCATTGTCTCAGGCCCTGAACTGGTAATCGCGCAGTGCAAGGCGGGGATCGTGGGAAGCTTTCCGGCGCTGAATGCCCGCCCGCAATCGCTGCTCGATGATTGGCTGCACCAGATCACCGAGGAACTGGCCAAGCACAACCGCGAGAACCCGGATCGCCCGGCTGCGCCCTATGCAGTCAACCAGATCGTTCACAAGTCGAACGACCGGGTGATGCAGGACATGGCGACCTGCGAGAAGTGGCAGGTGCCGCTGGTCATCACTTCGCTTGGCGCGCGTACCGAAATATTTGATGCGGTTCGCAATTGGGGCGGGATCACGATGCATGACGTGATCAATAACCGCTTTGCGAACAAGGCAATCGAGAAGGGTGCAGACGGCCTCATCCCCGTCGCAGCAGGCGCTGGCGGACACGCGGGTACGCAGTCGCCGTTTGCTCTGATGCGCGAAATTCGCGAATGGTTCGATGGGCTTGTCGCGCTCTCTGGTTCGATCGCGCACGGTTCCTCGATCCTGGCTGCGCAAGCGATGGGCGCAGACTTTGGTTATGCTGGAAGCGCCTTCATTGCCACCAAGGAGGCAAATGCGGACCAGGGCTACAAAGATGGTATCGTCGATGGCTCAGCCGAAGGCATCGTCTATTCCAACCTCTTTACCGGCGTGCACGGCAACTATCTGCGCTCTTCGATTGAAAACGCCGGCCTTGATCCTGAAAATCTGCCGGAAAGCGATCCGTCCAAGATGAACTTTGGCTCAGGCGGCAACACCAAGGCTAAGGCGTGGAAGGACATCTGGGGGTCGGGCCAGGGCATCGGCGCGGTTAAAGACGTGGGCACGGTCGAAGACATGGTTGCCCGCTTTGAGCGCGAATACCACGAAGCCAAGGCGGCGCTGGCGGGCAATAGCGGTTACACCAGCTGGCAGGCCATGGCTGAGGCGGCGGAGTAAAGGCTGGCTTGATGGGATCAGGTCGAGGCCCAGAGCGCCTCTGCCATCGCATCAAGCTCGGTAAAGTCGTAGCCAGTGCCCAGCGGATCCTTGCGGTTGAGGATGACGCGGCTACGCTCGCTCAACAAACGGCGGCGCAACGCAGACTGGAGCAATCGCAGCCGCATATGCGCTTCCTCACGGGCGCGGACAGGGTCTGACTTACTGGCGAGGACGAATTGCGCTTCAATCCGGCCAACCCGCTCGATCACCAGCTCGTTATACTGGCGGTGCGGGCCCCTGTGGAGCGGCATGCCCGTGCGGCGCGTTGCCTCTTCGGTTGCGGGTAAGAGAAGACCATTGGCGCGGAAGTCATCAAAGCCGATGGGGTCGCGTCCGATCCGCTCAAACAGCGCTCCAAAGCAGCGTTCCGCGAGCAATTGGCGCGGCAGGATGTGGTGACGCTGGAGGCTCGGATCATACCCCGGCGCGCCGCGTACATTGACCTTGCGAAACGGAATCTGCGCCCGCTTGGAGACGCGCGATGGCAGGGAATGGTGCGCGGCTTGTGGCAAAGCGGGCTGCGGCGCACCAAGATCTTCGGGCAGAGCAGCCGTCGCCGTTGCCTCTTTCAACCGTCGCGGACCACCCGCCCCCGTGCTCAACATGGCACGAGGAGAGCAACCTGGACAAAACTCCGCCTCCGTGCGTTGTAACTTGTAAGACCCCACGTTCACACTTCACTCCAGCCATACTCGAATGAACTTGCGATTGCGCGATGGCCGCATGATCAGGCGGCTGCCATCAGGCGCGACAATACGCTCGCTATCTTCAAGACCGCCGACCGCGATGAGCTGATTGACCAGCCGGACGCCCAGCCGCGTTGCTGCGACCTTATCATTAGAAAGCGGCAGCTCGATGCGAAGTTCCTGCCCGATCCAAAAATCCATCCCTACGCTCTGCAGAGCGCCGTCCATGGTCTCCTTGAATGCGGTCAGGCCGAGCGCCGGGAACGGTCCGCCATCAAGCCAGGCGGTCGAGATTGATTCGAAGAACCTGCGCCCAATCGCGCTTTGCGAAGGCGGCCAGACGATCGCCTCAAGATCGTCGAAGTGGTGCGTCAAATCGCGCGCCAATGCAATCAGTCCTTTGACTACCGGTAAGCTGCGCCCACCGCCGGCAAGGTGTTGGCCAGGTGCCAGCTGCAATGCTTCGCTGCGGAAGGCATTTGGCAACGCGTCGAGATCGAAACGGTGCTCAACAAGTGGGAAGGAACACGGTTCACTTGGCGCCAAGCCCACGAGATCGAAAGTCAGACCTTCCCGCAGGAGCTCGACCCACACCTTATCTGCCAAATCCGGGTCTACCTGCGAGCCATGGTCAAGAGACGAAGCGTCGTCCCCTGTCTCTACGAGCTGGAGAAAAGTATCAGCGGATGGATCGTGTGTGAGCGAAACTGCGTGCTGCGACTGCGCGAATTCCTTCAGCGCAGCGCGCGTGGGCCGTTTACCTGCTGCGAACAGCAGAAACAGCCCCGGAGAATCGGAGTGCTGCGTATTATCGATGGGCCACGATCCTTATGCATCCCCCGAAAACCAGGTTCGTTGTCCAGAGTGTTGTTGTGCCAGTATTTTTTTGCAGCGTCGAGTCTCGATTAATCATTGCTTCACAATAAGACCAAGATCTCAAAACACCCCCAGTGTTAGGCCTGCTCCAAGCGCTGCGCCAAGAATACGGCAGTGTTCGAGCGAGTCTTTTCTGACAGTTTTTGGGGCCAGAATGGCTTCGGATGACTGCGCATCGAAATTGACGATTAGACCATCAGCGATCCGTTTCAGCCGCCATCCGGTGACTATTCGATCAAGCTGACGCTCTGCCCCTGTCCCATCAGAACCCGCGGCGATGATCGATGCATAAGCGCGTCCCTCCACTTTGCCGAGCAACGGATAGTAACAGCGGTCCAGCAATTCTTTCATCGCGCCGCTGAGAGAACCAAGGTTCTCGGGCGCTACAAAAAGATAAGCGCCTGCTTCAAATATAATTTCAGGTGTGACCGCATCGGCGGGTTGAAGCGATACATCGACCTCATCCCGCGCCGCTCTCGCGGCTTCAATTGCCATAGCCTCGCTGGCCCCGGTCCGGCTGTGCCACACGACCAGCAAACGCTTTTGACCACCATCCTTCGTCACAATGCATCGTCAAAGCCGCTCAGAGTGTAGATTGTCAACGTCTCGCACTGTTGTGTGCGGAGCTTATGCAGTAGCAATGCCCCATGCGTGCAGCAAATCCTGTTCCACAGTCCCTGTCTCATGTCCTTGGCGTCTCGCGTTCACTTTCCGAGCGTGCATGGCAGTGGCGCGGCGGCAATATGGAAATTGAGGCACTCACGGGCCCTGGCGGGCTCGATCACGATATATTGGCGCAGTTGCTGATGACGCGCGGTGTAGCCGAGGATGACATAGAACGTCATGCCAAGCCCACCTTGCGCGACTTTCTGCCCGACCCTTCAGTATTCCGCGATATGGATGAAGCCGCACAGCGTATGGCCATTGCGGTCGAGAGTTGTGAGATGGTTACTATCTATGGCGATTACGATGTCGATGGAGCCACTAGTGCAGCCTTACTCGTCGACGTCCTGCGATCACTGGGCCTTGAAGCGGGTTACTACATTCCTGATCGTCTGCTCGAAGGATATGGTCCTACAGGCGAAGCTTTGGTCCAGCTTGGCAAGGAAGGTTCGAGCCTTATTGTCACTGTCGATTGCGGGGCGATGGCACACGAAGCGCTGGGCATGGCGCGCGATGCGGGCGTGGATGTCATCGTGGTCGACCATCACAAATGCGCAGCGGATCTTCCTCGGGCAGCCGCGCTGGTCAATCCCAATCGTCTGGATGAGAGCGATGAAGGCGCAGCGCATGGCCACATGGCCGCTGTCGGCGTTGCGTTTTTGCTGGCGATTGCTCTGGTGCGAACCTTGCGCGCGCGCGGCTATTTCAACGAGCGCAGCGAGCCGGACTTGATTGGTCTGCTTGATCTGGTGGCGTTGGGGACGGTCGCGGATGTGGCCGCGCTGCATGGACTAAACCGGGCTTTTGTCGCTCAGGGGCTGAAAGTTCTGGCCCGACGTGAGCGGACCGGTATGGCCGCATTGATCGATGCAAGCCGCCTCACCCGCGCGCCGATTGCTTCTGATCTCGGCTTTGCCCTCGGCCCGAGGATCAACGCCGGGGGACGCATCGGCGAATCCACTCTGGGTGTGCGCTTGCTCACCACTAATGACCCCGAAGAAGCGCGCACAATTGCTGAGCAGCTCTCACACCTCAACGAGGAACGCCGCGCTATCGAAGCCGCCGTGCAGGAGGCCGCTGAAGACCAACTTAACGGCCAACACAATATGGCCGTGCAGGTGCTTTCGGGCAAAGGCTGGCATCCCGGTGTCATCGGCATTGTCGCTGGCCGGATCAAGGAAAAGACCGGCAAGCCTTCCATCGTAATCGCGCTCGATGAAGCGGAGGGCGTTGGCAAAGGCAGCGGTCGCTCGATCAACGGCGTTGATCTTGGAGCGGCGATCATTGCGGCGCGCGAAAACGGGTTGCTTGTGGCAGGCGGCGGTCATGCCATGGCGGCGGGCATGACTATCGCAAATGACAAGCTTAGCGCGTTTGCGGACTTCCTGGATCAGCGGCTCAGCCGCGATGTGGAAAAGGCTATGCTCAGCCAGAGCATGAAGCTTGACCTTGCGCTCGCACCTGGGGGGCTGACGCCGCAATTGGTGACCACGCTTGAGGCAGCGGGGCCTTATGGCGTGGGCTGGCCCGCTCCGCGCGTGGCGGTGGGCCCTGTGCGAATCGTCAAAGCCGATATCGTGGGCAAGGATCACCTGCGCCTCATCGCGAGCGGCGCGGACCGGCAATCCTTCAAGGCAATCGCGTTTCGCGCAGCCCAAACCGATATGGCGCAAACCCTGCTTCATCGCAGCCAGGGCCGCCAGTTCCACCTTGCCGGGAGGGTAAAGCTCGATGATTGGGGCCCCCGCCCAGCAGCCGAGCTCCACCTCGAAGATGCCGCTTTTGCTGACTAGCCTGTCTAGATCTGGGGGCACGGCTCTGAAGAACGCCCAAAAATTTCACAAATGTTGCATCGCGCGGGGTTGACCGTTTGGAAGACCACCCTTAGATGCGCGCTCTCGCAAACGAGCGTGGCCCGTTCGTCTAGCGGTTAGGACGCGGCCCTTTCACGGCTGAAACACGGGTTCGATTCCCGTACGGGTCACCACCAATTTCTGGCACACTCACAATGCAATAGCCGCCTCGGAACAGGGCCCCGGGTGAGCGCTCTGTGTGCTAACGCTTTCGCGGCTTTCCAGTTCTTCGTTGCATGGCTAAGACCGTAGGCGAGATGGGTATGCGATACACTATCCCGATTTTCGGCATCCTGCTTGCCTGCGTGACCTTTGTTGCGTTGCTCCTGCTGGGTCTTGACCCCATTATCGCACTCGCAATCCTGTTTGTGTGGATCGGCTCCCTGCTCGTGGCCGGCCTTCGCCCACCAGAGAAACCCAGCGTCGTTGTAAAACCACAGCGCGACGACGGCACAATGCGCGAGACGATCGAGAATTTCTCGACACCGCTGCTGGTGACCGAGCGCGGTACGATCTCGATCGCCAATCGCGCAGCACGGCGCATGCTGGGGCGACACATTATCGGCCAGGACGCTCGCGTGGCCTTCCGCCAGCCCGAGGCGATCCACCTGCTCACCGACAATCGCAGTGGCACAGCGATGGTACGCGGCCTGGTCCGGCGGCAAGACCTCTGGCAATTCAATCGCCATTTAGTCGACGACAAGCTGGCCGTGCTTGAGCTCATAAACCAGACGGCCGAAGCTGATATCAGCCGCGCGCACACCGACTTTGTCGCCAATGCAAGCCATGAACTGCGCACACCGCTGGCTGCCATCCTGGGTTATGTTGAGACGCTGGCGGACAGCTCGGATACGCTCGATTCGCCCACTGCCCAGAAATTCCTCGGCACGATTGAGCGTGAAGCGCAGCGCTTGCAAAGTCTGATCAGCGACCTCATGAGCCTCAGCCGCGTCGAAGCGGAAAAGCATGATTTGCCCACCGAATTGCTCGACTTGCGCACAATTGTCGAAAACGCTGCTCGCGATGCCGCGGGCTCGCACCGGATGCACCGTCTCGATCTCGCTATAAATATGCCAGTCAAGGTTCGCGGAGACCGGCAGCAACTTGAGCAAGTCGTGCGAAACCTCGTTGATAACGCGCTCAAATACGGATTTACCGACGCCCCAGTGCGCGTGGAGCTTGGCCCAGCGCCTGACGAGCGAGCGATCATTACCGTTACCGACAAAGGCGAAGGCATTGCGCCCGAACAGATCCCGCATCTCACGCGGCGCTTTTACCGCACCGATCCTGGGCGCAGCCGCGCATCGGGCGGAACCGGGCTTGGGCTTGCGATTGTGAAGCACATTGTCGAGCGCCATCGCGGACGGCTTGATATTGAGAGCGCGCTTAGCGAAGGAACACGCGTGAGCGTCCGCCTCCCGGTCGCAAAAGAGACAAGTGAGCTTGTGGAGCAGGTGCTTCCCGAAGAAGGGTCCGCGGAAGCTTCCGCCGATGCTGAGGCCGTCAATAGAACCCAAGCTCAAGAGATGTCGTAGCGCTGTCTTATTTTCTCAACATCCGCGCTCCAAAGACCACACAAAGGAGCTGGTGGAAAAAGCATTGCGGGCATTGATCGCTCTTGCCAGCTTCCTCAGGGGTATTTCGAATTCATGTCGCCAATTACGCTCATCCTGATTGCCATCGGGCTCGGCCTTGCAGGATGGCTTGCAGGCCGCGCTAAGGCGTGGAGCTTTCAAAAAGCGGACCCGACCACTCGCCCGGTTGCGAGGCCCATTTATCACGCATGGTACGTCGCTGTATGGATTGTCATCCCTGTCCTGGCATTCATTGTGTTCTGGTCATTCGCAGCACCACAATTCATCGTCCAAAGCGTGCTTTCCTCACCTGCAGCTGCGGATTTGCCGGCATTTGGTTTTGAGCGCGACGCATGGCTCTCAGAAGCGCGAGCTGTTGCGACTGGTAATGCAGCGGGCGTATTCAATGATGGCGCTGAAGCGCTCGTTGAGCCATTCCGTGACGCGATCGGCTTCTATAATTGGATTGGCCTTGCGCTGACCTTCCTCATCGCTTTTGGCGGCGGCGTCTTCGCATTCTTGCGCATCCGCCCCGATTTCCGCGCGCGAACCAAGGTGGAGCGCACCGTCATGGTGATCCTGCTGCTTGCCTCGCTGATCGCCATCCTCACCACATTCGGCATCTTTGCCAGCCTGACCTACGAGACTTTCCTGTTCTTCAACAAGGTATCGCCAATCGACTTCCTGTTTGGCACGTTCTGGGGCCCGGACCCGATGAGCAATCCGGACAATCCGGACAGCGCAAAATACGGTGCGATCCCGCTTTTCTGGGGCACGATCTTTATCGGCGCGATCATTGCGATGATTGTGGCCATTCCGCTGGGCCTGATGAGCGCGATTTACCTGACGCAATACGCAGACCCGAAGCTTCGCGCGTGGGTCAAACCGGCTTTGGAGATCCTCGCGGGCGTGCCCACGGTCGTTTATGGCTATTTTGCAGCACTAACGATTGCGCCCTTTATCCGCGACATGGCCGTGGCCGTGGGGGTGACCAACGCCTCCACCGAAAGCGCACTGGCAGCGGGGGTTGTGATGGGCGTGATGATCATCCCGTTCGTCTCTTCGATGGCGGACGATTCTATTGCCGCTGTGCCGGCCGCGATGCGCGACGGCTCATACGCGATGGGCGCAACCAAGTCCGAGACGATCACCAAAGTGCTGTTTCCCGCAGCCCTGCCCGGGATTGTGGCGGGGATCATGCTCGCAGTCAGCCGCGCAATTGGCGAGACGATGATCGTCGTCATGGCCGCTTCGACAGCGGCCAATCTCAGCGCCAACCCGCTCGAACGAATGACCACCGTCACAGTCCAGATCGTCAAGATGCTGACCGGTGAAGGCAGTTTCGATCACCCAGCGACACTCAGCGCTTTTGCGCTTGGATTTGTTCTGTTTCTTGTGACCCTTGCTCTCAACTTTGGCGCTCTGCGCGTCGTCAAACGTTTCCGTGAGGCTTATGAATAACGCCGCCGCCATTGAGACCACGCGCCCCACGCGCACGCCCGAATTCGAAAAGCGCTTGAAGAAGCGCTATGCGCGCGAGCGCAGTTTCAAGCTCATGGGCCAGGGCGCAATCCTGTTTTCAGTAGCAGTGCTAGTCTTCCTTCTGGGCAACATGCTCTATAACGGGATTGGCGGGTTCCAGCGGGCCGAGCTCGAAGTGCCGATCGACTTTCCGGAAAGCGGGCTCACAGGCGATGAAGTCTCACTTTCCGCACCCAGCGCGGTTCAGGTGCTCGAGATGCAGGGCATGGCCGAGGTCGTGCACTTTTACGCCGAAGAAGCGCTGAGCAGCGAAGGCGCAGAACAAATCAGCGATCAGGCCTGGCGCGACGTAGCTGCCGCGCTAACGGCAGATCCATCGCTGATCGAGAGCGCTGAGCCGGTCATTTTCCACCTTCCCGCCTCATCGGACTTGGCGTCCGGGCTTGCAGGAGAAGGGTCTCCCGAAATGCAGGCGCTGGCCGCTGATCTCAAGGCGAAAGGAAAGCTGGCTGAGAATTGGGACTGGGGATTCCTCTCCCGCTCGGACGCAACCAGCCCGCAGGCGGTGGGGATTTGGGGCGCGCTCAAGGGTTCGATCTTTACGATGCTGGTGACGCTGGCGCTCGCTTTCCCGGTGGGTATGCTGGCTGCGCTCTACCTTGAGGAATACGCGCCCAAGAACCGTTGGACCGACTTGATCGAAGTGTCGATCAACAACCTCGCAGCAGTGCCATCGATCATCTTTGGCCTTCTGGGTCTAGCCGTCTTCCTGTGGATCTTCCCTAACTTAAGGTCTGCGCCGCTGATCGGGGGTATGACGCTTGCCTTGATGACGATGCCGGTGATCGTGATTTCCGGGCGCAACGCGATCAAGACCGTCCCACCTTCAATCCGCGACGGTGCGCTGGCCGTGGGCGCCTCTCCAGTGCAGGTGGTCTTCCACCATGTGCTGCCGCTCGCATTACCGGGAATGCTGACCGGGACCATAATCGGCATGGCGCGCGCGCTGGGAGAGACCGCGCCGCTGCTGCTGATCGGGATGCGCGCCTTTGTTGCGACGCCGCCTGCCGACCTCACATCACCTACCACGGTGCTGCCGGTACAAATCTTCCTATGGTCCGACGAAATTGATCGCGGCTTTGTCGAGCGCACAAGCGCCGCTATCGTTGTCCTTCTGCTGTTCCTGCTCGTCATGAACAGCGTCGCCATTTACCTGCGCAACAAGTTCGAGAAAACCTGGTGACACGCATTCACGACAGTATCAAAGACGACGCCAGCGCCAAGATGAAGGCGCGCGATGTCTCGGTCTATTATGGTTCCAAGAAGGCTATCGACGAGGTATCGATTGATATCTCGCCCGATTATGTAACCGCTTTTATTGGCCCGTCGGGTTGCGGAAAGTCGACCTATCTGCGCTGTTTCAATCGCATGAATGACACGATCCCGGTCGCCCGCGTGACAGGCTCTATCGAGCTTGAGGGTGAGAACATCCTCGATGACACGATGGATGTGGTGCAGCTGCGCGCGCGCGTGGGAATGGTTTTTCAGAAACCCAACCCCTTCCCCAAGTCGATCTACGAAAACATCGCCTATGGCCCCAAGATCCATGGATTGGCCGAAAAGAAGGCGGACCTCGACGCCATCGTTGAAAAATCGCTCACCCGCGCAGGGTTGTGGGACGAGGTAAAGGACCGGTTGGATGATTCAGGCACGGCGCTCTCGGGAGGCCAACAACAACGCCTGTGCATCGCGCGCGCCATCGCCGTTGATCCAGAAGTCATCCTCATGGACGAACCGGCCTCAGCGCTCGACCCGATCGCCACCGCCAAAATCGAAGAACTGATCGACGAGCTTTCGGGTCGCTACGCCATCGTCATCGTCACGCACTCAATGCAGCAGGCTGCCCGCGTCAGTCAGCGCACTGCATTCTTCCACCTGGGCAAAATGGTCGAATACGGACCCACATCGGACATCTTCACCAACCCCATCGAAGAGCGCACCAAAGACTACATTACAGGACGCTACGGCTGATGACCGAGCATACCGTCAAAGCGTTTGATGAAGACATCACCCGGCTTCGCGGCCTGATCGCGGAGATGGGTGGCCTCGCGGAAGTAGCGATTGCCGAAGCGCTCGATGCGCTGATCCGCGGCGATGAAGAACTGGGTGACCAAGTGGTGGCGCGCGACAAGAAGATCGACGCGCTCGAAACCGAAGTCGACAAGCTCGCTGTGCGCATCATCGCCCTGCGCGCTCCGATGGCAGATGACCTGCGCGAAGTGATCGCTGCGCTCAAGATTGGCGGCGTGATCGAGCGAATCGGCGACTACTCGAAGAACATAGCCAAGCGCGTCGGCATGATCGAAGGGCGCGACCGGTTTGAACCACTCACTCTGCTGCCAGCCATGGGCGAGTTGGCGAGCGAAATGGTCCACGATGTGCTGACCTCCTACGCAGCGCGCGATCCCGGTCTGGCGCGTGAGGTAATCAGCACCGATGCCAAGGTCGATGCCTTCTACAACAGTATTTTCCGCAATCTCGTCAGTCACATGGTCGAGAACCCTGCGACCATTTCAAGCGCTGCCCAATTGCTCTTCGTTGCGCGAAACCTAGAGCGTATTGGCGACCACGCGACCAATGTTGCCGAGATGGTGCATTTCGCCGCAACAGGGACCTATCCGCCCGAGGAGGACCGTTGAGCGCATTTGGCGTCTTGTGGACAAGTTTCGAGGGTCTATTTCATCAAATTGCCGCAAAACTGAAACACTGCGTTGAGTGCCGGCTTCGGGGGCTTTCCGGGGCGGTCAACAGGAGGCACCTTAGTCATGTCTGCCGCGAAATTGCTTTTGGTCGAAGATGATCCCGCGCTTTCGGAACTCCTCGAATATCGCTTCCAGAACGAAGGCTATCAGGTTCGCAGTACCAGCGATGGTGATGAAGCCATGGTGCTTGCGAGCGAAGATGCGCCCGACCTCATTATTCTCGACTGGATGATCGAGGGGACGAGCGGGATTGAGGTTTGCCGCCGCCTGCGCCGCGACAAGGAAACGGCGCATGTGCCTATTATCATGCTGACCGCGCGCGAGGCTGAGGATGACCGGGTGCGAGGCCTTGAAACGGGCGCGGATGATTACCTTACCAAGCCGTTTTCACCGCGCGAGCTGCTTGCGCGCGTTGCTGCTGTGATGCGCCGCATTCGCCCCGCTCTGGCCGGTGAGACCATTGAAGTGGGCGACATCAAGCTTGATCCGGTGGCACACAAGGTGCAGCGTCGGGGTCGCGCGCTTCAGCTTGGCCCGACAGAATACCGCCTGCTCAAATTCTTCATGGAGAGCCCGGGCCGAGTCTTTAGCCGTGGTCAGCTGCTTGATGGGGTGTGGGGCACAGGTTCGGATATCGAGCTGCGCACGGTCGATGTTCACATCCGGCGCCTGCGCAAGGCAATCGGCCTTGACGGTGCCAAGGACCCGATCCGCACGGTGCGCTCTGCCGGATATGCGCTTGAGGCTGCCTAAGGGCCGATGCTGCAAGTCTAGTGAAAATCGCGCGACTTCGGAATGATCCGGTGGTTGCGCGGATGACCCTTCACATTGGGCTGCGGCTCAAGCGGTAGGGCATCGATGATCTCGCGCGCGCGCATGCCACTTCGCGTATCCTCTTCGCGAATCTCGCCCAAAGCAATCGTGGCCCGGCTTGCGGGCATTTTGTGACTGCTGATCGGGGAGTTCACATGGTCCGCGCGCGCAATGGGGGCATCGAGCATATCGTCTGAAAGCGCGTAAAGCTTGTCGGTTGCATCGGTCATGTTCTGAGCGATGACGTGGATCACCTCATCATCATATTCGACGCGGCCCCGCACTTCCATCAGCCGCGCCCCCATCACGACCTTGCGCTGCTTTTCCTTGAGATCGGGCCACACAACGAGGTTGATCACCCCGGTCTCATCCTCGAGCGTGATAAAGCACACACCCTTGGCGCTGCCGGGCCGCTGACGGATCAAGACAACGCCCGCAACCTGCACCATGGAGCGAAACTTGCGGTTTCTAAGGTCGCAGGCGCGCACAAAGCCGCGTTCGGCAAGATCCGGGCGCAGGAAGGCCATCGGATGCGCCTTCAGGCTGAGCCGCGTGGTCTGGTAATCGGCCACCACTTCTTCGGACAAAGGCATTGTGGGAAGCTTCGTCACCCACCGCTCCGCGCCCTCATCACGCGTATCCGCCGCGCGGAACAGCGGCAGGTCCGGCCCCGCGATCAGGCTGCGCGCATCCCACAAGGCCTTGCGGCGCGATATCTCCAGCGAGGTAAAGCAATCCGCGCTGGCGAGCCTTTCGATATGCGCCGGCGACACCCTCGCCCGCTCGCGCAGCTCTGCCACATCGCGATAGGGCCCGCTCTCAGCCCGCTCCGCAATCAGAAGTGCAGCGACATGCTCGGGCAGACCATCCACCTGCCGCAGGCCCAGGCGCAGGGCGATATGCTTATCGAGCCGCCCCGACTTTGCATCCCCCGCCTCACCGATTTCCTCCAGCGTGCAATCCCACTGGGAATGGTTCACATCCGCTGGCAGCACCTCAACCCCATGCTCCCTCGCATCGCGCACGATCTGTGCGGGCGCGTAAAAGCCCATGGGCTGCGAATTGAGCAAAGCTGCGGCAAAGGCCGCCGGGAAGTGGCATTTGAGCCAGCTCGATACATAAACGAGATGCGCGAAACTCGCCGCGTGGCTTTCAGGAAAGCCGTATTCGCCAAAGCCGCGGATCTGGTTGAAGCACCTTTGCGCAAAGTCGCGATCATAGCCGCGCGTCACCATGCGCTCGACCATCATGTCCTGCAATTCGTCCACCATCCCGCGTGAACGGAAGGTCGCCATCGCCTTCCTCAATCGGTTGGCTTCCTTGGAGGAGAATTTCGCGGCATCAAGCGCGATCTTCATCGCCTGTTCCTGAAAGATCGGCACGCCCAGCGTGCGCCCCAGAATGCTCGAAAGCTCATCGGGCGGGCCGTGCTGCGGCGATGGGGCGGGGATTTGCACCGGCTCTGCCCCCCGGCGGCGCTTGAGATAAGGGTGTACCATATCGCCCTGGATCGGCCCCGGGCGCACAATCGCCACCTGGATCACCAGATCGTAAAACTCGCGCGGGCGCAAACGCGGGAGCATGTTCATCTGCGCGCGGCTTTCCACCTGAAAGACACCAAGCGAATCGCCGCGCCGCAGCATGGCGTAGGTCTCCGGATCCTCACGCGGGACCGTGGCGAGCGTGAGCGCGCGATCATGGTGATCTTCGAGCAGATCTAGGCATTTCTTGATGCAGGTGAGCATCCCCAGCGCCAGCACATCAACCTTGAGGATGCCCAGCGCCTCTATGTCGTCCTTGTCCCACTCAATGAAACTGCGATCGGGCATCGCGCCATTGCCGATCGGCACCGTCTCAGTGAGCGCGCCTTGCGTGAGGATAAATCCGCCGACATGCTGACTGAGATGACGCGGCATTCCAATCATTTGCTCAGTAAGCTTAAGCACACGCTTCAAGTGCGGATCGGTCACATCCATGCCGGTTTCGGCTGCGTGCTTTTCGCTGATCTCGCGGCCCCACCCGCCCCACACAGTGCGCGACAGGGCGCTGGTTACATCCTCGCTCAGCCCCATCGCCTTGCCCACTTCGCGGATCGCCATGCGCGGGCGGTAATGGATGACGGTGGCGGTGAGCCCTGCTCTGTGGCGGCCATATTTGCGGTAGAGATACTGGATCACCTCCTCACGCCGCTCATGCTCGAAATCGACGTCGATATCGGGCGGCTCCTTGCGATCTTCGGAGATGAAGCGGTCAAACAGCAAAGCGTGCTTGGCCGGATCAACGCTGGTGATGCCGAGGCAGTAACACACCGCCGAATTGGCAGCCGAGCCGCGCCCTTGGCACAGGATCGGCGGTGAGACTTCATTGCGCGCGAAATCGACAATGTCCTTGATCGTGAGGAAGTAGCGCGCCAGCTCCATCTTGCCGATCAGGGCGAGCTCCTTTTGCAGCGTCTCGCGCACCGCCTCGGGCAGGCCATCCGGATAGCGCCAGTCTGCGCCCTTCCAGGTTTCGCTCTCCAGATATTGCTGCGGGGATTGACCATCGGGGTAGATTTCCTGCGGGTATTCGTAGCGCAGTTCATCGAGGCTGAAGTCGCAACGGTCAGCCACCGCGCGCGCAGCGGTAATGGCGTGGGGCCAACGAGCGAACAGGCGCACCATTTCCGCCGGGCTCTTCAAGTGGCGCTCCGCATTGGCGTGGAGCAGGTGCCCCGCCTCGGCGACTGTGGTCTTGTTCGCAATCGCCGTCATGACGTCTTGCAGGGGGCGGCGTTCGGGCGTGTGGTAGTGGACATCATTGGTCGCGAGCAGAGTGAGGCCGTTTTCGCGCGCCAGAGCATCAAGCTGATCGATCCGCGCAATGTCATCGCCGCGATAGAGGTAACTGGCGGCGAGGTGTTTGAGGCTGGGTAGATATTCCGCTAGCCAGGGCAAAATCGCTTCAAGCGAACCTGTCGGAGGCGGTTTGGGTACTAGACGCAGGTGCGGTTTTCCCTTCAGCGATTCCCCGCGCAGGCGGGGATCTGCCTGTAAGCTTGCGCCTGATTGCGACAGATCCCCGCCTGCGCGGGGAATCGCACTGAGGTCAAAATCCGCCTCCAGGTCCTCTGGCGGCAGCAGGATCAGCTGCACGCCCTGCGTATGGTCTGCCAGCATCGAAAGGCTGATCTCGCACACGCCTTTTTCCTGCCACTCCCCTGCCAGCGTGCTCATGCGCCCCGCGCTGATGAGCTGGCACAGGCGGCCATAGGCGGCGCGGGTCTTGGGGTAAGCGAGGAAAGCGATGCCCTCGACCGTCTCGATCCGGGTGCCGATTACAGGGCGCAGCTTGAGCGTTCGCGCTTCGGTATGAATGCGCACGATCCCGGCAAACGAGTTCGCATCGGCAATCCCGATCGCATCATAGCCCAGCGCGCGCGCGATCATCACAAGGTCCACCGCGTCCGAGGCCCCGCGCAGGAAGCTGAAGCAGCTGACTAGGCCCAGTTCGACAAAGGCTGCGCGCGCGGGCGCTTCGATCAGGTCGGGATCGACTTCGAGCGTGCGTTTGTCAGGGGTAAGCGGTGCGTCAGGCATGGCCTAGCAGCCGGCGATTTGGGTCAGCCGCACTCTCACTGCCGCCAGATCAGCTGCAAACTTTGCCGCTTGCTCTTCACGCGCGGACCCGTCGAGGCGCAGCAGGTAGGAAGGGTGCGCGGTGATCCAAAGCTTGCTACCATCGTCGAGCTGTATCGGTTGGCCGCGCACCTTGGAGATGCTGACCGTTTTGCCGAGTAAGCCCCTCGCCGCCGAAGCGCCCAGCGCCAGCACCACGCGCGGGGCTACAACAGCGCGCTCCGCCTCAAGCCACCAGCGGCAAGTGTCGATCTCCTTGGCAGCGGGTGACTTGTGGAGGCGGCGCTTGCCTTTCTGCGCGAATTTGAAGTGCTTGACCGCATTGGTGACATAGGCCTGCGAACGCGCAATCCCGGTTTTGACTAGATATTCGTCGAGCAATTGTCCGGCGGGGCCCACGAAGGGTTTGCCCTGCTGATCCTCGTGATCGCCGGGCTGTTCGCCCACAATCATCAGGCGCGCGTTTTTGGGACCCTCGCCCATAACCGCCCGCGTGCCGCACTCAGCAATCGGGCAATCGTGGCAAGCGCCAATGCCTCGCGCGATCGCTTCGAGCGTGGGTGGGCGCTCGCGCTCCTCACGCGCGCCTCCTGCGATCTGCCCTGCGGCGACCATGCCCGCCTCGCGACGCTGCGCTCCGGCGATCAGCTCGGGGATCAGCTCGGCCTCGGGCATGTTCTTCCAGTATTTGCGCGGCATTTCGGACAGCATCGCACCCACTTTCAGCCGCGCGGGGTTGAAGATCGAGGCGTAATAGGACTTCCACAGCGCCTCGACCGGGTCGCCATCGGGCGCATCCTCGCGCCGCGCAGGGCCGCTCTCACGCATGGTGGTGCCGTCCCAGTGCAAGCAGCCGCGCGGGGTGAGGATCGACCAGTTCATGTTGGCAAAGCGGCGCATGAAGAAGCCCGCATTGGCGCGCACGATGTGGTGATCAGGCTCAAACCAGGCGACGTAGTGATCCGCGCCGTCTTCCCCCTGCACCTCGCGAAAACGGACAAAGGCGTGCATCTTGTGGCTGTCACGGCGCACCGATTTGTCGAGCTCTTCCACGCGGCGCACATCGGGATCAGCCTTGTCCTCCATGCACCGCGCATTGGACTGAAGCCGCCAGAGCAGCCGGTAGAGCAGGCTGAAACGCTCCGAGTCAGAGTGCAAAGCGGCGTTGCGAGCAAGGCTCATGAACCGCTTCGAAGCGCGCACGGGACGCGCATCTTCTCCAGGCACAGGCAGTCGGCGCTCACTGCGAGAGGGCCCTTCCACCGCGAACAGATCGCCTGTCCCGCCTGGCTCTACCCACGAAACCCGGTCCGGCGGCACATCGCATTGGATAAGGCCACGCGCCCGCTCACGCCAGAAGGCAAAGTCATCCGGCTCAGGCAGGTGGACGACGTAATGCGCGCCCAAAGAGACGTTTTGCATCGCCACCATGGTCAAAACAGCTCCAACTGTTCTGATTTGGGCGCCAGCAGGCTGCGCAGGTCCGCTCTGTCAGTGAGCATGGTCGGCCGCCAATCGAGCGCGATGAGGAACGGGCGCACCTTGGTGATCGACTGCGTGAGCTTGGCCACATCATCAAGCCGCAAGGTCCGATGCCGTCGCGCGCGCAAGATACGCTGGACCGCCACCGTGCCCAGCCCCGGCACGCGCAAAAGCTGTTCTTTCGAGGCGCGGTTCACATCCACCGGGAACTGGTCGCGAAACTTCAAGGCCCAGGCGAGCTTGGGATCGATATCGAGCGGGAGATTGCCGTCCTCCTCGGTCGCCTGCGCGACCTCTTGCGGTGCATAACCATAAAACCGCATCAGCCAGTCGGACTGATAGAGCCGGTGCTCGCGCATCAGTGGCGGACGTTTCAAGGGCAACACCGCGCTTGCATCAGGGATCGGCGAGAACGCGCTGTAATAGACGCGCCTCAGGCCAAAGCTTTTATAGAGGCCGCTCGCCTTGCTGACGATTGCAGCATCATTCGCATCATCCGCGCCCACGATCATCTGCGTTGATTGGCCCGCAGGCGCAAAGCGCGGCGCGTGTTTGAAGCGCTTTCTTTCATCCTTGGCCTCAATTATGCGCGTCTTAGTCTTGTCCATCGCACCCTCGATCACGCCCTCATCCTTGTCAGGCGCGAGGCGTGTGAGGCCTTTTTTCGTCGGCAACTCGACATTGATCGAGACCCGATCTGCATAGAGCCCGGCCTGGTGGATCAGCTCAGGATCGGCCTCGGGAATAGTCTTCAAGTGGATGTAACCGCGAAAATCATGCTCTTCGCGCAGGATGCGAGCCACCTCGATCAGCTGCTCCATCGTGTGGTTTGAGCTCTTGATGATGCCAGAGGACAGGAACAGCCCCTCGATATAATTGCGACGATAGAAATTGAGCGTGAGGTCCACGACCTCCTGCGGCGTGAAGCGCGCGCGGCGCACATTCGAGCTTTTGCGGTTGATGCAGTAATGGCAGTCGAAAATGCAGTGATTGGTCAGCAGAATCTTGAGGAGCGAAATGCACCGGCCATCGGGTGCATAAGCGTGGCAGATGCCCATCCCCTCGGTTGAACCAATGCCTCCTCGCCCGTTTGGGCCACCCAGCGAATTCTTCTTCGCTGTGCCCGAAGACGCGCAGGAAGCATCATACTTGGCCGCATCGGCCAGGATTTCGAGTTTCTGTCGCAGAGTTGGCTGTTTCATGTGAGACCTGTTGGAACGTTATTTGTTCCTTATATGTTCTCACATATCCCAGGTCCAATGCAAAGCATGCAAGCCGCTTATTTGCAGCTCGTATCAACGCTGAAGCGCGCGCGAAGAGAATGAGCTTTAGGAAGAGCTCTCAGGCTTGGAGGCTGACGGCATGGCAGATGAGCCAGCGCTTGCACACAGATGATCAAGCACGGCTGAATGCATCTCACCTTCGAAGGACACCCCCGCAACCCGGTTCTCGATCCAGGCGATCGTGCCCAGCGGCGCGTGCACTCCGCCTACTCGCATGACAACCCGATCGCCGATCTGGCCAAAGCCCTCTTTCGCGCGGATTTTGCAGCCGCCTTCGGAGATATCAATAAGGTCAACATAGACAAGACGCGATTCCACCCTGCTTTTGATAAGCAGGCTGAGCGGGCGACGCTCTGACGAGCGTGAGATGGAGTCCATGGTCATCACAAATGCAACTAACGCGCAGTCGTAAAGGAATTCCTGATTAAAATCCTGTCATCGGCAGTTTAGTGAATGCTCGGCCCAATCAGCTCATGCGCACAGGCCCTGCAGATACCAATCCGGCCCCCCCCCTCGCTGATCGCCTGCCAGGCCGTGGCGATAAATCCAATAGCGCCGCCCGTCCCCATCTTCGATCCGATAGTAATCGCGCAGGCGCGCTGTCGAGCGCTCACGCCACCATTCCGGAGCGATGCGCTCTGGCCCCTCCACACGCGCCACTTCGCGCACCTCTCCGCGCCAGCGAAAGCGCTGGGGGAAGCCATCGGGCGAGGCGTAGAGAACCGCGATTCTTTCAGGCCGGTCGAGCAATTTCAGAGGTCTGAGTGGACGCTCGACAGCCGATTGCGAAGCGGATTGCGGCGCCAGCGCCCCCTGCCAGCCTTGTGCGCGTTCGGGCTTGTGGCTGGCGCGGGCGACCGGGCGACGCACGGCATAAGGACCAAGGCGCACGCTGAGGCGATCGACACAGGCGCTGAGCGAGGTGCCATGGCGCTCGGCGGCCTGTTCGAAATCGTTCTGATGGGTGGTAAGCGGCTCCGCCCAGCTGGCGGTGAGGCGCACGGTCTCGATCCCGAAACCTGCTTCGACATCGTCCAGCTTGGCTGCAAACAGCCGCGTGATATGCGCCGCATCGCGCGTGGCTGATGCAAGTTCGGGCCGCCGCACCAGCACTTCGCTGTCCACCCGCCACAGTCCCAGTTCAAGCCGGCGCGCGCCTTGGCCCAGCGCTTCAAGTTCGCGCACCATATCAGCGGCCAGATCGGCCAGAACCGTATCGAGCAAGGCGCGGTGGCGGATCGGCTCCATCAGGCGCCGCTGCACCAGTGGCACGGTGGGCGCGGCAACCGGCAGCAGGGGTTCAGGCACATGTCCCAACAATTGATCGAGCCGGATCAGCGGATTGGCAGCGGGCGATTTGCGGTTGCGAAACCGGCGCTGGAGCGCATCACGGCCAGAAGCGCTGTCCCCTTCTCCCGCGCTCACATCGGTCAATTGCCCCAGCGTCTTCAACCCCAGACGCCGCAGCACTGTTAGGACATCTTTATCCAGTCTGAGCGAGGCCACCGGCAAATCCGCCAGCGCGCGCAAGGTCAGCTCGGGCTCACCGCTTTCAACGATAGCGCGGGCCGGACCGTAATGCGCCAGCGCCCAGGCCGCACCAGCGGTGGGCGCAATCGCGGTGCGCACCGCGAGCTGACGGGCGGCAAAAGCAGCCTCGACATCGGCGATCAGTCTGGCTTCACCCCCAAACAGATGCGCCACCGCGGTAACGTCAACAATGAGGCCATCGGGCGCATCCAGAGCGCTCCACGGCCCCCAGCGCTGCGCCCACACGGCGAGCTTTTCGAGGAACGCCAGATCGCCCGCCGGGTCTGCCGGCACCGCCTTGATCGCAGGGCAAAGCGTGCGCGCGTCGGCGAGCATGGTGCCGACCTGTGCTCCGGCTTTGCGAGCGGCCTCGTTAACGCTGGCGATGCGCGGGCCGTGCGCGGTCTCGGTGATCAGCGCTACCGGTTCAGCATCAGCGCCCTCACCGCGCTTACAGACACGCCCATCATGCCCTTGCGCAAGCCGCCAGCGATCGACCGACAGTCGCGCGCACCAGATGGCGAGAATCCGGCGCGGTGGGTGTGGTTGGCGTAAGGGGCGATCCTCCACCCGGCTGCCAGAAACGGCGCTGCCTTGCGAGCGCGGGGCCGAGGGCTTGGGCGGCGTTTTTGGCATTTTGGGAGATTGCGGGGCGTTGGGCTCTAAGTTCGGTTTCCTCATAACTCACTATCCATTGGCCCGGCGCATGACTGCGCGCGCGGAACAGCTCGGCTTTCCATTGCGGCGTACCGGGGGCCTCAGCGTTCCAGCGCGGCAGCTGCGAGGGCGCGGCCTCTACCCGCCAGCGCATGCGCGCCGAGGACAGGTCCGCCTCAGCGTCAAGTCGCACCAGCCACAAGGCGACCTGGTGCTTCTCCGCTGCCAGGCTGAGCCGGCGCGACGCGGTAAAATCGAGGCTGCGCGGATTGCCTACGATCTCTCCGATCACGCAGGCGAGATCGCGGCATCGCAGCCCTTCCTCAAGCGCGAACAGCGCGTCTTCAGGCGTCTTGGCTTCAACATGGATCAGGCGATCACGCAGCTCTTCAGGAAGCCCGTGGAGATAGGGCCGCCCGCCCCGCTCAATCGCGCCGCGTTCCTGCACCCACAGGACGTGCCGCCGATCCTCAGCCTCAGCCAGCGGATCAGCGCCGGCGCCCGCCACCCGGAAAGCGTCGCGCGCCAGTGCCAGCGCAAAGCCGACCCCGCTTGCCTCTCGCGCGCTGGCAAAAATTTCACTGTGCAAAGGCTGATCAGCGAGGCCAGGCCGCCAGCGAGCCTCGCGACGCTTGGAGATATCGGCGATATCCTGCGCGGAAAGACACGCCGCCGCGCTGCCTTTGGGACGAGGGGGAACAGCAAAGCGATCAAGCGCTGAAGCGCTGGAAGAGGAGACAGAACGGGACATAAAGGCACTCATAGAGACTCGCAGCGAGTCTATTTGTTCTTATTATGTTCCACATCAAGCGCGTGATTGCAACGCGCTTTTCGCCCCGCCCCTGTAGACCAGTTTAGCCCAGCAGGCCGAAGACCATGATGACGATGAGTACAACCGGGCAGACATAGCGAACCAGCACCCGCCACAACTGGTGCAGCCCGCCATTGAGGCCGTTCTCGGTGTCCACAAGCCTAGGCTCCGCCACCCAGCCCACAAAGATGCAGGTCAGGATCGCGCCAAGCGGCATGAAGATCTTGGCCGTCACACCATCAAGCGCATCAAAGACATTCGAACCGCTAAAGCCGGGCACGTAGTAGAGCGGACGCACATCGGCCCACTCGTTGAAGGAAAGCGCGGCAAAAATCCCAAGCACCCCAGCGCTTATCCCCACGATCAGAGTGCTCAGCGCGCGTGAAAGGCCGAACCGTTCGATCACCCAGGATGTCGGCACTTCGAGCAGCGCGACCGAACTCGTCAGCGCGGCAAAACCAACCATGATGAAGAACACAAGGCCGATCAGCGAGCCAAACGGCATCGCCTGAAAGCCTACGGGAAGCGAGGCAAACATCAGGCCGGGCCCTCCCTCGACCGACAAATCGGTCGCGCCCGCAGCGATGGCGGCAAAGACAATGGGGAAAATGCACAAGCCCGCAATAAGCGCCACAGCGGTGTCCGCGCTCGCGATGATGCCGCTGGTCCGGCCCAGATTGATATCGCGGCCGGCATAGCTGCCATAGGTGATCATCCCCGCCACCCCGAGCGATAGTGAGAAAAACGCCTGCCCTACCGCCGCCAGCATGACTTGCGGGGTCAGCTTGGAGAAGTCGAAGGTGAAGAGATAGGCGAAAGCCTCTTGCCCTGCACCGCTTGTAAACCCGTATAAAGTGATCGCGACGAGCAGCACAAAAAAGGCCGGCATCAACCAGGTCGCAACCCACTCGATCCCCTTCGACACACCGCGCATGACAAAGAAAATGGTGATCGCAAAGAAGATCAGGTGCCCGGTTATCATCGTTTGAGCGCTGCCAAACAGACCCGGCAAAATGCCCTCGATCTCTTCCCTGGAACGCCCTTCGAACGCCCCGCCCATTGCTCCGGTGGCAAGCAAATCACCAAAGAACACGTAGATATAATAGATCACCCAGCCGCCAACGACGCAGTAGAAACTGACGATCATGAAGGCAGAGAGAACGCCGATGCTGGCAAGGACATCCCAATGGGTGGACGCGCGTGATTCCTTCGCCATACGCCGCACGCTTTCGGGCGCAGAGGCCTGTCCATGCCGCCCAATCAACGTCTCGGACAAGAGCACCGGCAAGCCGATGAAGATGACGCACACAACATAGAACAGGACAAAGGCGCCACCGCCATTGGACCCCGCCTCAGCCGGAAAGCGCCACAGATTGCCAAGACCCACCGCTGAGCCAATGGCCGCCAGAATAAAGGCTGTGCGCGATGACCATCCGTCGCGTGCGGAACCCGAACTCGCTACCATGTTACGAAGAAACCCTATCTGCCGCGCGCTTCGAAACCGCGCTGTCCCCGAATGTCTCACTGTTGTGCAATGATTTTGCGCCCGCGCCAAGAGGCAATGCGCGGGCTTCGCTTTGCCTTTGGCTTTCCACGTCGCTAAACGCATCGCCCATGTCCACAACCTTCCAGCTCGACACCAGCACCAGCCGGGCCAATCCGACGCCCAAGCCGCTTCGCCGCCTCACCGTGCCGCGCATCCGTGCGCGCAAGAAGGATGGGGTGACGGCCGAGCCGCTGGTGATGCTCACCGCCTACACTGCGCGCCAGGCGCAATTGCTCGATGCACACTGCGATCTGCTGCTGGTGGGCGATTCGCTGGCGCAGGTGATCTACGGCCTTCCCTCCACCATCCCCGTGACGCTGGAGATGATGGCCAATCACGGCGCAGCGGTTGTGCGTGGCAGCTATCATTCGGTTGTCGTGATCGACATGCCGTTTGGGTCGTATGAAAGCTCGCCTGAGCAAGCCTTTGAAAGCGCAGCCTATCTCCTCAAGGAAACCGGCGCTGCTGCGGTCAAGCTGGAGGGCGGCGAAGCGATGGCGCCCACGGTCGATTTCCTCAATTCGCGCGGCATTCCGGTGATGGGCCATGTGGGCCTCACCCCGCAGGCAGTGAATGTGCTGGGCGGCTATGCGGCGCGCGGGCGCTCCGATACAGAAGCGGACAAGATCGTCAGCGATGCTGAAGCGCTAGATCAGGCGGGCGCGTTTGCTATCGTGATCGAAGGCGTGGTCGAACCCATCGCCATTGCTGCCACGCAAGGCGTCACCTGCCCGACCATCGGCATTGGCGCTTCGGCCCAGTGCGATGGGCAAGTGCTCGTCACTGAAGACATGCTGGGCATGTTTGAGCGTGTTCCGCGGTTCGTCAAAAAGTACGAGGATATCGCCAGCGTCATCGAAAAGACGGTGGAGACCTATGCGGAGGAAGTGCGCGCACGCTCTTTCCCCAGCGATGAACAAACCTACCAGCCCAAAGACTGACGGCTCCAAAGGACACACCTGATGCAGACGCTGCTGCGCTATTACGGCTTTTCGCTGCTTTTCACCGCCGTGTGCCTTGGCATTGCGGCGTGGTATGGCTGGATGAGCAGCGGCACGGTGGGCGGCATGCTTTCGGTGCTGTGGATCGTCTTTGTGCTCTCGATCCTCGAAGTGTCGCTCAGTTTTGACAACGCCGTGGTAAACGCAACCGTTCTGCGCGAGATGGACCCGGTGTGGCAGCAGCGCTTTCTCACAATCGGCATTCTGATTGCGGTGTTCGGGATGCGGATCGTCTTTCCCATCGCCATCGTCTCGATCGCCGCTAATATCGGGCCGTGGGCGGCGGTTGAGCTCTCGCTTGGCGATCCGGAGGAGTATGAGCGTATTGTCTCCGCCGCGCATGTCGGAATTGCCGGGTTTGGCGGCGCTTTCCTTTCGATGGTGGGGCTGACCTTCTTCTTCGATGAGGAAAAGGACATTCACTGGATCAAAGCGATCGAGGAATCGGCCGCGCGTTTTTCCAGCATTCCGGCACTTGAAATCGCCATCGTACTGACTCTGATTTACGGGGTGTCGACGCTGCTGGGTTCGGCTGATGCGCTGACGTTCTTGAGCGCAGGTGTACTTGGCCTGCTCACCTATATCGCGGTGCACGCGCTGGGCGAGATTATCGAGCAAAGTGAGGCGCGAAAGAAAGCGGCGGGCGAGATAGTGCGATCCGGGCTCGGAGGGTTTCTCTATCTGGAAGTGCTGGACGCAAGCTTCAGCTTCGACGGTGTCGTCGGCGCCTTTGCGCTATCGAACAACATGATCGTGATTGCGCTAGGACTTTCCGTTGGGGCAATGTTTGTGCGCTCAATGACGGTGCATCTGGTGAAGACAGGCACGCTTTCGCAATACCGCTTTCTTGAACACGGAGCGTTCTGGGCGATCATCGTACTTGGCGCAATCATGCTGCTCTCTGCCAAGTACCACATCAATGAAACGGTGACCGGGCTGATCGGAGCCACGCTGATCGGCCTCTCGCTCGCCTGGTCGATCCGCCACAACCGCGCGCATGGCGCACAGGGTGATGTGGGGGATAGCGGCGCTACGACTAAGGCCTAGTCTGCCTCTGAGCCAACAGAGTCGCCAGCGGCGCTGCCAGCAGCAGTTGCAAGAGGTGATAGAGCAAAAGCGGGGCAATCACGAAGCCGGCAACCTCAGCCGGGAACAGGATGGCGGCCAGAGGTGCTCCTATGGCAACGCTCTTCTGCGCAGCGGCAAAAAGGAACGCGATCCGGTCCGCGCGCGGATACCCCAGCACGCTTGCCAGCACCCACGATCCCCCGGTCGCGAGCGCCAGAAGCGCTATGACCAGCCCCATCAGGACCGCCCAATCGAACACGCTGAACATCGTCACCAGCCCCTCTTCGACCGCTCCCGAAAACGCAACATAGACCGCGATGCCGATTACGATCCGATCGAGCCAGGCGACCTGCGATTTACGCTCGACAATCCAGGCGCGCGTCCAGCCTTGCAGCGCTTGTCCGATCAGAAAGGGCAGCACGAGGATGAGCCCAATGCGAAGGATCATTTCGCCGCTGACATTAGCCCCACTCTCTCCGCCCAGCAGCGCAAAGAGGGGTGCGGAGAGGAACACCCCGGCGATGTTGATGAGCGCGGCTCCCACAACTGAAAGCGCCGCATTTCCTCCAGCGAGCGTGGTGTAAGAGGTCGCCGATTGAATTGTTGAGGGAAGCACGCCTAGATAGATAAAACCCAGCGCCACCAAAGGCGGCAATAGCGCGCCCGCGACAGCACTCAGCCCCCAGCCCGCCAGCGTCATCACACCGAACACCCACATGAAGAGCGGCCCGAAGAACCGCCAGTTCGCGAGACCCTTGGCGATCTCCCCGCGCGCGATACGCATACCGTTTACAAGAAACAGCACAAAGATGCTGGCGCTTGAGACAGTCTGCGCCTGTTCGCGCGCATCGCCTATCGCCGGGATCACAAAGGCCAACGCGGTTGCGAGCAGCAGGACCGCGATCATCGGATCAGCAAGAGGCTTGAGGCGCGCTGGCATAGAGCGCAGCCCCCTGCCCGCCTGCTGCTCAATTGTCGAGAGCGCGCCTTTGGCGCTTAGCCTTGCGGGAGAATGCCGGGATGCAATTCCCAGGTCATGCGCTCAAACCGGCGCGCCTCCTCCTCGCGGCCAAGCTCGCGGGCCGCGTTCGCGCGCAGCATGAGGAGGCGTGGATCATTGCCCGCCCCCAGCGTAATCGCATTGTCGAGTAACACGCTCACGCGCAGCCAATCTTCAAGCCGAGCAGCGCGCTTGGCAGCCAGCAACAGCGCTTCGGTGTTGCGCGGTTCGGATACGAGGTGGCGCACCAGAAGAGCGTCAGCTGCCATCGGGTCACCGAAATCGCGATACGCCGCCGCAGCCTTGACGGTCAGCGGCCAGGGTCGGCGGATGCGCGCGGCTTGTTGGTAATATTCAAGCGCGTCTTCGGGACTCCCGCTTGCCAGCGCCGCATCGCCTGCGAGCACTGCAATATCGCTGGACCCCGGAAACTGCCGCGAAAGCTGCGCAGAAAGCCTGCTAGTCTGTGGCCAGCGCTTTTGCTCGATCAAGCGGCGCATACGGATCGTGGGTTCGGGCAGGCTCACCCGGTCTGCGAGCACAGCCCAACCTTCCCTGCGCCCAGCATAGGCTTTCTCGAGATAGGGCGCTGCCGCGAGACGATCTCCCTGTCGCTCAAACGCGCGGCCCACCAGCATTGCGAGATAGGGCGAGGCCTCATCCCGGAGCGCATCGGCAGCGAATTGGTCAACCATCTCCAGATCGCGATTGCCCAGCCACATGGCCCGTGCCAGCAATTCGCGTGCGCGAGTATTGCCCGGTTGAGCCTCAATCAGACGCTCGAGCGTTTCGGAGGCCGAGTCGAAATTGCGCTCTTGCAGGTCGACCAGAGCATCTAGCATCAGCGCCGACGGCACCTCCTCTCGCGCAAGGCCACTGCGTTCTACCAGGCTTTTAGCCAGCACAGGCTTGCCCGCGCGCGCAGCCAGCACAGCTTTCAGATAGAAAACGCGCGGATCCTTGGGCGCGATATCGGCCAGTGCACGCGTGACGCCCAGCATCTCTGCATAATAGCCCGCATCGCCCAATGTCGCTGCATATTCGGCCAACGCCAGCGGGTCATTGGGATCAGCTTCCACCGCCGCTTCAAACCAGACCAGCGAAGGGGTCAGTCCATAAGCATCGCGCACCATCTGTGCGCGCAGAAGCAGAGCGGGCGCATGGCCCGGCCCCAGCTCAAGCGCCTGGTCCGCGGCATCAAGGGCCTGCTGGTGCTTCCCGCCACGATAGCGCAGACGCGAAATCTCCACCCAAACATCGGGGTTGTCCGGCGCCAGCGCGCGCGCCTGGTCAAGAAGCGCACCCGCATCGGCGATATCGCCATCCTGGGCCGCCTCGCGCGCTTGCTTAATCAGCGCCTGAAATGCCTCGCTACCCTGATTGCTAACCGACGTTTCAGACCCACCTGGCTGCGCCTCCATACCGCATGCCATCAGCGCCGCTGCACTGAGTACGGCGGCTAGCATGGGAGCAGACTTAGGCATGCAGATCGTATTGCTTGAGCAGATCGTAAAGCGTGGGGCGACTGATCCCCAGCATCTTGGCGGTGCTGGAAATATTGCCCTCGCTGCGGGCCAGAGCGTGCCGGATCACGCGCCGATCGGTCTGCTCTCGCGCGGCTTTGAGGTTGAGGACATTGGTCGGCTCTTCCTCTTCCTCGTCTGCAAAGTCGAGATCGGCTGCGCCCACCAACTTGCCATCGGCCATGATCACCGCGCGCTTCACCCGGTTTTCAAGCTCGCGCACATTGCCCGGCCATTCATGCCGGTCGATCGCGGATAAGGCGTCGGGCGCAAAGCCTGTGACGGCAGGGTTCATTTCGCCTGCAAAGCGCTTGAGGAAGGCTTTGGCGAGAAGCACAGCATCGCCGTGCCTTTCAGCAAGACCCGGAATGCGCACCACGATCTCGGCAAGGCGATAGAACAAGTCCTCGCGAAAAGTGCCCTCGCCGATCATGCTTTCAAGGTTCTGGTGGGTCGCGCACACGATGCGCGTGTCGACCGCAATCGTCTTTCGCCCGCCGATCCGCTCAATCGTGCGTTCCTGAAGGAAGCGCAGCAGCTTTACCTGAAGCGGAAGCGGGATATCGCCGACCTCATCAAGGAAGAGCGTGCCGCCATTAGCGCTTTCGATCTTGCCCTCAGTGGTCTTCACAGCGCCGGTAAACGCGCCTTTCTCATGCCCGAAAAGCTCGCTTTCAAGGAGGTTTTCCGGAATGGCGGCGCAGTTGATCGCGATGAAGGGCCCATCCGCGCGTTCGCTTGCATCGTGCAGGCCCTGGGCGAGCAATTCCTTGCCCGTGCCGCTCGCGCCAAGCAGCATGACCGAGACGCTGGTTGATGCAACGCGCTCAATCGTGCGCGCCACCTTCACCATTTCTGGCGCCCCGGTGATGAGGCGGCCGAGCACAGTCTTGTCTTCGCCCGCATTGGCAACCAGCCGGCGGTTCTCGCTTTCGATCTGATGGAGATTGAAAGCGCGGCGCACAATCAGGCCGAGCGCCTCAATATCGAGCGGCTTCTGGTAGAAATCGTAAGCGCCCCGCTCAATTGCCTGCAAGGCGCTCTCACGAGCGCCGTGCCCGCTGGCAACGATCACTTTGGTGTCGGGCTTCAGCTCCATGATTGCATCTAGGACGGCAAAGCCTTCGGCAGTGCCATCAGGATCAGGTGGCAGCCCCAGATCAAGCGTCACCACCGCAGGCGCTTCGCTGCGCAGAGCGGCGATTGCGCTGTCCCGGTCGCCGGCAATGACAACCTCGAAATCATCATAGGCCCATTTGAGCTGCGCTTGCAGACCTTCATCATCCTCGACGATGAGCAATGTCGGTTTCTTGTCAGCCATCAGGCTACCTCTCTTGATGACGCGGGATCATTGCCCGCATCGGGGGAAAACAGTCGGGCGGTTTCGGGCACAGGCAGCAGGATAGAAAAGCGCGTGCCCAGCCCTTCGCGCGATTCCACCTGAAGGCGCCCGCCCATCGCCTTGATCATCTCGCGCGCTTCAAAAGCGCCAATGCCAAAGCCGCCTTGCTTTGATGAGACGAATGGTTTGAACAGGCCCGTCCGCACAAATTCGGGTGTCATGCCGCAGCCCGCATCGATGATATCGAGCCGGCCATTGAGCGTGTCGCACGATACCGTCAGGTAAATCGGCGCGTCATCATCGCTTGCATCGATCGCGTTCTGGACCAGATGGATGAGCGCCTGTTCAAGCGCCTCTGCATCCGCGAGAACACGAGCCTCCTGGCTATAGGTGACACTGATTGGATGCACGCTCGAAAAGCGCTGTTCGAGGGTCTTTGCAACAACGCTCAGATCAACTTCGCCAATCGCATGAACGGGCCCTGCACCATAGCGCCCAAGCCGCGCCAGCAGTGCGTTCAGTTTCTCCGAGGAGGCGCGCAGTGTCACCAGCATATCGGCCCGAAACTCGGGGTTATCGGCGTGCTTTTGTGCGTTCGCCGCAAGCAGCGAGAGTTGGCTGGCCAGGTTCTTGATATCGTGCATGACAAAGGCAATGCGCCGGTTAAACTCGTCGAACCGGCTGGCATCCATCAGCGCCTGTTGCCCGGCCTGTTCTGCCAGATAGCTCGCAAGCTGCTGGCCCACGACGCGCAGCAGATCAAAGTCCTCCCAGTCGAGCTTGCGCATCACACGCGGACGGCCCAGCACCACACAGCCCACGAGCCGGTCAAAATGGATGAGCGGCACCAGCGCCCACACGTCCTCTGCCTCGAGCAGCCATGGCGGCACCTCAGCAAGCTCACCGTGGTGGTCGACGCCCTCGCGTGCCTCATCAAGATCGAGGACGAGGTTATGCCGCTCAAGCAGGCCTGTGAGCGCAAACTCTCCTGCTACCGCCGGCACTTCGATCATTGGCCAGTTCCAGCGCTGGGTCAGCTCCAATTGGGCTTCTTCATTCGGGATGAGCAACAGGCCAGAGGGGCTTTCAGTAATGTCGGCAATCGCCTTGATAGCGCGTTCGTGAAAACTTGCGCTCGCGCTGGAGCCGCGGCCCACTGTGCGCGTGAAACGCAGCCATTCCTCGCGATAGTCATAGCGGTGCTGGAAGAGGTGCTTTGTCGCCGTGACGCGCAGCCAGCCGCGCATGCGGTGCGAGGGGAGCCAGCTCACCGCCACCACAATGGCGAGCACGAGGAACACCATCTGGCTGGCGCGCGCAATGTCCCCGCCGATAAACGCGAGCGAGCGCGTAACCAGAACCATGAAGAGCAGATAGCTCCCGATCACCAGCAAGGAGAGCGTCTGGAAGGTCACCGCGCGGCTTGGGCGAAATTGCAGCCCAGCGCTGGCCGAATTGGCGCTCAGCGCTAAGGCTCCGGCCAAAAAGCCACCCAAAATCCCGCTAAACCCTATCAGGAAGGCCGGGTACTGGCCGCTCAGATAGGCGATAGTGAAGAGGTTAAGATCATAGGCGAACACGCATGCAAGCCCGATCGTGCTCCACCGCAATATTTGACGCGAAGAGGCCGCCGCGCCTGCATACAGGTTGTGCAGCAGCATCAGAGCGCCAACGGCCACCAGCATCTTGAGGATCACCGAAACCTCAAACGTCAAAGCCACCAGATCAGGCATCAGCCCCACACGCGCATCGATCACCAGCAGGATGGGCTGGAACAGCTCAACCAGTGCCAGTGTGATAATCACGGGGCGGATGGGGCGCAGGCTCGCATCGCGACCATCGGTGGCAAACAGGCGGAAGATCAGGAAGATCGAAGCAAAGTTGCGCAGGCTGGAGGCAAGCTGTGTGGCGGTCGCATCAGGACCCTGCAGCGCCGCCAGTGCGCACCAGATGCCGGTCGTTGCGCATACGATCAGCGCCGCGCTGCGATCGGGCCGGTCGCGATCACCAGAGCGCGCAATCCAAAGCCCGGCGCCTGCGCTGAGAACCGCGCCCACAAAAAACGAGACAAAGCCCGCATAAGCGCCAAAGGCCATGTCCAAGCCAGCCACGCCAAGACCCGCAGAGGTGAGTGCAAGGACGCTCATTACCGTGCCCCTTCCGGCCAAAGAATCACACGCACCGTTTGCAGCAGGATCACGAAATCAAGGAAGGGCGTGTAGTTCTTGGCGTAATAAAGATCGTATTCAAGCTTCTTGCGGGCGTCATCGATTGAGGCGCCGTAGGGGTAATTGATCTGCGCCCAGCCCGTAATGCCCGGCTTCACCATGTGCCGCTCGCCGAAAAAGGGGATCTGCTCCTGCAAGTCATCGACAAATTGCGGCACTTCGGGACGCGGGCCGACAAAGCTCATCTGGCCCATCAGGACGCACCAGGTTTGCGGCAGCTCATCGATGCGAAACTTGCGGATGAAGGCGCCGATACGCGTGATGCGCGGATCGTTCTCGCTCGCCCACTTGGCGCCGTCTTTCTCCGCATCCGTTCGCATGCTGCGCAGTTTCACAAGGTGGAAGGTCTCGCCGTAAAGCCCCACGCGCTGCTGGCGGAAGAAGGCAGGCCCCTTGCTGTCGAGCTTCACAAGGATCGCGAACACCGCGATGATCGGAAAGGTCAGCGCGAGGAGCATCAAACTTGCCGCGATATCAAACAGCCGCTTCAACGCGCTTGAAAACATGCGCCCGCTCGAAAAGCCGTCGGAGAAGATCAGCCAGCTGGGATTCACGGTGTCGAGGTCAACCCTGCCCGTCTCGCGCTCCATGAAGCTGGAGAAATCGTTGACGTGAACGCCCTTGGTCTTGATCCGCAGCAAGTCCTTCAAAGGAAGCGCATTGCGCCGCTCCTGAAGCGCGAGCACCACCTCGCTCACCCCGAGATTTTCGACGAATCGCCCCAGATCATGCACCGCCTCGCGAGCAATCGCTTCCTCAACAACTCGCTCAGGCTCACTCATCGCGATATAGGAGACGATCGCAAAGCCACTTTCAGGCCTGTCGCTAAGCTCGCGCAGACGCTGCGCCCGATCACCTGCGCCCAGCACCATCACCCGGCGGCGGAAGGCGGATGAGCCAAGGAAGCTGTTGAGCAGCAACCGATCCGCTACCAGAACCAGCACCGCAAAGCCCATCGCGTACAGCAGTGTTGAGCGCCAGAAGGTCTGGCCCGGCAGCACAAAGTCGACAAAGGCGAGCGCAATGATCCCAAGGCTGATTGCGACCAGCAACCGCGCGCCTGCAAAACGCAGCGATCGCAGCGCGAGGGGCCCGTAAACCCCGACCGAGATCATCGCCAGCCAGACAACGCTCGCAGACCCAAGCAGCTCGAGCCAGCGCGTATCGAGCGGCCCTGCATCCATCTCGATCTGTGCTGCGCGCAATTGCCACGCCAGCTCGCTCGCCAGAACCAGCAGCGCAAAATCGAGCAGGCCGAGCAACAGCACGGCATGCGGGATATAATGCTTGAACAGGCGGATCATGGCGGTTGCGCGGTGCTCTTAGTTGAGGTGTGTTGCACCTTCCGCTTTACGCACGAGTGTTTAAGTGTCGGTAAACTTTACAATGCCCTCCAAAAATATCGCTTTTCCAAGGCCTGTCAGAGTTAACAGGACGATCATAGGTGGCTCGATCAGCACACCTTTAGCCTGCGCGCGCGCCATCGGGAGAAGACGCATCCAGCGGCCCGAGCGCAATCGCCTGGGATTGGATCAACTGCTCGGAGAAGCGAGCCTCCAAGCCAAGCACAATCGCGCGCCGGGAGTAGAACGCGACGCCATCGTCTTCGATGGTTCGGGCAAGATTGAACCAATGGAGCGGCCCCGCCTCGCCCTCGCCTAACGTAACCGACTGCGTCAGCAAGGCTCCGCGCCGCTCGAAGGTCGCATAGGCAACCCATTGCGGGCCGCGAGCGCTGTCGAGCGGATAGACCGCGCCGCTTGCCCCGGCGGTGAAATGCAGCATGGAACCCGCACGATCGAAATGCGCACAGAAGAACGGCAAGCCCCGCTCTCCAACGCGCTGCAAGGTGGTCAATCGCTGAGCCAGCTGGTCAAAGCTCACGGTGAAGCGGCGCACCAGGATCGAAAGGTCATAACCTGTCTGCTCGCACGCTCTTAAAAACCGGCGGTAGGGCATCAGCAGCGCCAAAGCGATATAGTCGGTCACGTGATCGCGAAAGATCTGCCGCGCTTCGGGCGAGGAGAGATTGCCGCCTTCCACCACGGTGTCGATTGCATCGCGCTGTTCAAGGCTGGCAATCTGGCGCGCAATCTGAAAGCGACGGGCAGCCCCGCCCAGCATTTCGGACAATTGCAGCTGCCGAGCGTGCAGGTCGAGCCTGTGCACGAGACCCGGAACGACATCGGCGGGCAGGATGCGCACCGTGAGCCGATGCTTTTCGCGCAGCCGCTCGATCAAGGCAGCGCTGATATCTCCGCGTGAGAGGCGCAGCTCATCGGACAGGTCTTCAGCGGCGTGATCGAGGTCCGCAAAATGGTTTTGCCACCGCTCAACCCCGCGGCGCGCTTCGCCTGCAGGATCATCGGCGCGCTCTGCATCGGGGTGGGAATTGTCGTAGAGCCGGGCGAAGGCCGCCGCCACTTGCGGCGCGGTGGCGATGAATTCCTGCACCTCTTCGCGGTCAATCCCAAGATCGGCAAAGCGTTTGTCAGCAAGGCGCCTCAGCAAACCATCCACCCCGCCAATCGCCTCATCCTCACGCAAGCTGCTGGGATCAAAGTCGAACCGCTCGATAACCTGCACCAGAACTCGCGCTGAGAGCGGGCGCTGGTTGCGCTCAATGAGGTTGAGATAGCTTGGCGAAATGCCGAGCGAGGCGGCCATAGCGGCCTGGGTCAGGCCCTCTCGCTTACGCAAGCGGCGCAACGAGGGGCCAGCGAGAAGAGCGGATTCAGCCATGGTGCATCTCATATCTCATTTTTGTGAATATGTTTACAACATTACACAAATTAACGCCCAAACACCCGCATACAGACACGAAAGTACGGGTTTTTTCCTGTCATGATGCGCTGCAATATTGCATCGAGCGCGCATCACCTCCCCGGATACAAACTCAGGAGAATCTCACATGACCTACCAAGACACCATCACCAAGATGCGCGCCCTCGTCGAGGCGAACGGCTCCAGCTGGGCCGCGATCGACCCCGAAAGCGCCGCGCGCATGGTTCTCCAGAACCGTTTCAACACCGGGCTCGACATTGCCAAGTACACCGCCAAGATCATGCGCGCCGACATGGACGCCTACGACGCTGACCCTGCCAACTACACCCAGTCGCTGGGCTGCTGGCATGGATTTATCGGTCAGCAGAAGATGATCTCCATCAAGAAGCACTTCGGCTCGACCAAGCAGCGCTATCTCTACCTCTCGGGCTGGATGGTCGCCGCACTGCGCAGTGAATTTGGCCCGCTTCCCGACCAGTCGATGCACGAGAAGACCTCGGTGCCTGCGCTGATCGAAGAGCTCTACACCTTCTTGAAGCAAGCCGATTCGCGCGAGCTTGGCGGCATGTTCCGCGACCTCGACGCTGCCCGCGAAGCAGGCGATGAAGTAAAGGCGCAGGATATCACCAACCAAATCGACAATTACGAAACCCACGTCGTGCCGATCATCGCCGACATTGACGCAGGCTTTGGTAATGCGGAAGCCACCTACCTCCTCGCCAAAAAGATGATCGAGGCGGGTGCCTGCGCGCTCCAGATCGAGAACCAGGTCTCCGATGAAAAGCAGTGCGGCCACCAAGATGGCAAGGTCACCGTTCCGCACGAAGACTTCATCCAGAAGATCCGCGCTTGCCGCCACGCCTTCCTCGAACTGGGCGTTGACGACGGCATCATCGTTGCCCGCACCGATTCGCTTGGTGCCGGCCTCACCAAGCAGATCGCCTTCTCGAAGGAGCCGGGCGATCTTGGCGATCAGTACAACGGCTTCATCGACGCCGAGGAAGTGGACCCCGCCAACATCACCAACGGCCCCCTTGCCAATGGCGGTGTCTTCATCAGCCGCGATGGCAAGCTGATGGCGCCCAAGCGTCTGCCTTCCAACCTCTATCAGTTCCGCGCTGGAACTGGAGTGGACCGCGTCGTTCTCGATTGCATCACCTCGCTTCAGAACGGCGCTGACCTGCTTTGGATTGAGACCGAGAAACCTCATGTTGAGCAGATCGCCAGCATGGTCGACAAGATCCGCGAGACAGTTCCCAACGCCAAGCTCGTCTACAACAACTCGCCCAGCTTCAACTGGACGCTGAACTTCCGCCAGCAGGTGTTCGACGCCTGGGCCGAAGCGGGCAAGGACGTCTCGGCCTATGACCGCGCCAAGCTGATGAGCATCGACTATGACGCCACCGAGCTTGCCGCGGAAGCCGACGAGAAGATCCGCACCTTCCAGGCCGACGCTGCGAAGCGCGCTGGCATCTTCCACCACCTCATCACCCTGCCGACCTACCACACCGCCGCGCTGTCGACCGACAACCTTGCCAAGCGCTACTTCGGTGAGGAAGCCATGCTGGGCTACGTCCTCAACGTGCAGCGCGAAGAGATCCGCCAGGGCATCGCTTGCGTGAAGCACCAGAACATGGCCGGTTCCGACATTGGCGATGACCACAAGGAGTACTTCGCCGGTGAAGCAGCCCTCAAGGCGGGCGGCAAGGACAACACCATGAACCAGTTCGCTGCGGCGTAATCGGTCGACTTCGTGTCCCGCACGGTTGCATTGAATGCAGCCGTGTGGGAACCGATGGGTACGGCAACGACTGTATGGTCACGCCACCCCTTATGTAATGTCCCATCCAAACAACCCACCGGGACCTTGCGGAGAGAGACTATGAGCGACACTGACACTCCCAATGCCGAACCCAAACGCGCTGAACCGGGCCGAGCCCGCGCGCTGCTTTCGACCGCTGACATGAAGCTTCTGCGCCGCGCGCTGGAGAGCCATGCCCGCACGACGGAAGACCGCGAAGAGCTCGCCAAGATCAACGCGCTTCACCACCGGCTTGGTACCTACGTGCCCTCCCCCAGCTAACGCGCTCAGCTAGGCGCAATACCCAAACCCAACACAGATTCTCCTGGGGAGGAGAATGCGACCGTCAGCGCTCTGGCTTGTCCAGCGTGTTGGCGGTCGTTCTTTATGTCCTCGGCGCTGTTCCCTCCCCCCGGATCAAGTCCGGGGTACGGGGCGCCTGCGGGCGCGCGGGCAGGTGGCCTTTGGCCGTCTGCGCCTTCGGCTTCGACTCCGCGCTTGCGAACCCCTTGGGTTCGGGCTTAGCTGTCACCGCTTCTCGTGGCGGCGTGTAGGAGACACATGTTACACAGTCCAAAAGTCGAAAATGCACTGCCGGCGTCAAACAGTTTCAGCCGCAAAGAAATGCGCCATGTCGCTCCCAAGCGTTAGTGCATAAGAACCGCCGATTGCGGTGTCGGTGACATGTCGTAGCGAGCTTGGGAGTATGTAGGAAAACGAAAAACGCGAAACGAGGCACACACGGGCACACACGGGGCGCTCAGCGCCATCCAAACGCCGTTCTACATCCCGTAAAACAGCACCAGTAGCACCGACAGCACCGCCACCATCAGCACCACCAGCGGCACGCCGGTGCGGATGTAGTCGCCAAACTCATACGAGCCCTCAGCCATGATCAGCATGTTGGTCTGGTAGGCAATCGGCGTCGCGTAGCACAGATTGCAGCCGAACAGCACAGCCAGCACCAGCGGCTCTGGAGGAATTCCAAGCTTGGCCGCGATGCCAAAGGCAATCGGCGTGCCCACCGTCGCCGCGGTTGCGTTAGAGGCAAAGTTGGTGATGAAGGTGACGAAGGCCATGATCGCGGCCACCACTAGTGCAGGCGGCAGATAGGCAAGCCCCAGCCCCAAAGTATCGCCCAGCCATGTCGCCGCCCCGCTTTCATCGATCACCCGGCCAAGCGCAATGCTCGCCGCGACCAGCACGATGACTTGCCCTGAGAGCGCGCGGCCAACCCGGTCGAACTTCACGCATCCCGTCACAAACATCAGGATCGCGCCCGCCAGCGCGGAGATCGCGATCGGCAACAGGCCCAAAGCCGCCGTGAAAACCGAAAAGGCCATGATCGCGCCTGCCAGCAGCGCTTTGGAACGGCGCGGCAATTCGCGCGCGCCGTCGAGCATCAAGAGGCTGTCTCCCAGCGCGAAGGCCTGCAAATCCTCGACGATCCCTTGAACCAACAGCACATCGCCTTCCGCGATGCGCAGATCGCCGCCATCGGAGTACTTGTCGCGTTCACCCAGCAAGCGCTCAGGCCGGTGGATACCCAGCACCGCGACGCCGTAGAGATCGGCGATCCCGGAGGAGGGCAAAGTGCGGGTGATAAGGCGGGAATCGCCCGTCACTGTCATCTCGAACACCATGACATCCGCGCTCTGGGCCGAGGCTGTGCGCTTGATCCGGTCTAGCACCCAGCTGGGCGCCAATTGCCCTTTTAGTTCGCGCACCGCGTCTTCCAGAGCCTCGTGGCTGCCGGAAATGTGCAATTGCTGTTGCGGCTGAAGCGCGCCTTTTGGCGGATTGTGGAGCGTGATGCCCTTGGGCAGCCTCTCCTTCACCTCCAGCAGGTCCTTGCCTGCAAAGCCGGAATTGGTCCCCACCCTAAGGCGCGTGTGAAACTGACGCACAGCGGCCTCGGCCTCGATCCGGTTGTCAGTGAGCAGACGCGGCATGACGAGCCACATGTAAGGCAGCGCCACCAGCGCGGCGATCAGCACAATCGGGGTAAAGTCAAACACGCCGATCTCGCGCATTCCAAGGTCAACAGCGATGGAGACGACAAGAATGTTGGTCGATGTGCCTATCGTTGTCGCCAGACCGCCGATTAGCGAGGCTGCGTTCAAGGGCATGAGCGTCTTGGACGTCGCCATCGCTCCGCGCTGAGCAAGGGCGGCAAAGATCGGGATCATCAGCACCAGAACCGGTGTGTTGTTGACGAACATCGACAACACCAGCGTGATGATGAGCGACAAGAGCAGGCCGATTTGCAGATTAAAGCGGAACAGGCGCTCCAGCAGCCGGGCAGCGGGGTCCAGCGCGCCAGTAACAACCAGCCCTCTTCCCATGATCATCAGCGCGCATATCGTGATCAGCGCGTAATGCCCGAACCCGCCAAAGGCGAGCGCGAGGCCATCAGTGGGTTTCGCGCCATCGAGCGGAAAGAAATAGAGGCCGACCGCGATCACCGCGATGGTCAGCAGGCTGACAATCTCGATCGACATGCGCCCGCGCGCAAAGGCGATGAACATCGCCACGGTGACCGCCATAGCGGCCATTGCGTGATAGGAAGGAAAATCCAGCATCGGTGATACGTCCGGGTGCGACTAATCTGCGAGCGCTCGATCAATAGCAAGAGGGTTTGTGTGCTGAAGAGCGAAGCGCGCGACCAAGCGGAACGATGAGCGCCAAGGAAAAGCAACACGCCGACCGGACCCACCGGGTCCGCAAGGCCAAGCGGCCGCCCGCAGATGCCCCGAGGCGCAGCCGAGGGAATAGCATCGAGGAAAAAACAAAAGAATGGTGCCCCTGGCCGGACTCGAACCGGCACTCCCGTAGGAAAGCGATTTTGAATCGCTCGCGTCTACCAATTCCACCACAGGGGCACGCCCACGCTCAAGCGAAGCCAAACAGCGTCGCTCCCGCGAGAGCCGGGCTGTTAGCGCCACTGGACGAGCGCTTCAAGCCCTTGGTCGATGGTAGGGGGAACACCGCAATCACAACTTGTTACTATACAGTACGCTATTCCTCTTGTGGCCGTGTCACACAAGTGCCATGAGCCAAATTGACCGGGGGCAGGAAAGGGTCGTGAAGTGAACGGGTTGTGGGGCTGGATTAAAAGGCATCCGATTATTTCAGGTCTGGGGGCGCTGCTCATCGCGCTTCTTATCTATGCCTTTGCTGTACCGGGTGAGCCGGACTACGAATATGTCGAGCAAGAGGTAACGCGCGGCGAAGTGACGCGGCTTGTCTCAGCCAGCGGCTCGCTGCGCGCACTCAATACTATCAATCTCGGCTCGGAGATTTCGGGTCAGGTGATCGCGGTCTATGTTGATTTCAACTCACCAGTGACAAAAGGCCAACTGCTTGCAGAGATCGACTCAACGCGCCCGCGCGCTCAGGTGCTGCAAGCGCGCGCCCAGGTTGATCTGGCGCGTGCGACGCTCGCTCAGGCTGAGGCTGCGATTGCGCGCGCGCTGGTCGACGTGGAAGTTCAAGAGCGCGAATATGATCGCCGCGTGGACCTCCAGAAAAAAGGCTTTGTCTCAAGCGCCGGGGTAGATCAGGCGCAGAACGCGCTGGTTGCCGCCAAAGCCAGTCTCGACACCTCGCGCGCTCAGGCACAAAGCGCACGGGCGCAGATTGCGCAAAGCACGGCGAGCCTTGAATCTGCGCAGCTTGATCTGTCGCGCACCCGCATCATCGCGCCCACCAGCGGCGTCGTGATCGACAAGCTGGTTGAGCCCGGCACGACGGTCGCCGCCAGTTTCCAGACGCCCAACCTCTTCACCATCGCCGCCGACACAAGCCGCATGCAGGTAGAGGCGTCGGTGGATGAAGCCGATATCGGCCAAGTGGTCGAAGGCCAGAAAGTGCGCTTTACGGTCGACAGCTATCCTGACGATGTGTTCGAAGCGCGCGTGCAGCAAATTCGCAAGGCGGCGACGCAGAATGCTGCCGCAGTGAGCTATCTCGTGATCCTTGATGTCGATAACCAAGATGGCAAGCTGCTCACCGGGATGACGGCGAATGTGGACATTATCACCGGGCAAAAAACGGGCGTGCTGCGCGTGCCGATTGCGGCCACACGCTTCCTCCCCCGCGATGCCGACCGCGCTGAGAGTGAAGACGCAGCAGACAGCACGGCAAAAGACAATGAAAGCGAAGACGGGAAGGAAACCAAGCGCCCCACCTATGTCTGGGTGCCGGGTGATGATCCCTACAAGCCCACTCAACGTAAAGTGACACTGGGGGTGCAGGGCGAGGATTACGTCGAGGTCTCCAGCGGACTTGAAGAGGGCGAGATGATCCTTGTGCGCTCGAAAGAGCGGTCGGACGAAAGCGGCAACTGATGACCACACCGGCGCGCCCCTTGCCAAGCACGGGTGAGCGCCCGCTTGTCGAGACGCGCGGTCTTGTCAAAACCTATGAGCTGGGAGGGGAGACGATCCATGCGGTCAACGATGTCTCGCTGGCGATCCACCGGGGTGAATATGTCGCGATCATGGGCGCATCTGGCTCAGGCAAGTCGACCTTCATGAACATGATCGGCTGCCTCGATGTGCCAAGCCAGGGCACGGTCCTCATCAACGGCACGCCCACCGAAAATATGTCGAGCGATGACCTCGCCGCTTTGCGCAATGAGAATATCGGCTTTGTCTTCCAGCAGTTCAATCTGCTCGCGCGGACAACCTCGATCGATAATGTCGCAGTGCCGTTAATCTATGCCGGGCTCGATGTCGCAACCCGGCGCGAGCGGGCGACAACCAAGCTCATCGCCATGGGCCTTGGCGAGCGACTGCTCAACACGCCGGCCAAGCTTTCAGGCGGCCAGCAGCAGCGCGTTGCCATTGCGCGCGCTCTGGTGACCGAGCCGCTCATTCTGCTGGCTGACGAACCCACCGGCGCGCTCGACACGCACACCAGCGAAGACATCATGGCGATCTTTGAACAATTGAATGCATCCGGGATAACGGTCATTCTCGTAACTCACGAAAACGAGATTGCCGATCACGCGCGGCGACGGATCGAATTTCGCGACGGCAAGGTCATCGCAGACCATCCGGTCGAGAACCGCACAATCGCTCCCCCGCGAGCTCAGGAGATGCTCTAATGGCGACCCTTCCTGCTGATACGCCTGTTGATACCGTCGCACCCTCCGATCCCGGCACCGCCGCGCGCGAACAATCCGCGATCAGCGGCCTGTTTGCCAATTGGGGCGTCAACATCGCGATCGCCCTGGTCGCGCTGCGGACCAATCTGATGCGCTCGATCCTGACCATGCTGGGCGTTATGATCGGCGTGTTCGCGGTCACCTTGGCGGTGGCGGTGGGCAATGGCGCGCAGACTTCTGTGATGGATTCGATCAATTCCTTCGGCTCGAACATGGCGATCCTCGTGCCCGAGCCCGAAAACAAGGGGCCAAGACGCAGCTTTGAACGCGGCCGGCTGACCCAGCGCGATCTTAACGCGATCGCCGACGAGGTCCCCGGCATCGCCGCGGTCGCTCCGCAATTGCGCCATCCGCTCGACCTGGTGGCCGGGGGCACCAACACCAGCACCAACGCGGTGGGCACAAATGGCGATTATGCGGCGATAACCAGCCACCCGATCGCGCGCGGGCGCAATCTGAGCGAAGACGATGTGCGCTCGGCCACGCGCGTGTTGGTGATGGGCCAGACCGTTTCCGAGGCTCTGTTCGGCGATTTCGACCCTGTCGGCGAAACCGTGCGCGTGCGCGGCGTGCCCTTCACCGTTGTCGGCCTGCTGGAGGAGAAAGGGTCGACCTTTGGCGATGACAACGATGACATCCTGCTGATGCCGATCTCGACCATGCGCCAGCGCTTTCACGGCGATGCGATGGCAGGCCCGGACGATCTGCAACTGGCCTTTGTCGGGTTTCAGGACGGCGTGTCGCTCAGGGAATCCAAAACGCGTATCATCAACGTGATGGAGAACCGCTACCGCGTGCGCAACGGCGAGATCAACCCCTTCAAGGTTCGCACCACCCAGGAATTTCTGGAAGAAAGCCAAGAGCTTAC